>NHBG02000021.1 GCA_002167855.2 Gammaproteobacteria bacterium TMED1
CCCTGACTTTGGGTGGTGTTCCACGCTGATGCGATCGACTACTGCCTCGATTGCTGAATTCAGTAGCTCGACAACCAGAACGAATACCGAAACTGCCATCAGTAAAACGAACTCCTTCAGGGACGATGAAATTATCAGCCCAACTGGAATCAGACAAACCAGCAGGGCAAGCTCCTGGCGAAAAGCGGACTCATGCATAAACGCACTTTTCAGGCCGTGCATCGAAAATCGCGTGGCATTGATCAGGTGACGAATCCCCGTATTGCTACTTTTATCAAAATAACTTTGTTCTGCCATCGTCTATCCAAAGTTGCGAAATCGGCGCCAGAACCCAGGCAGCGACAAAATGGGGGATGTGCTTGACGTCCCTGTCAGACACCTAAGGAAGGTTTTGGGGGGCCTTCCTTAGGAAAAGCATACTAACGTGCCTTTGTTAAGCATCGCTAAATACAAGTTAAAGAATCGGAGAATATTCACGCTTTCGCAAACAATTCGTCCACATGTGCGCCATAAAAAAATGTGACTTCATAGATACCAGCTAGAATGAGCGACTTTAAGCAACTTGGTCGGATAGAACTGACATCTTGTTTGGTCCGTAATCCGTACTCTACGACCTAATCAATACTCCCATAACTATTAAATCGAGATAGAAATTGCCATTGATAATCCTAACTATAGTGGGTTATCCCAAGCACTTAAACATAGTTAAATAAGAGGACAAATCAATTTAGGAAGGCGCCTGGGACGGATCATAGTAAGGCCTATCACCACTGACAGTTACCCTTCGCAATACTCTTTCATGCGGCCAGTAATCACTGGCCGCATAATGCTGAACAGCACGATTATCCCAGAACGCTATAGAACCAGCTTCATACCTGAAACGGCAGACATATTCCTCTCGAGTATGCTGAACACTGAGTTGTCGAATAATGTCCTTGCATTCATCTGGAGGAAGCGTTTCGCCTGTTCTCCCGTCAAACAGGGCATCCTGACGAATAAAACCTAGATGAACGTAAAGCGCTGTTTTGCCAGTTTCCGGATGTGTTCGTAGCAAAGGGTGACTGACGCCAAATGGGACCTTCTGCTTAATTTCATTGTGTAACTCTTCAGGATATTTCCGCATGAATACACGATAGTCATTAATACCATATAAGTGCTGAAGCCGATCCTTAAGATCAGGAGGCAAACCGAGGTAAGCGGCGTGACTATCTGAAAACAATGTAGAGCCACCAATTGGGGGAGCAACATCAACCTGGGCAATCGACCCTAGCGAAGGGTTTTCCATCCATGTAACGTCGGTGTGCCAGTTATTTTCAGAGCCGGGCCGATTCTCATTATGATGAATGTAGAAGAGATAAGGATTTTTACCTGGAGGCCCGAATGGAAATGCGTCCAGGGTACCAAATCGTTTGCCAAACTGAACCTGCTGGTCCTCACTCAGATGCTGATTGTGGAAAAATATAACTTTTCGCTCCAGAAGAGTCTGCCTGATAAAGCTTATCTGCTCATCGCTGAGCTCATCCTTTAGATCGATATTATGTATTACCGTACCGAGGGTTACAGCTAAATGTTCAAACTCATAGCCAAATCTGGCGGCCTGATTTGCCAGATTGACACTAACAGGACGCATACCCATCTGCTGATATTCTAGCGCTACACCCAGACCGGAAAGACTGTAGGGTCGGAATCGCTGTTCCAGCGGTAGGCCTGAATTTATTTTATCTGCTTCTGCTACTTCGCTTACTCTTCCATGGGGATAGAGTTTGCCTAGGAGACTTAAAGCATTACGATTGTATTCTTCATTCTTCTCGATAGCATTGTTCGAATTGGCGGTCACCGATCTTACCTAATGAGTTGCAAAAGCTCATTGAAGAACATGTATGAAGATTTTTCCACTAATTATTTATCATTTGGTTAGGAGCCGAGGATCCGCAGATCGGCTTATATTAAACAAGCTCAAAACCTGGGTTTTCCAAAATGACATGTACAATAACTTGAACATATCCTTCCCCTCCGACATACCCAAAAGAAATAAAATTAGCCCCTACTTGATGCGGCTAATACTCTGGATAAGCCTGGTGAATAGAAGTTGGAATGCCTCCTGCTTGAGCAAGCCTGAGTTGTTGATCGTTAATACCGCTTAATAACTGATTAAAGTGCGTATCTTGAATCTCGTCAAGAACCTTTGAAAGCGAGCTTTCGTTCACCAAATTAGTAAGTTCATTTGGGTCATTTTCAATGTCGTAAAACTCAACCGGTTCCCTAGTGACTGAATTGATCGTCATTTTATAATTTTTAGTTCGTGCCATAGAGTACAAATTCACCTCACTAAAAGTAACCTCTTTACCCTCGTGAGCATCTGGGGAGCCCTTACCCGCCTCAATCTTTGGGATCAGAGAGGAACCGTGATTTTTCTCAAAAGTTTCCGCATCCGCTGCCGACAATATAGTATCGAGAATATCGTAGTGGTCAGTTAAACCATTCCCAATCCAAGCGGATGTCCCACCCGGAGGCCTAATAATTAACGGGATATTCAGAGAACCTTCATAAAATACAACCTTTTGCACTAACCGATGATCACCGAGCATTTCACCGTGGTCTGACGTGTAAATTATCCACGTATTATCCATGAGATCTTTTTCTCTAAGCACCTTTATAAAACTACCGATGACCTCATCATCAAATGCGATCTTGGCATAATAATGGCTCTTCATTAACTGACTCTGACTTTCAGTAAGATTAGGAAAACCCCTGCGACTGAGCATTGTTCTTACCTGTGGAGACATCGGCTCAGATGGCAACGTCATAATTGCTGGAGGCATGTCTTCAGGACGAAAAATATCTCGGTATCTCGCAGGAGCATCAAAAGGAGGATGAGGACCCACAAGAGCAAGTTGCAGATAAAATGGCCGTTCTTCACCGTACTGCCTTATCCATTCTGCAGCCCGAGAACCAAGATAGGCATCGATATGCTCATGTTCTTCAAGAAGCGAAGGGAGGTGCTCCCAGGGACGAAGCGTCTTATTCCCCTGACCGTATTTCCAGATAGTCATAGCATCTTTATGCAACTGCAGCTTGTGTCTCGCCGCAAGAAAATCTTCATAATAGTTACTACTTTTGTCAGAAGGTATCTCACCGATCTCATGTGTAACTTCATACCCCCAATCATGCAACTCAGATATACGGTCTCTAGTGTGCCCATCATCTACTTGAGGAACCCGAAAATGGGTCTTTCCAAACAACGCAGTGCAGTAACCTGCTTCACGAACGTTTCTTACGTGACTTTGTCCGAAGCGATCTGCTTCGTTACGATTACCCCAAGCACCATGCTCATTAACGTATTGGCCAGTAGCGAGAGATGCTCGAGCGGGCATACAAAGCGGAGAACTCGTATTACAATTTCGGAAAGCTACACCTTCGGCTGCAAGCTCATCCAAATTAGGCGTGCGAACGAACTTATTCCCTATGCATCCAAGAGCATCTCCTCGATGCTGATCAGAAAAAATAAGTACGATATTAGGTTTCTTTACCATATTCTCAGCTCATTTTTTATCATCAATAAAATATAATGATAGATGATGAAGACCTATAATACGAAACAGGGTAAAACCCCTGTATCGCTCTTAGCCTCCCTAATTTATTTGCCTAATTTAAGAGTCAGCTTTTCGATTATACTTGTTGGCGGTCCAAAGATATCCTCGGAGCCTGACAAACAGAACTAAAAAAAGTGGTTTTCTATGAAAAAAAGAATTTTGGGTAATACGGGAATAAAAGTTTCTGAAATAGGCTTCGGTGCATGGACAATTGGCAGCGAAAGTTATGGTGAAGTGAGTGAAGCTGATGCTACTGATGCGATAACCAGTTATGTGCAGGCTGGAGGCAACTTTATTGATACTGCAAGGCGGTACGGCGCAAGCGAAAGAAGAATTGGTCAATACCTAGAGGCAAATAGAAACCGAGAAAAACTTATTCTTTGCTCAAAGACGTTTGCCGGGCAAAAAATGGAATCGATAACGGAAATAAGAAAAGATGTTGAAGAGTCTCTCAAACAGCTAAGCACTTCTTACATCGACATATACTATCTTCATCAACCTCCGGAAAATGATGAAGTCATTGATAATGCGCTTATACAACTCGAAAAAGCAAAAGAGGAAGGACTGATCAAATATATTGGCGCCTCAATCAAAGGGCCCAACGTATCCCAAAGCACATTGGATTTATGCCAAAAATATATCGCAGGTGGCCGAGTTGATGTCCTACAGGTGGTCTATAGCGTCTTACGGCAGAAACTCCATGGGGTCATTATTAAAGCCCATGAAGCAGGCATTGGCATCGTAGCCAGAACAGCTCTTGAAAGCGGCTTCCTCACTGGCAAGTATCCTCCAGGCTTTACATTTCCTGCAGATGACCATCGAGCACGATGGTCACGCGAGCATCTCAACTTTATTCTAGGAACAACGCAGGACATCAGGAAAATGGTTCCCTCTCCTTATACGAGTATTTCTCAGATGGCGACCAAGTTTACTTTGTCGAACCCAGGCGTATCGACGTTAATTCTTGGCGCCAGGAACTCTGATCAGGTTATTGAGAATATGGACACATCAAAGCTTCCGATGCTCTCGAGCCCAACACTCGAGATACTAAAACGCAGATATGGCAACATTACCGAGAAGTGCAACACGAAGGTCGTATAAAAAAGTAGTTTGATCAAAAATATTAATCTTTCAGGAAGCCAATACTATGGAATTGAGAAAGTTAGGTTCATCAGGACTTAAGACTAGCATTGTTGGTATTGGGTGCAATAACTTTGGTAGTCGCTGCGATGAAAATGTGACCAAAGAGATAGTTCATACTGCACTTGACTGCGGTATTAATTTTTTTGATACCGCAGATGTCTATGGTCAACGGGGTTTGTCCGAGAAATATCTTGGTAAGGCAATAGCTGGAAAGAGGGAAGACCTAGTCATTGCAACCAAATTCGGAATGCAAATGGATAGCGAGGGTCGAAAAAAGGGAGGTTCGCGTCGTTATATTATTCAAGCATTAGAGGATAGCTTGAAACGCTTAAATACAGATTATATTGATCTATATCAGCAACATTTTCCCGATGATGAAACTCAAATAGAGGAAACGCTCTCAACACTAGACGACCTTGTACATCAAGGGAAGATTCGATATCTCGGCTGCTCAAACTTTTCCGGATGGCAAATATCGGACGCCGATTGGACTGCGCGCGATCGCTGCTTTAACCGCTTCGTTACTGCGCAGAATCTTTACAGCCTTTTAGATAGGGGAGTCGAGAAAGAGGTTATCCCTGCTTGCCAGCGATACGGGTTGGGAATTCTTCCGTATTTCCCTCTAGCTAGCGGACTTTTATCAGGGAAATATATAAGAGGAAAGGAGCCACCGCAGGGCACACGTTTGGCCTCTTGGGGAGATCGTGCAAAATCAGCACTTTCAGATCATAACTTCGATGTGTTGGAAAAACTCTCAAGCTTTGCTGAGGAAAAGGGTCATTCACTCCTTGAATTAGCAATGAGTTGGCTTGCCTCGCAACCCCAAATTTCAAGTGTGATCGCTGGCGCTACGTCACCAAAACAAGTGCAGCAAAACGCGCAAGCGGCTGGCTGGCGGCTCTCTGATGAAGAAATGGAGGAAGTTAGCAGAATAAGTAATAGTTAGTTAACTTTGCTTCAGGAGATACTAACGTCCAAACGTACTAGACTGGCTGGTGGCAACTCGCCTTGCAAGGAGTCCAACGTAGACGAAATGTCAGTAAAGTCTTTCGCCACCACTGTATCCTGCTTCTCAAAGGTGTTTACTGCCTTGAGATCTTTGTGGTGCAAAATCTGACCTACTACTCGCTCTACTTCCAACCCGAAAAGATTTGCCGTCACTGACACTTTATCTGTGGGCGAGAGATTAATCATAAAAAGAGAAAGATTCCGCTGATCCTTTGAATAAATACAAGATGTATCAAGGCACGGGACAGGTCCTTCGTCAGCATCAAAGAAATCACCTGATATACCTAAACGAAGTGAGTCACCCTCCTTACGCTCGGAATAAAGTTTGAAGGCGTGAAAAGTTGTCTGTTTTAGGAGCTCATCTCCGCGAGTCTTTAAAGGAGCAATGACATTAACTACCTGCGCCAGGTTTGCAATTTTCACGACATCAGCGTGCCTGATAAAACTATTAAGGAATTGGCCCGTGACAAGCGCATCCTCAAAATTGTACTCTTCCTCAATCAATGAGGGAGCAAATTTACCCTTCCCATCCATCGTCATATTCTTGTACCAGATATTCCACTCATCGAAGCACAAAAAGTTCCTCTCTGAAGCTTTATTCAAGGCCTGTACATACCGGCAAGTTGCGTCAATTATTTCGATCTGTCGATCAACTTTCGCACCAGTACCGAAAAATTTAAAAGGATCATTGTCATCATTGCGTACGTACCGATGCAAGCTAATGTAGTTAGAAAGAGGTCCGATATATTCCATCACCTCTCTGTCCCAGGCAGGAAAGGTTGGCATAAATGCACCACTAGAACCACATGCGATAGTTTCGATAACAGGGTCGCAGTCTTTCATCATCTTGGCTGCTTGCTGAGCGCGAATCGCATATTCTTTAGCTGGAACATGACCCAATTGCCAAGGGCCATCCATTTCGTTACCCAGGCACCAATACCTTACTCCGTAGGGTTTCTTAGCCCCATTGATAGACCTTAGATTGGCATATCTGGTCCCAATCTCGGAATTACAGTATTCAACCCAGTTTCTGGCTTCTTCTGGAGTTCCTGTTCCTAAATTGACAGCGACCATTGGTTCCCAATCCATCTTCCTACAAAGCCGCATAAATTCATCAGTCCCGAAGGCATTAGTTTCGATACTCTGCCAAGCGAGTTCTCTTACCGTGGGCCTTTTTTCGCGGGGGCCTATCCCATCCTCCCAATGATAACCAGAGGCGAAGTTCCCTCCTGGATAGCGCATGATGGTCATCTGCAGCTCTTTCAGGGCTGTCATTACATCTACCCGAAACCCATCTTCGTCCGCCAGCGCGCTACCAGGATCGTAAATACCCTGATAAACGCAGCGTCCAAGATGTTCGATAAAGCCACCAAAAACGTTAGGACTAACCCGGTCGATTACCTGGAGGGGATCGATATTAATTTGGGTAGATTTCAACGACAAGTTACCTAAAGAATCCTAACTAATTTTATCGTATATCGGTTTGTGCTTTGTGTACCCACCGTCAGTAGTTACCACCTCACCCACACACCAGCACTCATTCGACCAAAAATACATAGTTGCAGCAGCTATATGCTTTGGCTCGGTTAGGCCCCCTATGGGCATTGAATCTTCTACTGCCTGCAGTCTAGCAGCACTAGTTGGATTTTGAGCAGCCATGATTCCGCGCAAAGGGGATGGCGCAATACCATTTAAAAGCAATCCATACTCTTCAAGAAAATAGCGCGCTTGCAGTGTTAAAAGATTCATAAGTCCACCCTTGGACTCCTCATAGGCTGCACTCGCTCTTCCCTCAGAACCTACGGTAGCCGATGTTGATAATATGATAACGCCATGAGTTCTCGGGGCGAACGCGGCTGCTTTAATACCCTGCTTTAATACATTATGCGCGCCCCATAAATTTACCTCACAAGCACCAAGTATATCCTCTTTCGATAATTCCTCGGGAGGCGTAAGCGGTTTGGGTGAAATACCAGCAGTGTGTTGATAATAGCGAACATTGGGATGACGCCGGAAAAGCCCTTTGACCTCCTGCTCACTAGTTATATCTATGGTTTCGGCGACAACTTCAAGGTTAATATTTTCCGAGGCTATGGTTTCAGCATATTCGCTCAGAGAGATATCGTTCCCACCAATCTTTAAGGTATCGGCATGATCGACGAGGACTAACTTTGATAACCCGAGCCATTCGGGGCACCTGTTTGCTAGATATTGCCCCATTAGACCTACGCCAACTATCATGGCAGTGGAATCTGATTCGTACGTTAAAGGAGTCATGTTGCGAAGAATAACATATTTAGATTCGGAGCCAGAGGGAGAACTACGCCGGAATTATTTGGGAATTACGTAGACGTTCACAGGCAGACAGATAGTCATCATCTATAATCCAAGTACTGGGCTTCCTGCCCTTGGTCTTGCTGGGAATTAGAAAACTCGGGTCGAATGGAACCAATTGTGTCACATCATATTCCGCAAGCACAGAATCAGTAGCAGGGAGAAATACTTTCATGTATTTTCTCTTTTTTAATAAATAGAAGATGAAGTTAACCTATAAATGTTCAAAGATTCGTTGCAAATAATGAAAATTCCCTGAATAAGAGTGGAGAAATGATGAATCTAGCGAAATGTTTCAGTTTTTCGTCCGCTGCAATGAGCTTTTTTAATTTTAGACTGTCATAGTAAGCTCAAGAAGCGTGGCAAGCAGAGATAAAACTCAAAAATAATATGGCTAAGAGAATCGTAATAGTAGAAGACGATCCCGACCAGAGAAATAATTACGTAGACGCAATCATTAAAAAAGGCTACGAGGTATACGCCTATAGCAACCGCGAACAAGCTCTCCAGGGCTTCGACAAGGAGCTTCCTGACCTTGCCATTCTGGATATTATTCTTGGCGATGAAGTTGACGCAGGCTTTGAAATTTGTCGTGAACTACTATCCAAAGCCCCCACTTTACCAGTTATCTTCCTTACAGAAAGGATTGCCGAAATTGATAAAATCTCGGGTCTACGTCTTGGAGCATGGGATTATCTCCCAAAACCTATCTCACTTGATTACCTAGCGGAACGTATAAGCTCTCTTCTACGTATTAACGAGGCTCGAGTACAAACATCAGCTGGCGCTGCCTCCGCTAAAATGGTTGGAGAACTGTCTATCGATCAGGAAGCATTATTGGTTTCATGGAAAAACCAAGCGATAAACCTTTCTGGCACAGAATTCCGCATGCTCGCTAAGCTTGTTCGTGTGCCTGGACATGCTGTATCTTACGACACGCTGATGAACGCTACTATGCAAAGTCTGGTGACAAATAATACAATCAATACCCATATGCGCAATATTCGTAAAAAATTTGAAGCAATTGATTCTTGCTTTGATTGCATTAAATCTGAATATGGTTTTGGTTATCGCTGGTCCATGAAACACTGACTGAAAATTGGCGACGTCTATACTTCGAGGACCAAAGCTAGGCACAAAACTCCTCATATTAATGAGCCTGGCGCTGGTGGTTATCCCATGGTTTAGCTATCAATACCTTCGCGAGATGGAGGAATTCTTAGTTGATAGTCAAGCCAATGCTCAGTTATTAACTGCGGAAGGTATTTCCACCCTGCTTAACGGTCGATCTGATTTATTCGATGATCTTCCCTTATCTCCAGAGGGCTATGAGCAGCTTTTCGCTCATCCCCTTGCAAATCCAATACGAATTGATGGTGAGGATAACGATTGGGAGAATGTATTGGACTACCAAATAGAATTTGGTGGATTCGACCCGCAAGATAGTAGCCTTGTCGTACCCAATCAATTTCATTTGGTACTAGGTGAGCATAATGATCAAATATTCACTTTGCTACATGTGAATGACGACCATCTAGTTTTCCGGGATCGTAATATTCTTAGATTGGACTTATCAGATCACATACGTATCGAATTTACAGGACATGATGGGATGACAAAGCGCTATGTTTTGACCATGACTGATCCTGGAGTTACCACAGCCTATCCAATGAGTGACTGGCGCTACGCGATTGGTGCTGCGGAAAATAGAATACAGGGGTTCATGACACAGAATGATAACGGGTATTCAATCGAATTCCGCATTCCTTTAGAACTTATTGGAAGCACATCACCAACTTTTGGATTAGTAGTTGTTGATGTTGATGATGATGATACGCGCGTTATTGAATCGATCACCGCAACGCTGCCTTCGGATGATAAGGAGGCTTTCGGGTTAGTACTGCTGAAGTCACCGGAAGTTTTAAGAATAGTTGAGGGACTGGGGTATTCCGGAGCAAATATTCAGGTTATTGACCGCCAAGGACGTATTAGGGTGGATGAAGGAGGTATCCAATTAGCTTCATCAGAACTTCAGAAAAAGAAACATGAAAACTGGTTCCTTTTTATCAATTTTTTACTGGATTCTCTCTACTCCATTGCTGAAACAAGTCTGCAGACCAGTACCGGTGAAATTGAGAGTAAAGTGATCAAAGAAGCTTTAGCTGGAAAAGCAAATTTTGAAAGAAAATTCAGTCCAGAAGAAGGGGAGCTTATTATTGCAGCACATCCAATTGTTGCAGAGGATGAAATTATAGGCACGGTAATCTTGAAACAGAATACCGATCGAATACTCAAACTGCGGCGAGATGGTCTGACTCAAATTGTCAATTTCTCTGTATTATCTATCTTTATCTTTGTTGCGCTCATCCTTGCATTTTCTGTGCGTCTAGCTCGACGCATCAGGAAACTGGGCGGCGAAGCAACGAACGCAATAGATGTGTATGGCAGACTCCAGACTAACCGACTTTTAGCGGAAACGGATTCTGACGATGAACTTGGCGACCTAGCACGAAGCTTTTCGGGTATGCTGGCGAGGCTGCATCAACATACGCAGTTTCTGGAGAATATGCCGCGAACTTTAAGGCACGAAATCAACAATCCGCTAAATACTCTGAGTACTTCTCTGCAGAATTTGGAGGATGAACCCGCAATACAGGATCGGCAAAAATACCTTGATAGTGCCAAGCGGGCTGTCATGCGTATAGGAACGATAGTTCAAAACCTTGCTGATGCTGCTAGTCTAGAAGAGGCTCTTGAAGCTGAGGAATTCGAGCCTATCGATTTAAGCACTCTGGTAAGAAGTTATATCAATAATTGTAAGGCCACTCATAAGAATAGACAATTCGAGTATCAAGGTAGTCAAAGTGCCGTTATTTGCAAAGTTTCAGACTCAAGAATCGAGCAAGTCCTTGATAAACTGGTAGAGAACGCCTTAGACTTCGCCATTGATGAATCTACGATTATCATAGGTTTGACCAATGAATTTGGGAAGATTACCTTATTCGTCACAAACTACGGGCCTACCATTCCAACAGGACATATCGACCGAATCTTTGACTCAATGGTATCCATTCGGGATACAGATACACGAATGCACTTTGGAATGGGCCTATACATAGTGAGAGTAATCGCTGAGCATCATGGTGGAAGTGCAATGGCAAAAAACCTTACCAACGATAATGGTGTAGAAATAAGTATAACATTACCTTCACATCCAAACTCCTTAAAACATATTAGCCATTGATCATTGGAAAACTAATGCATGTGGTAGTGCGTAAGATCGGATGGGTAAAAATTACAGAGGTCGTCTATGACAAAACCAGATTACAAAGTCGCCGATATAGCCCTGGCAACGCTCGGGAGACATGAAATTTCTCTAGCCGAGGCAGAAATGCCAGCACTAATGACGTTAAGAGAGAAATACCGAAAAGATCAACCACTCTCCGGGGCAAAAATAATAGGCTGTATCCACATGACCATTCAGACAGCCGTATTGATTGAAACTTTGATTGAATTAGGTGCGGAAGTACGTTGGTCTTCTTGTAATATTTTTTCTACTCAGGATCATGCGGCAGCCGCAATCGCAGAACAGGGAATACCGGTCTTTGCTTGGAAAGGCGAAACTGAAGAAGAATTTTTTTGGTGTATTGAACAATCAATCCTGAAGGAAGGAGATGCATGGGATGCAAACATGATCCTGGACGATGGCGGGGATCTTACCGAGATGGTGCACAGCAAGTATCCAAGTATGCTGGACGGAATACACGGAATTACTGAGGAAACAACAACCGGCGTTCATCGACTTTATGAAATGCTCAAAGCTGGAGATTTAAGAGTACCTGCGATCAATGTTAATGATTCTGTGACTAAATCAAAAAATGATAACCGATATGGGTGTCGACACAGTCTTAACGACGCAATAAAACGTGGAACAGACATGCTTCTCGCGGGGAAACGGGCCCTAGTGATTGGTTATGGGGATGTTGGGAAAGGGTCTGCCCAAAGTCTTCGTCAGGAAGGAATGATTGTAAGAATCGTTGAAATTGACCCAATCTGTGCAATGCAAGCCTGTATGGATGGCTTTGAAGTAGTCTCTCCGTATCTCGGTGGACAGAATACGGGCTTATATGCTGATGTGAATAGTTTACTTATGGAGACCACCGATTTATTGGTTACTTGCACTGGAAACGTAAACGTCTGCGATAAGAACATGCTTCAATCACTAAAAAGCAATGCTATCGTTTGTAATATCGGTCATTTTGACACAGAGATCGACACGAACTTTATGCGAGAAAAGTGGCATTGGGAAGAAGTTAAGCCTCAGGTACATAAAATCTATCGAAGCGGTAGCTCAAAGGATTATCTAATATTACTTTCTGAAGGACGACTTGTGAACCTAGGGAACGCTACTGGACATCCCTCGCGTATTATGGATGGTTCATTTGCGAACCAAGTTCTCGCCCAGATGTACCTCTATGAGAGAGCCTGGGCTAGTCACGACAAGAATCAGCGCGAGGAGATAACAGTCGAGGTGCTTCCCAAAGAACTTGATGAAGAAGTAGCTACCTACATGGTTAAAGGGTTTGGAGGCACTGTTACATCGTTAACTAAGGAACAAGCTTCTTATATAAATGTATTGGATTCAGGGCCCTTCAAAGCAGAATCTTATAAATACTAGCCAAACGGACTAGACATGAAAAAAGCATTGAAAGATCTGCTTGAACTGCTCGATTTAGAGCAAATAGAGGTGAACATATTTCGTGGGGTAAGCCCTTCAGATGGCTGGCAAAGAGTGTACGGAGGACAAGTAATTGGACAAGCATTAGTAGCAGCATCTAGAACTGTAGAAGACGATGCAAGGTCAGCACACTCTTTACACGGCTACTTTTTGAGACCCGGCGACACTGATATCCCAATTCTCTATTCTGTAGACAGAATTCGAGACGGTAGAAGCTTTACAACGCGTCGTGTTATTGCCATTCAGCAGGGAGAGGCTATCTTCAGTATGTCGGTTTCTTTTCAAGTCCTAGAAAGTGGACTGGAACACCAGCACCAAATACCGGACATCCCACCACCAGAAGCCTGCCATGACCTGCAAACTATGCGAAAACAGTACTTAGCATCTATCCCTCAAGTAGGTCTCGATCAAGAAAATCAACCACAACCGATTGAGTTAAGATTTGTTGAACCATTTAATGAGTTCAGTCCCGACCCAGCACCTCCTCTTCAGCATGTTTGGATTAAAACGGCGGGACAAATGCCGAAGAACAATCGACTAAATCAATGCTTACTCGCTTACGCCTCCGACCTTACTCTGCTAGACACTAGTTATCGTCCTCATGGAATCAGTTGGAGAAATCATAAGTTTCAAGTTGCAAGCCTAGATCATACTATGTGGTTTCATAAACCATTTCTTACTGACGAATGGATGCTCTATCAGCAAGATAGCCCTTTTTCAGGAGGGGCTCGGGGTTTTAGTAGGGGTGCCATTTTCAACACCAAAGGTGACCTTATCGCCTCAGTAGCTCAAGAAGGGCTAATAAGGCTACACGCATAGGTAATAAAGCCTCTCTGTACAAATGACCAACAGCCTAAGATAATTGGGCGCTTTTACGTATTGTCTTATTAATATAGCCAGTCCAAAGAGGAAACTCGTGTCGACCAAAATCGAGAAGAAATTAGCCAATATAGATATCATTAAGAAAAACTTCGAATCTTTAAACTATATTTGTAACACACAGATAGCCACCGCAGTTTTTTTAGCCTACCATCTTGAAAAACCCATTCTAATTGAAGGGCCACCAGGCGTTGGAAAAACTGAGCTTGCAAAAACTGCAGCAGATATGCTCACTTTACCTTGCGTACGACTCCAATGTTACGAAGGACTCGACGAATCAAAAGCAATTTATGAATGGAAGTACGGAAAACAGTTACTTTACACCCAAGTATTGAAGGAAACGCTCAGTGAAATACTGGAAGGAGCTGAGGGGCTTGCGCAATCAGTCTCTAAACTCCATGATTTCGGGGACATCTTTTTTTCTGAACAATTTCTCGAACCAAGACCCTTATTAAAAGCTCTCAAAGCAGAGCAAGGCTGTATCCTGCTTATTGATGAAGTCGACAAATCTGATCATGAGTTCGAGTCACTTCTGTTAGAAATGCTTTCAGACTTCCAGCTTTCCATTCCCGAAATTGGAACAGTTAAGGCCCAAACTAACAAAAAGCCACTGGTCTTTCTTACTAGTAATAATACCCGCGAACTTAGTGATGCGCTAAAACGAAGATGTCTTCATCTTTATATTCCCTTCCCCGATGCTGATGTCGAAGAGAGAATTATTCGCGCTAGAGTGCCCCATATCTCTGAGGAACTCCGTTCTCAGCTCGTTGGGTTTATTCAAGAGCTGCGGGACATGGACTTAAAAAAGGTTCCTGCTATTAGCGAAACAATTGACTGGGCTAGAACACTTATATTGCTTAATACAGAAACCCTCTCTCCAGATCTTGTTCGAGATACACTCAATGTAATACTTAAATTTCAAGAAGATATTGAGACAGTTAATTCAGAATTGCAGAACATTACTAATAAAGTGCTCGTACAAAAGTAAAAATAGGATTTACCGCGCCTATGCATCGTACTCTAGTTCAATTCATCAAGGTTTTACGTAATGCAGACATCCAAGTAAGTCCTGCTGAAACACTCGATGCAATGCACGTGTTAGACGTAATCGGTGCTCGCGATCGCAACTTACTAAAACACTCACTTTCAATCACTGTCTCAAAGACTCTCGAAGAAAAAGAAGCTTTTAACGAATGTTTCGATCGATACTTTTCATCTTCTAATTACAATGAAGAAAAAAAACAAATTGTTTCTCTGGATGATAGTGAACAATTCTCAGGAAATGATGTGCAACCAAAGCAAAAGTCAAAAGATATCCAAGAGGCCAAAGAACGAGTTATTGGACAAAAAGAAAGCTGGGAAGGGGAGGAGGCTACTAACAAATCCTTGGAGGCGAGGTCTCATCTTGGCAAGCTACTACTAACTGGGGACAAAACAGAAATCATGGTCTCGATAGTAGAAGCCGGTCGTAGAGCGAATCTAAACCAGATAAAATTTTTTACTCAAAAAGGCGTATATACACGCAAGATAATAGAATCAATCGGTCTTGATGAGTTACAGCGAGAGATACTAACACTTAATTCTAAAGGTAGGCCACCAGAACAAGAGTTAGCTAGAAAACTAGAGAATGCCCGTAATCAACTTCGCGAAAAGATCCGAGGATATGTAGAAAACCAATTCCTTCTTCACGCTGATACTTCAGGTAAACAGCTCCGTGAAGAGTTACTTAAGCAGATAAAGTTGTCCACTCTTGAAAAACGCTATTTTAAGGACGTGAAAGAACTTGTCTTCAAGATGGCTAAAAAGCTGGTGACAGTCCATTCCAAAAGGCGTAAAAAATTTAGGAGAGGTCAACTTGATATTAGAAAAACATTACGTAGTAACATGCAGCACGATGGAATGTTATTTGATATTAAATGGAAAGCATCTAAAGTCGATCGACCCAGAGTAATTTGCATCTGTGATGTGAGTGGTTCCGTTAGCAACTACTCCAAGTTTCTATTGATGTTTCTCTATAGCCTCTCAGAAATCATTCCAAAAGTACGCTCCTTTGCATTTAGTTCGGAGCTTGGGGAGGTTACCAAGCTGTTCGAGGAATCAACACTCGAGGATGCTTTAGCAAAAACAGTGAGAGATTACGGTAACGGGTCAACCGATTATGGTCAGATGCTGCTTGATTTCAAAAATTGTTGCTTGAAGGATGTTGATAAGAAAACCAGTATCATAATTCTTGGTGATGGCAGAAACAACTATGGTAACTCTCAAGTAGAAATTCTTCATCAAGTTTACAAGAAGGCGCAACGTGTTATTTGGCTTAATCCAGAGGCTAAATCCAGCTGGAATATGGGTGATTCGGAGATGAAGAAATATGCAGCCTATTGTCATCAAACGGAAGTTTGTAATTCGTTAATTCATCTCGAACGATTAGTATCTAATCTCATGCGTATCTCTAGCTAGCACACTAGTAAAAAGTAAAAGTTAGTACATGAGGGAGCATGACATTTTCTGTTTCGATAATTCAGAAAGACCTACATCTTGCGGATCGTTACAAAATCGTCAGACTAGCTACTAAATTTTATAGACTTTTTGTAGCCGATTTCATTGCCATTCGGCTGATAGAAGGATCAGAGGTGTACTGTGATAAATCTCTTAGATAAACCCATGCCAAATCTTTTGATTCTTCACTAACCACATATTGATCCTTCCCCATGGAACAAATCAAAAACCGGCAATCGTAATGTAAATGTGCTTTCTCTGTTGGCCCGTCAGGAATCATGTGGATATCGATATCGAATATCGCCCCATTTACTAACTCAAGAGATTGCAGGCCCGATTCTTCGCGAGCCTCCCGCAAAGCGACTCCAGCTATATCGCTGTCGCCATCCGCATGACCGCCAGGTTGAAGCCAACGATCAAGTTTACGATGATGTGTCAGAAGCGTCTTTTCCAACTTGGCATCCATAAGCCATGCAGAGCCAGTAATATGACCAACTGATAAGTTGCGGTCAAAACATCTAGGATTAGTTTTTATAAAGGCTAACATACTCCTTACTGTAGTTCGCTCTTCCGGATATTCTTTCTCATAAGAAAAAAGCTTGTCGAGCAGGTTATTCCTATGCACCGCTAAGAGAAATCTCCCTATTTTTTCCGGGACCTTGATTCCCGCTGGTTTCTTTATCGAACAAGTCCACGAGCTGCTCGATTATCGCATCACCTAATTGCTCAGCATCAGTAATGGTAACCGCCCTACGATAGTGATGAGTTACGTCATGCCCTATTCCTATGGCAACAAGCTCAATTTGCGAATAATTCTCTATTTGATCAATGGCATACTTCAAGTGCTGCTCTAGATAGTTACTGGGATTTACAAGTAAAGTGCTATTATCGACAGGCAAGCCGTCCGATATTACCATCAGTATTTTTCTATCCTCTGGCCTATTGACTATCCTGCTATGAGCCCAGAGAAGGGCTTCACCATCAATATTTTCTTTCAGTAATTCCTCACGCATCATAAGCCCAAGATTTCTTCTAGCACGCCGCCAGGGCATATCTGCAGCCTTATAAACGATGTGTCGGAGATCGTTGAGTCTTCCTGGCTCGGGAGGCTTACCGTGCTGAAGCCACAACTCACGAGATTGTCCTCCGCGCCAAGCCCGAGTAGTGAAGCCAAGAATCTCGACTTTCACATTACACCTTTCCAAGGTCCTACCTAAGATTTCGGCGCACATCGCGGCTATAGTAATCGATCGACCACGCATAGATCCCGAACTATCTATAAGTAGTGACACCACTGTGTCACGAAATTCAATATCCTTCTCTTGTTTAAAGGCAAGCGGATGAAAAGGATCGATCACAATATTGGTAAGTCTGGAAGTATCTAAAAGCCCTTCATCCAGATCGAATTCCCAAGTCCTATTCTGCTGCGCCATAAGTTTTCGCTGTAATCGATTCGCTAGTTTGCTAATGACTGACTGTGAATTAAGTAATTGTTTATCAAGAACATCACGAAGTCGGTCCAACTCGACCGATTCACAAAGCTCATCGGCGAAAATGACCTCGTCAAAAACAGTGGTATAAGATCTATAGTCGGTCTCCAAAGGGCGCTTGTCAGCCCCCCCACCGGCGAAGTCTGGCGGCGCTCCTGGCTCGTCTTCCTCACCATCGACTTCCGCCGCATCTGTAGCTTCCATGTCTGCAGAAACTTCCCCTTCAATGGCGTCTGTCATATCCGCGTCAATACCTATTTCCTGACTCGTAGACCCCTCATCCTCATGTGTATCAATTTCGTCTAAATCATCATCTAATTCATCAGACTCGTTTTCGTTATCTTGACGATCACCATCTTCTTCTAGACCTAGATCCTGAAGAATCCTAATGGAAACCTCTGAAAACTTTTCCTGCTGAAATAAAGAATCACTTAACAGAGATACACATGAACCAATATTTTCTTCAAAATGATCGTACCAGAAATTTAAAATCTTTTGCGCTGCCGGAGGTACTGTGGAACCGGTGATCTTTTCTCTTATGTAAAGCCCCAATGCTAAACTTATCGGAGCATGACTTTGATGATCAATATTAGCAAAGCCTTGCTGAACGCATTGCGCTTGTAGCTCAGCACTTAAGTTATTTTCTACCCCTTTCATTAATTCCGCCCCTATACAGGCGATACGCGCGTCCTCTATAGCATCAAATACTTCTTGGGCGATACCAAACTTTGGTCGACGCCTTATGTGAACGTTATCGTTATGAAAACGAGAGTTAAGAGCCAACCGATCCGCAGTACCTCTCAAGGTAGCTAACTCTTCCATCGAGAGGAATTCATCAGATAGAGGGAGACGAGCTCTGCACCCTTGCAAAAAAGGCTTCCCTTTCCCAAAGCTAACATTTAGCTCTTCGGCACCGGAAATGGCTCGCATGGTAGACGTTACAGCCTGCTTAAATTCTTCGTGAGTAAAATCGAAATGTGGCATCGCGAGCTAAGTAAGAACCACTTTAGCACTTGACTCGGGTAAGTCATCACCCATACACCTTTGATAGTACTCTGCCACAATTGCCTTTTCAGTGTCATCACACTTATTCAAAAATGTCAGGCGAAAGGCAAATGCGGAATCACCAAAAATCATGCCATTTTGCGCCCACATAATGACAGTTCTCGGCGACATAACGATAGAAATATCACCATTTACGAAGCCTTGACGAGTTAATTGCGCAACAGAAACCATGTTAGCTGCCAACTTTCTATCAAGCTTATGTTCCACAAATTTGGAAACAAGGATATCGATTTCCTTTTCACGCGGCAGATAATTTAATGTAGAAACAATATTCCAGCGATCCATCTGACCCTGATTAATCTGCTGTGTTCCATGATATAAACCCGTGGGATCTCCCAAGCCGATGGTATTCGTAGTCGCAAACAAACGGAAAGATGGGTGAGGGCTAATCACTCTACTTTGATCAAGCAAGGTCAATTTTCCCTCCACTTCTAGTACTCGCTGAATAACAAACATAACATCCGGACGACCTGCATCATACTCATCAAATACTATGGCGCATGCTCTCTGTAAGGCCCACGGAAGCAGCCCCTCTTTGAATTCTGTTACCTGTTTCCCATCTTTAAGGACGATGGCGTCCTTACCAATAAGATCAATCCGGCTTATATGACTATCTAAATTTATACGGATACATGGCCAATTTAATCGCGCTGCGATCTGTTCTATATGGGTGGACTTTCCCGTCCCATGGTAGCCTTGAACCATCACTCTCCTGTTATGCGCAAAACCCGCTAGAATGGCCAAGGTTGTTTCCTGATCAAACTTATAAGTTTCATCTATGTCTGGCACGTGCTCACAGGGCTGAGAAAATGCCGGAACTTTTAGATCAATATCAAGATTAAACGTTTCCTTAACACTGACAGATGCACCAGGAACGCCATCCCCTTCGAGAGCAGTTTGTTTCTCAACCATGGCCAGCAATATCCTCCAATATTTCGTAACGCATTACACAGAAAAAGTTCCCATTAGACTCTTGCAATCTACCCCATAAACTTTCGTGTTAAATCCAGAACACTCAACAATTATTCGATGAAAAATCGTGGAAAGAATAGCCGCAAAACCTCAGAATTACTATTAATACTGCAAGGTCAAACTGATTCCGAAGCGAGCCTTATGACTATACTAGTCAGCTCATCCCAGGGCTTTCCGCTAGGGTCTAACCCTTTTATCATTAGATCAACGCTTGTTAAACGCGCTTGTATTCCCTCAAAATCATGTTTGCGATGTCTTTTCAAACATCTAGATATGCTGCTT
>NHBG02000022.1 GCA_002167855.2 Gammaproteobacteria bacterium TMED1
TGATATCCCAATTTACCAGTCAAGGTTTGATCGGGTTGCTAGCACTGGTTGCTTTCGTCGCAATCGCAAACCGTTCCTAAATATTTTCTCTCTTATCCATAGGAGAAATAATTATGGAACCTGTTAAAGATGCAATAACAACAGTTTCGACGTGGTTAAAAACAGTAACCGAGTTTGGAATTACTGTTATCCTCGCTCTCGTGGTAATAGAACTATTATTTCCTGGATTTACAGGAATTGTAGAGAACATTGGCGCAATCGTAGCCCAGTTTTCCTCAGAGGGTCTCGTAGGACTGATAGCCCTATTGTTATTTCTGCTTCTGTTCAGGCAGCAGTAGGTAATTCAACAATAGTAGCGAAACTTAGGTAATCCTGGTCGATTGTTAGGTTGACCGGGATTACTGCTTCGCAGTTTTACTTAGAAAAGTGCTCCCCCGGAGAAACAACGCGTTCTAAAAAGAAGAATTTTAATTTACAAACCGGCTTCTGACTTTTATAAATTTCTTGATAATTCTTCAAGCTGACAAAATCAAGGCTTGTTTTACAAAACAATTTTATCTGCATACCCCATAGATTAAACATTGCTCCCTTATCCTTTAAGATTAGGTTAAAGGTTTAAAAAAATAGCGAACGATATATTGGATAACCAAATAACCAGAAATGAAATTGAAGGATTTGTAAAACGTGGCTTTACGTTAGCGAAAACCAATTTGTCAGAAGACTTTCACCGAGATATTTATACCCAACTGACTCGAGTATTTCAGTCGATGCGGAACGATTTCAACCCGCATAACAATATTTTGCCCATGATACCTCAACTCTGGAAAGTTCTTGATGACCCAGTGATCCAGGCAACTATCACTGCAATATTAGGAGAAAATTATCTTGTTCATGTGCATCGTCATCCGCATATAAGCAGAGGACAGCCAGAACAAAAGACCCCCGCGATGCTGCAGCCTTTCCACAAAGATGGACATGCTGTTAAACCTAGGCCTCGTCACCGTGAACCCTGGTGGTTGATTATGTTTTATTACCCCCAAGCCGTTGACCTCCATAATGGGCCAACAGGTCTTCTTCCGGGAACCCATGTCCTTCCAGAACTAGGGGTTGGAGAAAACTGGTATCAACCACCAAAAATCACGCAAAAAGGAGAGCAATTACTTCTCTCGAATGAATACGTTCAGCCAAGCATACACCCTTTGATCTGCGAAGCTGGCTCCGTCGCTTTTGCGCATTTCGATATTGGTCATGGTGCGATGATGAATGGCACGGAACTCAACAGGTTCGCGTGCAAATTCGTGATAATGCGGACCCAGAGACCACAAAAGAGGGGCGGCCAAGAATTAAATTTGCAAGAACCTGTATCTCGTCATATCGGGAAGTGGTTAGGATATCCTTGCCAAGAAAATGAGGCTATGCCTTTCGTTGAATGGAAAGCGGCACTTACCAGTTCAGTAATCCGAGAACGGGTTAATGCAATATATATGTCGTCAGCCGTGCGAGATAGGGCAGCGGCGAGAGACGCGCTTCTAAAAGATATTGGTAAACATTTACCAAATGAAGATAGCGACTGGATTCTGGATATCGCAGATGCAAGTAATGGCCTTGCCCTGCTAGACGAAATTGAACCAATTGAAGACCTACTAGATAATGATAATGAAGGTTACTTGATCAATGGATGCTATTCAGCTGGTCAAACGGGTAATACAGTCTTTTCCCATAGACTAAATAAATTAGTCAGGCATCGAAACCCCTTTGTACAGAAACATGCAATGTCCGCTTTAGGTCTAATTGGGCCTGGACCAGATCAGGAAGAGACAATTTCTGCACTTGATTCGATAATAAGATCAGACTGTGACTGGGACCTAAAGGTTTATGCGGTCCAATCGCTTATTCGACAAGGCGCATGCTCAGCAACCATACCTTCTCTTTCGATCGCTGCAAAAGATGCAAATACATATGTCAACGCTTTCGCTATCGAACAACTCTGCAGAATCGACGATGATGAAGCTAGGAGGGCTGTCTTAGAACCCCTGCGGCGCCATCGCTGGATGGAGGACCCGAGATATGAGCAGGGAAAAAGTCTTTAGAAACGTTGTTGTAGGAAAGGCTGGAGGACGCAATCTCGAAGCAGACCTCTACATACCACAAAAAAAGGCCCAACAGCGACCAGCGCTAGTAATAATTCATGGAGGAGGATGGCGTAAAGGATCATCCAATGGGGTAAAAGGCTTTGGCATTCTCCTCAGTCGCTCAGGCTTCATTTGTCTATGCCCTTCATATCGCCTGTCTCCAGAGGCTCCATGGCCTGCACAAATAGAAGATGTTAAATGCTCGATACGTTATCTCAAAACTCATTGTAAGGAACTGGGAGTTGACCCCCTAAGAATCGGTGCAGTTGGGGACTCAGCCGGAGGCCATCTTGCTTTGATGACGGCAGTTAAAACAAACTTCGAAGGTCAAGGAGGTCATGCCCAAAGCTCTAGCACTGTAAAAGCGGTCGCTTCACTTTATGGACCTACTACCATTCACAACAAATTGGAAAGTAACAATTTACTTATGGGGACCAAAGCGACAAAGCAAGATTATGCTGATGCGAGTCCGCTCAGTTACTGCCTAGAAAAATTTCCACCTTGCCTACTTATTCATGGAGCCAAAGATAATGCTGTACCCCTTTCCAACACTATGGACTTTTACAAGAAACTAGAAAGTCATCACCGAAAGGTTGAGTTGCATGTGTTTGCAGATGAATCCCACGCCTTTGATCGCCGGAGCTGGTCTGAACAAAAAATGGTAGATATCGGAGATCCTTCCTCAATTTATGGAAGGACAGTGATTGACCTTTTAGATTTGTTTTTCACAAAACACCTTTGAGGCCGCTCTGCATGGGTAGCGAGAATGCCAAAAGCGACACAAACTCTGTACTATGTATGCAAAAAAGAGCACGCAGTAGCCATGACGAATACAACTAAATTATCAAAATCGGAAACCCAAGCTAGACGTCTTGAAGAGCTATCACAAAAGTATAGACCCGCATTATCTCGTTACTTTGGTAAAAGAGCCTTCCAACAGGCCGACGTAGAGGACTTGGTGCAAGAGGTTTTAGTTCGTCTAGCTGTTCGGGGTGACGGCAGTGATATCGAAAAGCCAGAGGCTTATCTTATGCGCACAGCGACAAATGTATGGCGCGATTTTCTTCGGAAAAAGCGCACTCATGCTCAAGACTTTCATGATGAATTCCTAGAGGAGCGGCACCCTGATGCGGAAGAAGGTCCAGAGAACGTCTTGGCTGGAGAGGAGGCTGTTTCAGCGATCATAGAAGCCCTCAACGAGCTACCTTCTCGTACACGTCAAGTCTTCGTTCTTTGCCGGATTGAAGGCTTGCGTCACAAACGGATCGCGAACAGACTTGGCATCTCTGTAAGCGCAATAGAGAAACATATGATTAAGGCCATCGCACACCTCACAAATCACCTGGGGAAATAGTGGATTTGGTAAGTAAAAAAATTAGTAAAAAAGCTGCAGAGGCTGCCGCCTACTGGGTTTTGCGACTCGATTCTCTGGAATGTAAACCCACAGACCGATTGGCTTTTGAGTTATGGCGTAACGCGGATCCACTCAATAGTGCAGCTTATCTATCTGCTCAAAAAGGGCTTGCTTTAGTAGACGAGCAGCTAGGGAGTCCCGAACTGTCTGAATTAAGCGAACAAATACTAATCGAGACACGCGGCAATCAAACAGAGGTATTTGGTATCGCAGTCGTATTATTCTTACTTTTAGTCGGTGGCATCTTTTTATCCACAATCGCACCTAATTTGCAGAAGCAAGACGACGTGTTAGCCAACACTTATTCGACTGGAGTTGGTGAGCGATCAACCATAACGTTATCCGATCGGTCTATCATATCCTTAAATACAGATTCCCGTTTAATCGTGGATTTCACTGAAGACGCCCCCATCAGAAAAGTTGAATTATTGAAAGGGCATGCACACTTCGATGTAATAAGTGATCCTAGACCGTTTGAAGTCTTTGCTGGAGATAGACGAATCTTGGCTCTGGGAACTTCTTTCGATATCAAGTTAGATACGAATACCGGTGTAATGATTACCTTGGTGGAAGGCAATTTGGCAATAGCTAAAGCTAATATGAGGTTCGGCATATTGGAAAAACTCAGTGACAAAAAAAATGAGCTCACCGAGTTAAAGGCTGGAGAGCAGCTCATTATCAAACCCAACTCTAAGCCGATTATCCTCGCAGCTGATTTAAACCCGGTATCGAGTTGGAAGAGTATCAAATAGCAAACAGAAACGAGCCTACCGGCTGCCCGGACGGACGTAAAACGTTAAAGCCTACTTAAACTGGGTTCATCCTCTTGCCAACATCAAAATCAAAAAGGTATCTTCCCTCACCTCAGGTAGGGCTCGATCCTTCATTAGGACTATAGAAACTCTCCATTCTGAAATAGATATCTTTTAGTCGCATAAGCAAATGAGGCCATCCTCCGAACAAAAAGGCTCCGGTTAAGGGTGATTAACTAAGTTTAGGCATATATAAGTGAGGTTCATGAAATAGTCAGCGCCTAACACCCTTGAGGCAAGAACGTGAGCTGTAGTACACTGACCATACTGTGATGTTACTACTCACATGAGGAAGGTTTTAATTAGGTTAGATGGGGAGATGGGGAACAGGGTTACGGAACTTTAGAATTTCGCTGGCAAAGCTTACGATATAGTGAGGCAATTAACAGCTAGCCAGAGCCCACCTAAATAGCACTCTTATAATTCTTCATATATTCCTGTCAGAATCTTGATAGAGACCTAAAATAGTTCGTGCTTTATTCGGGAATCAGATCTCTTGCGAGAAAAGAGCCCCAAGAAGCTGAACATGCCGAAATTAAAGATGGAAGGGGGATAAGATCCAATATGTCAAACTCAAATAGTAAGTTTAACCGAATTGCGGGAACCCTATTGGCTGGGCTACTCGGCAGCTCGATATCGAGCGGTGCTGTTTATGCGGCATCGGACAATGACGAGATGATAGAAGAGATTGTTGTCACTGGTATTCGTGGTAGCCTGCAACAATCGCTGGAAAGAAAACGAGATGCTGACCATTTCGTTGATGCAATTACGGCAGAAGATATAGGTTCATTTCCAGACCAGAACCTCGCAGAATCTCTACAACGGATTAGCGGTGTTGCCATCGATCGTAAGTCTGGAGAAGGCGCATTTGTCAGCGTAAGGGGATTAGGCCCCCAGTTTGTGCAGGGAACCATTCATGGCAGAGTTTCAGCATCGAATGTGGTTCCGGGAAGCCTAGATGGGGTAGGCGCCACAAATACCAAATCCCGCGCTGTTGGATATCATAATTACCAATCTGGTCTTGTGCAGGCGGTTGAGGTACACAAGTCACCTCGCGCAGATCACGTTGAGGGCGGAATGGGTGGCTTCGTAGATATCCAGCCTCGTAGGCCTCTAGATATTGGTAAACAGCAGGCCGCTGTATCCGTCGACTTCACGCAGAATGAATTAGCAGATGATACCGCGCCAGGGATCTTCGCGATGTACAGCGATGTGTTAACTGACAATCTAGGGATTATGGTTTCAGCTCAGTGGGATAATAAGTATTTTCGGACTGACTCTTACAGAGGATACTCTCACGTTTTCAGAACAGTTAATGTAGGTGGCGAAACCATAGGCACAGGTTATTATCCCCAACAAATCAACGCCGAAGTTCACTTTCAAGATCGTGATCGCCTAAACCTATCAACTTCTATACAGTTTCAACCTTCAGATATTGTGGATATGACACTGGACCTTCTATACACGGATAATGAGGCGGAAGAAATTCAATACCTCGAATCTTGGCGTCTCCAACAGGGAAATACCAGAATAACAGCTGCTGAGGCGATCAACGATAATGGCACAACGGTCTTCTCAAAAATTAGCACTTCTGGTGCAGGATTGTTCGTTTTGCAGGAAAATGAGGAAGTCGATGCGGAAACAATGAATATTGGGTTGAATACCAAAATTCAGCTTACCGACAACTTGGCACTGAATGTGGATGCCTCGCTTTCCGAAACGGAGGCTCCAATCAGGAATCGGGATGCTTTGATGCGTAATACACGGACACAAATGTCCTATGATAAGTATGGTTCAGGTAGCTTGCCCTCGTTAACTACTTCGTCTCCAGTAACCTCTCCGGATCATTTCTCAGTTGTTAAGCAGTCTGTTCAATCACACATAGTGGACGACCGACTCGCTCAATTTAGGCTGGACCTTACCTACGAAGCAGATGGAGACTTTGTAGACACGATTCAGGTGGGTGCTCGTTCTTACCGGTCAGATAGAAGAGATAGGGCGCGATATCTAAATAGTAGGGCTTTCATTAATCAACCGATCACTGATTTTGGTGGTGGGTTGGAACATCCTGCTGGTACTGGATGGATGTCGGACGGGCTTGGTATCAATGTTCGCTCAGGAGGAATGATCCCGAACTTTGCATTTCTACAGAATGCACTATTCACACGACCAGATGAAGTAAGAGCGGGACCAGGATTTAATACTGGTTCAGGCCGCTCGGTGGATGAGTACAACTCAGGTAGGTTCAACGAAGACTTAAATCACGACGATGATGGCGATGCCATTTACGCTATGCTGTCCTTCTCAGGAGAGTTAAGCGGTGGAACTCCCTACTCTGGTAACGTCGGTGTGAGATACGTTGACAATAGCACGGGCTCAAACGGAGAAATCACTGTGCCTGAGTCTTTCGATTACTCCGACCCAGCTAGCCCCTTCGTTGTCCTCTCTCCGCCAACCTACACGGATATATTCCACTCTTATACTCGGACTCTTCCCTCACTAAACCTCCGCTTCGATCCTACGGATGAGCTTGTCGTAAGATTCTCAGCTGCCAAGGTAATGAGTAGGCCACGTTACTTGGATCTAAGTCCGCGTCTCACAGTTCAGGTAAGACCCAGGACAATGCGAGGCGGGAACGGTGAGTTAGACCCAGCAATGGCTACTCAGCTGGATCTCGCGGTAGAGTGGTACTTTGCTGACTTCTCGATTGCATCAATTGGAATATTTACAAAAGATGTGACCGCTTTCGTGCAGCAAGAACAAACACCAACTCCATTCCCTAGTGTTATAGATCCTGAAACTAACCAGCCATTAGTGCTGAACGCTTTCAGGCCTTTGAACACTGGAAAGTCGGAAATCTTGGGAGTTGAGATGGCGTTTCAGAGAACATTCGCCGATATGCTACCCGCCCCATTTGATGGCTTAGGGGTTATTGCAAACTGGACTTATATCGATTCAAGCTCAGATTTTGAGAACGATAATACATCACAAGCCTACGGTATCCCTGGGCTTTCTGAAAATACGATTAACCTGTCAGTATTCTACGAAAAGGATGCCTGGAATGGTCGACTTTCTTATAACTTCAGAGACGACTTTCTCGACGTCATTGCTGATGGTCAAGGCAATCCACTATTCGTAGATGAATACGCGCAGTGGGACGCTTCTTTGAACTATAGCCTTAACGATAACCTTACCGTTTCGGCAACAGCAATCAACATAACGGATGAGGCAGTCCACTATTACAACCTCCTCGGCCAAGGAACGATGGAGCACTTTGTAAATGGTGCATACTCTGGTCGACGTGCTCAGTTAGGTTTACGCTGGAAAATGTAGTTAGCTTTAGTAGTTACTTTAAAAGGGTGGTTTTTACCACCCTTTTTTATGCTTATGTCCGAGAAGATATAGGGATTGCGGACGATCTGAAACGATTTTCAACTTTTTCCATATGGCAAAATGCTGTGTTCATCGATAAAATATGAGTTCATTAAAATAAGGTTGATTGCAATATGCGTGATGAAACTAAACTCATACACTCCGGATATGAAACTGACCCTACAACTCATTCGGTTGCAACGCCTATTTACCAAACGGTAGCTTATGAATTTGATAATGCTCAACATGGTGCCGACTTATTCAACTTAGCAGTACCCGGTAACATCTACACTCGGATTATGAATCCAACAACAGATGTCCTAGAGAAGCGAGTAGCAGATTTAGAAGGCGGCGTAGGTGGATTAGCGGTTAGCGCCGGTAGCGCCGCGATTAATTACGCGATCTTAAATATTGCAGAAGCTGGGTCTAATATTGTTACTACACCACAACTGTATGGTGGCACTTATACGCTCTTTGCCCATATGTTACCTAAACAAGGTATTGAATGCCGCTTTGCTGATGGAGATGATCCAGCCAGTATCGCCGCCCAAATCGACGACAACACAAAAGCTGTCTTCTGCGAGTCCATAGGTAATCCTGCAGGAAACATTGTTGACCTGGAAGCGATCGCTAAGATTGCGCATGAAAACGGAGTCCCTCTCATTGTAGATAACACAGTGGCAACCCCGATCTTAACCAAACCTGTAGACTATGGTGCTAACGTAGTCGTGCACTCCCTTACAAAATACATGGGGGGCCACGGAAACTCTCTTGGCGGAATCATCGTTGATTGTGGTAACTTCCCATGGGCTGAACATGGTGAAAAATTCCCGATGCTCACTACACCAGAGCCCTCTTACCATGGTGTGGTCTATACAGAAGCACTTGGTGAGGCTGCTTACATAGGTCGAGCTAGGACGGTACCACTTCGGAATACAGGATCCGCGATAGCTCCCTTTAATGCATTTCTCATTTTACAGGGGATAGAAACATTGTCGCTGCGTATGGAAAGACATTGTAGTAATGCCATGGCAGTAGCTAACTTTTTACAGAACCACAGTAAAGTGTCCTCCGTAAGCTTTGCTGGTTTATCCACAGACAAGTATCATGACTTGGCACAAAAGTACTGTAACGGGGTTCCTGCTTCCCTTTTAACTTTTGAGATCAATGGTGGATACGAAGCCGCCGTACGATTTTATGATGCACTATCTTTGTTTAAGCGGCTAGTGAATATTGGTGATGCAAAGTCACTCGCTTGTCATCCTGCGTCAACGACTCATCGACAGCTAACGGACGAGGAACAAGCTAAAGCCGGAGTTACTGAAGGGATGATTCGGCTTTGTGTTGGTATTGAGCACGAAGAAGACATTCTTGGGGATCTGGAACAAGCGCTTGGAAAAGCATAAACCTTCAGATTAATAGGGACTCATATATACAGTCGTCCAGTGTAGTCTTGTAATCTTCATGCCTCAGAAGGGGCAGAAAATGCTTAAGTTGGGATCACCAAATGGGGGTTAAAAGCCCAATCACATGGTGAGGCATCCTGTAAATAGGAAATCTTATTGCTAGCTTGCATCTAGATAGGTTTTTCCTAGCTCGTGCACTAAAAGGATGATCATCCGAGTCTTAACATTAAATTCTGCAGCCAGACCAACACATTCCTTGAAAGTCCAAACATCTTTTGATGCAATGCGTTTTTCCAAGTCATCCATACGTAAGCTTAACGATTAATATGTAAGCGACTAATTATTACATAGAATAAAGCCACCCTCTCACTAGTATCATTGATCAAACAAGTGCATTTATGTGATGAGGGATCGATCACGGATTCAGGTAACTAAGAAGTAAACTTTTAATTAGAGTATCGCGTGCTTCCAACTAAAAAAGGGCCTTGAAAAATATTTGATTAACGATAAGTCCACGCACTTGCGGTCTTTCGCTAAGTAATCGTCTACTACCTTACTATTCTTAACATGGGTTGCGAATTGATGGGCTGTATCACTATCCACATAGGTTTTTCAAAAACGGGTACCACTACACTTCAACGGGCCGTTTTTCAAAACCATCCCCAGATCTACTACCTCGGTAAAATTTATAAAAGCCAATATCCTCGGCAATGTATTTCTGCAGATACGTTTGACTTCTTGCTTCCACTTCTATGGGAAACAGATAAACCTTTGGACCCTGAAGGTCAAAGACATTTTTTTGAAAAAAAACTCTTACCAGAGGTTGGAGAGAACCGAATAATTTTGGGTTCTTGGGAAGGTCTGGGGCAGCAAGGAACTCAGTCATTTTTGGAATCCATGAACCGTCTCAAACTAGTATGCGGTCAATGTAAACTCCTAGTCACCGTCAGGAATCCAATCACTCGCCTGCCTTCACTTTACTTACAGCATCTAAGGGGAAACCAAAAGCAGTTAGCAGATAAATTTGTCACATTTGAAGAATGGTTACAGAATCAGAAAATTAAACTTGGCGGGTTAAAACAAATCTTTGACTATAGAAGTTATATTGAATTAGCCATGACCACCTTGGGCCAGGAAAATGTCGGTGTCTTCCTTTATGAGGAATTTGATTCTGATCCCAAAAAATACCTTAGTAATCTTTCTCACTTTTTAAACATTGACTCTAAAACCGTTATCAAGCTTGCCGAGGGCGAAAGACATCACACCCGTCTTTTTGCCTCTCAGGTAAGAAGGATGGAGACTATTAATAGATCATTTATCGGCAGACTTCTCTGGCGATTCTCTAGCACTTCTAAAAAGAAACAATCAATAGGGTTCTCTGATCGTGAGGGGATAATCGAATCAAAGGTCGCGCAGGACACCCCAGCTTCAATAGATCTATCTCCAGAACTGCTAAATGAGATAGGGACAGCAGCACAAGCTGATAATCGCTGGCTGGTAAAGAACGTGGGCCTTGACCTTGCTAAATATAGCTATCCCCTGTGATGTCAACGTACCCCAAAGGTTAGAGTTCCAGCTTAATCAAAACAGAATGTATTATTCCGGTGAAGTTAAAGGGTGCAATATATAGATCTGTCACAGGGGCATCTAAATCGCGACCTACGTCTGCGCCTCGCATGCTGGCCATATGGGTAGTGTCTGATATGACTATGGAGGCGATCTCCTTATTTTGCACTTTCAACAAGAAGACGCCAGAGTTCGGATTTTGTTTTTGAAATAATAAGTCTAAAGTAACCCTCCCTAATGGAAGTAGATCTTTGGAAATCCAAGTATTCGGTGTATCCATTACGGTATACACAAATGCTAAAAAGCCATTTTGAACATATAGGGATATTCCATTTAGAAACGAACCTTGAGCAAAGATTACACCCTCTGTTTCTGCAGAACTAATTTCAACGTCCGCTTTTAACAACCAATTACCATCCGCAAGAGAAGGTGACCTCACTCGAGGAACATGGGCCATTGGTGGAATAAATCGATAGGATGTTCTCGGCTTTTCCAACCTTCGACCTCTCTGGCCTACTCGATCATCTAGAGGTAAGACCCCATTACGGCCGGCTTCGAGCCACCACAAATCGATCATTTCCCTAAGGCGACTGGGCTCCTCAGATGCAAGATTCCGAGACTCTGAAAAATCCTCATCCAAGTGATACAGCTCCCACTGATCTTCATTGTAAGCATCCCCTGACTGGTGTCTGGTAACTGCCTTCCAACCATCTAGCCATAGCCCTCGCTTTCCCATCATTTCGAAATATTGTATTGGCTTTTCACTTGAACAATTAGCATCATGCAAAGAGTAAACAAGACTGGTACCGGTTATTGGCATCTGTTCAAAGCCATTATAATTTTCTTTCGGTATAACACCCAACAATTCAAGTATTGTCGGTGTAATATCATTGACGTAATGAAATTGATTGCGAATCCCGCCTGTTTCTTCTATGCCACTCGGGTAGTGCACAATCATAGGAACTCTAACCCCTCCCCCATGAGTGTCTTGTTTATACCAACGGAGCGGCGTATTGCCCACCTGCGCCCATCCCCAAGGAATATCGCTATTAGTCTTGTAGGTGCCTATTTCATCCAATCTTTCTTGAACTAAATCAAAATCTTCCTCAGGGAGAGGACGACCGCGCTTTTCCGCAATCGTCACACCATCATTTGTTGCTCCGCGACCAGGCGCCGTCCCCACACTCATAACACCGTAGGGACCACCGGCTTGACTCGTCCCATTGTCTGCAGTCAGCACTACAACGGTATCATCGAGCTTTTGTAATAAATCCAAATGATCAATTAATCGACCGATTTGGTCGTCAGTATGGTTCAGAAATCCAGCCCAGGTTTCTTGTAAACGGCAGACAAATTTTTGTTGGTTTTTAGTGAGAGAAGACCACGGCTTAACTCCTGGATTCCGGGGCGGTAACACCGTATTTTCTGGAATAATACCCATTTCTATTTGGCGTTTAAAATAGCGCTCTCTTACAATATCCCATCCTTCGTCATAAAAACCCTTGTACTTCTCAACATAATTGCCGGGAACCTGGTGAGGCGCATGCATCGCACCCGGCGCAAAATACATGAAAAACGGTCTTTCTGAATTACTGTAGTTCAAGTCATTTATAAACTCGATAGCATGATCCACCAAATCATTGGTTACGTGGTAACCATCTTGTGGACTTTTAGGTGGATTGACAGGATGATTATCGTAAGTCAGTTCTGGGTAGAATTGAGGGGTGCCACCAGGAAGAAACCCATAAAAACGATCAAATCCCCGTTGGAGTGGCCATTCATTGTGCGGACCACCCGCCGAAAAATTAGCCGAAGGATTGAGATGCCACTTACCTAGAGCAAATGTAGCAAAGCCTTCTTCCCCCAACATTTCTGCTAAATTGGCAGAATGCCTACTTACGCAACCCCTCTGATTAGGATATCCACTATCGCCAAAGCCAGAGATAGTTGAGATACCAACTGCATGATGATTACGACCAGTCAATATAGATGCTCTGGTTGGCGAGCAAAGCGGGGTTACATGGAAATTGTTGTATCGAAGACCATTTTTAGCTAACGCATCCATGTTTGGTGTATCAATATTTGAACCATAGCATCCCAAATTAGCAAAACCCGTATCATCTAAAAGAATCAATAGAACATTGGGTTTTCCCTGTGCGTAATTATCCTGCTGCCATTCTGGAGTTGAGTTTTCGTAAGTAGTACGTATTTCACCGCCAAATCCGGAGACCATGGTCTAACGCCCCTCTACAGTAATATCAAATATTTTTTGTTTGCTATTTTCATAACCTATTCGCGATACTATCGTTCTAAGACGATGCCTTCCGAAGGGCAGGGAAAGAGGGGAGGTAAAAATTCTCCAGAAGGAACCTTCGTCTTCGTCGAAAGTATACGAAATGCTCGAGCCCGGAATACCAGAAAATAGCTGTAGACGATGCTTTTCAGGGAGTTTGAAATCATCTGGTGCTCGCTCTTGACCGAACGAGTTTGCGGTGAAAATGAGACAACTAGCCTCGCTACAAACTGGTTTTTTATCATCCGGATAGTGAGTTTGCTTTAGAATTCTTTCCTCTACCAACCCCAGGTCCCCAGTCTCTTTTTGCCAAGATTCAAGCTTGTTCCTCATTCTCGTTAATACTTCACCATAAACATGATCGCCAGCCAGGTTATTCACCTCCCAAGGATCCTCATCGGTGTCATACAACTCCTCAACAGGCCGTTTGTCAGCAAATATCTTGGACTGCGTTTCATTGAGAGAACCCTCGAGCCAACAACGATACCATTCCTGCATAATAGGGTGATTGTTTCGAAAACGATTCCAAACAAGGTAGGGCTTCTCAGGAAAACCATTTTTTATATACTTATACTGTTTGTCACGAACTGCTCTCACCATCTCGTGGTCCATGTCACTTCTATCGACTGATGAGTAAATATAATTTCTTTCGCTGGTTTTCTGTCCACCAAGAAACGCCTTACCCTCTATATGAGGTGGCACGGTGATATTACAGGCACTCAGCATTGTAGCCCCCAGATCAAGTGTACTTACTAAGCGATTGTTAGTGGTATTAGATACTATTTTTCCAGGCCAACGAATGATCATGGGCGAATGAATGCCTGAATCATACAGGTGTCGTTTGCCTCTTGGCATTGGTCCATGATCACTCCAGTGGACGACGATTGTATTTTCAACTAGGTCATCTTCCTCTAGCTGCTTGAGTAACTGCCCCATAACCTTGTCGCACTGAGCAATATTGTCGTAGTTCTTTGCAATACTCTCTCTAACCCGAGGAGTGTCTGGGAAATAAGGTGGCACTTCTACCGAATCTGGATCGGTGATTGCCTCAAATATCGGCTCCGGTTCCACCATAACTGGCCTTTCCCGTATACCTTCCCACATACCTGACTCGTGGGTATATTCAGGATTGAAGACTGAGAAAAAGGGTAGCGATTTATCGGGACGATTTCGCCAATGCGCCCCGAAAGAGCAATCATCCCAAGCAGCAAAGGGTGAGGAAAATTGATAGTCGGTTTTGACATTGTTAGTACAATAGTACCCTTCTCTACGAAAGTACTCTCCGAGACACTTCACAAAATGAGGTACTGGTGCATCGTAGTGATTGGGTCTTGGTACGGCAGCATTACCGACCGCTCTCGCCTGACTAATACGCATATTATGAGCCCCGATACTGGTAGGGTACATACCTGTAATAACAGCTGCTCTCGCTGGAGCGCAGATTGGTGCTGTTGAGAATGCATTAGGATAAATACAACCCTCAGATGCCAGCCTATCAACATTAGGAGTAGCAGCAATCTTATCGCCATAGCAGCCATACAAAGGAATACAATCTTCAAAACTGACCCATAGTATATTTGGTCTATCCTTCATCGATAAATCTCCTCAATCTTTTGGCCCAAAGACTTACCGAATAGGTCTCGGTTTATGCCAAATTGGTGGATGCGCTCGAATAGCATCCTCATTCAAATCACAACCCCAACCTGGACGGTCAGGAACTATAAGATACCCATCGATAATCTTCGGGAGATGGAGAACCAATTCATCTTTCCAGGGCACTTCATCGACATCTATTTCCATAATCCTAAAATTTGGAATCGCAGCACAAAAATGTGCACTCATCATTGTGGCGAGATGACCATAAAAGTTATGAGGTGCAATATTGACTTCATATGTATCCGCTAAGGCAGCAATCTTGTAAGACTGCCAAGCGCCATTCCAAGGCACATCTATGATAGCTACATCCACAGACTGAGCTTCAAAATACCGACGAAATTCCTTCGTACCATATAGCGACTCGCAGGATGCTATAGGAATTTCTGATTGACTACGGATATACGCGAGCGCTTCGGGATTAAAGATATCCATCTCACACCAGCATAAATCGCGACTCGCTAGTGCGCGTAACATCTTAATATACCCCTCTGGATTAAAATTAAAGTTCGTATCCAACATAATGTCGACATCGCCACCGGTGCCGTCATGAAATGCCTCAATCTCCTCGCAGACAGAATTAATCAAGGCCTTTTCGGCGTTTCTTTCAGGAAAAGATCTTCTCCAGCCATGAGTATAACCCCCCTCCCGGTTGAGACCATCTTTAAAGACGAACATATTACATTTCAAAGCAGTATACCCCGATGCCTTAACTTCAGCTCCAAGCAACCTTATATCCTCAAGAGACTTCAGCACAGGCTTGCCCACCTGAGATGCCATCTCTTCAGCCATTCGATAAGTTCCGCAATGACTCCAATATAATCTCAGCCGATCTCTAACTGCACCACCAAGCAATTGATATACAGGAATCCCCAAGGCCTTCCCTTTGACATCAAGGAGGGCATTTTCAATTGCTGCAATAGCCTGAGCATTAATCCCTCCCGGAGCTTGGCGAGTGATTGCATAGAGTCTGGCAAAGATGACCTCATTATCGAGCGGATTCGAACCAATGATTATTGGTGATAATTGATCAATTACTGCTGACAAACCCATGCTACCGTATGATTGGTTGTACTCGCTGTATCCTATAATGCCGTCATCTGTAGTTATCTTTAAGAAGGATAGATTTGCCCAACCAGCATTACAGTGAAGACTTTCAACCGATGTAATTTTCATGATTTCTTTCTCTAATTATTACTGAGCTCTATATAACTGAGATTGTGCGACGCGCTCAAGAATCCTTAATCTAAGATCATCTTTGTAACCTTGGTATTCAGACACTCCAGCAAGGTTATGCTCTTCAAAAGGATCATTTTTTCGATCAAACAGCATATACACAGCACCCAGTTTATTCAAAGCTACTTTCCACTCCTCATTCACTAGCATTAGTTCACCATCAATTTCTGATAAAGCATCATCACGGTGACTCGAACCATCAAGTGCATTGATAAAAGATTTTCCAAACTGAAGAAAACTAAGCTGAGCTCCTGCCAATTCTGCCAAGCTAGGACCCAGATCAACTGTCTCAACTGGCGATTTATTTATAACGCCTAATGCGTCTGCGTCTGGCCTCTTTAGAATTAAAGGTACTCTAACAGCCCCGTCGTAAAAATTGCCTTTTGAGATAAGTCCATGGTCCCCGTTCATTTCACCATGATCTGAGGTAAAGGCGACTATCGTCCGCTCCATTTCTCCACGTTCATAAATGATATCTAGGATTTTACCTATTTGGTTGTCAATCAGAGAAACACTACCGGCATAGTCGGCACGCATCGCAGCAACTTCTCCGTGCTCAAAATTAATGCTATTCCTTTCAAGCAACATATCAGCTCTACCTTTAGGTCGGACTGCAGAATCATAATGACTCGCCGGACTTGGCATCAGACTCGGATCATACATACTTGCGTAAGGTTCTGGGGTATCCCACGGTTGGTGGGGACCACCCCAACTTACCCAGCAAAACCAAGGCTCGTCCCGATCATATGCCGATAGATAACGTCTAGCCTGCTGTCCAACATAAACATCGTAATAATGCTCTAATGGTAACGGTGAAGGGCGAACAACATATTGCTTGTGCGTAAAACGATCCTCAAAATCTGAACGATATTTTTCTAGTAAGCCTTCCGCTTGCCAACCCGCAATCATATTACTCATTCCCTTCGCACTTGCCCGCGGACCAGCTATTTCATCCACATCATCTAAACCCAATGAATTTAGTAGTGCATCATTCTCACGAAGATCTGATGTCCCATGCGGACTAAAATGGGTTTTCCCAAAGACACTCGTACGATAACCTACCGATCTGATCGCACTCATCCACGTATCAGTACCGGTCGGTAATCTATAGTTCATATGATTCCATACCCCGTTATTATGGGGATATTGTCCTGTTGCCAGAGTCACACGTGCTGGGACGCAAACGGGAGATGTGGTAATACAATTTGTAAATAGCGTCCCCTCAGCAGCAAGCCGATCAAGATTTGGAGTTTTTACCCAGTTTCCGATAGAACCTAATGCATCCCAGCGGTGTTGATCTGTCATCAAAAAAAGAATATTCGGTCGCACTATCTTTCTTCTAGCCACGGGAAACGATAAGCAAAAGCATCTGTATCCCCTACTGGACCAAGTTGACCTCGTCCAGTAATCGGTAGGCTGACGCCATCCAGTTGCGGATCTACATTTTTAGTAAACCACTTCTCCAGTTCACTAAGTAATGAGTTAATAAGGTCCGCATACCCCGATGTATTAAACAGGTTAACAGCCTCGTTTGGATCTGCGGAAATGTTGTAGAGCTCATGAGGACCCCCGGGATAGCGCCAAACTAATTTCCAATCCTTCGAACGAATCATCCTAACGGGGCCATACTCATCGTATACATATATGCTGCGTTCACCCTTAATGGCCTCCCCTGATAGGATCGGAGCAAAAGAGCAACCAGGTAAATCGGTTGGGGTATACTTAGCTTCGCCGATATATTCCATTAGGGTTGGCAGCCAATCGTACTGACTTAGCAAATCTGTATTAACTTCATTTTCCGGGACATACCCCGGGCGACTCATTAAACATGGAACTTTAACACTGGTATCAAACATATTTTGTGGCCATGTTGCATTACCTTTCCCGATAATGCCGTGATGGCACATATTCATCCCGTTATCACTCATGAACACAATTAATGTGTCCTCACGAAGATTTTTACGTTCCAGCCACTCTATCAATCTTCCAATCTGAAAATCCATTTCTTCTAGTGCAGTAAAATAGCCTGCGAGTGTTCGCTTTCGACGCGAAGCTGTAATTGGCTTAGCGTTAAAACCGCTGGGTAAGGACTCGTCGATTTTTGGTATGGAATTGAAAGAACAATTAGTGTGATACTGATCCCAAGAAGCCACGGGATGATGCTCTCGTCCCCAAGGAGCATGCGGAGCTGTATAGTGCAGAGCAAGACAAAAAGGTCGCTCGCCCCCATGCTGATAATCTAAGAATTCTAGTGCCTTATCCGTAAAAACCTCTGATGCATAGGTTGTATAAGTTTTTAGATTGCCATCTTCAACTAGAGGGACATTATAATAATTGGTTCCACCGTAGGGCATAGGATTCCATGTTTCGAAACCGCATTTCGGCTTTATACTATCCCCGAGATGCCATTTACCTGAAAAACAGGTGTTATAACCAAGCGAGCGCAATAAATCTGGGTAACTGGGCATACCATCCAAGAACCCAATGTTGTCTGCCGGTACCTCCCGCTTAAGGCCACCTTTACTAGTATTAGATTGCCACATGAGAGCGTCATGGACGCCATGCTGAGATGGAATCCTGCCTGTCAGAATAGACGCCCGCGCGGGCGAACACACGGGAGACGTACAAAAGAAGTTGTCGAAACGGATCCCCTGCGCAGCAAGACGGTCCAAATTAGGCGTTTTCACCTCATCATTACCAGAGCATCCCATCGCCCATGCTCCCTGATCGTCGCTTAGAATGAAAATGACATTCGGTTTCCTCTGCTGACGGCTTACCAAACCTTAGATCTCCTAAAACCCTATAATCTAGAGACAAACAGACGTTTATCACTCATTTATCATCATTTTTTAGTGAGGCGACGAACATCAAATACGTCTTTATAGCTACGGTTATTGTATAGTTTCGCTTTCATATTTAGGATCCTTCCTCTCTCTGGATGAAATCGTAAATGAAGCGGCAGTAAAGTAGGGGGAACATATCTATGTCGAATGAACAACTAGATCGCGACGGTCTTGCTGGCCCCTTCGTGTTAGCGGATACCGCAATGCTTGATCAAGTAAGTGCAATAGCAACTGAGCTTGAGTTTCTTCAGGCGCAACAAAATAAACTTGCGCGCCTATCAGGACAGGAAGATCTAATGCGTTGGACGACACTTCTGAATCGGCATATGGCATTCGAAGTCATTCAAGACGTCTTGAATGACGAAAATATACATTCAGTAGTGGCCGATTGTTTTGGCACTGACCTGATACTGTGGCAAACAAAATTTTTCCCTAAATATCCAGGGGTAGGAGAAAATTATTGGCACCATGACCGTATTATTGAGAATGGTGATGACCCAATAAACGTTTACGATACGACCAATCATTTTTCGTTTGTGATTGCCCTGACTGATTTGGGTAACGATGCAGGTCGACTTGAATATATCAGAGGATCCCACAAACCTATTGCCGGTTTAGATAGAGATATGCCGCGCATTTTCGATAATATGCCGGAAGCAGCCGTAGAAAGAATCACACCACTGACACTCAAAAAAGGAGAGTTTGCTGTGTTTCATTCTGCTGTACTGCACCGGAGCCTCGCTTATGGTCACAAAGAGGAAGACTGGAGTCCCAACTATTTTGGTAAACCTAATCCTGAGGTACGAAGTAAAGCCGACAAACGCTCTGGTAGAACCTCTCTTGCTGCCAGGCTTGCGAGGAAAGATACGGTGATACCCGAGATATCCGGCGCAAATCCAGCAGGGGCTCCTAAAGCAATCGCTGAGCCCATGCCGTATTACAGTCTTGATAATGTGGATAGATCAGCCGTGATGGCCTTTAATTGATACCACAATGTTTCTTCCTAGCTTAGCGTAAATAATTCTCTCCTGGTTTTGTAAGCACGATAACTTGCCAATTTATTGAATGAAAAAAAGATAAGGAAAAACAATGCAAGTAGGAACTATGTCAGGTACTTTCAAACGTGAAACCCTTGAAGAGACCCTTGATGCCAGCCTCGCACAGGATATTTTTCACCTCCAATTTAATTGGGGATCAGCACATCCATCCGGTCCGTTACCTGAAGTCATCGATGAAATCGCAAATTACGCAGGGGCTGAGTTTAGAAAGCGTAATATGGTTGTTTCCGCCGTTGCCGGGAACGCCAATATGGTGGATATCGAACCAAAGAAAAGACAGAAGGCAATCGATAAATTGCTTATGATAATCCCTGCCTGCGCCAAAATCGGAACCACAGTTATTGCTACCTGTACTGGCTCACGAGACCCTGAAAGCATGTGGCGGAACCACCCTGATAACCAATCCGACACTACCTGGAAAACGTTGCGTAATACATTAGAAAAAATTTTACCAGCAGCTGAGGCGGCTGGTATCGACATCGCTTTTGAACCTGAGTACAACAACGTATGTCAGAACGCTCGTCTGAGTCGAAAGCTAATTGACGAAATGGCATCACCGAGACTCAAGGTCGTAATGGATGCAGCAAATATTTTTGGTAAAGATGATCTCTCACGTATGACAGAAGTACTAGATGAAGCCTTTGACCTTCTTGGGGATTATATAGCGATCGCGCATGGAAAAGATCTCGATCATGGAGGCGATGCCGGACACCTCCCCGCTGGAACTGGCAAACTCGACTACGCACACTACGTCAAACTGCTATGTGGCCTTTCGTTTGATGTACCCGTAATACTTCACGGATTAACTGAAGAGCAATTACCCGAAAGTGCCGCCATGCTGCGACATCACTCAGCCAAGTATCAGTAGGTAGAGGGAATATGAAAGCAAAAATCGGCTTGCTAGGTTGTGGGAATCCATCACGGAATTGGTATATGCCAACATTAAGCGAGCTAACTAAACATGGGGAAGTCGAATGGGTCGCACTATGCGACATGGATGAGACGCTCGCCCAGAAATACGGCAATCAATATCACGTTCCTTATTATCTAAGCCTCGAGGAAATGCTAGACACGAACAAGGATTTAACCGCAGTTTGTATCGTTACTAGTGACCCCCTACACCACATACTAGGCTCCCAAGTCGCTGAACGTGGCGTTCACGTTATGGTAGAAAAACCGATGGCAATGACTTTGCCCGCCTGCGATATGATTATCGATGCATGCCAACGCAATAATGTGCATTTCGAAGTAGCCGAGAACTACTTTCGCTGGCCAAAGCAACGTCTAATTCTCAAACTTATCAAAGAAGGTATCTTGGGAGATATCGTTCGTGTTTACTTTTCCGAGCCAAAACGGCAACTACCCTTTGAACCTAAGGTATCTTTTAGCGATCTCGGGCGACCAGTTTCTGGTTTCGGGAGAACTGGTGGTATGGTTATGGATATGGGAGCTCATAGATTATCCCAGCTTCGACTTTATGCACAAAGTAATCCCAAGAAGATAACCGCTACTGTGCGCAGATATAGATCTGATCCTACTATCCTTGCCGAGGACTGGGCCCATGCAATGATAGAATTTGAGAATGGAGTAATGGGTATTTACGAGACATCCAGAGTTGGAGAACTTCAAAAGTACTGTCAAATAACAGGAACTAAGGGTGGCATTCTTGACTATGATTATATGGGATCAAATATTCCCCTCCGTTTACAAGAGGGGGAAGAGTGGAAAGATGTCTACGTCGAAACAGAGCGCCGAGATATCGACGGACTCGATGTGCTACAGCGTATTATTGTCCATACTGATCCAAAAATTAGTTATGAAAATCCCTTTCGTAACTATAGGATCAATGACTGGTGTATTGGTCACGCTGCCGAAATAATGAGTATTGCCAATGCTGCCCTTAATGATAAGCCGGCGGAGTACGGGCTAGGGGGACGCCAGGATGTCGAAATGGCAATGGCGATATACGAATCTTCTCTCAAGGGATCAGTACCTATCAAATTACCTCTTGAGGGAATCACTGACTACGAACTCGCGGTGCACGAGGACTATCTTGAAAAATTCGGGCAGCCTATCGTTCCAACTTAAAATAAAGGGGCTATCGTTAAATTTGGATGCCTTGTTGGCATTGCCATTCGAATTCTCGATAGTTAGTGGACTAAGCCATCGCAAAAAATAACCAATCAACTAGAACCTTTTTCGTGCCTGTTATCCTCGGGGGCAGGCACAACACCATTTATCGGTGCCATATTATTGGCATTAATTTCTATCAGTACGGGCCCCGATCTTGCCATCGCAGAATTCATAGCCTCTGCCAGATCGTCCACGCAATCAACATATAATCCAGGGATTCCCATGCTTTCCGCGAGTTTCACAAAGTCGGGTGTATACAGCTCAGTCTCATTAAAACGACCATCAAATCGCTGCGATTGTAACCCTCTTAGCACACCGTATCCGCCATCATTGAATATTACGATGACCACTGGAATCTGGTATTGCGACGCAGTGGCTAACTCCCCAACATGAAACATAAAACCGCCATCACCGTGCATAATGATTGTTTTCTTACCAGTGGCAATAGCCACACCCAGACCCAAGGGTAACCCAGGACCTATCGCTCCTGATGTCGGAAAAATATACCCTCCAGGTTGATCAATTGGCAGCAGAGTATTTCCCCAATTGTATCCAGGAATCGTGCTATCACGCACAAAGAATACCCCCTGACCGAGGTGCTCTGAAAAGATATCCAGTGCCTTCGCATGATCAGGTCCCAATCCGTCACGCATATTATTGTTAGTTTCGACAACGACACTTTGAACTCTTTGAAGATACTGAATATCACCCTTGTGGTAAGTCGACTTAACTAATCCTTTCAATGCCAGCTCTGCATCACTTACAAGTCCAATTTCAGCACGAAAATTCAAATTAATTACTTTGGGATCAATATCAACGTGAATCATCGGGGGTAGTTCCATATTTATCTTCATCCCATCACTGCCAGCTTGGAATCTAGTACCTACTGCAATCAGCAAGTCAGCCTCTTTTACCAACTTCTTAATAGGAGGGCGCATTAAGGCATTGCCCATGTGTAAGGGGTGCTCGATCGGAAATGCACCCTTCCCATTAGCTGTTGTAATTACAGGAGCCTCTATTAATTCAGCCAACAGCTTTAGCGCATTCCTCGCTTGATCAGTTGATACACCCCCCCCTACGAGGATAATCCTTTTTTGGGATTTTTTGATAAGCGAAACTGCTGAGGAAAGCATCTCAGGATCTGGCGGCAGGGAAACTGGTTTTTCCATTGGAGCGGCACTCTCCAAAGCATGAGCATATTGAAGATCTATAGGGATTTCGATCGCTCCGGGCGTTGGGCGACCCGTTAAAATGGATCCAATAACTCCTCGCAGACATGACTCAAGTTCCTGAACATAGCGTGGGGATGCAACAGAGCAAGTTACCGTATCGAGCATTAATTTCTGATTCTCAGCCTCATGTACGTAGCCCTTCCCTTTTCCATAAAAACTCGTTTCAGCTTGACCTGTTATTGCTAGCAAACGTGAAGAAGAAAAGCCAGCTTCATATAAACCTGTCATTAAGTTTGTTGTTCCAGGCCCAGTACTGCCTAGGACAACGCCTAGACTTCCAGATGCTCTAGCATACCCATCAGCCATATGTGCAGCGCTACTCTCATGACGTGCAGTAATCATCTCAATATCATCAGACCGACTAATAGCATCGACAATCGGCATATTATGGATACTTACAATGCCAAAAACGTGATGGACACCCGCTTTAACTAGCGTATCAACCACAATTTCAGCGCCCGATTTCTCTCTCGACACGATATAACTCCTATTAATTTATTATAATTTCTTTCTGTAAGGCTCGTTACCCTCTGACACACTCATTACTCAATCTGAGGCTATAGCGTAAACCAACGTCATTCATAAGGTCAAAAAAGGATAAAGCAAATGGATATATTCACGCCTAGGCAAGTTGGGAAAAGTGCAATGGTCGTTACCCCACTTGGTCTTGGTTGTGGAATTTTATCAAGAGCACACATTAGCAATGATCATGCACTGGCCACCATAAACGCTGCATGGGATAGCGGTGTCCGACTATATGATACTTCTGCTTGGTACGGCGTTGGGAGATCAGAACGCCGTCTTGGGCTTGCACTAGCTTATGTCAATGGAGCAGATACACCACCAAATCGTGATAGTTTCTGTATAAATACTAAAGTTGGTAGGACATTGACTCCTGAACCGCGTTATAAAGAAAGTAAAGATACATTCAGTCCGGGTGGACAAATCAGAAACTTGAGAGATCCCATGAGTGGATTTCGAGTAACCTTTGACTATAGCTATGAAGCAATCCTGAGTCAGCATTGGGACTCTTTGCAAAGACTCGGACATTCCCGGGTAGATAGTCTAACTATTCATGATATCGATTATGGTTATCACAATTCCGAGCAGGTGGAAGCCCATCTGAAACAACTTTCAAAAAAAGGGGGTGGAGGCGCTAAAGGCCTTGAAGACCTGCGCGACAGTGGCACAATAAAAGCAATTGGATGTGGCTGTAATCTCGAATCTAGGAATGCTTATAGTTGGCTAGATACTCGCCATGAAGATCTTTGTCAGCGTATTGCAGACAATGTGGATTTAGATTTCTTTGTCATAGCGGGTGGTTACACACTCCTTGAGACGAGAGCATGTCGCCGGATTTTCTCCATCTGCGAGGAAAGGAATATCGGTGCCATTGTGGCCGCTCCCTACGCTAGCGGCTGGCTAGTAACACCTGACGAATCAGCCACGTATATGTATGACAAACCCTCAGAAGAAATCATTTTAAAATCAAGGAAAATGAAGACAATCTGTGAGGATGCCAATGTCCCTCTTGCCGCTGCTGCAATCCAATTCCCCCTTGCTCATCCTAACGTAGCTGCTGTTATTCCAGGCGCAAAGTCACCATACGAACCAACGGAAAATCACCGATTGCTCAATATCCCGATACCCACCGAAGTCTGGGATCAAATGAAGCTTCAAGGTCTCCTAGATGAAGCCATCCCCACGCCTGAATAGCTAAGACCAATCGATATCTTGTCGCGATGGATTATGTCCTTGGCGATGAGCCCAAGGTTTACCTTTCTTGTCCCAAGGGTGAGCAGCTAACCAATCCTCGTTCATGGCACATCCGAGCCCAGGGCCTGACGGTAAACTAAAATATCCGTCTTTCTGCCGCGGCATATCCCCAACTACCGATTCTGAAAACCACGAAGCTCTTAGGGAGGGCCCTCCTTCCGTAATAACAAAATTAGGAGTACATGCATCTAGATGCAGTGCAGCAAGAGTGTTGATCGGGCCGTAGCAATTATGAGGCTGGAAACCAACATAATAGGCCTCTGCCATCGCGGCAATTTTCTTAGTCTCTAAAATTCCTCCAGCATACATAATATCCGGCTGAATCATTGACACTGCATGCAGTGGCAATAAATTAGCGAAGTCAAATTTTGTTAGCAATCTCTCACCTGTAGCAATCGGTACATTCGTATGCTCAGACACCTTTTTTAAGGCTTCCATATTCTGTGGGGGGACTGGCTCTTCCAAATAAAATGGTCTGTATTGTTCCATCCTATTAGCAACACGAATAGCATCCGCTGGGGAGAGTCGACCGTGCACTTCCACTAGAAGTTCGACGTCTTCGCCCACGGCATCCCGAACTGCTCTTAATTTCTCTACAGCCAAATCTTCTGAGGCCCGATCAATAAAAATGCCGCGATGTTCAAAGGGATCGCCCTTTAATGCAGTTAATCCCATATCGACAAACATCAAAGCTGTCTCTACTGATGCCTCCGGCGTTGCCCCATCCCACCTACCATAAGTCCATATTCGATCTCGAATTTTTCCACCGAGCAAGTCATAGATGGGGGTATCAAGGGCCTTCCCTTTAATATCCCAAAGCGCTATTTCAATACCGCTAATTGCCGACATCTGAACCACACCGCCCCGAACATGAAAATAGTGGTATAAGATCTGCCAATGCTTTTCGATCTCGCTGGGGTCCTTCCCGACCAAAGTCGCTCCGAATTCCTCTATCATAGTCGCTACAGCAAGCGGTCCTGATGATGCCTCACCCCAACCGGTAAGGCCTGCATCTGTTTCAATTTTTACAAACATAAAATTTCGCGTGATATCTGCATTAAATGGTACTCCAGCTGGAATCGCTTTAACGGCAGTAATTTTCATAATAACCTCTTAGATATTTTCAAATTAATAACTACTAAGTTTGAGACGCATCATCAAATAAGTCCCTCAGGGTAGTATCGATATAGCCTAGTCGTAAAGCATGTGCTGTGCTAATCAATATCTCGGGGAGTATGCAGAGACCTCTATAAAAATTTGCGATAAAAGGATGCCTTCCAATGAATCTAATCCTGGCGTGTTATAATTTTTCAAAAGAAAGCTCTTAATGCGAAATAAGTTAGGCAAGAACACTAACGTAGAAGTGCTTTAAGCAAAAAGGGTATTTATCTTAGGGAGGAACGTTTGAAAATCCTTATTACCAACGATGACGGTGTAGATAGTCCAGGAATCCATGAACTCGCAGTCCAGATCGAAGAAGCTGGCTATGAAGCTATAGTTGTCGCCCCCGACCATAACGCATCGGGAACAGGAACATCAGTCAGTGGAATTGCAAGCAACAACCCAATTAATTTCGAGGTATCTGAAATAAAAAACTTCTCAGGTGAAGTCTATGGTATCGCCGGAGCGCCTGCCCTCTGTGTGCTCGCAGCCCATATGGGTGCTTTTGGTGACTCGCCAGATATTGTAGTTTCAGGTATAAATGCGGGACTCAATCCCGGTCGTGCTGTAGCTCATAGTGGAACGATCGGAGCGGGAATTGCCGGGCAAAACTTCGGAATGAGATCGATTGCAGTTAGCGTTGACGTCACTGACCCGTGGTATTGGAGCAGTGCAGCAGCAATCACAGTTGGTATGCTCCCCCACCTTATTGAGGGGCCTTCTCATACCTTACTTAATTTAAATGTACCTGGCCTACCTCTTGATGAAATTAAAGGTGTTCGTTGGGCGGCGCTCGCTCCCTACGGAACATTCAAGGGAACGATGGTTCAAGAAAAGAATCAGCTGGTGATGAAACAACAACCGACCGAGTATAGTGCCGAGGACTATACCGATATTGGTACAGTCAAAGCCGGATATGCGGCTTTAACATCTCTTCACGCATCCGCCGAGGTCTGGGGTACTCATGGCAAACCGGGAGAAGTGGTTCAACCTGAACACGGTGTTCCGGCAGCGTCAGCCGGTCATGAATTACACCCCCAGAGGGCTATCTTTTTGCCCTCTCGATACGACCCTAAAACGTACTACTCACAATAGGAACTGAGTCTGCTGGATAATCAGTCATCATTATCGAAGTAACGTCGAGACACTGCTTTTTGTTTTTCATAGATCGAATCCTTTGATCGATCAATAGGAAGAGGCATTCTTACGGGAACTTCTTCCAGCCTTGGCTGAAGTGTGGGCTTACCTTGTACCAGTCTGCTATTGAACTCCTCCAGATCTTCAACAGACTCGATACCAGCCAACGGCCATGCATCTGCGGAAGCATACTCATAAAATAGGATACGTCTTTGTTCGTTAGAGTGATTCGCAGCAGAACCGTGCACCAAGCGAGCATGATGGATAGTTATTGTGCCCGCCCTGCCCCAGAGCTCTCTCGCTGACCCAATATTTAACTCTTCCCTAACAACATCAATCGCTCCACAGAAAACCCCATTATCGTGATGATCATATATCGGACCTTTGTGTGAGTACGGTAAAACTAGAAGCGGACCATTATCCGTATTCATATCGTCAAGCAAAATGCCAACCGCCAGCACATTTTCATTAGTATGAGGGTAAAACGCCCAGTCCTGGTGCCACTCCACTGGAGATCCAAAGCCAGCTGATTTCATATTAATCTTACCCGCAGGCCGCATTCGAATATCCTCTCCAAGTAAAGGCATTAGGACTTCGATAATACCCCGGTGAGAAGCTAATTTTTTGTAGAAAGGGTGAACCAAGTGTGGTCTTTTAATACGACGTATACGAGGTTTGTTAAGTTCGTGAGTGGGTTCTAGATCAAAGACATCTGAATGTTTTGTAAGCTCCTTAGCCTGCGAAACCACTTCTTCAGTCACCCTCCGCAACTCTAACAAGGTTTCGGCTTCAAGAATATCTGGAAGCAGTAGGTAGCCCTCTTCATGGTAGTATTTGATCTGTTCTTTCGTCAGCAATGAAATTCCCCTTAAAAAAGATAATAACACTCTGAATAATAAGCGACTTAACATAAGTCATGTTAATATCGTCCTCAAGTCAGAACTTGGATTAGATAATGAAGTTAGGGGTATCTCACCAACGACCGCAGGACCTAAATCAAGCACGCCTCGATTTTCTATTAGGCTTAGGAGTAGAAGCCATCGAGGTCCGCCTCTCAAGCACGGAAGCCACGAGGGAACATCTAGAACAAATTGTTGAGAGAGTAAAAGGGGCTGGACTAGAGCTGCATGAAGTCATGCTGGAGGATCTTTATAACTCGACGTCGGCTGCCCTCGGTCTTCCCGAGCGAGATAAAGACCTGGACTTTTTTAAGAATTTTATTCGAGACCTGGGTGATCTCGGTATCCCTCATACGACCTACGCTTGGCATACCGGAGGTATGTATGAAACGCATCGTGAAAATACGCGAGGGGTAGCATCACGAGGTTTTTCGACAGAGCTGGCGAAGAAAGCTCCTCAACAATACCTGCGACAGTATGAAGAAAATGAGCTTTGGGAAAACTACGAACGGTATATAAAAGAGATATTACCTGTTGCGCAAAAAGCAGGGGTTAAGATGCAACTGCATCCAAATGACCCGCCTCTCGATCATCAAGGTGTAGATCGTATATTTAAGAGTACTGAGTCATTCCGACGGGCAATGAAAATTTCAGATCAGTCGGTTAATTCGGGTATTCTTTTTTGCGTTGGCACTTGGGCTGAAATGGAGGGCCCTTTAGGAGAAGGAGAAGATATAAGCTCCGCGCTTCGTGAGTTTGGAAACGCAGGTCAAATTCACCAAGTCCACATGCGTAATATCACATCACCATTGCCAAACTTCATCGAAACATTTCCTGATGCTGGCTATCTTAACCTACATGCCATTATGGACGTTCTTATCGAGATTGGTTTTAATGGCATGATCGTCCCAGACCACGTCCCTGGAGAGGGGGATGGGACAACCGAAGAGGCGTTCACTCTCGGATATTTGAGGGCACTAATACAGTACGCAGAGCACAAAACAACCTAAAGAAAAAGAAGACTATAGTCGAGATGGTGAATTAACCTTCGCCATACCCCCATCAACGGCTACAACCTCACCCGTCATATACCGCGAGGCGTCAGAAGCAAAAAACAGCACAACATCCGCAATATCATCACCAAAACCCCATCGCTTAAGGGCAATTCGATCTTCTAACTGCTCACTTAATCCGGGGACATTAGCGCGATCTTTTTCCCAAATTGCAGTTGCAATAAGGCCAGGGCAAATAGCATTCACTCGAATTCCTTGCTCCCCCCAATCTGCAGCAAGGGCTCTGGTCATAGCATCAACCGCCCCTTTGGTTCCAGCATAAGCGACCCTCCCAACGGGACCTCGCAGACTGGCAATTGATGAGATATTAATAATAGAGCCCCCACCTCGTTCAGCCATACCAGGACCTAATGCAAGAGTTAACATTAGAAGCGATCGAACATTTATCGAGAATACGAGATCGAATTCTTCTTCTGTAAGAGAGTCGGGAGTTCGACGCATTGGGATGCCGGCATTATTGACTAGTACATCGACAGGTCCAACCTTTTCGATCACCCGCTCCCCTAATTCCGTTCCTGCTCTCGGCTCAGAAAGATCTGCCTGTAAAATCACAGGGTCGTGTTTAAGATCCGATGCTACACGCTCTAGGTCCTCCAATGTCCGTCCTATAAGCACAACCCGAGCTCCTGCCCCATCCAATGCACGGGAGCTAGCCTCTCCTATCCCCCGACTTGCACCACTGACAACCACGAGTTTATCTTTCAGCTCATACATCGACGGGGATTCTCAGCATTCTCTTGGCTCTATGCACCCCAGTCATTTCGATGTCTCTCTATTCATCATGCAATTCAACAGTACCTACATCTCCATCAACCGTAATTTTTTGTTCATGTTTAATCCGTTGGGTACTAGTCCCTGTTCCGACTACAGCTGGGATACCATACTCTCGCGCCACAATTGAACCATGGCCCAAGATACCACCCATATCCGTTACCAACCCAGCAGCATGCGCAAACAGCGGTGTCCAGGCGGGGTTAGTCTGGGCACATACCAAAATGGTTCGTGGCCGCATTTTATCAAATTCCGCAGGTGAATTTATGAGGCTCGTTGCCGCTGAAACAGAACCGGGACTTACCGGCACCCCCATCATCATATTTGAATTAGGATCATTCGCAAATTGAGTTTCTTTAAACCGCACAGCTGGGTCATCACTAGCATCAAAAGGAACAGTTCCTGGTGGATGCAGTCTTTTTCTAGCCTCCCTGAGCTCAAACCGCTCCTCGGCAAGAGGCCCTAACTCGGGGACAGCTAAACCACTTTTCCCTGCCTCAATTGCCTGGTTTATTTCTTCACTAACCAGATAAAAAATATGTTCTTTCTCGCTAAGAGAACCAAGATTAGTTAGACGTTGTCCAAGCTCTAACGCCAATTCTCTGAGGGGTGGCCAGGCCATATAAAGGTAGTACATAACTTCTTCACGTATATGGTAAAAACGATAAGTGAACCAAATGCGGAATCGAAATTGCCAGTAAGGAAGGCCATCTAGTAATTTCAGAATATCTTCCATCGCTTTCTCACGTTTTCTGGTCGCTTCACCCTGGTGGTTTGCAGGATTATAATCGTCATCTGAAACCATTGTTTTTAGTGTCGCTAGCAGGCCAGAGGGATCTTCAAGTGGGAGAGGCTCTGCATAATCCAAACTATATCCGAGGTGTCCATAGAGCTCGAGATAACCGTTTATTGCTTCGACGATTCCCTTGGCTGAAGGGTTTTCAACCAGGACTTGCATCAGACGCGAGGCCGGGGTGACGATAACGAGCTCTTTCAGTGCTTTGTTCACAGAGATCTTTTGTGCAATTTCGAACATATGTTCATTCGCTTCGACAGTCTTAGATCTGAAGCCAGATAGAAATTGGCCACTCGTAAAACGGTGATCGGGTAGAGTCTCCCTTAAAAAGGCCTGCAACTGATCATCTGTCGACTTTGCAACACCAAAAGTGTGTCCGCCATTCCCACTCCAGAAGCTACCACCAGCGATCGAAAGCTCTTTTACCCCTGCAAAAAGCTCCTCGTCACTGAGGTTGGCACGATCAACGGTCTCCCATTTCTCTCTTGCCTCCATAATCATGGGTTTCGCCCAGTCATAGAATTCTTTAATCTGGCCTTCATTGACTTCAGTTCTATTGAACGCTTTAAACGTTGGGTTTTTACTTTCAGGCACGGTCACTATACCGGCAACGTTATCTAATCCCGAGTTGCTCGCCCAGTCATCAAAGGCTTGTTTGTCTTCGTTGGATAGGCTTTCCAAAAACAAGCCGAGATCCTTCTGTTCCTTATCAGCACCCACAAATTGTTTGGCCTCCGCAGCCATACGCTTGCCGATTTCACTTTTCGGATCTCTGGCCGCAAATGCCTCCCCAGATTCCCCAAATTGCTCTGCATCTGCCGCAATTTCTGCGGCGTCCATCTCTGCTTCTGTCATAGCCTCCTTGGCTTGTCGCTCATCCCTTGCTGCAATGATTTGCGGCCAATCAAATCTTTGGTAAGCGTAACCATGCATAGAGATAAACATGGGGCCGCCTCCAGCCATAAAACTGGCGCGCTTTTTACCATCTTTCCCAGTTTCTAATCCTTCCCACAAATACAGTTCGTCAAATAGTGGGGTACAAGGATCTGGAATATTTTCGACGATTTGACGACGAGCCAGTATCCTCGCTGGCGCTGGCGGTTCCCACTCCACATTAATAGGCTGAGGGGGGAGATTAGTAATGGGCCGAGACTGAAGCATAAAAAGTTTTTCATCGGCATAAGCCCATTCGATATCTTGCGGAACTCCCCCAAAGTGAGCTTCTGCTTTTACTGCTAGATCTACAAGTTCCTTAATTGCCTCTTCCGACAAGGAGGAAGTATCGCGCTGATCTTCAGGAATATCCTCCAATTTTGTGCCCTGAGCACCATCTGAAACAATTTTCTGTTCCTTTGCACCAATGATGGTGTCCGTCGCTGCTCTAGTATCGCGATCGACGGTGTATGTATCAGGCGTAACTTGGCCACTGACTACTGCCTCTCCTAATCCAAAACTGGCATTGACAATCATTTCAGAACGCTCGCCCGTAGCAGGGTTTGCAGTAAATAAAATACCCGACACATCGGAGGCCACCATTAGCTGAACAACAACTGCCATGGCAACAGCGTCATGGTCAATCCCCATTTGATGGCGATAAGCCATCGCACGTGGCGTCCAAAGTGAGGCCCAGCAATTTCTAACGGCCACAATAATTTCACTCTCCCCCCGAATATTTAGGTAAGTATCTTGTTGGCCAGCAAATGACATGTCGGGCAGATCCTCTGCGTTCGCCGAGGATCGTACTGCTACAGGCGGACTATCTCCATCAATCCCTGAATAAGCATTAGTAATTTCCTTTGCCATTCCAACAGAAATTGGCTCATTCATAAAAATGTTTTGTATCGCCGCTGATGCCTTATCGAATGAAAGCGTAAACTCTCCGATTTCAGGCTTAGCTAGGTTAATGATTTTTTTTTGAAGATTATTCTCTATGATGTATTTCCGGTATGCAGTGGTCGTCACATAGAAGCCTCCGGGTACCGCTAACCCAGCATTAACCATTTCTGCAAGAGAGCGACCTTTCCCACCAACTATTTCTAAGGTCGCTTCTTTTGTGTCTATTGGAAGTATATTTGCATTGCTCATTTCCCGTATTCCCTCGAATGCTTATCGTTTATTAGAATAATACTTATGGTGCCCTACGAACTCGTTTAAACCCCTTTTTGGAAAGTTAACATACAATTGACATTGGGAATATGGGAGAAACTACCAAGAAGACGAAACAAATATCGATCATCGCAACGATGCTGCAAATTGTAGTGATAACATTAGCCATTGCCTGGAGGGTACAAAGGAAAAGCTATGTCAAATAATATTGAAAAAGAGCAGCCGCCGAAAGGTAGGGTTGAGCATCGGAGATTCGAATCGAGTCGCATATATCCAGCAACAAAGCGAGATTATTGGATCTATATACCCTCTCAGTATCAAGAAACCTGCCCTGCGTGCTTAATGGTATTTCAAGATGGTCAGGCATACGTGAATGATGACGGACCCGTAAAAGCAGCAAGGGTTTTTGATGAGTTAATTCATAATGAAGAAATGCCTGTCACCATTGGTATTTTTGTTTCCCCTGGGCTTATTAATCAAATAAGCACTCGATCGGAAGAATATGTCGCCACCGGGGACGTCTACGCGAGATTCCTCCTTGAGGAAATAATTCCTGAGGTAAGTAAAGATTACCTATTAGTAAATAATCGGGCCGGAAGAGCAATCTGTGGTATGAGTGACGGTGGTTTGTGTGCATTCGCCGTAGCATGGCAAAGAACTGATTTTTTCAGCAAAGTTATATGCCACATAGCCAGCTTCGCTAGACATATTGAAGGAGCTGACTTCCCGCACTTAGTGAGACAAACACGCAATAGCCCAAAACCGCTGAGGGTATTTCTTGCTGATGGAAAAAATGACCTTAATTTGAATGAGGGAAACTGGACACTTGGTAATTTAAACATGGCCTCTGCGCTCCAATTTTCCAAGTACGACTATCGTTTGGAGCTTGGGCCTGGTGGTCATGATCTGGCTCATGGTGGAGAACTCTTCCCAGAAACTTTACGCTGGTTATGGCGTGATTATCCTAGTGTCAAAACTACTCTTCCTGCGTATGAAGAAATTCTGGGAGAGTGGGAGATGACAACCAATTTTTATGGCACGCATTCTAAAACCAGCCTCTTCATATCAAAGAAGAATGATGCATTATTAGGGACTATTCAGGATGAGAGGGAAGGCGAAATCGCTATCGGAGACATCACATATCAAGGTCGTTCACTGCAATACTCTCATACCCCGTTCTCCTTTCAAGCCAAATGGGGTAAGAGTGCAACCAGAACGATGCTCGCCTTGCTTAGATATGAAAAGGGAACACTCAAAGGTACTTTGCGCGGGATCTGCGAAACAGATACGTCCTATGACTATACGTTCAGCGGGGTACGTATTCCCTAACTCTATTTATTAGCTTGGTGATCAATCTCCCGAGATAGTAATTCTTTGGTTGGTAATATAGCGTCCTTCTTCTGAGCAAAGATGCAATACGGTCGAAGCAATATCATCAGGAGTGCATACAAAGCCAAAAGGCGCGGAAGAGGCTCTATCAGTAATATTTCCGTTACCTGTCGCCTCAATAATTCGACGACCCATATCAGTGTCAACTAAACCTGGGGCGATTATATTGACTCGCATTCCGTGCTTCTTTTCTTCTCTTGCCAAAGTATGCGCCATTGTCTCTATGGCAGCCTTGCTCACGGAATAAACTCCAAAACCAGGATTCATAGCCTGGGCAGAAGTGGAGGAAATCATTATTATATCGCTTCGCTCAGCCTCACGAAGCACCGGGATAAGCCGACGACATAGGTAGACTGGGCCCCAAAAATTTACCGCAAAAAGGGTCTCCCATTGATCATTGGTTGCATCTGCAATGCTTGGTCGATTGATCGCAGCAGAGCCCATACCTGCATTGCTGATCAACGTATCTAAGCTTCCAAAATCTTTGAGAATTCTGTCACACATCGTATTACATTCTTCCTCAATACCAATATTTGCTTGATAAACCTCAGCCCTTCGACCACATGAGCGAATATTCTCTGCCACCTCAACTGCGGCAGATTTATTGCTGGTATAGTTAATTGCAACATCTGCTCCTTCACGACCAAAACCCTCGGCAATTGCTCTACCTATCCCTCTACTCGCGCCTGTAACAAGCACAACTCTACCGTCTAATTTTTTCATCATTGTTTTTCCAAAATAGTTGCGTGCGAGAATATCGGAAAATAGTGGAAGGGCCAAATATGACAAAAGGAACATAATTACTCTAACGAACTGACATCTTAACTGACGACCACAAGATGAGATTCGAAACTGAGGCTTATAAAAATCCACACTTCCTCGCTTTGCACGATGGCTGAGGAATCTTTTATAGTGCATCAACACAGCGAGGAAAAACAATGATAGAGAGACCAGAACCATTGAAGGGAATTCGTGTCCTTGATCTAACCGAGGTCCTTGCGGGACCATATTGTACCTATCAATTAGCATTATTAGGTGCAGAGGTGATAAAAATCGAACGGCCTGGAGGAGAACAAACACGATTTTCAGACGTTAATCCTGAACTTAGCAAACTTGGTCTTGGACTTGGATTCTGTGTACAAAATGCGCAAAAAGACTTTGTCGAGTTAAATCTTAAGGATCAACGCGATCTTTCTATTCTCAATAATTTAATTGTAGATGCGGATGTTCTAGTACAAAACTTCAGACCAGGTGTCGCAGAGAGACTAGGGATAGGAGAATCCTCTACTCGCCAATTAAATTCTTCACTAATTTATTGTTCGATTTCCGCTTACGGTGGAGAAGGACCAATCGGTGGTCGACCGGCGTATGATCACGTAGTACAGGCAATGTCAGGGATTATGCATACAACTGGCACAGAAGAAATGGGACCAGTAAAAGTGGGAGCGCCCTACGTGGATTACGGAACCGGCCTTAATGCTGCTTTTGCTATTACTTCAGCTGTATTAGAAAGAAATCGGACAGGAGAGGGTCAGAGCATCGATGTGGCTATGCTCGATACTGCCATGATACTAATGGCCAATAATCTTAGCATTACTGCAACAACCGGAAGAGAGCCTTCCAAACTCGGTAACGAAGCAGCAAGTGGAGCTCCATCCTCAGGAACATTTAATACAGCGGAAGGACTACTGACAGTTGCCGCAAACAATGAACGTCAGTTTAAGGATCTCTGTAGAGCACTAAAACACGAAGAGTGGATTGAGGATCCTCGCTGGGCTACCCCGAATAAACGCCAAAAAAATATAGTATCCTTTCGCGAGGGACTTAATGAATCATTTCTTAAAGATACTGCGATCCACTGGGAAATGATTCTTGAAGATGTAGGGGTCCCCGCCAGTCGAGTTAGGACAATCGGAGAGGTTCTCGATGAAGGACAGCTAGCCTCAAGAGAGTTGTTGGCTGAAATTGAAGTTGCAAACAACCCTGTTAAATTACCTGGGATCGGATTCAAATTAAATGGTCATTCACTCGTTCCCCAGCGAGCGCCTAGGATGGCTGGCGCCGATAATAAAAAGTGGATAGGTTGACAATACTCTCGCTTCACAAAACGCTACTTCATGACATTGAGACTTTAAACTAATTCGTCGTCTTCACTTAGCTTCGCTTCTAAAGACCTTGGTTCTGGAACAGAGTTAAGCATAATAACGAGCGCTACGGACTGAACCAATATACAAATAATAAAAATAATTTCATACCCCATAGCAAGAACGATTAAACCTCCCAAAAGCGGTCCAATAGCACCAACGGTATTACTTGCCATGTTTGAAGCTGCAACTCGTAAAGGGATGTCTGCATCAGAACCTAACTCTAAAACCATATTCATTCGAGCCTGATTAAAGCCGCTAATGGCAATGCCAAAAACAACAAAAAATATCATTACCCCATAGACCTCCTGAATCACTAAAAGCTGGCAGTGCGCGATAACCCACAAAGCCAGCGTAATAATCATCACAACCCGATAACCCTTTCGATCCGCAATCTCACCCCACAAGAGATTAGTTACCGTACCAGATAACATCCAGATTGTTGTCAACAACCCAAGCATTGCACCTGAGAGTTCCATCCGGGTTCCAGCAAAAAGTATATAGAAAGGCATAGCCATACGCCCAATCGAGCCCAGCACAGTAACTAAAAAGAATCGAGCAAAATGTGGATTAGTCCTAAAAAGGGGTTTTAATGATTTAAAACTCTGTTGGATATTCTCACGTTTGCGAAGATCTATCCCTGTTGGCTCTTTAGTAAAAATGAATACAATTATTCCTAATAGAGCTATAAAAAAAGCTAGTAGAAAAAGCGCAGCATAACCATCACCCAGAATGTTATTGTCTATTAAGTAACCACCGGCGAAATAAGCAACGATTGCCGTAGCCCCATTGGAGAGGAAATTTCTCCAACCAGCCACGAAACCTCGGCGATGAACAGGAATCACTTTCGCACGCAATGAATTCATCATCACCACAGTTATGCCCTGCATAATTCCTAGAAGCACCATAAAAAATATGATCAACCAGAGACCAATATTGGTGGATCCAAGAAAAAGACCGGTAAGGGCGATGCCAAGCATCTGCATTCGCATTAGTATGCTCGAGGTAAGTGTAATACCAAGTATTTTTTTACGGTGTCCTATTAATGATGCCCCGACCATTGGTGTCAGCATTTGTCCAACAGCTTCCAGTGAGCGTGCTAGCCCAACAACAAACTCGGAACCAGAGAGTGAATAGAGATAGACTGGTAAAAAGGTCGGCGCGGCAAAAAGGCGGAACCCTGTCTGACCAAAAAGCCCATGAGTTAGCTGCACTAAAATATTACGTCTCAGATGCTTAGCGACAAATTCTTCGTTTTCTTCTTGTGTGTTTGGCACCTATAACACCAAGCGCTTTCGATCTTCTGGCCTGAGTCGAATATCAGGGTCTGGCGATGGGATCGCTGATAATAGGAGCTTTGTATAGTCTTCTTTCGGATCACTGAACACATTTTCCACCAAACCGTGTTCAACTACACGACCATGACGCATTACTAGTACACGATCACAAATATGACGGATAACACTGAGATCATGCGCAACAAAGATATAGGTTAGACCGAGCTCTTCTTGTAGATCCTCGAGTAAATTTATTACCTGTGCTTGGACAGAAACATCTAAAGCCGAGACAGACTCATCGCAAACTACGAGTTTTGGCCGTAACATGAGGGCTCTGGCGATACCGATTCGCTGACGCTGTCCTCCAGAAAAAGCATGAGGGAAACGGGTGAGGGTATCTTTACTCAACTGAACTTTGGCTAACATATCTAAGACTAACTTCCTGCGGGAAGATTTATCACCAACTCCATGAATAATCAGTGGCTCTTCTAAAATTTCACTTATGGTCATACGAGGATTAAGCGAAGAGAATGGATCCTGGAAAACCATTTGTATTTCTCTACGTAACGGTATTAGGTCGACGTTGGTCAAGACCTGCATCTCACGCCAGCCATTTTGGCTATTGTACAGAATAGTTCCTGAGTCGGGATCGATAGCCCTAAGGATACAACGGACAAGCGTCGTTTTACCCGAACCAGACTCTCCAACAATCCCAAGAGTCTCTGATGACTTTACAGAAAAACTCACATCGCTTACTACCGGTGCCTCGTCGAAGCACTTGGTAAGATTAGAAACCTCCAGTAAATTCTCATTCATTGATAATCCTCTCAAGAGCTTGCGGAGACAGACTTATTTGACGACCATCTTTCAAACGAGTGAGCGGGTAAGGAGTCTCTATATCTTCATCACCCACCACACTAGCAATAGTCTCTAGTCGCTGACCTTTTTTGGCTAGTGCGGGGATGGCTGCAAGCAGACCGCGAGTATAGGGATGTAATGGTGCTTTCAAAATCTGCCGAACACTGCCGATCTCCAATACCCTTCCTTGATACATAACAATAACCTGATCGGCAGTCTGCGCAACAACTCCAAGATCATGAGTGATAAACAATACTGAATTATTCAGCTCTTGCTGAAGATTAAGAATTAGAGTGAGTATTTCTGCTTGGATAGTAACATCCAACGCAGTAGTTGGCTCGTCACATATGAGCAACTCAGGGTTACAAACTAATGCCATCGCTATCACTACCCTTTGTCTCATACCTCCGGAGAACTCAAATGGGTATTGATGAATCCGTCGGGAGATATCATCTATCCCTACTCTTACCAACATCTCCGCTGCCTCTCTCCAAGCCTGTTGCTTGGTTATATGACGATGACACAGAATCGCTTCTGCAACCTGATTACCAACGGAGTATACGGGTGACAAAGCAGTCATTGGCTCCTGAAAAACCATACTGATCAAATCACCTCTTATCTGGACAAGTCTCGGGTCTGTTTCTTTTAAAGCAATAATATCGAAGGGCGTACCCCCATCAGGAGAAAAAATAAGATTACCGCTAGCGATTTTTCCAGGGGGATTTATAAGACGCATGATAGCATTAGCAGTAACAGATTTCCCCGAGCCAGACTCTCCAACGACCGCCGTTACTTTTCCGCGAGGTAGTTCAAAACTGATACCATTTAATGCTCTAGTGACACCAAAGTCTGTCTTAAACTGAACGGCCAGATCGCGAATTTCCAAAATATTATCGGTCATGATGCTTCCCGATTTGCACTGTAGGGATCAATCGCATCACGAAGACCGTCCCCCAGAAAATTAAAAGCCATCACAGTCAAAACGACAAATAAACCAGGGATCAAAAGCCAAGGCGTCATTACAATGACTTGATAATTTTGAGCCTGCTGCATGAGAACGCCCCAACTAACAACTGGGGGACGAAGACCAATACCAAGAAAACTCAAAGCCGTCTCACCCAGAATCATTCCAGGAATCGCTAATGTTGCTGTTGTGATTGTATGTGAAGTAAAACTTGGCAACATGTGTTTAAAGATGATCCTCATCCTAGAAGCACCCAGTAAGCGAGCGGATATAACAAAATCCTCCTCTCGAAGGGCAAGAAATCTTCCACGAACCTGACGTGCCAAGACTGGCCAACCAAATAGCGACAAAATAATCGTTATTCCAAAGTAAACACCAATCGATGACCAAGCCACAGGCAGTGCCGCCGAAAGAGCCATCCATAAAGGTAGTGTCGGTAATGACTGGAGAACTTCGATAATTCTTTGAACTAGTCGATCTACAATACCACCGAGATAACCTGCAACACCACCGAAAAAAATACCCAGAAATAACGTTAGAACAACACCGACGATACCAATCGAGAGCGAAATTCGGGCCCCATAAAATACGCGACTGAAGAGGTCCCTACCCAGTTGGTCAGTACCAAAGAAATGCACATATCCTTTATGCCCTGTCGTAAACAGATGTAAGTCAGTATCAATTAAACCCCACAATCGGTATCTTTCACCTCGGCTAAAAAAGTAGATTGGATATCGAAAATTGGTATTTTCTGTGTACTCACGCATCCATGTATCAGCATTAACATGCATGTCATAGCCATAAACGAATGGCCGTAAAGAGATCTGACCTCCCTCATCGACAAAGCGAATAGTCATGGGGGGCGCATTAATTGCTTTTACGTTACGAGTCTCGGTGCCGTAAGGTGTAACGAATTCACAAAATCCTGCCATCAGATAAATCAAAACAAGAAATACAATACTTACCATAGCAAGACGATGTCGTTTAAAGCGCTGCCAGATCAACTGCCGCGGAGACACCTCATCTAAGTCAAACTCGAGGGGTGAATCACTCATAACGAATCCTAGGATCAGACCATGCCAGCAAGAGGTCAGAAAGTAACATCCCGATAACTGTTAATATCGCTAGCAACATCAGGAAACTGCCGGCTAAATACATATCCTGATTAATCAATGCTTGAATTAGCGCCGGCCCTGTAGTTGGAAGACCGAGCACAATAGAGACAATAGCCTCACCAGAAATGAGTACTGGCAATAACAGACCGATAGTACTGATAAAAGGATTTATTGCGATCCGCAATGGATACTTGATTAAGAGCTTGATCGGTCTAACACCTTTGGCTCGGGCTGTCACGACATAGGGCTTATTTAGCTCATCAAGTAAATTTGCGCGAAGAATCCGCATAGTGGACGCTGTACCACTTAATCCGACAACAACCATTGGGATCCACAAATGACCTAAAAAATCACTAACTCTATCGAGTGACCAAGGGACATCTCTATATTCTGGTGAAAAGAGTCCGCCAATTGTTATGCCGAACCATTCATAGCCGATATACATTACAATCAGCGCTAAAAGGAAGCTCGGCGTAGCAAGGCCAAAGAGCATGACCGTTGTAAGCAAGTAATCGCCAATAGAGTATTGCCGCACCGCAGAATAAATTCCTGCAGGAATAGCAATCGCCCAAGTGAAGATTAATGCGGAGACCGTTATTAATAACGTATATCCAAGTCGTTCCCAGACAAGTTCATTGACCGGTCTACTGTAAAGGTAGGAATAACCCATATCACCGACAACGAAACCGCCTATCCAATGAAGATATTGAAATACCATTGGTTGATCTAGGTTGTACTGTGCTCGAAGGTTTTGTATTTGATCATTCGATACCTCTACGCCTTCAGCCTGTAAACGGTCCAGAGTTGAGGTGACGATGTCCCCAGGTGGCAACTGGATCACGACAAAAATAATAATTGAGATAAGAGCGAGTGTTGGCAACATCCCGAAAATACGCCTGGCTATATAAGCTCTCACTTTTTCTTCCAAAGGATCATTCAAAATACCAAGTAGATGGATGGTACGAAAGAGTCCAACGATTATCCCAGCCCCAGATACCATTATCAGGTACACCGCGGAGCTTGGGACTAATGACTACTGGCTGAGGAGCAAGTCCTACCGTACCAATCGTCCATATATTCTTCGCACCGACATCCAAGATCTTCTTCCCAAGTTCGATTCGTCTCTTGTCATCGATAGTCGAGTACATTTCATCAGCCCATTCCTGCAATTGTGTCATGATCGGGGGTGGCTTAACCCCTAAGCGGCCATTCGTTTGTCGCCAACGAACCCAATCGTTCCATAGTGTGTTCTCCCGCCCACTTTGTATTGGAGCCCACCATAAAGGGCTGATAGGAAGAAGGATATCGGTCACCTTATCTCCGTGCCATACCGTCATCTGCATCTTATTGGCCTGAGCTCGCTCACTCTGTAATGAACTATCAACCAATTTAAGGCGCAGATCGATACCAACCTCCCGCCAGTAGATACTGACGAGCTCCAACGAAATGCCCTTTGGCGTCTCCCAATCTACAAATTCCAGTGTAATTGTAAGCGGTTCTCCATCCTCATAATCTCTCAGTCCATCACCATCCGTGTCTATTAAGCCAAGCGCATCTAATAAAAAGTTAGCCCGAGCTGGATCATAATCGGCATAGGCAGACGCGAATTGCTTGTCATACATGGCACTGCTAGGGTGCGCTGTCATTTGGCTTGGCGTACCTTGACCAAAATAAATAATCTGATTCATTTCCTCACGATTGATAGCAATCGATAAGGCTTCACGAAAGCGATGGTCCCAATACAACTTAGCTAAACGCTTATCTGGATAGTTATAATTCGGCTGAATGACCACGTCACTAGAATGTAAACGATTCCATATAAGTACACGAATATCGCCACTCTGCTCACCCAATTTGAGGAGAGGAATGTCTTGCGTCTTTAGTTCAAAGGCAGAAAAGTCAAGCTGGCCAGTAGCCGACATGGCAGCAATAACTTCCTTATTATCAATAATCTGTTGATCTATCTTATCGATATAAGGTAGCTGCTGACCCTTTGGGTCAATCTTAAAATAATAAGGGTTTCTTATATATCGAGCCAGTGTGGGAGTGCGCTCCACAATCTGGAAGGCGTCAACCGTCGGCTGATCAACACTCTCTTCGATAAGTTGTCTTCGGCAGGCTTCGATGTACTCCATCCAAGAAATAAAACCCAGGTCCTCGATTCTTCGCGAAAGCATTTCTTTCTCTACATATCTGGGGTGAAAATGCTGATAATAATGCTTCGGTAGAAACATAAAGCTACCGTACTGGGCCACATAATTGACCATTAGTGGATTGGGGTTCTCAAATTCATAGTAGAAAGTTCGATCATCAATTTTCTCTGCCCTACCACCTTTGGCCATTCGCCTTGGAATTGGATCAAATTCGTCATTGAGCCAAAGATCATTAAAAACAAATAAAAAATCATCGCTGACCAATGGCTTTCCATCCGACCATTTAATACCTTCTCTTAATGTAAGAGTAAGGCGACGACCGTCAGGGCTCGTTTGCCATGATTGAGCGAGATTAGGCAATATCGTCCGCATATCTGCGGAAATAGTCATTGGAGATTCTACGTTTGGAAAGGTTAGCCATTCGTTACGAGTGATGCGAATCGTACCTCCATAACGACCGATATCAGCCAAGGGAGACACTACTAATGGATCCTTACCGAGCCTTACTTCAACTGAAGGCAGTTCTAGACCACTGAGAATCGGGCTTTGACTAAACTTGGTAATCCCAAGCTCACTGGCTGTCCTCGATGGTTCAAACCAAGCTTTTGGTAAAACTGCTTGATCTGCGGTTACACCTGCTATCTTTAGGAATACTAGTACAGGTAAAAGTATTACTCGTAAGGTTATGACGGATATCGAGGATCGAACCATTGAGGTGACTGTATCGTGAGAGCAAATTGAATAGCGGTGGTAGAATAGCAAAAGCGATAAAGAAAATCGCCAATACTAGTACCAAAGATCATCAATCTCTTTATTCTAAATATAATCTAGACCTTTAATCAGTGTAAAATGACCATACGTAGTTTCGCTTTATAGCTTCTTAGGGGAAAATATGACAGTTATCGATACGCGGCTAGGCAAGATTAAGGGTATAGATCATGGCACCAGTCTCGCTTTTTTAGGAATCCGATATGGTAAACCGCCTATAGGACGTTTACGTTTTATGCCTCCCTTGGCATCAGGGTCTTGGAACGGCTTACTCGATGCAACGAAATATTCAAATAGAGCCATGCAAAGGCAAAAGCTTGGTACGATGGGTTTAGTGACGCCTGGAGATTTGAGTGAAGACTGCCTTTTTTTAAATATCTATACCCCTCATGGAGAGAACTCAAAAAGACCGGTGATGGTATGGATCCATGGTGGCGGTTTTAGGTCAGGAAGCGCGAATGAATTTGATGGCAGAGTACTCGCGAGTCAAGGGGATGTGGTCGTAGTTACCATTAATTTCCGTCTTGGTCCATTTGGATTTACCGATCTAGATTCCCTTAGTGATGAACTTACGGGAACTGCTTCAAATGGCTACCGTGATATGATTCTTGCTTTAGAATGGGTGCAAAAAAACATTAGTGACTACGGGGGAGATTCAAATAATGTAACGGTATTTGGCCAGTCTACAGGTGGACTAGGTGTATTGGGCCTTCTTGCAGCGCCGGCAGCCGAGGGGTTATTCCATAAGGCCATTATTCACAGTGCCAATGGTCCAAGATGGCCTGGAGGAGATCAGACTCCTAAAATCGCTGAGAAACTTGGGGTAGGTACTTCAGAACTACTCGATACACTGCGAAGCATGTCCGCTGAAGAAATTATCAAGGCTGAACTGCCGGCTGGACTCTGCATAGATGGTACTGTACTCACCTGCCCCTTGAACGAGTCAGTTCGTCACGCTCGCAATAAGTCTATTCCAATCATAATTGGTACCAACCGAACTGAGGGGACACAACAAACTCCCCCAGATTCTAAAGATGAAGATTTGGATGTTTACGAAAAGAGACTTACTAATCTGGCCAAATTTGTTTTAGAGTCAGATGATCCAACAAAATATGTTTCTGGACTCAAATCAGCCTATCCTGACCTAAACTCAAAGAGACGTTACGAAATGCTGATGACCGATAGCTTTCGACGTCTTGCAATAAGTTTTATTGATAGCGCGAGTGAAAGTAATCATGACTGCTGGTTATATCGTTTTGATCTGGAAACAACGATCGAACACAACGGCAAACTTGGGGGTGCAACGCATTCTGGTGAGATGGCATTTACATTCAATGCCTTTGCGGATCCTGGATGTCACGTTGCGAAAATCTACGACAAAAAATTACCTGAGGTTACTCAACTAGCAGAGGCCTGGTCATCCACGCTTACTAAATTCGCATGGACCGGAAACCCGAATGATGCAGGCTTATTACCCCACTGGCCTAACTATAACATTGCTGATCGCACCGTTATGCATTTAACAAAAAACAGTTATGTATCAAATGATCCTGATGCCGTTCATAGACAACTTTGGGATAGCTAAGAAAACAGCATCTGAAGAAAAATAAAGACTGATTCAGCTCGAGATGTTCTGATGTGATAATAACCACTCGTAGATTTCTGGATTATTGTAAGTCTCAGTCCAAGAATCGTGATCTGTATCTGGATAAGTGGTGAGTCGAACATCACACCCTGCGTTTCGTAGCATCATTGCCATTCTCTCAGAATCGACGACCGGGACAACAGAGTCTTTTTCCCCATGGAAGCACCACACAGGAAGGTCTTTCAACTTATGAGGGTTAATTAACGATAATCTTCCACAAATCGGGATTATAGCAGCGAGTCGATCAGCAATCTTATTAGCGAGGTCCCAAACTCCTCCACCACCCATACTAAGACCAGTTGCATAGATCCTCGTAAGATCAATATTGTAGTTACCCACTACTTCATCAAGTAAGGCAATCAACGCGTGCACGTCCCATACCTCACCGTTGGGACATTGCGGGCAAATAGTAACAAAGGGCAGCTCTGCACCGCCTTCAATGTAATTCGGGAGACCAATCCTTGCCATTATCTCTAGATCTGAACCACGCTCTCCTGCTCCATGCAAAAAGAGCAACAATGGGTGTCCTTTACCTTCTTCGTTATAATCACTAGGAAGATATGTTCTATATGGAGTAGCAATATCGAGCCTTAACGTTGTTTCTAGGCATAAATCTTCCTGTTGCATCTGATAGTCCACCATGTGTTTTAAACAAAAAAATGATATTAATTTGCTCAACCACCAAATTAATAAACTTTCATCACCAGATCGCTAACATTTCCTCAAAAGCAATCATCTGGCCGCCGTTCGCCGAAGAAGGTACGAGGATCGGTGTTTTTATTCCCGCATCAAACCAAGCCTCGACACCCTCTCTTACTTGCGATGCAGAACCAAACAACGTGGTATCCGATAGCCAGCTATCCGTCAGAAAGTACTGAACCTTTTCACGATCACCCGCTGATATTGCAGCTTCAATACCTTCCATTTCTTCTCTATATCCTGCTTCTTTCCAATAGTTGCGATAGTTTGGCAGATAAGCATATGAGGTAAGTGTTTTTCTGTTGACCGCCTTCGCCAGCTTAATATCATCGTTAATACATGTAGGGATCATGTCTCCGATAAAAAAGTCAGCTGAGTTTCTCGCCTTCTCAGAAATTGCTTGCAGACTTTCCTTCATATTAGATCGGGCCCCATTCGCAAATACCATCCCTTCTGCAATTTCTTCGGACAAATTAATCATCTTCTTGCGTAAGGCCGCAAGTATAATCGGTGGCAACTCCCCTACCCTTGGCGTGCTGCGGAGTTCGGCAACAAACTTACGGGTATCCTCCAGAGGCTTCCCACTCGAAATACCCCGGGCCTTCAACGCAGGCTCATGGCTCACGCCAATTCCAAACCTAAATCTCCCGTCAGAGAGCTCATGGATAAAGGATACAGTACTCGCAAAATCGACCACCTGCCGAAAATAAAAAGGCATTATTGTTGTTCCAAAATGGATCTTTTTCGTCGCAAAGGCGAGTGCCTCGCACAAGGCTAGAGAGTCTCCTAAACTAGGGCCGTAGATGCCGCTAAACCCTTTTTTTTCTATTTCCATAGCTAGTGATATCGTCGCTCTCCTCCTGCCGGGCACAGCTGCGAGACTTAAAGCTGGCATTCTAGTTGTCATTTCTGTTCCCTGGAGACCTAGTTACTTTGATAATGCCTGTGATCAGGTATGAGCGCTAGCGTCAATTTGACTATTTGATACAGAACACCATAGAGTTATTTGCTTAAGGAAAAGAGTATTCCTCGAGGATTTAGATGAAACGAGTTTACGAAGCGACTTGGACTTCCCTACAGAATCATCGAACACCAAAATGGCTTCGAGAGGCAAAGTTTGGTATTTACACCCATTGGGGTCTATATAGTGTTCCAGCTTGCGGACCGAACGGCTCCTGGTATGCCCGTAATATGTACCATAAAGATACTCCTCAATTTGCTTACCATGAAAAAACCTTTGGCCCCGCTACGGAGTTTGGCTACAAGGATTTTATTCCCATGTTTACAGCCGAAAATTTTGATCCAGAGGAATGGGCGAAACTCTTTAAGGATTCGGGCGCAAAATTCGCTGGGCCAGTAGCCGAACATCACGACGGCTTCTCTATGTGGGATAGTCATAGTAATCCTTGGAACGCTGCAAGGATGGGACCTAAACAGGATATCGTTGGAAGATTAGAGACTGCAATTAGGGATCAGGGGATGAAGTTTATGACCGCCTTCCATCACTTTGAGCAGTGGTGGTGGTACCCTCATTGGCGGCGTGATTGCGATGTATCAAAGCAAGAATACGCCGGTCTCTATGGCCCAATACATAATCTTGATAGCTTTGATGAATCAGCTAATGTCTGGCTAGAACAGGACCCTCCCAGCGGGGCATTCCATAATATGTGGCGAACCAAGATCGATGAAGTTTTACAAGGCTACCAACCTGACTTGCTGTGGTTCGACTTTGGATTAAAGTGGGTTCAGGAAGATTATAAGAAACAACTACTGGCCGACTATTACAATAAAGAGGCGGAGTGGGGGACCGATCTTGCTCTAGCATATAAAAATCACGATCTCGTTCCTGGCGTCGCCCTAATCGACTATGAGCTCGGCCGTATGGATAAGCTGACCTACTATGATTGGATTACTGATACATCTGTAGATGATCAGGGGGCTTGGGGTTTTGTCAAAGATGCAGGCTTTAAGAAAGCGAGTACCTTAGTACATAATTTAGTGGATAACGTGAGTAAGAATGGATACCTGTTGCTTAACGTTGGTCCTAAAGCAGATGGTACCATCCCAGATGAGGCTAAAAGCTTATTGAAGTCTATGGGGGATTGGCTAAGGATTAACGGTGAAGCAGTTTATGAAACAACACCCTGGTTCGTTTATGGGGAGGGCCCCACTGAGATGACAGAGGCGGGGATGTTTAGCGAACAGCATGAGGTGCTTTATACTGCTGAGGATTATAGGTTTACCTGCACTGACAATGCTATCTACGCCACCTGCCTAGGTTGGCCCAAGGGAGTGTCAAAGATAAAGAGTTTGGGTCGTCTATATTCTGAAGAAATTTCTTCGGTAACTATGCTCGGTTCAGATGAACGATTATCTTGGGATCTCTCACGAGAAGGATTAGAGATTTCGGTCCCGAAAAAGCAGCCGTGCCAGCATGCATTTGTTTACAAAATCACTCGTAGAAAGGGTCTTTTATGAAAACAATTCCAGTAATTATTGATACCGATATTGGTTCTGATATCGATGATACTTGGGCGCTTGCGATGGCCTTTGGCTGCCCCGAGTTAGATATTAAATTGATTACTACCTGTACAGGAGATACTACCTATCGCGCAAAGATTGTTTGTAAATTTCTCGAACATGTCGGCCATACAGAAATTCCTGTTGGGCTCGGTTTAACCTTCGATAGTCTTTCGGAAAACCAGAGGGCGTATATCGACGGCTATCAACTCCGTGACTATCCCGGCGAGATAATCGATGACGGTGTTAGGGCAATGGCTGATATAATTATGCAGTCAGAGGAAACAGTTACGTTAATATGTTTGGGTCCACTCCAAAACATCCAAAAACTTCTCCAAATCGAGCCTCGTATTACGAAGAAAGCACGATTCGTTGGCATGCATGGGGCTATTTTCAGGGGCTATAAGGGAACAAACGATGTGCAAGCAGAGTATAATATAGTCCAACATGTAGATTCAGCAAAAACAGTATTTTCCTCCGATCTTGATATGATAATTACGCCTCTTGATACCTGTGGAATGATTAGTCTCGAAGGAGACAACTATCAAGCCGTCGCAAAAGCCACTAACAAAACAATGATTGAGGTCATTACTAACTACGAAATATGGCTACGGGCATTGGGCGCGAAGGATGTTGAATCGATAAATCGCTCGTCAACATTATTTGACACGGTAGCAATTTATCTCGCGCTTGATAACGCCTTACTAGAAATGAAGAAGCTTTGCATAAAAATAACTGACGAGGGAAAAACAGTAGTTGACGAGACCGGGAAAGAGATGAGCGTAGCCATTGAGTGGAGAGATCAAAGAACCTTTTATGATTTTCTGATCAATAGATTATTGAAGGCTCCTTAGACAATTTATAACATCTACTCTTCTGTACTTCATCTATACTCTTCATAGTAAATGCTATATTCAATAAACAACAATTATGAGTTTTAAAAGTAATCATCGGTAACCAGAGATTTATTTCTCACCCGATAGATCAGCCATTTCTATCGTTTTAGTATTCTCTTCAAAAACCTGGATCAATGCGCCAAAAGTATCTTTTGGGTGCAGATAAAAATGTTTGAAGGTAGGGGATACTTCACTATAACTAAGCACTCTTAACCCTTTCGATTCAAAATAGTCACGCGACTCTGCCAAATCATTCACCGCGAATGACAAATGGTGGAAACCTTCCCCGTACTTTTGCAGATAACTGCCTACACCACCCTCGCCCATTTTCTTGGGCGTGACAAGTTCCAACTTCTTACCACCCAGCATAAAGGTTAACCAACTAAAACCTTCCTCTGAATCACCAAGATCAGGTAATAATTGACCACCTAGAATATCCGTAAATAAGGTCTTTGCCTTATCTATATCTGCGACGCCAATAGACACATGATCTAAACGTTTCAGCATAGTGATCCTCTGACAATATTTTATTTAACTAAGTCTAAACTAGCACAGCCAGAAAGAGGAAAGCGACTGGTGAATAGCTTCGAATCTGAACCCAGTACGCATAAACATCTGGGGGGATTTTTTTAAGCCATGCATTTGTGGCTTTATCCACAGCTAAAACATGGGCAGACGCTGTAAATGATAGCGTTTCTTTTGACCACTGTTTAAATGATTCACGCACACTCCGAAAATAAGAAGTAAGAGAAAGAGCCTAAAACAGTAACAATAGGCGCGAGCTCCTCGTCCTTTAGAAGTTACTCTCAATTAACTGGTTCGGTTGACCCTCTCGTTTTTGAAGCTTGAATTCATCATATAACTCGCCAGTTGCGGTAAACGCCCTAAATCGTAACGTATTGCCATCAAGGTCGATGATTTGATAAAGCTGAGTATTTTCAGCAAAACGTTTTGCATACTGACCCTTTGTCACTTCATACATTTTTGGACCACTTACAGAAACGACATAGACCGTTCCAATATCAGGATCATATGCTTGTTGATAACCAGTCGGAATGTTTTTGATATTCGTCACATCAATATCGCCCGTTCGGGCATAAATATGGTCATGACCACTTAGCACTAAATCTACCTTATACTGATCTAGTAATGGCTTCCAAAATTGTCTTAACACTGGGTTGTCTCGATCTGATGCCGGAGAGAAAACAGGGTGATGAAACGTCACGACGGTCCATTTATTTGGATTGTTTTCCAACACATTCCTTAACCATGGTACCTGTTCTTCTATCGCAATGTTCGAGTCTAGAGAAATGATACGAACGCCTTGATAATCAATATAGTAGAGAGTCTCGGCTAACCGCTCATCAGGCAGGTCCTGTATCGGGAAGGCAAATTGTGGACGCCAATGCGAGCTCACTAACGGCACCTCCTCAGACATTCTTCTCTTATCGCCAAGTGGTGCTGATTCATCTCCGATGGCAGTACCAATTAATTCATCTCTACTATAGCCTGAAATCTCTTCGACCCCGGTGTCTAAGTCAGTGATTATGCCGTCTTTGCCGGGATCACTAAATTCAAGGGATCCATATTGATCTTCAGGACCTCTTACCCCTGCTGAAAAAATCCCAGGTTCCTTCTCACCATACAATACGACATCCACATCGATTTCTTGACCCTCTTTTGTTTTCCAAATTCTCTGGAGCGCTGAGTTTGAACGATATTCATGATTACCAGCGGTCGCGATAATCGGGACTGTTCCGTTCACCCAATCCGGTCCTTGATGCCACTCACCCCATTGTGAATCCATATAGTGGTAATCAACAAGATCGCCTGCATGTAAAGTAAAAGAAGCTCTCGGCGCATCCCTAAATGCCTCCCGGAATACTCTGGACCAATGAGTGCGTACTTCGTTCTGCGCATCCCCAAAGTAGATAAAACTGAAAGGCTTAGGTTCGTCACTTGCTGTCTTAAAATGGTAATACTCTGTCCAGTTCATACCATTACCAACACGATAGGTATAAAGGGTATCAGGTTGCAGTTCTCGAAATGAAACGCTGTGGTAATGAGCGTCGTTAATATCGCTCTTAAAAAATGTCGTCTCAGCTTCAAAGGTTTGCGGTTGTAACGCTCGACCATTCGCATTAGCGATTGCCAATTGTGCTTGACCTTCTTGAATCGATGTATCGGTTCTCCAAGTCACAGATTGAGAGGTGGCCGGATCATATTCCCAAGTTAGCGTCACTCTGTCTGGTAAAGGTGTCGGTGCATGAGCTTTTTGCGCCGAAAAAGGAATTTGTTCTTGCCCATCATGCGCTTCAGCACTAATACAGAAAAATGAAACGCAGCAAAAAAAGCATATTACGAAATCACGTTTGAGGCTATTTATATTTGTCATAAGTTTCTTTTCTTAGTTTCCAATAAAAGTCCCCTTATCGGGCACAATGAATTAATTACCAAAATATTCAGGACCAAAAACAGTTTTGAGCAGCTCCTCTCGCCCATCTCAGAGCTATGGCATTAAATTTAGAAGAGAAATCGAAAAGCAAACGTGTATGGTGAACGCTTTAAATCAAAATAGATTCGCATCACTTCGCAATAGAAAATCGGTTTGCGATACGGCTTTGTTAGCCATTACTAAACACCCCTATCAACTAATCGTTCTTTAGCCACTTTACTCACCTTAACATGGCAACAATAAAGTACCTTCTGTAGAGAAACTGAGCAAGCCCGTTAGCGGACAAATTATCGCAAGAACTTGTTTAGATCTCGGAGATACCTGAATGGTTAGTCTATCAAGCCAATTTTAGGTCCGAAGTTCTTTCTTCGATAAGCTTTTGATAAATCATATATCAGCCTATACGCTAGGAACCGCTGGCCCATATTGCATTCTAAAAGGCTGATTGATTCCCCCAGTGGATTTAAGATCCGAACCCATACCATATATTATTGAAGTTCCGTGGCTCGGCTAATACCGGGCCACGGATTAAGACATTCCTAAAAACTTACCCTAGCCTCAAGCCCCCAAAGCTCATAGCTGGAGATAAATGGTGACGGAACAACCACCTCAAGATCGCCGCCCGTAACCGGATCAGGTAATTCGTAGAACTCTTCTTCGTAAAGCTGAACTTGGCGGTCATCAAAAATGTTCTGACCGTACAACGAAACGCGATAACGATCGTCTGCCGAGGCCCAAGTTAAACGGACATCTACCCGCTCGAACGAATCTGCCAGTTCAGACGGGTTATTCGCGACGTTCGCCTCAAACTCGCCGGTCCAAGACCAGACGCCCAAGAGTGATAATGCGCTGCCATTATCTAACGGCCAGTTATACTCCGCGGAGAGATTAAACTTTTGCTCAGGATTATAAGGCAAGCTATTTCCACCAAGCGAACCTATAAAAGCATAGCCTGCATAACCTTCTTCACCCGTGTACTCTGGCAGAACGAAAGGATCTTTAACGGTCCCTTTATTGTATGCGTAGAAACCGAAAATAGTTAAGTTCTCTACTTGCGGCACCTGCCACACAAATTCGAAATCAAAACCATATATTTCTACTAGTCCATAATTAATGCTGCCCTCAAAAGCTGTCTCCCATGGGTCGTCTGGAGTCAGAGTTAAAGCAGTATCAGTAATGAAATTTTCATAATCATAGAAGAAGGCCGAAGTCATGATACGAAGGTTCCAATCTTCAACGAAAGTTTTAACTCCCACTTCGTAAGTCAAAAGATCTTCCTCATCGAACAGGTAGAATGGATCGTAATCTCCACCGACCAATCCGATTCTGTTATTACCACCACCAGAGCGATATCCCGTAGCAACACGCGCGAACACAAACATTCCATCAGCTGGCGCGTACTCAATATCAAAATTGAATACAGGACTTGAGAATTCGAGCATCTCATGTTCCATAATCGCTGAGTTGATGAATCTCGGAGCAGGCGTACCTAGATTGTCATAATAGGCTTCCTGCGCGTAGCCATCCAAGCCATCGAGAGCACTATTGAATGGATTAAATGTTGCCCCACCAGGTACGTTGATACGATCAAATGCGCTGGTAGGCTTTTCATCATCAATATATCGCATTCCGAGTGAGACATTCACCTGGTCATTCATTTGATAACTTACTTCTGCGAATATGGATTTCTGATGTTGTTTATTGTTTAGTGTGCCAAAGAATCCAAATGGTGAATTGGTTCCACCATATGACAAAGCTTCCACCCCGCGCTCACCATAGCAATACAATCTTCCAGGTCCAAGGCCCCACGGATTTTCTGGGCCCTTGGGCTCAGTTGACCAGAATGGCGCCGACGCACCTTCGGCACTAGTGAGGTAAGGATACCCATAGTTTTGCTCTAGCAGTTCGCTACAAGAACTCACATCGGGGAAGGTAGCGCCCAGGTCAGGCATTCCACCTGCTGCGTGGAGTGCCCGCATTTGCTCAAGTGTGCTGGTGTAAAACGCGGGGTTCTCATATTGTTTTTGATCGTTATTAATCGTTCGATTCGCATCCATAGTGAACAAACCAACTCGGAACTGCAGCTTGTCACTGTAGGCAATATCTAGCGTTAACTCTCGTTGATCAACGATGTAATGGCCTTCATCAATTGAGAGCCAATCACGGTAAAATCCACCATTGTCTGCTGCAGCGGAGACATCACCAGAACTACCCACACGATCCGTCTGATCGCGATCCTGGTAGCGCTGGTCTCGTGAGTCGGACCGGCCAGCCTGATAGCGAAGCGACACTTGATCACTGATATCCCAATCTAGTGTAATTACCCATTGGTCACCCTCACTCCAATGGATTGGGTCTCGGTTCATTTGCACCTCACCCAACTGCGCGGTGCGGTTCCAGCCATACATCGCCCCCAAAAAGTTCTCTCCAGGAACATGGGTTGGCCAATTAAGACCCGCTGGGAGCGAACCTTCAGGCCATGGTCCGACATCATTTCTTCCCATTATTCTTTTGTGCTCGTATGTCGTGCCAGCGAGATTAAGCTTCCAGTTCTCTCGCTTAATCTCAAGTTGAGGAACCACCGTGAGCGTATCAATACTGTCCAGATCATCAGTCGTACAAGCACCGATATTACAGAGTGCGGATACTGCGTTTGAGGTGTTTTTCATGAAACCATCGCGCTGAGCCTGGAAAGCAGTCACACGAAAATTAACGAGATCAGAAATTGGTCCAGTAACCGCGACCCCGAGTCGGTGGCCGCCGTATGAACTCATCTCTGTGAGCACTTCCGCACCAAATTCTGCTTCAGGAGCCTTTCGAACATAGTTGATCGCTCCACCGATTGAATTCCGACCATACATCGTGTTCTGCGGTCCTCTAAGTACCTCAATGCGCTCAATATCAAACCCTGCCGTATCAATACCCGCGGTTCGAGAAGCGACAGTCGCCAATCCATTTTGATACATCGCTACCGCGGATTCATTGGCATGAAACGAACTAAAAGCGGTGCCAACCCCACGCATCGTAAATAGATTATTGGCACCGTCTGCTCTAACCTCGAGTCCAGGAGTCATCAAAGAGAGGTCGGTTATATTTTGAATATTTAGTTTTTCGATCTTAAATTCGTCGAAAGCCGTCACGGCGATAGGCACGGTCATTTCTGATTCGGCCCGCTTTTCAGCGGTGACTACTATCTCTTCAATAAAAGAACCTTTGCTTGAATGCTCATCAGCTAATGCTTGAGGCAACCAAACAGCTAAGAAGGCTGAAAACAGCTTAGTGGTACGCGTCATAAATTTTCCCCATTTTCCCCAAAAAGAAGGCTTTAAAAACAAGTGTTTTGGATTTGTGTCCTCCGAGTTTAGCGAAAATGGCGGCAAAAGAAAATATCTGAACAAGTCTTCGGATAAGGAGGCTGAAACATGACAAAAGGAGTGATTTTGAAAAGAAATACGAGCAAAAAACTAAGCGTTTCATGTGGCCCAGCTTCACGCCAGGCCACAGAAAGACAAAACCATATTAAAAGCTAAATCGCGCCTCGAGACCCCATAACTCATAGCTAGAGACAAATGGTGAGGGCACTATTACCTCTATGTCCTCTCCCGTAACAGGGTCAGGCAATTCCCATCCTTCTATTTCAAAAAGCTGGATCTGCCGCTCGTCAAAGATGTTTTGTCCAAACAAGGAAACTCGCGTGCGCTCGTCCGCTGATGTCCACGTTGCTCGAAGGTCCACGCGGGTAAAGGCGTCTGCTAGCTCCATTGGTTCATTACCAATATTGGCTTCAAACTTACCCGTCCAGGACCAAACACCAAGTAGCGAAATCATACTGCCATTATCGAGAGGCATATTATACTCAGTCGATACATTAGCCTTGTGCTCCGGGTTATTCGGTAGCTGATTACCACTCAAAACTCCTATGAAAGAATAGCCCTCATAATCTTCATCGCCTGTATAAGGTGGAAGAACATAAGGTTCAACTACCTCTCCCTGATTGTAGGCATAAAAACCCATGATTGTGAGGTTTTCAATCTGCGCTGGTTGCCAAACAAATTCGAAGTCGACGCCATAAATTTCTACCAGACCATAATTGATATTAGCTTCATAGACCTCTTCCCAAGGATCATCGGGTGTCAGCGTTATTGCGGCATCAGCAATGAAGTTTTTAAATTCATAGAAATACGCAGAAGTCATAACACGCAGGTTCAGGCTATCAATATAACCCTTGAATCCTCCCTCGATGGTCATCAAATCTTCTTCTTTGAATAGATAGAATGGTTCGAAATCACCTCCAATCAAATCAAATCGGTCGTTTGCACCGCCGGAGCGATATCCTGATGCGATCCGCCCGAAGAAGAATGCACCTTCAGCAGGCTGGTATTCTACGTCGAAATTGAAAACAGTATTCTCAAATTCAAAAATATCGTGGAAGGTCATCGCTGAATTAATGAAGTAAAGCGGATCCACACCCAGATTTTCGTAATAAGGTTCTTCCGCGTACTCATCTTCTTCAATTAACGCATTTAGTGCACTATTGAAGGGGTTAAAGCTTGATCCACCTGGAATAGTGAGTCGATCAAAGGCCGCACTCGGCTTCTCATCTTCAATGTATCGTACCCCAAGAGAAGCACTGATCTGATCATTGATCTGATAGGTGACCTCAGCGAAAGCGGACTGCTGAGATTGCGAGTTGTTCCTCTGACCCCAGTATCCATCGAGCGGGGAGTTCGTGCCGCCATACTGCATGGCTTCCACGTCACGATCACCGTAGCAATAGAGCCTTCCAGGTCCTATACCAGTAGGATTATCAGGACCCATTGGAATATCGTCCCCCCAAACAGGTGCGGAAGCACCGTCCTCTGCAGCAATGTAAGGTCGCCCGAACGCCTGTACCAGTATCTCGCTACAAGAGTTCACGTTGGGAAATGTTGGGCCTAAATCAGGCATTCCACCTGCAGCATGTAGTGCTCGCATTTGGTCTAAGGTGGTGAAATATAGCTCGGGATCTTCATACTCTTTACGATCAAAAGCAGACGTTTTACTTCCGAAATAATCATATAGGCCAGCACGAACCTGAAGTTGGTCACTGACAGCAATATCTATGGTGAGCTCCTGCTGCTTGACAATATAGTTCCCTTCACCAATCTGGAGCTGATCACGATAAAACCCGCCATTGTCTGCTGCAACAGAAATATCCCCAGGTGCGCCAATGCGATCGGTGGTATCACGATCCTGATACCGCCAGCTCTCCATATAGGAAGCGCCCTTTTGATATCGAAGGGCGATGTTGTCAGTGATGTCCCAATCAAACGTCAATACCCACTGATCCCCTTCTTCATGGTGAATTGGGTCTCTATTCATTTGCACTTCTCCGGGACCAAAGCGATGGTCCCAGCCATAATAAGCTCCCATGGAGTCATCGCCGGGAATGTGGGTTGGCCAAGTCAGACCTGCGGGCAGAGAGCCCGCGGGGAATGGCCCGACATCGTTTCTACCCATGATACGATGTCGCTCGTACTCAGTGGCGGAGAGGTTAAGTTTCCAGTTTTCTCGCTTAATCTCGAGTTGCGGGACGATCGTGAAGGTATCGATGCCGTCAAGGTCGTCACCCGTACAAGCACCTATTGGACATGGTTGGTCTGTTGGGCTGGTGTTCGAGACATTCTTCATGAAGCCATCGCGTTCTGCGTCATAGGCAGTCACACGAAAAGCAATCGAGTCTGTCAAAGGTCCGGTCACAGCAACCCCGAGACGGTGGCCGCTGTTTGTACTTAGCTCGGTAAGAACATCGACGCCGAATTCTTGTTCTGGTCCCTTACGTATGTAATTGATGGTTCCACCCATTGAGTTTCGACCATACATCGTGTTCTGTGGACCTCTAAGTACTTCGATACGCTCAATATCGAAACCTGCGGTATCAATCCCTGCCGTCACGGACGCGAGGGCAGCCAAACCATTCTGATAGATGGCAACGGAGGATTCAGTCATATGCCGACTGGAATACGTCGTCCCCACCCCACGCATCGTAAACAAGTTATTCGCCCCGTCTGCTCTGACTTCAAGTCCAGGAGTCATCAACGAGAGGTCAGTGACATTTTGGATATTAAGTTTTTCGATTTTAAATTCATCGAACGCCGTGACTGCGAGAGGCACTGTCATCTCTGATTCAGCTCGCTTCTCAGCAGTGACTATAATTTCTTCGATAAAGGACCTAGTCCCGTCCTCATCAGCGGCTGTCTGCCCGACTGCGAAAAACAAGGACGCGGCTAATAAAAATCTAAATAGATGCATATCATTTTCCCCCTATGTAGAGTGTGAACATTTCTTTTCCCAGCTTGTATTTTAAAAAAAATTGCAGCGAATGAAAACATTCCTTTAAAGAATAATTTTTTTTAAATTAGAGAACTCATTTTAAAAATTGTTTGCAGTTGCAAGCTATGTTCTTTATTTTTGCTCAACTCAGGTTAAATGTTGGGTCTAATGTCGAATAGTTCTGAATTAGAAATAAAGTTAGACTTCAAGGGTCTCTGTTACATCTATTTGAGCACCTGGCCCTACATACTGGCTGAGATAAAGCATTTTGCCGCTCTTTTGATAATGACGTTGTTGTTAATCGGCTTCGGCACAGCAGTAGCGTTCCTGGGTATCGATGTACTTTGGGATACGGTGGGCCGAGGGGAAATTTTAAGCACAGGTCAAGCTAAAATATTATTTCTTCCTGCAGATCCATATACCGGGCCAGAGCTATTGCATGAGGGCGCGAGACAGACTGTCCTCATCCGTTTTTTGATACTAACGGCCATATTCGTCGTCATAACGAGCACCTGCAATGTGGTTATTCGTCTATACAAGGTTTGGATACTGCAGCGGGTCAATCAGCGGCTACGTGCTCGAATGGTCTCGAACGCTGAAGAGCTCAGTCTGCGCTCGCACGCAAATGCGTCAACAGGGGATGCGATCTACCGGGTATTCCAAGACAGCGCTATGGTTACTGCTGTTGTCGAAAATATAGTTGTGGTACCTGTAATAGGCATAGCCACTCTCGCGGTGCAGCTCACTATAGCCTCGCTTTTCAGCCTCTGGTTTGGTTTCTTGTTTTTTATTGGCATTTTGGTTTGCATACTTGTCCTCAAAGTTATCACGCCCAGACTGCAGGCGCTTAGTCTTCGAGCTCGTCAAGCGAGTGCTTCGCTGTTTACCCGAGTACAAGAAACATTTCAAAGTATTCAAGCGATAAAAACCTACAGCTTCGAGGATGAGAACTACAGCCGTTTTTTTACGGAGTCGGAAACGGCTATCGACACAGCGTTTGATCTGCGCCGTAACTTTGCCTTCGTCAAAATAGTTTGTGGATATACACTAGTCCTTGTTCTATTTATCACCGACTACTTAGCAACTCAGTATGTCCTGGATGGTTCAACAGTTTTTGGCGCAAGCTTGCTGGTAATATTCGGCCTGTCTGTCACCACTTGGACGGTTGCGGCCCACCAAGCGCGAGCAGGCAGTCTGATGATGAGCAAGCTCACGGTTGAAGATCTGATACGGGTCTGGTGTCTGGCACAGGATATGTCTGTGGGCCTTAATCGAGCATTCTGGTTGCTCGCTATTGAACCCGAAGTTAAGGATGCCGAAGACCCCCAACCATTCCCAAACTTACAACATGGCATTTCATTTCAGAATGTCAGTTTTGGTTACAGTCCGGATGTAAGCGTCTTAAAGAACATTAATCTAAATATCGAAGTAGGAGAGGTAATCGCAATTGTTGGTCCCTCTGGTAGCGGGAAATCGACCCTAGCATCGATGCTATTACGGCTCTTTGATCCCGATGAGGGCAATATCTGTATTGACGATGAGGATATTCGATCAATAAAAATAGAATCTCTACGCCAAAATGTTGCCACTGCACTTCAGGAAAACATTCTTTTTCCTGTAACCATCGAAGAGAATCTTCGTTACGCGGCCTCCAGCGTCTCAGAAGCAGAAATACACGCTGCCACCAAAATAGCTTGTGCAGAATTCATTACCAAACTTCCCTACGGTTATAACACTGAACTCGGTGTGGGGGGCGCACTCCTATCAACAGGTCAAAAGCAGCGTCTCTCGATAGCTCGAGCACTCGTCCGAGACACCAGCATTTTAATCTTGGATGAACCGACTGCATCTCTCGATGCAGAAACTGAACGTCGAGTAATCAGCAATATAAAGAACTGGGCGAAAAATAAGATCGTGTTAATTATTACCCATCGGC
>NHBG02000004.1 GCA_002167855.2 Gammaproteobacteria bacterium TMED1
CGCGCGCTTTACGCCCAGTAATTCCGATTAACGTTCGTACCCTCCGTATTACCGCGGCTGCTGGCACGGAGTTAGCCGGTACTTCTTCTGTAGCTAACGTCATTTCGCCGGGATATTAACCCGGTTAGTTCCTTGCTACTGAAAGTGCTTTACAACCCTAGGGCCTTCTTCACACACGCGGCATGGCTGTGTCAGGCTTTCGCCCATTGCACAATATTCCTCACTGCTGCCTCCCGTAGGAGTCTGGGCCGTGTCTCAGTCCCAGTGTGGCTGATCGTCCTCTCAGACCAGCTATGGATCGTCGCCTTGGTAGGCTTTTACCCCACCAACTAGCTAATCCAACGCGGGCTCCTCCAATAGTGCGAGGCCTCGAAAGGTCCCCCGCTTTCCCCCTTAGGGCGTATGCGGTATTAATCCGGGTTTCCCCGGGCTATCCCCCGCTACTGGGTAGATTCCCACGCGTTACTCACCCGTCCGCCACTCGTCAGCCGGAGCAAGCTCCGCTGTTACCGTTCGACTTGCATGTGTAAGGCCTGCCGCCAACGTTCAATCTGAGCCATGATCAAACTCTTCAATTTATATTGAAGCTTTCCTGATCGCCTTGTTCCACTCTTTTGGAGTTTTCTCAGCTCACAGTTGCGGATAGAGTCCGCAAATCTTTTTAGCAGTTGCCTCTATTACCTGTTAGGCAGAGACTCCCACTAGCTCAGCTCGCTAAATTACCATGATCGATTCCAGCCTTAAGGCTTTCCTCGTTACGATTTTAGTAAGTAAACAAGCCACGTTTATCTAAACAAAACGTAGCTCAACTCAATAAATTGTCCAGCATCAAGCGTATCGATAATCGAAACACTTTCTGCTGAGTTGTGCCTGCTCTCGCAGTACACAACTTAGGTAACTTGCTGCTGAATAATAATGACATTCAACAAACAAGTACCCACACCTATTGCTTGTTTCCAAATTTTTAAATAGCTTCGCGGAGCGCAGCGACCTGTTAATAAACATCAGTCAGCAGATTCACTACGAAATTAATCTCCCCGGCTTGGCGGCGTCTTCAAAGGACACCCCACGAAAACGCCTTACGCATTTTCGCCCGATCACTCAGATCGAGGAGCGCCATTATACGCACTAAACCTTAGTTTACAAGGCTTCTTCAAGTATGTTGCGATAATATTTCGCGTAAATTCCATACCTTATCTAATTAAGTCTTGAGGAAACTGCGCCAAGCGCGAACCAGCAGTAAAATAAGACCTATAACCACGTAAATCAAAGTTAAGGAGTAGTCATTCTTCGTTAGCCAAATAAGGTGTAAAAGCGCTAAGAATAAAGCTGGATAGACTAATTTGTGCAAAGTTTTCCAACGCCCCCGGAACCTGGCTACCATCCAATTATTAGAAGTTATTGCAAGGGGTAACAGTAAAATAAATGCTGCAAAACCAACGCTTATATAAGGTCTTTTAACAAGATCGTCACTTAACTCTGAGAAACGAAACTCTAGCAGCAGCAACAAATAAGCTGTGAAATGCAGGGAGGCATACAAAAAACAAAAAAGGCCGAGGATCCTTCTTATAGAAACTAAATTGAAACCCGTGACTTCTTTTAGTGGGGTCAAAACTTGAGTAAGCAATAAAAAAACAAGGGCACACTGGCCGTTAAAACGCACAAGCTCCTTTCCAGGATCAGCGCCTAGTTTACCCTCGTACCCAAACCACAAAGCGACGACATGATAAAGGCAATAAAAGAAAGGTAATAAGCCCATCACCAGGCTAGCCAACTTGAATACTTTCACGCGTTCAAAAAAATCGTCTTAGATCCATCCCGCGATACAAATATGAAACCTGATCGGCATAACCATTAAACATTTGAGTTTCAATTCGATTGGATCGGAACAAACTACTCGGTAAACGACGCTCAGTTGCCTGACTCCATCTCGGGTGATCAACATTCGGATTCACATTTGCGTAAAAGCCGTATTCCTTAGGGTTGGTAACTTCCCACGTCGTCTTTGGCCTCTTATTCGTAAATTCTATTTTCACTATCGATTTAATACTCTTAAACCCATATTTCCATGGAACCACCAGACGCAGAGGTGCGCCATTCTGCCCTGGGAGTGGCTTCCCGTAAAGACCGACCGCTAGAATTACAAGATCATTAGCTGCTTCATCAATTCGAAGCCCTTCAACATAGGGGTAGTCTATTGATTTGAATAAGGCCCTCTGTCCAGGCATCTGAGAGGGGTCGTAAAGCGTTTCAAAACGAACATACTTTGCTCTGGATAAAGGCTTAAAGCGAGACAATAACTTTTTTAAAGGAAATCCAATCCAAGGTACAACCATCGACCAGGCTTCCACACAGCGCAATCGATATATTCGCTCTTCCAAATCGTTTGCTGCAACTATGTCTTCAAGCGAAAAAATACCCGTAATTTCAGCATCCCCTGCGATCTCGATACTCCATGGGTCAGTGCGAAAGTTCCGAGCATTAGCTACGGGGTCGTCTTTACCTGACCCAAACTCGTAAAAGTTGTTATATGTTGATACGTATTCATATGGCGTCGGAGTTTCTGATGTCGAATAGATTCCAGGATGCGCGGCGTATATTTTTTGTTTTACCCAATCTGGCACCTCGTCACTTATTTGTTGACCATGTGTCAGGACTGTCCTGTCTGGGTAATATTCAGCATTAGATTTACCATTCTGAGGAAGTAATGCCAAACCTAGCCCCATCGCCTTAATGAAATCACGACGCTTGAGGTACAGAGATTCGTCTGTGATTTCATAAGACTTAATGTTTATTCCCGAGTTTTTTTTACTACTCATTTCGAAACCACACCCATTCACTAGACCAAGAACCGAATACTGATGGTTCAGGAGAAAATTACCTGTGTACTCTCCTGATTAACCAGTGAATCGGACCGGAAAAAACGTAAGTAATTCCAATCACTAACAATACTCCGGGCGGATAGATTGCAATAATAACGAAAAAAAATACAACAATAAGCATATAAATAAATGGTACTCTTCCTTTGAGATTGAAATTTTTCGGACTGTAATAACGGACATTAGAAACCATAAGTAGTGCTAAAATAATTATGAAAACAGAAATAAGTATAGACAACTGCAGACTAACCTCCTGATTAAAATTATCGAGCCATGTCCATATCGTAGTTGCCAACACCCCTGCGGCACCTGGGCTAGCTAACCCAAAAAATACTTTATGTTCAGGGGCCATAGTAAATTTCGCGAGCCGAAGAGCAGCGCAGGCAACATATAAAAATGCTATCATCCACCCGACTTTTCCAAGATCCGATAAAACCCAGCTGAACATCAATACCGCAGGCGCGACACCAAAAGCGACCATATCAGAGAGGCTATCGTACTGAACACCAAACGCACTTTGCGTATTCGTTAACCTAGCAATACGACCATCAAGCGCATCAAGGAATCCGGCGATAACGACTGCTATAGCCGCACTCTCTAGGGAGCCATTCATTGCAGCGACGATTGCGTAGAATCCAGAAAACAACGCACCAGTAGTTATTAGATTGGGAAGAAGATAGATTCCTCGAGCCAAACCCTTTTTCTCAGGACGAGAACTCGCTGATTTATTACTATTTGATTCTGGAGTTTCCATAGATCTTGGGGGGGCACCTTCGTGCTGAATGGTTTATCAACTAATCACAAGAACGAAAAAAATGGCCAGAAAAACTCATACACAGAGTACCTTCTCGCCTCTAGACAAACCAGATACACCCGAGCGCACGACCTCAATGACAGTAAATTCTGCCATAGCATTTATGAATGCATCTAACTTCTTGCTAGTGCCTATTAACTGTACAGTGTAAATGGTAGGAGAGATATCTACTATTTGTCCTCGAAAAATGTCAGTTGTTCTTTTAATCTCAGCCTGATCCAAGCCACTTACTCTTATCTTAATTAACATAAGTTCGCGTTCTACGTATTCGCCTTCGGTCAAATCAACAAGCTTTATTACTTCTATTAGCTTATTTAACTGCTTCGTAATCTGCTCACTTTGTTCATCAGTAGCTACTGTGGTAAGCGTTAAACGCGATAGGGTCTCATCGTCTGTTGGCGCCACTGCTAGAGTTTCAATATTATAGCCTCGCTGAGCAAACAAGCCGATAACACGAGATAACGCACCTGATTCGTTTTCGAGCAACAAGGATATTATTCGACGCATCAGGTCCGAACTCCTTTACTAAGCCACATATCTCGCATCGAGCCATCAGGGGCTACAAGCATCGGATATACATGCTCTTCTGGATCGACCAAAACATCGAGAAACACCAATTTATCCTTGATGGCTAATGCCTGTTCCATCGCCGAATCAAGCTCACCTGGGCTGGCAACCTGAATGCCAACGTGACCATATGCCTCAACTAAGGCAACAAAGTTCGGTAGAGATTCCATGTAACTATGCGAGTGACGACCCTCATATTGCATATCTTGCCACTGTTTTACCATCCCTAACGCCCGGTTATTAAGGTTGATAATTTTGATCGGTAAACCATATTGGGCGCAAGTGGACAACTCCTGAATATTCATCTGAATACTACCCTCTCCGGTTACACAGACTACCTGTTCTTTAGGGAAGGCTATTTGAACACCCATGGCAGATGGTAAGCCAAAGCCCATCGTCCCTAGACCACCTGAGTTAATCCATTTCCTTGGTTTATCGAAGGGGTAATAGAGTGCGGCGAACATCTGATGCTGTCCCACATCGGATGTTACTACAGCATCGCCATGAGTTAACTTATACAAGGTCTGAATTACCTGTTGCGGTTTAATTATACTGCCAGCTGGATCCGCCTTAACTTCCAAACAATTTTGTGATTTCCACAACTCAATCTGTTCCCACCACGCAGCTAAAGCTTTCCCTTTTTCTTCTTTCCTTTGACCAATAACTTGTCGAACCATATCGATCATTTCACACAGGACTGATTCGACCGGCCCAACGATAGGCACATCAGCCATAACAGTTTTCGATATCGATGCGGGGTCTACATCAACATGGATAATTTTCGCTTGGGGGCAAAATTTGGAAACTGTGTTCGTAATTCTATCGTCGAAACGCGCACCAATTGCGATTAACACGTCGCAATGATGCATCGCATTATTCGCCTCTAATGTACCGTGCATTCCCAACATCCCTAAAAACTGCTTATCTGTTGCAGGATATGCCCCCAAGCCCATTAGTGTATTGGTGATCGGGAAACCAAGCATACGTGTTAATTGATCAAGCTGCTCGCATCCGTTACCCTGGATCACTCCCCCACCTGCATAAATCATAGGTCTCTCAGCTTCCATCATCATACTAACGGCTTTCTTTATCTGTCCCGGATGCCCCTTAGTCGCGGGCATATAAGACCTCAGCTTTAAATCTTTTGGATATTCGTATGGAACCAAGTCGGCAGGGTTTGTTATATCCTTTGGAATATCAATAACAACGGGCCCGGGACGACCGGAGGTCGCAATATAGAACGCTTTTTTAACTGCCAGGGGAATTTCAGTCGCGGATTTAATCATGAAACTATGTTTAACAATCGGACGAGATATACCGATCATATCGGTTTCTTGGAAGGAATCTGTGCCAATCAGGTGACTTTGGACCTGGCCCGAGATTACCACCATTGGTATGGAGTCCATATATGCAGTCGCAATACCAGTAATGGCATTTGTCGCACCGGGCCCCGAGGTAACTAGTACGCAACCTGCCCTTCCAGTCGCACGAGCATAACCATCCGCCATATGGGTTGCAGCTTGCTCATGGCGAACCAAAAAATGATGGATCTTATTCTGCTTAAATAAGGCATCATAAATATGTAGTACAGCGCCCCCAGGATAACCGAAAACATGATCTACGTTCTCTTCCTGAAGACTGCGGATTAAAATATCCGCTCCAGACAGCATTTCCACTTCGTTTCCCTTACTCTATTAATAAAGTCAAACCCTGCATTTAAGCATAAGGTCGCGCATTTTCAGATGTCTAATCAGATGAGTCAAACTTGCGAGTGTGGCTCAAGTCAAGATATCGAATAAACATAGAGTTCTCACGGTAACAGTATATAAAATTCTTCCACAATTTGACGGTTTAAAATTAAAAAAAGACAAAATAGTGGGCTTTACAACATCCCACTCTGAAACAGACGGTTAAGTTACGTAATTAGCCTATCATACGGGACTGATGCGTATCTAAACATGCTAACAAACCCACCATATCCGTTGGTATATCTACTTCCCAACTGACCTCTTCTTTCAAGGTTGGATGAATAAGCGAGAGCTTTTTAGCATGGAGCGCTGGCCTACCGAAATTATCGAGGAACTGCTGCTCGGCCGCCTCAGAACCCAAAAGCATGCGACCGTGTCCGCCATAAATACTATCACCGATTAAAGGAAAGCCAAGATGCTGCATGTGAACTCTGATTTGGTGAGTTCTTCCTGTTTCTAGCCGCAGTTGAAGATGACTGTGTGCAATAAAACGACGCAAAATTTTATAGTGCGTAACTGCTCTACGACCGTCTTGCCTTATACTCATTTTAGTTCGCAGGACTTTATGTCTTCCAATCGGGGCATCTACTTTACCGGGGAGGTTTGGTCTACCAATAACCACTGCCTCATAAATACGTTTTACTGATCGAGCATGGAGCTGGCTAACCAAACTAGCTTGCGTTTCGAGATTCTTGGCAACTACCATAAGTCCAGTAGTACCCTTATCTAGACGATGCACCAAACCACCACCTGGCACTTCTGAGAGACACTCTGCATAAAAGAGAAGACCATTCAAGAGAGTTCCCGAGCTATTACCTGCCCCAGGATGCACAACTAACCCGGCACTTTTATTTACAACTAATAAATCTTGATCTTCATAAACTATATCCAAATCCATCGGTTCTGGCTGGGCCTCCAGGTTTTCCAGCGCAACATTTAGAGCCATTGTCTCCCCGCCGGCGAGTTTATCACTGGACCGATAAGGCTTCCCATTTACCGTTAAATCACCAGATTTGATCCAGGACTGAATCCTATTACGAGAGTAAGCAGGCAGCAGAATAGCGGCAATATGGTCCAGCCTTTTAAAAGCTAACGATTCAGGAACAACTATCTCTCGCTTAATCTTTCCCATAGTGGATGTAAGATTTGGGTCCAGATAAAGGCTATGTTTAAATAATGAGCTTTTCAAGCAGGTAGATCATTATGCGCTCCAGTTTATTTACCCTAATTAGCCTTGTCGCACTAGTCGGTTGCGTAAAAGACGATACGAATCAAGAATCAACAGAAATGACATATTATCGAGCAGCTCAAGCAGATTTAAGGAGTGGCCGTTACAACGATGCCGTAGAAAAACTACAGCTTTTAGAATCGAGATTCCCTTTTGGCCGATATGCAGAACAAGCACAGCTTGAAATAATCTTTGCTTATTACCGAAGTGCTCAGCCTGAGTCGGCAAGATCAGCGGCCGATAGATTTATTCGATTACATCCGCAGCATCCCAACGTAGATTATGCCTATTACCTCCGGGGGATCGCTTCGTTTGAGGAGGATCAAGGAATATTCTCTTCCTTACTTTCGACGGACCCGACAAAACGAGACCCTGGTGCCGCTCGAGAATCTTTCAACGATTTTTCCATTCTTCTCCAAAAGTTTCCGGAGAGTCAGTACAGTCCGGACGCTAGAAAAAAAATGAAATACCTAAAAAACCTATTGGCAGAGTCAGAACTTGATTCCGCTCGATATTATATAAGACGAGGAGCGTATATCGCTGCAGCTAATCGAGGCCGTTACGTATTTGAGAACTTTCAAGGCACAACTGCTGTTCCCGATGCGCTTGCGACCATGGTAGAAGCCTACCGCTTGCTAGGTTTAGCTGACCTGGCCGACCAAACAAAGGAAGTACTAATTCGAAACTTTCCAAACCATAGGGCAATAGACTCAGATGGTAAGTTTGTGGATAGTTGGGCAATAAAAAGAAGCGGGCGTTCATTACTAAATATTCTAAGTCTTGGTTTATGGGGCTGATATCCCTTACTTTTTTCTCAGCGCCTTAGGGAGAGAAAATTCAACACCTTCATGAGAAATCTCCTTTTCTGGATAGATAATAGCGCCGTACTCTCGTAGTTTTTCTAAAACTCTACTCACTAATATTTCAGGAGCAGAAGCGCCAGAGGTGACACCAATGACCATAGGGTCTTTAATCCAATTCTTATCAATATCAGCCTCGTCGTCAATCAGGTACGAGGTGCAACCGAGCCTTAATGCTAACTCATGGAGCCGATTGGAGTTGGAGCTATTTTGTGAACCAACCACTAGTAACAGATCACAATCTCCCGCTAGACGCTTTACTGCATCCTGACGATTCTGAGTCGCGTAACAAATGTCATCTTTTCGAGGACCTTCAATGAGAGGGAAGCGTTTTCGCAAAGCGTCTATTATCAATTGAGTGTCATCGACAGATAAGGTAGTTTGAGTTACGAAGGATAGAGCTTGAGGATTTTTTACACATAATTTTTCAACATCCGAAGGATTTTCTACTAGATACATTGCATTACTAGAATCCTCATAGTGACCTAAAGTTCCATCTACCTCCGGATGACCAGCATGTCCAATTAATACTGTTTCGCGGCTCTGATCCGAAAATTTGACAACCTCATTATGCACCTTACTAACTAATGGGCAGGTTGCGTCAAAAACCCGTAAATTTCTCTCCTCAGCGTCTCTTTGCACCTGCTTTGCAACCCCATGTGCGCTAAATATGACTGTTGACCCCTTGGGAATTTCAGATACCTCATCAACAAAAATTGCGCCTCTTCTGCGGAGACCCTCCACCACAGTCTTGTTATGTACTACCTCATGGCGCACGTAAACAGGCGAACCGAATTTGTCCAATACTCGATTAACTATTTCGATAGCACGATCTACGCCAGCACAAAACCCACGGGGATTAGCCAGACGAACATATATACCCAAAACTCACACCCTTAAAATATCGTTAGAAACTTGCTCCACATTAATTATATCGACCTCAAACACGAGATCTCTACCCGCGAGGGGGTGATTAAAATCGACTTCTACAAACATGGGTTCGACTTTATTTATAATTCCGGGTAGCTCACCGTTTTGCGCATCAGCAAAGGAGACTACTAAACCTTCGGTTACTTCTATATCAGGACCGAATTGTGACCGAGGAATCTGCTGTATATTTTCTGGATTATGATCACCGAAGCCTTTACAAACCAAATGTGAAGCAGATTCACCAGGCACCATGCCAAAAATAGCCTTTTCAAAAGTGGGTAATAAATTGCCATCACCAATATCCAACGTCACTATGTCCTCTCCAGTAGAATCGACCCTCTCTCCAGTTTCCAGTAATAACGAAAATCGCAGATCAACCCGTGTACCAGGTCCGACCGGAGTATTACGACTCATTTTCTGAAGACTTTTCTTTATTTATAATCATATCTAACACCATAAGAATGGCCCCAAGTGAAATCAGGAAATCAGCAACATTAAAAGCTGGGAAGTAATAGGGGTGGTAGAAAATCACTAAGAAGTCCACCACATATCCTTGAGAAATGCGGTCCACCAAATTACCCAAGGCACCACCAAGAATGAAAGACAAAGCCAATGCAAGCAGATTACGAGGTGAGCGAATACGATATAACCAGATTGTAATAACCAAACTCACGACACTGGATATTGAAACTAGAAACCATCGTTGCCATCCACCCGCATCCGCCAGAAAACTGAATGCTGCACCTGGATTATGCAATAAAGTTAGTTTAAAAAAAGAAACCAATTCAATGGACTCACAGTAACCAGGAACACAAAGCGGTAGGATCTTTACAATAATTTCTTTCAGTAACTGATCTGTGAAAACGAAGGCAACTACCAAAAAAAAATAGATCATACCTCGACACTCTCATAAAAAAATTGTTTTGCCTCTTTAATATCCCGATGAATGGCGGCTTTTAAGGTTGCTAAATTGGGAAACTTCTCTTCATCTCGAAGCTTATGAACAAAACGAACCTTTATTCCACATCCATAAATATTCTCATCGAAGTCGAAAATATGCACCTCGAGAACGGGACTAGCGGTCGTATCATCGATCGTTGGCCGAATTCCGACATTTGCAACGCCGCGATACGTTTTTTTGAGGCCATACACCTCGACTGCATAGGAGCCATCTATTGGTGCCCGATACCTCCGAAGTTGAATATTGGCAGTGGGTATCTCCAGCAACTCTCGGCCAAAACTTCGACCGTAAATAACCTTGCCAGCAATGGTATAAGGTCTCCGAAGCAGGCTTTCTGCTGCCCTGAAGTTACCTTGCAATAAGTACTCCCTAATTCTGGTACTACTGACTCTCTCTGTATCAATAGTTAGGGTATTCAAATTTTTCACCCGCACATCGGTCTTTTCGCCTAAGGAACGAAGGAACGAAAAGTCTCCACCCCGATTACTGCCAAATCTAAAATCATCTCCCACGAATACGGCGCTGGCCTTGATCTCTTTAAAGAGAATATTTGCGAATTCCCTATCAGATAGTGACCGAGTCTTTTCATCAAACTTTAAACAGAGCACTAGGTCCACTCCATACTCACCAAGTAATTCTACTTTTTCACGAAACCTTGTAAGCCGCGCTGGAGCATTAAATTCATCAAAATATTCTTTGGGCTGGGGCTCGAAACAAATAAGCATTGAGGGAACTCCCAGCGTGACAGATTCCTCTTTGATTTTCGACAGAATCCTTTGATGTCCTAGGTGAACACCATCAAAATTTCCTATCGTGACCACACTACGATGATGCTCATACCTGAGATTTATCAGACCTCGAATTATTTGCATTCAATCACCGAATAACTTGATTGACTTTAATTCCTAGCACCAGTAAACCAATGATGTAGAATCCAATACCTACGAAACAAATGAATAGAATTCGCAATACTCTCTCTAAATTACCGAACTCAAACCAGTTTTCAATGTTAGGTGTTATCAAACTCACGATCGATAACATTATCAAGGTTGCAATTAGTATCCGAAAGAAAAAACGACCCCATTCGGCTTCAAAAACCAGAACACCCGAACTCTTAAGGCCATAAACCAATAATCCTGCGTTTATAAATGCAGAAAAAGACGTCGCTAAAGCAAGTCCCGCATGCTTGAAATGCCAAATTAGAGCCAAGTTAAGAATCATATTTGAAAACAGCGCAATAACCCCAAACTTTACTGGCGTGGATGTATCCTGACGCGCAAAATATCCAGGCAATAAGACCTTAACCAGCATATGTCCGAGCAAACCAGTACCGTAGGCCGCTAAAGCTAATCCAGACATAGTCACATCGCGCTCGGTCATAGCTCCATGGAAAAACAAAGTCGCTATCAGCTCATCGGAGAGATATATCAGAGCCGCACTGGCAGGTAATCCCAGCAAACAAACAAGACGCAAGGCCCAATTAAGGGTATGCGAGAATTGCTGTTTGGAAGCCGTCGCATGATCTTGGGACAAACCTGGAAGAATCACAGTCGCAATTGCTATCGCAAAAATACCAAGGGGCAACTCCAATAATCTATCTGAATACCACAACCAACTCAGGGTTCCTGTCTCAAGAAATGAAGCAAGTACCGTATCTAGAAGGATATTAATTTGACCAACAGAAACACCAAATAAAGCAGGTAACATTAGAGTTAATATTCTCCTGACCCCAGGATCCTTCGTGTGTATTGTTGGTGCGACTAAGAGATCTTCCTTAGCTAGAAAAGGAAGCTGCATAGTCAATTGCGCAACCCCGGCAACTAGAACAGCCCAGGCCAGAGCCATAATTGGCTGATCTAGGTAAGGACGCAGAGCTATAACACACACAATGAGGGAGAGGTTTAGTAATACCGGGGTGAAAGCAGGGACAGCAAATCGCCCGTACGTATTTAAGATGGCACCAGCAAATGCTGTCAACGATATCAAAAGCAGGTACGGGAAGGTCAAACGCAACATCTCTGTCGCGAGAGCGAGCTTCTCAGTCTCCGCATGATAAACATAGCCAAATGCGAATATTCGCATTATATATTCGGCGCCAAGCACACCCAAAATAGTTATAAGTAATAAACTTAAACCGAGAGTACCGCTAACCCTAGAAACTAGTAGCCTAACCTCACTTCGAGTCCTCCTTTCTCTGTATGCTGATAGCACTGGCACAAAAGCCTGAGAAAATGCACCCTCCGCAAAAAGTCTACGAAAAAGATTTGGAATACGAAGAGCAACAAAAAATGCATCTGCTCCGGCTCCTGAACCAAAAACATTTGCAATGACAACATCTCTCAGTAATCCAAACACGCGTGAAACCATAGTCAAGAGGGAAACAACACCGCTAGATCTGATCAATTCCCCATTTTTAACGCTATCTTCAGGCATACTAATATTTTCAGTACTTGAATTTGACAAAGTTAAGCTTAATGGGCATAGTTCGCCCTCATTTTTTGGCACCAGCAAGGTACAATTTAAGTGGCAAATTCGGCTCAGGCACGAAAACGTACAAGACAATCTGACACGCGAAGGCGACGCAATGCAAGTCAGCGGTCAGCAATGCGAACAACACTCAAGAAGACAATTTCCACCATCGCTACAGGCGACTACGAACAGTCTATTAATGCATTTGGTCAAGTAGTCCCTGCGCTGGACAAAGCAGTAAGTCAGGGGCTTATTAGCAAAAACAAAGCCGCTCGCCATAAATCACGCCTAAACGCCCAAATTAAAGCACTTAAAGGATAGGCTCTTCACAGAGATAATACGAGATTATCTCTATGTATTAATTCTTGTTCATTAAGAAAACCTAGTTCGCTCTCAATAAGGCTACTGGACTTCCCTATTATTAATCGAGATTCTTCGTCACTATAATTAATCAAACCTCTAGCTATCTCAAGACCATTTTCATCCAAACATGCAACCATGTCTCCTCTAGTGAACTGTCCAATTACCGATCGAACGCCTACTGGAAGCAAGCTTCTACCTTTGCTTTTCAAAACCTTGACGGCTCCTTTATCTAATATTACCTGCCCCTGGGGAGCTAATGTTGCGAGCCACTGTTTCCTGGAGGCTAGCATAGGTTTATCAGCCTTCAGACAAGTACCAGATAACTTTCCTTTAGAAAGATTTTGAAGCACGTTCTTGCCATGACCAGACGTGATAACCGTATTAGCTCCGCTACGAGAGGCCACTTGCGCTGCCTGAATTTTTGTAATCATCCCGCCTTGACCAATATCGGTACCCGGACCGGCCATTATTTTGAGTTTCGGATCGCTCGCCATAGCCGCTTCTACTAATTGGGCGCCGCCCAATCTTGGATCCCTGTCGAATAATCCGTCCTGGTCAGTGAGTAATATCAGGGTGTTTGCCTCAATTAAATTAGCTACTAGAGCGGCTAAATTATCATTGTCGCCGAATCTAATTTCGTCAGTGACGACGGTATCGTTTTCATTTACGATAGGAATTACGTTCATATCTATTAGAGTTTTTAAAGTAACTCTCGCATTCAGATAACGTTCCCTTGAACGCAAATCATCGTGGGTAAGCAAGATTTGTGCAGTATGCAAATCATGACGCATGAAATTAGATTCGTATAATTGAATCAAACCCATTTGGCCGACTGCTGCAGCTGCTTGTAAAAGATGCACAGATTCAGGTCGTCCTGAGAGCCCCAACCTCCCCATACCTTCAGCTACTGCCCCCGAGGACACCAAGACCACCTTGATCCCTTGTTTTTTTAAGCAAACGATATCATCAACCCATTGCGTGACTCTGTCCACAGCAAGCCCTACGGAACTGGTAAGCAATGAACTTCCAACCTTAATCACCCATACATTACCTGCATCGAAAACTTTTTTCATGGCTCGTAATGAACCTCAATATCACTTAGGTCTTGTTCGCGGTGACGTCTATTTCGTTCTAGTCTTCTGTTTAGGGAGAAATGATGGACCTGCTCTCTAATCATTAATTCCTTATCATTTGATTCGTCTTCTGAAGACAACGTTTCAAGTCGATGGGCGGCTGCTTGAATCAATTCTTTAATACCAAATCGCGACAAAGCAGAGATAATGAACGTTGGACCCTCATGGTTAAGTGTTTTGCATACCTCTGCTGCATGACCCTCCATTTGGCTTGCAGGCTCAAGATCCCCTTTCGTAAAAACGAGCCAGCGCTCTTTATCCGATATCGCAGTACTATATTTAGTTAGTTCTTTTTCTATGATGCGAAAATTTTCTACAGGATCTGATCCATCGCTAGGATTCAGATCAAGCAAATGGAGCAGAATTCTGGTGCGAGAAAGGTGTTTTAAGAATTGTACCCCCAAGCCAGCACCTTCCGCTGCACCTTCAATCAAACCAGGTATATCAGCAACCACGAAACTGTGATCCTCACCTACAGAAACCACACCAAGACTAGGGATCAAGGTAGTAAATGGGTAGTCAGCCACCTTTGGTTTGGCGGCTGAGATCCTGTTAACTAAGGTAGATTTTCCCGCATTTGGCATCCCCAAAAGCCCAACATCGGCTATCAACTTTAGCTCCAACCTAAGTTCTCTCATGTCGCCTTCGGTGCCGAGCGTAGTTTTGCGAGGTGCTCGGTTTGTACTTGACTTGAAGCGGGCATTGCCTAAGCCATGTCTCCCTCCCATCGCTACACATAATTGTGGGTTTTCATGATCAACATCGCCAAGATAATCTTGGGTCGTATCGTCAAAGACCGTCGTACCTTGAGGTACTCTAATATACAAGTCATTCCCACTGGCTCCTGTACAATCACTCCCCTTTCCGTTTTCCCCTCTTTCGGCTTGATAACGAGGTTGGAAGCGGAAATCGACCAAGGTATTCAGCGCTTCATCTAGAATTAGGAAGACACTTCCACCGTCTCCACCGTCTCCACCGTCGGGCCCTCCACGTTCAATGTATTTCTCGCGACGGAAACTGAGGCAGCCATTACCTCCATTACCTGCTATTACCTGAATACTTGCTTCATCTACGAATTTCATGAGTCTTTTACAATACGATAACTACATAATCTTAAGATAAAAAAAAGCCCTGTCGGTGACAGGGCTAGTAAGCTAAAAATTCTGTTAAGCCTCCATCAGGACATTCACATACTTGCGCTTTTTTGGACCTTTGATTTGGAAGTCTACCACCCCATCTGATTTGGCGAATAAAGTATGGTCCTTGCCGCATCCGACGTTGACGCCCGGATGGAATTTCGTGCCACGTTGACGAACTATAATATTGCCAGCCACCACTTTCTGTCCACCAAAGAGTTTCAGCCCCAACCGTTTTGATTCAGAATCTCGTCCGTTTCTTGTGCTTCCACCAGCCTTCTTATGGGCCATAGCTGCTACCCTCTAATAATTTCTTTGATTTTTACTTCAGTAAACCATTGCCTGTGACCAGCCTGCCTGCGGTAGTGTTTGCGACGACGCATCTTAATTATATTGATCTTTGCGCCCCTACCATGGACTAGAACCTCTGCGGTGACTTTACCCCCGTCTACAAAAGGAGATCCAATATTAATATCTGATCCCTCACCGATCATCATGACTTTGTCAAAATCAACAGTCTCACCTTCTGGTACATCCAGCTTTTCAAGCTTTAGGGTCTCTCCAAGCGCTACTCGATGTTGTTTTCCGCCGCTTTCAATTACCGCGTACATGATACTCACCCACAATGATGACCATAAGAAGTTTCCATAGGCCGGTTTCAAGGTCGCGAGAGTTTAATGGATGCCAGTGCAGCAAGCAAGCTGGATAAGCGATCTTAACAGCTTATTCCGCCAGGAATAGCATTTCCTAACGTTTGTAAGAATAGATTGGTAGAATTCCCGTATGAATCATGACTTTTTCCAATCAGTAGACAAAGACTTTGCCGATGTAGATCAATTGATCGGCCAAAGTTTAACCTCAGACATCCCTCTGATAGAACAAATAGCAACCTATCTGATCGCAGCAGGAGGCAAACGGCTGAGACCTCTCCTAGTTTTACTTTGCGCCAAAGCTTGCGGGTATGAGGGTAGAGACCATATAAAACTGGCGGCAGTAATCGAGTTCCTACATACCGCAATGCTTTTACATGATGATGTGGTAGATGCCTCAGACCTCAGGAGGGGGAGAAAAACTGTAAACGCAGAATGGGGGAATCCTGCCAGCGTTTTAGTAGGGGACTTCTTGCACTCCCGGGCATTTGAGATGATGGTAGATATAGGCAATCTGCGCATCATGGAGATTCTCTCACACGCAACCAATACAATTGCTGAAGGAGAAGTACAGCAGCTGGCGAACCTGCGTAATCTAGGGCTTACCGAACAGACCTATTTGCAAGTTATTGCGAGAAAAACTGCAATGCTATTCCAAGCTGCTGCGCATGCAGGTGCAGTCCTTGGTAGAGCCAATAGGCCAACGGAAACTTCATTGAGAGATTACGGTTTTCACCTCGGTCTAGCCTTCCAGTTAATTGACGATGTTTTGGACTACGAAGGTGATGCTGAGGACCTTGGAAAAAATATTGGCGATGATGTCGCAGAAGGAAAGGTAACGTTACCTCTTATAGTTGCCATGAAAAATGGAAATAACCATCAAACCAGCTTGATTAGGGAAACTATCAAATCGGGAGGTACTAAGAACCTAGGAGCCATCGTAAACATAGTAAATGACACTGGGGGTATTACTTATACTTTGGCCAGCGCTTCTTCGGAGAAAGATAAAGCTCTAGCATCTATCCAGGACATTTCTTCTTCTATTTATCGAAGCTCGATGGAAAAACTTGTTGGCTTTGTGCTTGAGAGACCTGTTTAGGGATATTCTATATAATAAGCGAGGTTTTGTCGGGGTGTAGCTCAGCTTGGTAGAGCACTGTCTTCGGGAGGCAGGGGTCGTGCGTTCAAATCGCGCCATCCCGACCAATAAAAATCTGCCCCTCAGGAGAAATACGTGAAGCCGATAGAAATCAAAGGGTGCGCATGGGGTGCATTATATTTAGTTCGGGAACGTAAAACTTTTTGTTGCAACAACCTCACCGTTGATAATATGAGGTCTGAATCGGGTTTTTTTAAGCTCAGTACTCGGGGCTCTTAGTTTGATTGCCGGCATAGGTTTGTAGCCTATCCAGGGTTCGAATCCCTGCCCCTCCGCCAATCCCACCGCTATACCCACCTTATAAGACGTAAAATCTCACTATATAAATTCTTATTTTTGCGAACGACAAATGTATTGGAGAGATCGTGGTCGCGATGACCGATACGTCCATCCTCAAGCACTTCCAGGGTGACACATTGTTCGTCGCCGATAATCTCGAATATTCGATGTTGTGGCAGAAAATGCATTTCGATATCGCCGTTTTTCCGCCCGTCGAGGTTTGACAAATATTCCTCGGCATCGAAACGATAACCCATGCGATAGGTGGGTATCTGAAATACAGCGACGCCCCCAGGATTGAGTGTTTGCAGCAATGCCCGGATGGCTTGGTCAATCAATGGCGGCGGGTTGTGCTGCAGCACGATGACGGTATAGACCAGATCAACTTTCTGCAGGCGTTGCAGATCATCCAGATTGGTCAGCTGAACCCAGTCGATGTTGTCGATCATTTCCAAGTTCTTCTTTGCTTGCTCCAAGTGGCTGCTTGAAATGTCGCAGGCGACCACCTTGGGAAAGTTTTCAGCAAGCCAGCGTGTGATACGACCCAATCCACACCCGAATTCCAAACATGTACCCAGTGTTTCTGGTTCGATATTATTGCGACGCAGCGTCGCCAGTACCTGTAGAGCGGCATTCTCTCCAGTAGCGTAGAAGGAGTCGATACTGGACTTGTCTTCCTCCTTGAACTCGTCGACCGACAACACAGACCACATGGGTGAAACTTCACCCAGTGCGCGCCAGGTTTCTTGAATATGATGGAACAACCGGTGCAAAACTTCTATATCGGGGTCCAGTTCAATATCGAGACCTGGTTCATAGCCCGTCATGGAGTTTACGGAGAACTCTCCGTTCTTTTCTTTGTATTCATCCGAACGCATGACGCTCCCCTTGTTTAGAAGCGCGCAGCATAATTAGCGGCTGCAGTCATGGTTAATTTCCTTTTTTGATGTCATTAGGCAAAAAGTCCCAAAAGATTTAAGGGAATGCAAATGTTACTTTCCTGATGATGAATATTTTTACGTTTCGTCCTGAGAATTTCCCAACCGATGCTTTACTCAATCACTAAATCTGCCGCCTTAAAAGATAAGGTTTTATTCACGAAATCTAGCGTGCCCACTGCATAAGTAAATTTGCCATTGCTTGCGGTATCATGGGTATACATTTTATAGATTGCACCTTGTTTGACATAAACACCTTGCAGGGTACCAGTAACAATTTTTTCGCCACTTTGCGTAAACGCAAATCCTGTAAATTCTCCTCTGTCTCTCAATTGCTGCTTATCAGTAAAAGTATAAGAGAGATAAACGCGACCGTACGGACCTGCTTCACCAGATGCTGACATTTGGTAAGTTTTACCGTCTGTGGTGTGCAGGGCGTCGATTGTAAAATCTGCATCGAAGTGATTTTCCAATTTCGGTTGAAGAGAGTCCGCTAAAGAAGTTACAGAAACTGCCAACAGAGAGAAAATTAGGAGAGTTTTCATATGCTTTTTCCATTCACAAAAGGGCACCGAGCGATGGTATTTCATATACCTTTAGAAGGCAATTTATTCCATTTTAACGCTCTATGATTTTTGTTTTTCTCATTTTTCTCAAGTCAAAGCAGTGAAAAGCAATCCTGGTCATCAACAGTTATTTTTTAGGTACTGGCTTAGGGATTTTGATTCACGACTTTGAGGAGGCAGCCAAATGGTATCGTCTAGCGGCTGAGCAGGGTTATGCGCCTGCTCTAGGTAACAATAGGGTAACAGGTAAGCAGCTTTCGCTGTGATATTTTGCAGATTGAGCGCTGCTGTTATAGCCTGGGGAGGCCCTACAACTGCTGTTTATTCGGTTGGTTACCGCACGTATTCATAAAAAGCTAATTTGAAAAACCTTAATCAAACGATTTAAAAATAGCAGCGGGAAAGCTTTGGAAGCCCGTATTTGCTTGTGTCCTCGAATTATAAAAGAGTAAAAAATACTGTTAAATCAAAGGCTAAGAAGAACCCACATGAGCTTTCGCATCTACCTATGAACCCAATTTGCAATAGTTCGCATCAACACTTTCTTTCCTGTGGGAGATGCCAGCGTCAGGCGACTCGTTGATCCGGAAAGGATTCTTTCTCTCGCTCGAGCATGGCCTTCATCTCCAACCAGTTTATGAGAAACAGCTGACCCGTTTCATCTTCCACCAGTGCGGTACAGTGTTCTACCCAGTCACCCGTATTGAGATACTGCACTTCGCCATGGTCACGTTTGTTTGGATGATGAATGTGCCCACAGACAATACCGTCAAAGCCACGTTCCAGGCTTAATCTGGCCGCCGCACTCTCAAAACGCTCGATATATTTAACGGCCTCTTTGAACTTGTACTTGATGAACGCCGCAAACGACCAATAGGAGTATCCAAATAACCTGCGTATATAGAGGTAGTAACGACTCATTACCATTAACATGGCGTACAGGTTGTCACCCAGACGCTCCAGCCAATCCATGTTACTGACAACTTCATCAAGGCAATCACCGTGAATTACCAGAAGACGTTGCCCTTGTGCGGTTACATGGACATCTTCATCTTTCAGTTCGACACCATTTACGTGGTTGCCAACATAGCCCCTCAGGGCAGCATCATGATTGCCCGGGATATAAACGACACGGGTACCTCTCTTGGCCTTCCGGAAGACGAGATTGATCAGCTCACTGTTCTCCTTCGGCCAGTAAACAGCGTCCTTGAGCTTCCGCATGTCGATGATGTCACCCACAAGATAGAGAGACTCGCATTCGGTACTCTCGAGGAAGTCGAGTAACAGATTGACCTGGCTGTCCACGGTTCCCAAGTGTACATCAGAAATAAAAATACTACGGTACTTTACAGGTCCAAGCATCAACGTATCCTAAACCAAGACGACTGCAAAGATTATAATCGCAGAGTATAAAGCCTTGATGAAGCAGGGTTAAATTTCGTTTAAAAAATTCAAACCTGACCCCATCAGGTGAAGTATCCCACTATTCCTGTCGCCCAAACGCTGCCAGCGATCAACAAGGCCATCATTGTCGCTGCGGAACCATAGTCTTTGGCAAGCCCTGACTTTGGGTGGTGCTCCACGCTGATGCGATCGACTACTGCCTCGATTGCTGAATTCAGTAGCTCGACAACCAGAACGAATACCGAAACTGCCATCAGTAAAACGAACTCCTTCAGGGACGATGAAATTATCAGCCCAACTGGAATCAGACAAACCAGCAGGGCAAGCTCCTGGCGAAAAGCGGACTCATGCATAAACGCACTTTTCAGGCCGTGCATCGAAAATCGCGTGGCATTGATCAGGTGACGAATCCCCGTATTGCTACTTTTATCAAAATAACTTTGTTCTGCCATCGTCTATCCAAAGTTGCGAAATCGGCGCCAGAACCCAGGCAGCGACAAAATGGGGGATGTGCTTGACGTCCCTGTCAGACACCTAAGGAAGGTTTTGGGTGGACCTTCTTTAGGGAAAGCATACTAACGTGCCTTCGTTAAGCATCGCTATATACAAGTTAAAGAATCGGAGAATATTCACGCTTTCGCAAACAATTCGTCCACATGTGCGCCATAAAAAAATGTGACTTTATAGATACCGGCTAGAATGAGCGACTTTAAGCAATTTGGTCGGATAGAACTGACATCTTGTTTGGTCCGTAATCCGTACTCTACGACCTAATCAATACTCCCATAACTGTTAAATCGAGATAGAAATTGCCATTGATAATCCTAACTATAGTGGGTTATCCCAAGCACTTAAACATAGTTAAATAAGAGGACAAATCAATTTAGGAAGGCGCCTGGGACGGATCATAGTAAGGCCTATCACCACTGACAGTTACCCTTCGCAATACTCTTTCATGCGGCCAGTAATCACTGGCCGCATAATGCTGAACAGCACGATTATCCCAGAACGCTATAGAACCAGCTTCATACCTGAAACGGCAGACATATTCCTCTCGAGTATGCTGAACACTGAGTTGTCGAATAATGTCCTTGCATTCATCTGGAGGAAGCGTTTCGCCTGTTCTCCCGTCAAACAGGGCATCCTGACGAATAAAACCTAGATGAACGTAAAGCGCTGTTTTGCCAGTTTCCGGATGTGTTCGTAGCAAAGGGTGACTGACGCCAAATGGGACCTTCTGCTTAATTTCATTGTGTAACTCTTCAGGATATTTCCGCATGAATACACGATAGTCATTAATACCATATAAGTGCTGAAGCCGATCCTTAAGATCAGGAGGCAAACCGAGGTAAGCGGCGTGACTATCTGAAAACAATGTAGAGCCACCAATTGGGGGAGCAACATCAACCTGGGCAATCGACCCTAGCGAAGGGTTTTCCATCCATGTAACGTCGGTGTGCCAGTTATTTTCAGAGCCGGGCCGATTCTCATTATGATGAATGTAGAAGAGATAAGGATTTTTACCTGGAGGCCCGAATGGAAATGCGTCCAGGGTACCAAATCGTTTGCCAAACTGAACCTGCTGGTCCTCACTCAGATGCTGATTGTGGAAAAATATAACTTTTCGCTCCAGAAGAGTCTGCCTGATAAAGCTTATCTGCTCATCGCTGAGCTCATCCTTTAGATCGATATTATGTATTACCGTACCGAGGGTTACAGCTAAATGTTCAAACTCATAGCCAAATCTGGCGGCCTGATTTGCCAGATTGACACTAACAGGACGCATACCCATCTGCTGATATTCTAGCGCTACACCCAGACCGGAAAGACTGTAGGGTCGGAATCGCTGTTCCAGCGGTAGGCCTGAATTTATTTTATCTGCTTCTGCTATTTCGCTTACTCTTCCATGGGGATAGAGTTTGCCTAGGAGACTTAAAGCATTACGATTGTATTCTTCATTCTTCTCGATAGCATTGTTCGAATTGGCGGTCACCGATCTTACCTAATGAGTTGCAAAAGCTCATTGAAGAACATGTATGAAGATTTTTCCACTAATTATTTATCATTTGGTTAGGAGCGGAGGATCCGCAGATCGGCTTATATTAAACAAGCTCAAAACCTGGGTTTTCCAAAATGACATGTACAATAACTTGAACATATCCTTCCCCTCCGACATACCCAAAAGAAATAAAATTAGCCCCTACTTGATGCGGCTAATACTCTGGATAAGCCTGGTGAATAGAAGTTGGAATGCCTCCTGCTTGAGCAAGCCTGAGTTGTTGATCGTTAATACCGCTTAATAACTGATTAAAGTGCGTATCTTGAATCTCGTCAAGAACCTTTGAAAGCGAGCTTTCGTTCACCAAATTAGTAAGTTCATTTGGGTCATTTTCAATGTCGTAAAACTCAACCGGTTCCCTAGTGACTGAATTGATCGTCATTTTATAATTTTTAGTTCGTGCCATAGAGTACAAATTCACCTCACTAAAAGTAACCTCTTTACCCTCGTGAGCATCTGGGGAGCCCTTACCCGCCTCAATCTTTGGGATCAGAGAGGAACCGTGATTTTTCTCAAAAGTTTCCGCATCCGCTGCCGACAATATAGTATCGAGAATATCGTAGTGGTCAGTTAAACCATTCCCAATCCAAGCGGATGTCCCACCCGGAGGCCTAATAATTAACGGGATATTCAGAGAACCTTCATAAAATACAACCTTTTGCACTAACCGATGATCACCGAGCATTTCACCGTGGTCTGACGTGTAAATTATCCACGTATTATCCATGAGATCTTTTTCTCTAAGCACCTTTATAAAACTACCGATGACCTCATCATCAAATGCGATCTTGGCATAATAATGGCTCTTCATTAACTGACTCTGACTTTCAGTAAGATTAGGAAAACCCCTGCGACTGAGCATTGTTCTTACCTGTGGAGACATCGGCTCAGATGGCAACGTCATAATTGCTGGAGGCATGTCTTCAGGACGAAAAATATCTCGGTATCTCGCAGGAGCATCAAAAGGAGGATGAGGACCCACAAGAGCAAGTTGCAGATAAAATGGCCGTTCTTCACCGTACTGCCTTATCCATTCTGCAGCCCGAGAACCAAGATAGGCATCGATATGCTCATGTTCTTCAAGAAGCGAAGGGAGGTGCTCCCAGGGACGAAGCGTCTTATTCCCCTGACCGTATTTCCAGATAGTCATAGCATCTTTATGCAACTGCAGCTTGTGTCTCGCCGCAAGAAAATCTTCATAATAGTTACTACTTTTGTCAGAAGGTATCTCACCGATCTCATGTGTAACTTCATACCCCCAATCATGCAACTCAGATATACGGTCTCTAGTGTGCCCATCATCTACTTGAGGAACCCGAAAATGGGTCTTTCCAAACAACGCAGTGCAGTAACCTGCTTCACGAACGTTTCTTACGTGACTTTGTCCGAAGCGATCTGCTTCGTTACGATTACCCCAAGCACCATGCTCATTAACGTATTGGCCAGTAGCGAGAGATGCTCGAGCGGGCATACAAAGCGGAGAACTCGTATTACAATTTCGGAAAGCTACACCTTCGGCTGCAAGCTCATCCAAATTAGGCGTGCGAACGAACTTATTCCCTATGCATCCAAGAGCATCTCCTCGATGCTGATCAGAAAAAATAAGTACGATATTAGGTTTCTTTACCATATTCTCAGCTCATTTTTTATCATCAATAAAATATAATGATAGATGATGAAGACCTATAATACGAAACAGGGTAAAACCCCTGTATCGCTCTTAGCCTCCCTAATTTATTTGCCTAATTTAAGAGTCAGCTTTTCGATTATACTTGTTGGCGGTCCAAAGATATCCTCGGAGCCTGACAAACAGAACTAAAAAAAGTGGTTTTCTATGAAAAAAAGAATTTTGGGTAATACGGGAATAAAAGTTTCTGAAATAGGCTTCGGTGCATGGACAATTGGCAGCGAAAGTTATGGTGAAGTGAGTGAAGCTGATGCTACTGATGCGATAACCAGTTATGTGCAGGCTGGAGGCAACTTTATTGATACTGCAAGGCGGTACGGCGCAAGCGAAAGAAGAATTGGTCAATACCTAGAGGCAAATAGAAACCGAGAAAAACTTATTCTTTGCTCAAAGACGTTTGCCGGGCAAAAAATGGAATCGATAACGGAAATAAGAAAAGATGTTGAAGAGTCTCTCAAACAGCTAAGCACTTCTTACATCGACATATACTATCTTCATCAACCTCCGGAAAATGATGAAGTCATTGATAATGCGCTTATACAACTCGAAAAAGCAAAAGAGGAAGGACTGATCAAATATATTGGCGCCTCAATCAAAGGGCCCAACGTATCCCAAAGCACATTGGATTTATGCCAAAAATATATCGCAGGTGGCCGAGTTGATGTCCTACAGGTGGTCTATAGCGTCTTACGGCAGAAACTCCATGGGGTCATTATTAAAGCCCATGAAGCAGGCATTGGCATCGTAGCCAGAACAGCTCTTGAAAGCGGCTTCCTCACTGGCAAGTATCCTCCAGGCTTTACATTTCCTGCAGATGACCATCGAGCACGATGGTCACGCGAGCATCTCAACTTTATTCTAGGAACAACGCAGGACATCAGGAAAATGGTTCCCTCTCCTTATACGAGTATTTCTCAGATGGCGACCAAGTTTACTTTGTCGAACCCAGGCGTATCGACGTTAATTCTTGGCGCCAGGAACTCTGATCAGGTTATTGAGAATATGGACACATCAAAGCTTCCGATGCTCTCGAGCCCAACACTCGAGATACTAAAACGCAGATATGGCAACATTACCGAGAAGTGCAACACGAAGGTCGTATAAAAAAGTAGTTTGATCAAAAATATTAATCTTTCAGGAAGCCAATACTATGGAATTGAGAAAGTTAGGTTCATCAGGACTTAAGACTAGCATTGTTGGTATTGGGTGCAATAACTTTGGTAGTCGCTGCGATGAAAATGTGACCAAAGAGATAGTTCATACTGCACTTGACTGCGGTATTAATTTTTTTGATACCGCAGATGTCTATGGTCAACGGGGTTTGTCCGAGAAATATCTTGGTAAGGCAATAGCTGGAAAGAGGGAAGACCTAGTCATTGCAACCAAATTCGGAATGCAAATGGATAGCGAGGGTCGAAAAAAGGGAGGTTCGCGTCGTTATATTATTCAAGCATTAGAGGATAGCTTGAAACGCTTAAATACAGATTATATTGATCTATATCAGCAACATTTTCCCGATGATGAAACTCAAATAGAGGAAACGCTCTCAACACTAGACGACCTTGTACATCAAGGGAAGATTCGATATCTCGGCTGCTCAAACTTTTCCGGATGGCAAATATCGGACGCCGATTGGACTGCGCGCGATCGCTGCTTTAGCCGCTTCGTTACTGCGCAGAATCTTTACAGCCTTTTAGATAGGGGAGTCGAGAAAGAGGTTATCCCTGCTTGCCAGCGATACGGGTTGGGAATTCTTCCGTATTTCCCTCTAGCTAGCGGACTTTTATCAGGGAAATATATAAGAGGAAAGGAGCCACCGCAGGGCACACGTTTGGCCTCTTGGGGAGATCGTGCAAAATCAGCACTTTCAGATCATAACTTCGATGTGTTGGAAAAACTCTCAAGCTTTGCTGAGGAAAAGGGTCATTCACTCCTTGAATTAGCAATGAGTTGGCTTGCCTCGCAACCCCAAATTTCAAGTGTGATCGCTGGCGCTACGTCACCAAAACAAGTGCAGCAAAACGCGCAAGCGGCTGGCTGGCGGCTCTCTGATGAAGAAATGGAGGAAGTTAGCAGAATAAGTAATAGTTAGTTAACTTTGCTTCAGGAGATACTAACGTCCAAACGTACTAGACTGGCTGGTGGCAACTCGCCTTGCAAGGAGTCCAACGTAGACGAAATGTCAGTAAAGTCTTTCGCCACCACTGTATCCTGCTTCTCAAAGGTGTTTACTGCCTTGAGATCTTTGTGGTGCAAAATCTGACCTACTACTCGCTCTACTTCCAACCCGAAAAGATTTGCCGTCACTGACACTTTATCTGTGGGCGAGAGATTAATCATAAAAAGAGAAAGATTCCGCTGATCCTTTGAATAAATACAAGATGTATCAAGGCACGGGACAGGTCCTTCGTCAGCATCAAAGAAATCACCTGATATACCTAAACGAAGTGAGTCACCCTCCTTACGCTCGGAATAAAGTTTGAAGGCGTGAAAAGTTGTCTGTTTTAGGAGCTCATCTCCGCGAGTCTTTAAAGGAGCAATGACATTAACTACCTGCGCCAGGTTTGCAATTTTCACGACATCAGCGTGCCTGATAAAACTATTAAGGAATTGGCCCGTGACAAGCGCATCCTCAAAATTGTACTCTTCCTCAATCAATGAGGGAGCAAATTTACCCTTCCCATCCATCGTCATATTCTTGTACCAGATATTCCACTCATCGAAGCACAAAAAGTTCCTCTCTGAAGCTTTATTCAAGGCCTGTACATACCGGCAAGTTGCGTCAATTATTTCGATCTGTCGATCAACTTTCGCACCAGTACCGAAAAATTTAAAAGGATCATTGTCATCATTGCGTACGTACCGATGCAAGCTAATGTAGTTAGAAAGAGGTCCGATATATTCCATCACCTCTCTGTCCCAGGCAGGAAAGGTTGGCATAAATGCACCACTAGAACCACATGCGATAGTTTCGATAACAGGGTCGCAGTCTTTCATCATCTTGGCTGCTTGCTGAGCGCGAATCGCATATTCTTTAGCTGGAACATGACCCAATTGCCAAGGGCCATCCATTTCGTTACCCAGGCACCAATACCTTACTCCGTAGGGTTTCTTAGCCCCATTGATAGACCTTAGATTGGCATATCTGGTCCCAATCTCGGAATTACAGTATTCAACCCAGTTTCTGGCTTCTTCTGGAGTTCCTGTTCCTAAATTGACAGCGACCATTGGTTCCCAATCCATCTTCCTACAAAGCCGCATAAATTCATCAGTCCCGAAGGCATTAGTTTCGATACTCTGCCAAGCGAGTTCTCTTACCGTGGGCCTTTTTTCGCGGGGGCCTATCCCATCCTCCCAATGATAACCAGAGGCGAAGTTCCCTCCTGGATAGCGCATGATGGTCATCTGCAGCTCTTTCAGGGCTGTCATTACATCTACCCGAAACCCATCTTCGTCCGCCAGCGCGCTACCAGGATCGTAAATACCCTGATAAACGCAGCGTCCAAGATGTTCGATAAAGCCACCAAAAACGTTAGGACTAACCCGGTCGATTACCTGGAGGGGATCGATATTAATTTGGGTAGATTTCAACGACAAGTTACCTAAAGAATCCTAACTAATTTTATCGTATATCGGTTTGTGCTTTGTGTACCCACCGTCAGTAGTTACCACCTCACCCACACACCAGCACTCATTCGACCAAAAATACATAGTTGCAGCAGCTATATGCTTTGGCTCGGTTAGGCCCCCTATGGGCATTGAATCTTCTACTGCCTGCAGTCTAGCAGCACTAGTTGGATTTTGAGCAGCCATGATTCCGCGCAAAGGGGATGGCGCAATACCATTTAAAAGCAATCCATACTCTTCAAGAAAATAGCGCGCTTGCAGTGTTAAAAGATTCATAAGTCCACCCTTGGACTCCTCATAGGCTGCACTCGCTCTTCCCTCAGAACCTACGGTAGCCGATGTTGATAATATGATAACGCCATGAGTTCTCGGGGCGAACGCAGCTGCTATAATACCCTGCTTTAATACATTATGCGCTCCCCATAAATTTACCTCACAAGCACCAAGTATATCCTCTTTCGATAATTCCTCGGGAGGCGTAAGCGGTTTGGGTGAAATACCAGCAGTGTGTTGATAATAGCGAACATTGGGATGACGCCGGAAAAGCCCTTTGACCTCCTGCTCACTAGTTATATCTATGGTTTCGGCGACAACTTCAAGGTTAATATTTTCCGAGGCTATGGTTTCAGCATATTCGCTCAGAGAGATATCGTTCCCACCAATCTTTAAGGTATCGGCATGATCGACGAGGACTAACTTTGATAACCCGAGCCATTCGGGGCACCTGTTTGCTAGATATTGCCCCATTAGACCTACGCCAACTATCATGGCAGTGGAATCTGATTCGTACGTTAAAGGAGTCATGTTGCGAAGAATAACATATTTAGATTCGGAGCCAGAGGGAGAACTACGCCGGAATTATTTGGGAATTACGTAGACGTTCACAGGCAGACAGATAGTCATCATCTATAATCCAAGTACTGGGCTTCCTGCCCTTGGTCTTGCTGGGAATTAGAAAACTCGGGTCGAATGGAACCAATTGTGTCACATCATATTCCGCAAGCACAGAATCAGTAGCAGGGAGAAATACTTTCATGTATTTTCTCTTTTTTAATAAATAGAAGATGAAGTTAACCTATAAATGTTCAAAGATTCGTTGCAAATAATGAAAATTCCCTGAATAAGAGTGGAGAAATGATGAATCTAGCGAAATGTTTCAGTTTTTCGTCCGCTGCAATGAGCTTTTTTAATTTTAGACTGTCATAGTAAGCTCAAGAAGCGTGGCAAGCAGAGATAAAACTCAAAAATAATATGGCTAAGAGAATCGTAATAGTAGAAGACGATCCCGACCAGAGAAATAATTACGTAGACGCAATCATTAAAAAAGGCTACGAGGTATACGCCTATAGCAACCGCGAACAAGCTCTCCAGGGCTTCGACAAGGAGCTTCCTGACCTTGCCATTCTGGATATTATTCTTGGCGATGAAGTTGACGCAGGCTTTGAAATTTGTCGTGAACTACTATCCAAAGCCCCCACTTTACCAGTTATCTTCCTTACAGAAAGGATTGCCGAAATTGATAAAATCTCGGGTCTACGTCTTGGAGCATGGGATTATCTCCCAAAACCTATCTCACTTGATTACCTAGCGGAACGTATAAGCTCTCTTCTACGTATTAACGAGGCTCGAGTACAAACATCAGCTGGCGCTGCCTCCGCTAAAATGGTTGGAGAACTGTCTATCGATCAGGAAGCATTATTGGTTTCATGGAAAAACCAAGCGATAAACCTTTCTGGCACAGAATTCCGCATGCTCGCTAAGCTTGTTCGTGTGCCTGGACATGCTGTATCTTACGACACGCTGATGAACGCTACTATGCAAAGTCTGGTGACAAATAATACAATCAATACCCATATGCGCAATATTCGTAAAAAATTTGAAGCAATTGATTCTTGCTTTGATTGCATTAAATCTGAATATGGTTTTGGTTATCGCTGGTCCATGAAACACTGACTGAAAATTGGCGACGTCTATACTTCGAGGACCAAAGCTAGGAACAAAACTCCTCATATTAATGAGCCTGGCGCTGGTGGTTATCCCATGGTTTAGCTATCAATACCTTCGCGAGATGGAGGAATTCTTAGTTGATAGTCAAGCCAATGCTCAGTTATTAACTGCGGAAGGTATTTCCACCCTGCTTAACGGTCGATCTGATTTATTCGATGATCTTCCCTTATCTCCAGAGGGCTATGAGCAGCTTTTCGCTCATCCCCTTGCAAATCCAATACGAATTGATGGTGAGGATAACGATTGGGAGAATGTATTGGACTACCAAATAGAATTTGGTGGATTCGACCCGCAAGATAGTAGCCTTGTCGTACCCAATCAATTTCATTTGGTACTAGGTGAGCATAATGATCAAATATTCACTTTGCTACATGTGAATGACGACCATCTAGTTTTCCGGGATCGTAATATTCTTAGATTGGACTTATCAGATCACATACGTATCGAATTTACAGGACATGATGGGATGACAAAGCGCTATGTTTTGACCATGACTGATCCTGGAGTTACCACAGCCTATCCAATGAGTGACTGGCGCTACGCGATTGGTGCTGCGGAAAATAGAATACAGGGGTTCATGACACAGAATGATAACGGGTATTCAATCGAATTCCGCATTCCTTTAGAACTTATTGGAAGCACATCACCAACTTTTGGATTAGTAGTTGTTGATGTTGATGATGATGATACGCGCGTTATTGAATCGATCACCGCAACGCTGCCTTCGGATGATAAGGAGGCTTTCGGGTTAGTACTGCTGAAGTCACCGGAAGTTTTAAGAATAGTTGAGGGACTGGGGTATTCCGGAGCAAATATTCAGGTTATTGACCGCCAAGGACGTATTAGGGTGGATGAAGGAGGTATCCAATTAGCTTCATCAGAACTTCAGAAAAAGAAACATGAAAACTGGTTCCTTTTTATCAATTTTTTACTGGATTCTCTCTACTCCATTGCTGAAACAAGTCTGCAGACCAGTACCGGTGAAATTGAGAGTAAAGTGATCAAAGAAGCTTTAGCTGGAAAAGCAAATTTTGAAAGAAAATTCAGTCCAGAAGAAGGGGAGCTTATTATTGCAGCACATCCAATTGTTGCAGAGGATGAAATTATAGGCACGGTAATCTTGAAACAGAATACCGATCGAATACTCAAACTGCGGCGAGATGGTCTGACTCAAATTGTCAATTTCTCTGTATTATCTATCTTTATCTTTGTTGCTCTCATCCTTGCATTTTCTGTGCGTCTAGCTCGACGCATCAGGAAACTGGGCGGCGAAGCAACGAACGCAATAGATGTGTATGGCAGACTCCAGACTAACCGACTTTTAGCGGAAACGGATTCTGACGATGAACTTGGCGACCTAGCACGAAGCTTTTCGGGTATGCTGGCGAGGCTGCATCAACATACGCAGTTTCTGGAGAATATGCCGCGAACTTTAAGGCACGAAATCAACAATCCGCTAAATACTCTGAGTACTTCTCTGCAGAATTTGGAGGATGAACCCGCAATACAGGATCGGCAAAAATACCTTGATAGTGCCAAGCGGGCTGTCATGCGTATAGGAACGATAGTTCAAAACCTTGCTGATGCTGCTAGTCTAGAAGAGGCTCTTGAAGCTGAGGAATTCGAGCCTATCGATTTAAGCACTCTGGTAAGAAGTTATATCAATAATTGTAAGGCCACTCATAAGAATAGACAATTCGAGTATCAAGGTAGTCAAAGTGCCGTTATTTGCAAAGTTTCAGACTCAAGAATCGAGCAAGTCCTTGATAAACTGGTAGAGAACGCCTTAGACTTCGCCATTGATGAATCTACGATTATCATAGGTTTGACCAATGAATTTGGGAAGATTACCTTATTCGTCACAAACTACGGGCCTACCATTCCAACAGGACATATCGACCGAATCTTTGACTCAATGGTATCCATTCGGGATACAGATACACGAATGCACTTTGGAATGGGCCTATACATAGTGAGAGTAATCGCTGAGCATCATGGTGGAAGTGCAATGGCAAAAAACCTTACCAACGATAATGGTGTAGAAATAAGTATAACATTACCTTCACATCCAAACTCCTTAAAACATATTAGCCATTGATCATTGGAAAACTAATGCATGTGGTAGTGCGTAAGATCGGATGGGTAAAAATTACAGAGGTCGTCTATGACAAAACCAGATTACAAAGTCGCCGATATAGCCCTGGCAACGCTCGGGAGACATGAAATTTCTCTAGCCGAGGCAGAAATGCCAGCACTAATGACGTTAAGAGAGAAATACCGAAAAGATCAACCACTCTCCGGGGCAAAAATAATAGGCTGTATCCACATGACCATTCAGACAGCCGTATTGATTGAAACTTTGATTGAATTAGGTGCGGAAGTACGTTGGTCTTCTTGTAATATTTTTTCTACTCAGGATCATGCGGCAGCCGCAATCGCAGAACAGGGAATACCGGTCTTTGCTTGGAAAGGCGAAACTGAAGAAGAATTTTTTTGGTGTATTGAACAATCAATCCTGAAGGAAGGAGATGCATGGGATGCAAACATGATCCTGGACGATGGCGGGGATCTTACCGAGATGGTGCACAGCAAGTATCCAAGTATGCTGGACGGAATACACGGAATTACTGAGGAAACAACAACCGGCGTTCATCGACTTTATGAAATGCTCAAAGCTGGAGATTTAAGAGTACCTGCGATCAATGTTAATGATTCTGTGACTAAATCAAAAAATGATAACCGATATGGGTGTCGACACAGTCTTAACGACGCAATAAAACGTGGAACAGACATGCTTCTCGCGGGGAAACGGGCCCTAGTGATTGGTTATGGGGATGTTGGGAAAGGGTCTGCCCAAAGTCTTCGTCAGGAAGGAATGATTGTAAGAATCGTTGAAATTGACCCAATCTGTGCAATGCAAGCCTGTATGGATGGCTTTGAAGTAGTCTCTCCGTATCTCGGTGGACAGAATACGGGCTTATATGCTGATGTGAATAGTTTACTTATGGAGACCACCGATTTATTGGTTACTTGCACTGGAAACGTAAACGTCTGCGATAAGAACATGCTTCAATCACTAAAAAGCAATGCTATCGTTTGTAATATCGGTCATTTTGACACAGAGATCGACACGAACTTTATGCGAGAAAAGTGGCATTGGGAAGAAGTTAAGCCTCAGGTACATAAAATCTATCGAAGCGGTAGCTCAAAGGATTATCTAATATTACTTTCTGAAGGACGACTTGTGAACCTAGGGAACGCTACTGGACATCCCTCGCGTATTATGGATGGTTCATTTGCGAACCAAGTTCTCGCCCAGATGTACCTCTATGAGAGAGCCTGGGCTAGTCACGACAAGAATCAGCGCGAGGAGATAACAGTCGAGGTGCTTCCCAAAGAACTTGATGAAGAAGTAGCTACCTACATGGTTAAAGGGTTTGGAGGCACTGTTACATCGTTAACTAAGGAACAAGCTTCTTATATAAATGTATTGGATTCAGGGCCCTTCAAAGCAGAATCTTATAAATACTAGCCAAACGGACTAGACATGAAAAAAGCATTGAAAGATCTGCTTGAACTGCTCGATTTAGAGCAAATAGAGGTGAACATATTTCGTGGGGTAAGCCCTTCAGATGGCTGGCAAAGAGTGTACGGAGGACAAGTAATTGGACAAGCATTAGTAGCAGCATCTAGAACTGTAGAAGACGATGCAAGGTCAGCACACTCTTTACACGGCTACTTTTTGAGACCCGGCGACACTGATATCCCAATTCTCTATTCTGTAGACAGAATTCGAGACGGTAGAAGCTTTACAACGCGTCGTGTTATTGCCATTCAGCAGGGAGAGGCTATCTTCAGTATGTCGGTTTCTTTTCAAGTCCTAGAAAGTGGACTGGAACACCAGCACCAAATACCGGACATCCCACCACCAGAAGCCTGCCATGACCTGCAAACTATGCGAAAACAGTACTTAGCATCTATCCCTCAAGTAGGTCTCGATCAAGAAAATCAACCACAACCGATTGAGTTAAGATTTGTTGAACCATTTAATGAGTTCAGTCCCGACCCAGCACCTCCTCTTCAGCATGTTTGGATTAAAACGGCGGGACAAATGCCGAAGAACAATCGACTAAATCAATGCTTACTCGCTTACGCCTCCGACCTTACTCTGCTAGACACTAGTTATCGTCCTCATGGAATCAGTTGGAGAAATCATAAGTTTCAAGTTGCAAGCCTAGATCATACTATGTGGTTTCATAAACCATTTCTTACTGACGAATGGATGCTCTATCAGCAAGATAGCCCTTTTTCAGGAGGGGCTCGGGGTTTTAGTAGGGGTGCCATTTTCAACACCAAAGGTGACCTTATCGCCTCAGTAGCTCAAGAAGGGCTAATAAGGCTACACGCATAGGTAATAAAGCCTCTCTGTACAAATGACCAACAGCCTAAGATAATTGGGCGCTTTTACGTATTGTCTTATTAATATAGCCAGTCCAAAGAGGAAACTCGTGTCGACCAAAATCGAGAAGAAATTAGCCAATATAGATATCATTAAGAAAAACTTCGAATCTTTAAACTATATTTGTAACACACAGATAGCCACCGCAGTTTTTTTAGCCTACCATCTTGAAAAACCCATTCTAATTGAAGGGCCACCAGGCGTTGGAAAAACTGAGCTTGCAAAAACTGCAGCAGATATGCTCACTTTACCTTGCGTACGACTCCAATGTTACGAAGGACTCGACGAATCAAAAGCAATTTATGAATGGAAGTACGGAAAACAGTTACTTTACACCCAAGTATTGAAGGAAACGCTCAGTGAAATACTGGAAGGAGCTGAGGGGCTTGCGCAATCAGTCTCTAAACTCCATGATTTCGGGGACATCTTTTTTTCTGAACAATTTCTCGAACCAAGACCCTTATTAAAAGCTCTCAAAGCAGAGCAAGGCTGTATCCTGCTTATTGATGAAGTCGACAAATCTGATCATGAGTTCGAGTCACTTCTGTTAGAAATGCTTTCAGACTTCCAGCTTTCCATTCCCGAAATTGGAACAGTTAAGGCCCAAACTAACAAAAAGCCACTGGTCTTTCTTACTAGTAATAATACCCGCGAACTTAGTGATGCGCTAAAACGAAGATGTCTTCATCTTTATATTCCCTTCCCCGATGCTGATGTCGAAGAGAGAATTATTCGCGCTAGAGTGCCCCATATCTCTGAGGAACTCCGTTCTCAGCTCGTTGGGTTTATTCAAGAGCTGCGGGACATGGACTTAAAAAAGGTTCCTGCTATTAGCGAAACAATTGACTGGGCTAGAACACTTATATTGCTTAATACAGAAACCCTCTCTCCAGATCTTGTTCGAGATACACTCAATGTAATACTTAAATTTCAAGAAGATATTGAGACAGTTAATTCAGAATTGCAGAACATTACTAATAAAGTGCTCGTACAAAAGTAAAAATAGGATTTACCGCGCCTATGCATCGTACTCTAGTTCAATTCATCAAGGTTTTACGTAATGCAGACATCCAAGTAAGTCCTGCTGAAACACTCGATGCAATGCACGTGTTAGACGTAATCGGTGCTCGCGATCGCAACTTACTAAAACACTCACTTTCAATCACTGTCTCAAAGACTCTCGAAGAAAAAGAAGCTTTTAACGAATGTTTCGATCGATACTTTTCATCTTCTAATTACAATGAAGAAAAAAAACAAATTGTTTCTCTGGATGATAGTGAACAATTCTCAGGAAATGATGTGCAACCAAAGCAAAAGTCAAAAGATATCCAAGAGGCCAAAGAACGAGTTATTGGACAAAAAGAAAGCTGGGAAGGGGAGGAGGCTACTAACAAATCCTTGGAGGCGAGGTCTCATCTTGGCAAGCTACTACTAACTGGGGACAAAACAGAAATCATGGTCTCGATAGTAGAAGCCGGTCGTAGAGCGAATCTAAACCAGATAAAATTTTTTACTCAAAAAGGCGTATATACACGCAAGATAATAGAATCAATCGGTCTTGATGAGTTACAGCGAGAGATACTAACACTTAATTCTAAAGGTAGGCCACCAGAACAAGAGTTAGCTAGAAAACTAGAGAATGCCCGTAATCAACTTCGCGAAAAGATCCGAGGATATGTAGAAAACCAATTCCTTCTTCACGCTGATACTTCAGGTAAACAGCTCCGTGAAGAGTTACTTAAGCAGATAAAGTTGTCCACTCTTGAAAAACGCTATTTTAAGGACGTGAAAGAACTTGTCTTCAAGATGGCTAAAAAGCTGGTGACAGTCCATTCCAAACGGCGTAAAAAATTTAGGAGAGGTCAACTTGATATTAGAAAAACATTACGTAGTAACATGCAGCACGATGGAATGTTATTTGATATTAAATGGAAAGCATCTAAAGTCGATCGACCCAGAGTAATTTGCATCTGTGATGTGAGTGGTTCCGTTAGCAACTACTCCAAGTTTCTATTGATGTTTCTCTATAGCCTCTCAGAAATCATTCCAAAAGTACGCTCCTTTGCATTTAGTTCGGAGCTTGGGGAGGTTACCAAGCTGTTCGAGGAATCAACACTCGAGGATGCTTTAGCAAAAACAGTGAGAGATTACGGTAACGGGTCAACCGATTATGGTCAGATGCTGCTTGATTTCAAAAATTGTTGCTTGAAGGATGTTGATAAGAAAACCAGTATCATAATTCTTGGTGATGGCAGAAACAACTATGGTAACTGTCAAGTAGAAATTCTTCATCAAGTTTACAAGAAGGCGCAACGTGTTATTTGGCTTAATCCAGAGGCTAAATCCAGCTGGAATATGGGTGATTCGGAGATGAAGAAATATGCAGCCTATTGTCATCAAACGGAAGTTTGTAATTCGTTAATTCATCTCGAACGATTAGTATCTAATCTCATGCGTATCTCTAGCTAGCACACTAGTAAAAAGTAAAAGTTAGTACATGAGGGAGCATGACATTTTCTGTTTCGATAATTCAGAAAGACCTACATCTTGCGGATCGTTACAAAATCGTCAGACTAGCTACTAAATTTTATAGACTTTTTGTAGCCGATTTCATTGCCATTCGGCTGATAGAAGGATCAGAGGTGTACTGTGATAAATCTCTTAGATAAACCCATGCCAAATCTTTTGATTCTTCACTAACCACATATTGATCCTTCCCCATGGAACAAATCAAAAACCGGCAATCGTAATGTAAATGTGCTTTCTCTGTTGGCCCGTCAGGAATCATGTGGATATCGATATCGAATATCGCCCCATTTACTAACTCAAGAGATTGCAGGCCCGATTCTTCGCGAGCCTCCCGCAAAGCGACTCCAGCTATATCGCTGTCGCCATCCGCATGACCGCCAGGTTGAAGCCAACGATCAAGTTTACGATGATGTGTCAGAAGCGTCTTTTCCAACTTGGCATCCATAAGCCATGCAGAGCCAGTAATATGACCAACTGATAAGTTGCGGTCAAAACATCTAGGATTAGTTTTTATAAAGGCTAACATACTCCTTACTGTAGTTCGCTCTTCCGGATATTCTTTCTCATAAGAAAAAAGCTTGTCGAGCAGGTTATTCCTATGCACCGCTAAGAGAAATCTCCCTATTTTTTCCGGGACCTTGATTCCCGCTGGTTTCTTTATCGAACAAGTCCACGAGCTGCTCGATTATCGCATCACCTAATTGCTCAGCATCAGTAATGGTAACCGCCCTACGATAGTGATGAGTTACGTCATGCCCTATTCCTATGGCAACAAGCTCAATTTGCGAATAATTCTCTATTTGATCAATGGCATACTTCAAGTGCTGCTCTAGATAGTTACTGGGATTTACAAGTAAAGTGCTATTATCGACAGGCAAGCCGTCCGATATTACCATCAGTATTTTTCTATCCTCTGGCCTATTGACTATCCTGCTATGAGCCCAGAGAAGGGCTTCACCATCAATATTTTCTTTCAGTAATTCCTCACGCATCATAAGCCCAAGATTTCTTCTAGCACGCCGCCAGGGCATATCTGCAGCCTTATAAACGATGTGTCGGAGATCGTTGAGTCTTCCTGGCTCGGGAGGCTTACCGTGCTGAAGCCACAACTCACGAGATTGTCCTCCGCGCCAAGCCCGAGTAGTGAAGCCAAGAATCTCGACTTTCACATTACACCTTTCCAAGGTCCTACCTAAGATTTCGGCGCACATCGCGGCTATAGTAATCGATCGACCACGCATAGATCCCGAACTATCTATAAGTAGTGACACCACGGTGTCACGAAATTCAATATCCTTCTCTTGTTTAAAGGCAAGCGGATGAAAAGGATCGATCACAATATTGGTAAGTCTGGAAGTATCTAAAAGCCCTTCATCCAGATCGAATTCCCAAGTCCTATTCTGCTGCGCCATAAGTTTTCGCTGTAATCGATTCGCTAGTTTGCTAATGACTGACTGTGAATTAAGTAATTGTTTATCAAGAACATCACGAAGCCGGTCCAACTCGACCGATTCACAAAGCTCATCGGCGAAAATGACCTCGTCAAAAACAGTGGTATAAGATCTATAGTCGGTCTCCAAAGGGCGCTTGTCAGCCCCCCCACCGGCGAAGTCTGGCGGCGCTCCTGGCTCGTCTTCCTCACCATCGACTTCCGCCGCATCTGTAGCTTCCATGTCTGCAGAAACTTCCCCTTCAATGGCGTCTGTCATATCCGCGTCAATACCTATTTCCTGACTCGTAGACCCCTCATCCTCATGTGTATCAATTTCGTCTAAATCATCATCTAATTCATCAGACTCGTTTTCGTTATCTTGACGATCACCATCTTCTTCTAGACCTAGATCCTGAAGAATCCTAATGGAAACCTCTGAAAACTTTTCCTGCTGAAATAAAGAATCACTTAACAGAGATACACATGAACCAATATTTTCTTCAAAATGATCGTACCAGAAATTTAAAATCTTTTGCGCTGCCGGAGGTACTGTGGAACCGGTGATCTTTTCTCTTATGTAAAGCCCCAATGCTAAACTTATCGGAGCATGACTTTGATGATCAATATTAGCAAAGCCTTGCTGAACGCATTGCGCTTGTAGCTCAGCACTTAAGTTATTTTCTACCCCTTTCATTAATTCCGCCCCTATACAGGCGATACGCGCGTCCTCTATAGCATCAAATACTTCTTGGGCGATACCAAACTTTGGTCGACGCCTTATGTGAACGTTATCGTTATGAAAACGAGAGTTAAGAGCCAACCGATCCGCAGTACCTCTCAAGGTAGCTAACTCTTCCATCGAGAGGAATTCATCAGATAGAGGGAGACGAGCTCTGCACCCTTGCAAAAAAGGCTTCCCTTTCCCAAAGCTAACATTTAGCTCTTCGGCACCGGAAATGGCTCGCATGGTAGACGTTACAGCCTGCTTAAATTCTTCGTGAGTAAAATCGAAATGTGGCATCGCGAGCTAAGTAAGAACCACTTTAGCACTTGACTCGGGTAAGTCATCACCCATACACCTTTGATAGTACTCTGCCACAATTGCCTTTTCAGTGTCATCACACTTATTCAAAAATGTCAGGCGAAAGGCAAATGCGGAATCACCAAAAATCATGCCATTTTGCGCCCACATAATGACAGTTCTCGGCGACATAACGATAGAAATATCACCATTTACGAAGCCTTGACGAGTTAATTGCGCAACAGAAACCATGTTAGCTGCCAACTTTCTATCAAGCTTATGTTCCACAAATTTGGAAACAAGGATATCGATTTCCTTTTCACGCGGCAGATAATTTAATGTAGAAACAATATTCCAGCGATCCATCTGACCCTGATTAATCTGCTGTGTTCCATGATATAAACCCGTGGGATCTCCCAAGCCGATGGTATTCGTAGTCGCAAACAAACGGAAAGATGGGTGAGGGCTAATCACTCTACTTTGATCAAGCAAGGTCAATTTTCCCTCCACTTCTAGTACTCGCTGAATAACAAACATAACATCCGGACGACCTGCATCATACTCATCAAATACTATGGCGCATGCTCTCTGTAAGGCCCACGGAAGCAGCCCCTCTTTGAATTCTGTTACCTGTTTCCCATCTTTAAGGACGATGGCGTCCTTACCAATAAGATCAATCCGGCTTATATGACTATCTAAATTTATACGGATACATGGCCAATTTAATCGCGCTGCGATCTGTTCTATATGGGTGGACTTTCCCGTCCCATGGTAGCCTTGAACCATCACTCTCCTGTTATGCGCAAAACCCGCTAGAATGGCCAAGGTTGTTTCCTGATCAAACTTATAAGTTTCATCTATGTCTGGCACGTGCTCACAGGGCTGAGAAAATGCCGGAACTTTTAGATCAATATCAAGATTAAACGTTTCCTTAACACTGACAGATGCACCAGGAACGCCATCCCCTTCGAGAGCAGTTTGTTTCTCAACCATGGCCAGCAATATCCTCCAATATTTCGTAACGCATTACACAGAAAAAGTTCCCATTAGACTCTTGCAATCTACCCCATAAACTTTCGTGTTAAATCCAGAACACTCAACAATTATTCGATGAAAAATCGTGGAAAGAATAGCCGCAAAACCTCAGAATTACTATTAATACTGCAAGGTCAAACTGATTCCGAAGCGAGCCTTATGACTATACTAGTCAGCTCATCCCAGGGCTTTCCGCTAGGGTCTAACCCTTTTATCATTAGATCAACGCTTGTTAAACGCGCTTGTATTCCCTCAAAATCATGTTTGCGATGTCTTTTCAAACATCTAGATATGCTGCTTTTTCTTTTATCCCATATTCTCCTTGATTGCATAACTGCTTCAAGCGACTGACCCAGGTCGATCTCAAATGACATAGATGACAAACTCCGAATCTCTTTCGCAAGTATATTAGTCAGAAATAAAGGTTCAACGTCTGATAGTCGTAACGACTCAATAACCTTAACTACTCGATCTATTCTTCCTTCTAATGCCGCATCGATTAACTGAAAAACATCAAACCTAGTTGCATCGGCTACATCAGCTAAAACTTCTTTTCTTTCGATTTTCCTATCTGTCGCACATAATTTCATACGCTCAATCTCTTGAACTGCAACCAATAAATTACCCTCGATTCTATCTGTCAGCTCTAACACCGCATCGTTACTAGCTTCTATTCCGGCCAACCGAAATCTATTTGCCACCCACTTGGGTAGCAATTTCTTTTCTATTGGCCAAATTTGTATAATCCCTCCGACATTGTCTAGCATCTTAAACCATTTAGTTTTTCGGGTTGAACCGTCGACTTTTGGCATTACTAGTAGCACACAGTTCTCTGGTAAAAGGTTTTGACATAAATCTACTAAAGCAAGCGCACCCTGTTTCCCAGGCTTAATTGAACCCAAGCGTAGCTCAATAATTTTTTTATTAGCAAATAGGGACATACTTTCATTTGCATACTTCAAAGTTTGCCAATCGAAGCTACCGTCGACGTGAAAAATCTCGCGCTCAATAAAACCAAGATTTTTTAAATGTTCTCTAATCAGATCAGCACTTTCCTGCACTAACAGTGGCTCATCACCACTTATAATATAAAGTGGGAGGATACCGGCAGCTAAAGTAGTGGGTAACTTTTCCGAATAGATTCTCATTCTATTTTATTTTGATACTCTTGGATGCTTGCATTAATGCGTCGAAATATTTGTTCAATTATATCTTTCTGCATTTCTTCACGAAGCAACCGTTCTTCCTGAAAACTAGTATCCAATATCTGATCATTAAAAGTATAGAATCGCTCTGACGAAACTTGCTCTTCAATAATTAGCACGTTCTCCTTATTGTCTACTAAGTGGAAATTAATCTCCTGAGTGATGCCAAACTCCGAAATAATTTGACCACTTGAATGAGCAATCGCTCGGCGACTGTTCCGTTCATCAGCAATAAATACTGTATATTTCGCTGCAGAAGATTTGACGGAAACCTGAACATTGGAGCGCTTAAACTTTTCCTCGAGTATACGATGGATATCGCTATCAACATCACTTCCATCTATATAAATTGAATCAAAGCTTTGGGCTTCGGGTCGCTCTATACCGCGCAATTGGAAACCACAGCCGATTAAAAAGGACAGAACTAAACCAAATAAAATAAGTTTCAAGATATTACGAAATTCAGGAGCTTATCAGGCACATGAATGATCCTTGTGATTTTTTCCTCTCTCAAAAACTTTTCAACATTCTCAAGTTCTCTCGCCCGCAAACTAAGATCATCTTTACTCACCCCTGGAGGAGCTTGGATCCTGCCGCGTAACTTCCCATTTACTTGAATAATGACATCTACAACCCGCTTTCGTAATGCTCCCTCATCGACAGTAAACCACTTAGCCTCATCCATAGACCCCAATCCTAGTCTCATCCAAAGCTTAGTGCAGATATGGGGGGTGATCGGTGACATAACTAGTACTGCTGTTTTTAAAGCTTCGTCAATAACGGCTCTACCTTGATCAGACTCATCCTTAAACTTCTGTAGTTCATTAAAAAGAGTCATAACTCCTGAAACAACAGTGTTGAAATTAAGGCGCTTACCATAGTCATCAGTAGCCTTCATTAGGGTCTCATGAGTAACCCGACGCATATCCTTCTGATATTCATTAAGAGAATTTTTATCAAGCATTGCGACAGGACCAGCTTCCAAATGTTGGGTCACAGTTTTCCAAAGTTTGGAGCGAAGCCATCGATTGGCCGACTCAACATTGTGCTCTGACCACTCGAACGATTGTTCTGGTGGAGCCGCAAACATCATTGCCATACGAACGGCATCCGCCCCATACTGATCTAGGAGGTGTTGTGGATCTCCTGCATTTCCTGAGGATTTTGACATCTTAGCTCCATCCTTAAGAACCATGCCTAGGGCCAAAAGGTCATCAAATGGTTCATCAGTGTCTACCAAACCTTCATCGCGCATCACTTTATGAAAAAATCTTGCATACAACAAATGTAGAATTGCATGCTCTTCTCCACCGACATAATGATCGACCGATTTCCAATATTTAGCCCTATCATCTAGCATCCCTTCGTCGAGATTGTTGCATGTAAATCTCGCGTAATACCAAGAAGACTCCATAAATGTATCGAATGTATCTGTCTCCCGTTCAGCTTCGCCACCGCAGTTAGGACAAATTGTTCTAGACCATTGAGGCATTTTCTTAATTGGAGAAGTCACGCCATCAAATTCCACATCAGTGGGTAAACTAACTGGAAGGTCATCCTCAGGCACGGGCACAGCACCACATTTCTCACAATGAATTATAGGGATGGGACAACCCCAGTAGCGTTGTCGAGATATCCCCCAATCTCTTAGGCGATAATTTACCTGACGCTCGCCCAGACCCTTGGATTTAAGTGCTTCCGCTATAGCATCGAATGCTTCATCGAAATTTAAACTATTGAAATCTCCAGAATTTATACATCTTCCCTTTCCGACAAAGGCCGACTTGTTGATGTCCCATTCGCCTAATTTTGGATGTTCAATTACTTGCTTGAGTGGCAGGTTATACTGTCGAGCAAATTCCCAATCTCGTTGATCATGAGCAGGAACAGACATAACTGCTCCCGAGCCGTATTCCATCAAGACAAAGTTGGCTATCCAAACTGGGATTGGCTCTTTTGTAATAGGATGTTGGACGAAAATTCCGGTATCAACACCCTTCTTTTCTAATTTAGCCAAGTCTGCTTCGGCCATCTTTACTTGATTATAAGCCGTTATGAATGCAGCAATATCAGTATTTTTCAGAGCTGCCTCTCTAGCAATTGGATGCTGAGGAGCAACAGCCAGATAAGTTACTCCCATCAAAGTATCCGGCCTAGTGGTATAGACATCTATCCCTGTTCCTGATTCTTTTAAAGGATCAAACCTAATTTGCAAACCCTCAGATCGGCCAATCCAATTACGCTGCATTAACTTGATTTTCTCAGGCCAGCCACTTAGATCATTGAGCTTAGCGAGTAACTCTTCCGCATAGTCAGTGATCTTTATGAACCACTGGGCTAGTTCACGTCTCTCTACCAAGGCGTTTGAACGCCAACCACGACCTTCGATAACCTGCTCATTAGCCAGGACTGTCTGATCAACGGGATCCCAATTGACCCAAGCAGATTTCTTATAGACCAAACCTTTTCGAAACATTCTGAGAAAAAACCATTGCTCCCAACGGTAATATTCAGGATCACAAGTCGCAAATTCTCTAGTCCAATCATAGGAAAAACCAAGTGACTGTAATTGTTTTTTCATATAATCAATATTTTGTTTAGTCCAACGTGCGGGCGGTACCTTATTCTTGATTGCTGCATTTTCCGCGGGCAAACCAAATGCGTCCCACCCCATAGGGTGCATTACATTGAATCCTTGAAGTCGCTTGAAGCGTGCGATTACATCACCAAGCGTATATGTCCTGACATGCCCCATATGCAACCTCCCACTTGGATACGGGAACATTGCCAAACAATAGAATTTGGGCTTTGGGCTTCCCTCCGAAACTTCAAATGTCCCGTTTTGATTCCATTCTGATTGCACATCAGCTTCAGTACTCTTGAAGTCATAAGATCCAGACTTTTCGTCCATTATCATTTCTTTTGATTAAAATCCTTATTCTAACCGAACCAATCCAGCGACAGGAACCTTGGAGACTCCCTAGAGAAATCGATGTCTTATAATTGACACGGAGACAACTATTAAACATGAAAAAATCAAGGGCCAGTAACCATAATAGTAATATGGCGTTTCACCCTCCATTATTCTCAGTTCGCCGCGCATCACACTTTCCTCAAAGGGCTCTATCTTGTCCACCAATACTCCATTATGGTCAATCAGTGCTGTTATACCGTTGTTAGTTGAGCGAATCATCCAACGACCATACTCAGCAGCTCTCATTCTTGCCATTTGCAAATGCTGCTTTGGGCCAATCGAGCTACCGAACCAAGTATCATTGCTCACTGTAACCAACATATCTGGAACCACACTATTTCTTTCTAATAAATCAGGGTAAACAACCTCGTAACAGATCAGCACCGAAACCAGATATTTCCCGGCTACAATCAGATCCTGCTCATTACGTCCTGATTTCGTGCGAGACATTGGCAGGTCAAAAAACTCAATTATTCCTCGCAAATAGTTTTCGAGCGGTACGTATTCTCCAAATGGAACTAGTCGCTGTTTATGATAGACACCAGACCCCTCACCAATGGCCAGCACTGAATTGAAATATTTACCATCAAAAGATCGATCAAGAATGCCTAATAGCAAGGTCGAACCGACCGCCTTCCCTTGTTCATCAAGTTCTTTGAGAAGACGGTTCGCATCCTGCCTAAAGACTGTTATTGCTGCTTCTGGCCATACAATAATATCTCTACCCCATTCTTTTTCTGTCATGCCTAAATAAGTTTTTGTTATGGTTTGAGCACTGCTTGGTAACCACTTTGTATGCTGATCTATATTTCCTTGAATTGCCGATACAGTGACAACATTTTTTGTAGGACTTATCCAATTGACAGACCCCGCAATAAAGGCTCCACCACCCCACAGCAATCCCAAAGTAAGGACATTTAACGGCCATTTAGGGGAGCGTAGTTTGTAAATTAGTACTGCCGTGACAGCCGTAAATAAACTCAGACCATAAACCCCCACAAGCGGAATATAACTAGATAATGGGGAGTCAAGATGGCTGTAACCTGCAAAAAGCCAGGGGAAGCCTGTAAGAAACCAACTGCGAAACCACTCTAAAATAACCCAAATGGCTGGGAAGGCTACCAACCAATCACGAACATTTACATGCAAGAAGGCACCAATCAAAGATGTGAGTGAATAACTGAGGACAAAAGCCGAAATAAGTCCTCCAGCAACTAATAGGGGCACTCCACCGAATTCATTTATACTAACGAAAATCCACGAGACACCGGTACCGTACATACCGACAGCGAAGATATAATATCGAATAAAAATATCGCGTTTGCTAGATACATCAACGGAGTACAAAAATACGATAAAGCTTATTAAGCCCATCCACCATAGCCCAAATGGTGAAAACGCCAGAGGATAGGAAGCTCCTGCTAGCAGGGCTGACAAATGACGGATTGTACTACCCCCCTTGGAGACTATCTCCCTAGAAAAACCAATCAATACAAGCAATATAAATATCTATTTGTCAGAGAGCGTCAGCTGTAAAAGATGGATACGGCGGCGATCAGCATTCAGTACCTTAAACTTGAAATTTTCAGTCTCTACGACCTCATCCCGTTTAGGTAGATGTCCAAACTTCTGGGTTACGAAACCCCCAATAGTATTTAGGTCTTCGTCACTCAAATTGCAACCAAATTGCTGATTAAAATCCTGGATCAGTGTTTGTGCTTTGACAGTATAGCTACCATCCTTGTGTGGTTTGATGAAATCATCTTCTTCGTTGTAGTCATATTCATCTTCGATATCTCCAACAATTTGTTCAAGGACATCTTCGATCGTCACGATACCAGAGATCCCACTATACTCATCTAAAACTACCGCCAAATGACTGCGGTTCTTTCGAAACTCTTGCAAAAGAACGTTGACACGTTTACTTTCTGGGATTGGTGTAAAGCTACGCAGTAAATCACGCATATTGAACCGCGCGCGATTATCCTCCAAAGCCAATGGCAATAGGTCCTTTGCCAGCAAAATTCCTAAAACATTATCTGGATTCTCATCTACTACTGGGAAACGTGAATGTCCAGACTCAATAATTTTGGGTAAAAATTCCTCTGGAGTAGAGTCCAATCTCACAAATACTACTTGAGACCGTGGCACCATAATCTCCCTTGCTTGCATGTCGGACACCACGAGGGCGCCCTCTATAATACTCAGAGCCTCATCGTCTAGGAGTTCTCTTTGCTGTGCAGATCTCAACAGGTCTGTGAGTTCCTCACGAGAAGCCGGAGTTCCGGTGGCCAAAGATTTAAGTTTATCCAACCATGTTCGGTTATCCGCATCGGTTTGCTCAATCATCGTCGGTTTTCTCTATATATGGATTCGACCAGCCCAAAGTTGAAAGAATTCTCGCTTCGATGCTTTCCATCTCCTCAGCTTCAGCATCCTGAAGATGATCGTAACCTAAAAGATGCAATATTCCATGAACCAGCAAGTGTGCAAAATGAGCAGCTTGCTCTTTGCCTTGATTTAACGATTCCTCCGATAAAACAGGAGCACAAATCACTATATCTCCAAGTAGTCTAACTCCAAATTCATCAATATCTCCATTTCCAAAGGAGAGAACATTAGTCTCATTTTCCCTACCGCGGTATTTGGTATTTAAATCTAACATCTCACATCGATCAACGACTCGCACGGCGAGCTCAACATTACTAATACCCATTTCATAAAAACAAGCAGAAACCCACTTATGAATCTCCAAATCATCAATTTTTCGGTGACTACAATCATCCAACCACTGTATATCCAGAGTAATTGATTCCTGGAAATTATCAGGAATTTTTAGGAAATTCTTAGAATTTCGTAGGAATTTCTACGAAATTCCTAGACATTCCTAGGAATTTCTAAGAATGTCTTGGAAATTCCTAGGAATTTCTAAGAAATTCTCAGTCCCTGGAGCCTCCCCCGACAAAAAAAAGGAAATTGAGTAGAAGCAGCCTAGCTTGAAAATTCACAGAAAGCCAATCAAAGGTCATGGGTTATTGTCACGCGCCCCCCCG
>NHBG02000017.1 GCA_002167855.2 Gammaproteobacteria bacterium TMED1
ACCAACTACCTGGGCCTCGACTTCTGTCCCCGATACCGATTGAATAATACAAACTGTACCTAGCGAAGCCATTAGTCCTTGAGCTTCTATAGTCATACCTATAATTCGACTTACCTTACCGAAAGAAGAAGGACTTGGATCCGTAAGGATGGGCGTTATTCGCTCTAACCTTTGAGCCGCTAGGCCCACAGATTTTGATAATGCTTCAGGCACTAGTTGTCCTTTTCACCGGCTTCAGACTGGTCATCCACCGAGGGCGCATCCTCCTCAAGTGTTTTATCAGCCGACAAGTCTGAAGCGTCTAGGATTGCGCCTTCACCCTCCAGCGTCATTCGATCTGTCTGTGAAGGCACTTCAGGGTCTTGCCTGTCCGTTTCAGAAGAAATATCGTCCATTACGGACTCAATTGGACTTTCAGAGTGAGGGTTAATTTCTTTGGTGGCCTCGGGTATTGGCACTGCATCAAGAGCATCGCTATTAAAAGTTGAGTCAATAAAATGCTGGAAAACATTAGATTTCTCATCCACTAAAGTCGATTGATCAATTGCATTTAATTGATCCTCAATATCGCTAAGCCTCTCCTCTAGTAGGTCAAAATATCCTCCCTCGCCAGCCGCCAAAATAAGATCTCCAGCTTGCAAGCTCTCATCAAAAACCAGCGCTACCCCCTCAGGAATGACAGCCTCTAATTCAGTTGCGTATGCTCTCCATGACTCGGCTGCCCTTATCGAAAAAATCTCGACCTCAGACTTTCCAGTCGCTTGTATTGATTTTCGGATAAAGGCTTCGATCACATTTTGATCAAGACATAGTTCGGTCCTAGCGAGCAGTGTTCCAACTTTTACTGCCATAAGAGTAAATTGAGAAATCAACTGTTCGCCGTCGTTTAAACTTTTTGCTATAAGCTGAAAGAATTCTTTTTGCTGGTCTTTCAGCTCCTGCAACTCTGATTCAAAACCCTTTTTTAACCGGGCACTGACCTCACGCTCTGCTTCTTGTTTTGCCTCAGTCAATTGCTGGTTAAGCTGAGTCTCAGTAAGAGATAGAGTTTCCTCGGTTAGTTTGGTCTGTTCTTCTTCAATAGGCTGAGGAATCTCTGCTTGGGTTTCTTCTATGCTAGATACATCAGACTCTGGGACCACATCTACTGCTGGAATAGCTAATGGTCGATGCTCAAAGGTTTTAATCTCCTGGCTTTCATGAGAGCTGACGAAGGTCTTTTCTGCCTCAGGACCCGATATTGACCATAATGAGTCATTTGAGCTGAAAGTCTCACTAGACAAAATCGCCACCATCTGGAGATGCTAAAATCAATTCACCGGCATCTTGAAGTTTTCTCGCTTGTCGGATAATCGACTTACGCGCGGCATCCACAATCGAAATAGCAAGTGGCGGCATAAGATCCATCTCGTCCTGGAACATTTCCGCCTTGTTTTTAGACATATTACCTTTGAATTTATCGAGTAACGCATCATCGGCACCTTTAAGTGCTGTACGAAGCTCTTCTTCTTCAAAGTTATTGATCATGGTCTGTATATCGCGGTCTGAGAGATCAACAAGATTTTCAAAATCGAACATATTATCTTCAATCGCCATCACCAACTCTTCATCCAGCGCCCGCATTTCATCAAATATCTCGGAAGCATCCTCCGACCTAGTTTTATCCATAATTTTCGCTGCCACCCTAAGTCCACCCAGCTGGGCCGCGGAAATTGAGGTAGATTCAGAAAAGCGAGTTTGCATAACTCTTTCTAGCTGATTCAAAGCTGAATCAGAAATGGTATCTAGGGTCGCTAACCGACGTATTACCGACGACTTTAGCTCACTGGGTAAATAACTCAGGACGTCAGACGCTGTTCGCTCATCTACCATCGCAAGGATAATCGAAATTACCTGGGGATGCTCCGCAGCAACCATATCAGCAATTGCACGAGGCGCCATCCAATCAAGCATCTCCAATCCTGACGACCTCGCTGTAGGATCAACTTTTGCAAGTACAGTCGCAGCCTTTGATTCACCAACCGATTCCTTCAAAACTTTACGCACATAATCAGCACCGCCCATACCAAGATCTGTCAACGATTGCAGAGACGCTAGGAACTCATCTACCACTGCAACCACGATCGGTTGATCAACATCACTGACCTTAATCATTGCGCGGGCAACAGAGGTTACTTGAGTGGGGGATAGGGTTTTCATTACCGCTGCCGCACCACTTTCCTCCAGAAGGACCATTACAATTGCTGCTTTCTCTGTTGTAGACAAGCTATTGAATGCTAGTTCTTGAGCTTCAGTTAGCTCACCGGTATCTACTGCCATTTCAGACATTTCTCACTCCTTCCTGTCGTTTACTACTCAATCCAGCGTTTTAAGAGATTTGAAACACGCCCTACATCGTCTTTCACGAGGAAACGCATAAGGGCCACTTTTTGATCATAAGGTTGTGAGGTATCGAGATATTCGGCTGGAATACCCACCGCCTTTGGTTTCAAGCGCGCGGTGACATCCTGAATGGTCTCCACATCACCCATATTCACCAGTTCCCGCTCCTCATCAGTCAAACCATCATCCTCTGCCTGCTCCAAGGGTAACTCCATTTCACTCTTGGCCTTCAGCTCTTTCAGGAATGGCCGGCCCATTGTGAAGTAGATGAATAATAACGCTGCAAATACCGCAAGCAAACGAATATAACCATCAAGCTTATCAGGCTGGAGGTACCAAGGAGTTGCATCGAGCTCTTCGACTGGCCGCGCAAAGGCAGAGGATACAACAGTCACAATATCGCCGCGACCGGGGTTAAAACCAATCGCTCCCTGCACGACCTCTCGCATACTTTCAATCTGTTTATCAAGTCGGCCTTGATCAATTTCATTATCGGTAGTTTCAAATGCAGTCTCATTTATCACGACTGCAACAGAAATACGCTCGATAGCACCTACCTGTTGTTTGACATACCGTATTTCTCTATCAAGCTCATAGTTCCGGGTACTGGAACTTGACGAAACATCAGTCCCGTTGGCACCACTGCCAGTCTGTGCCTGATTTGTTCTAGTGAATGTTGGATCTGCCGGCGGCTGATTAGAGAAGCTACCAGGAACGCCCTCAGACGGCGGCAAACTATCGCGCTCGAGCTGCAAGGACTCCGACCTCGTCCTCGGGCCCATTCCACCGCGATCAAATTCTTCAATTGTGGACTCTGTTTCAGTAAAATTGAGAGCAACGTCAACTTCAGTTCGAACATTGCCAAGCCCTACCACGGCCGATAATAATTGTTGCACTCTATTCTGGTAGTTTGCTTCAACATCTTTCTTATGATCAGACTGAGCAGCGGTTAACGCTAACGCTATATCACTCTCTGAATTCGTTAGTAACTGACCAAGATCATCGACAACAGTGACATTCTCCCTTTCAAGATATGGCACGCTAGAGGAAATTAAATGCACGATCGCCTGAATTTGTGATCGTGATACTGTTCTTCCCGGATACGGTCTTACGACTACCGACGCTTTAGAGGGCGTCTGATTTCGAACAAATACGCTTTGCTGAGACTCTGCAATATGAACTCGAGCGGAGCTAATTGAGCCGATTTGCTCAATCGATTTTGCAAGCTCTGATTCCATCGCAGAGCGATAACTTACCTGTTCCATAAATCTGCTAGTGGTCAGTGATCCCTGCTCTAGTAGCGCGCTCATACTCCCTAGTGCTGCGGCTTTCGGAATATTTTGCGAGGCCATTACCATCCTAGCCTCATGATAACGATCGTTAGATACCTGAAGTTCCCCGCTTGCAGTGTCAATATGGACATCGAAACCACTGTTACGAAGGAGTTCATAGGCTGCTTGACGATCCGACTCCAGCATTCCAGGATAGACCGGTCGGTAGCCGGGCGCGGAAATCCACATATAAAATAAAATACAGAAAAATAATACTAATAGACCTACAACTGCAGGCGCTGCCCTCTTCACGGCTGGCTGTTCGAAAAATCGCTCAATCGCTGATTTTTCTCGTTCAATAGCTACTGCATTGTTCCCCGCACCATTCGATTCGGTTGCAGCGTTAGCGACATTGGCAGGCGCGTTTATCGGTGCATTCAGATCGATATCAGTATCGGTTAAAGCCGCTTGATCTAAGGCTACTTCAGACATTTTTTACTCCCAGCTCACATCCGCTAATTAGACAGGCATATTAAGAATATCTTCATAAGCCTTTAATACTTTATTCCTAACCTGCAGTGTCGCCTCAAAGGCTAATGAAGATTTCTGCATCGCTAAAACAACATTCGTCAGTGGCACATCCTCGCCACGATCAAAGGCTTCCTTCAGCACCTTACTTTCTTGCTGCGAAGCATTCACACCATCTAAAGCGTCTCTTGCAAGATCGTAAAAACTAAGTTCGGCCGGCTTTCCGACTCGCGTTCGCTGCTCGGTCGCAACATCATTTAATCGGGCCGTATCAAGACGATCTCGATGTGCCTCGATCTGACTGAGTAGCGATGCCACAGAAGATTCATAATTTCCTCGAACCATAATTTAAATTCCTCTCACCATTCTTCGCTTGGGAACTTCCACTCCTTTCTCCTTCATCCTCGCCATCTTGTAGCGAAGTGTGCGCTCACTAATTCCTAGGGCTGAAGCTGCTTCCTTGCGAGTCCTGCAATTCCGGAGTGTTTCGGCAATGACACGAAACTCATTCGCATCCATAGCAGATTGCAAATTCCTGGCATCAGATCTGATTGACTGATTAGGTAATTCGTAGTTATTTCCGACATCGCTAGACATTTCTCTGTCGGATCCTGAGTTATTAATCGGAAGCATCGAACTGCCGTCCTCAACAACATCGATAACCTCGTCAAAGAATAGGTGTCCAGCTTGGATGGATTCATCGTCTGAGAGCACAATAGCTCGCTGAACGACATTTTCGAGCTCCCTCACATTTCCCGGCCAATCATAGCCTAGTAGTTTTGCAGTAGCGCCTGGATCAAACGTATGCTCCCGAGATCCATCACCATATTTTAGTAAGAAAAAATTCGCCAATGGAAGTATGTCGTCCCGTCTTTCATTAAGCCCCGGGACATTAATTCTGAAGGTGCTAATTCTGAAATACAGATCCTCTCTGAAAGTCCCCTGCTTAATCGAACGCCCTAAATCACGATTCGTCGCGGAGACGATCCTCACATTTACCGACTTTGCTTCTGAGTGACCCACAGGGGTTATCTCTTTTTCTTGCACAGCTCGGAGTAACTTCGCTTGAATCTGTAAAGGTAATTCCCCAATTTCATCGAGGAAAAGGGTACCTCCTTCCGCCTGCTCAAAAAAACCGATTGTTGACTTGGCTGCGCCAGTAAACGCTCCCTTAGCGTGTCCAAAAAGAAGACTCTCAGCAAGCGTTTCAGGTAATGCTGCACAATTCACCGGTACAAATGGGCCTGTTCGTCTAGGGGAAAAGTCGTGAGTTAGTCGAGCCAAAACCTCTTTTCCAGACCCAGTTGGGCCATTCATCAATACGGTCACTTCAGAAGACCCAACCCTCTCGATCAGGGCAAGCAAATGTTGAGAAACGTCATCAACAAATACATACGAATCAGACTTAAGCATCACAGACCGCGCTTTGCGACCAACTTGAGCCCATTTCTCTATTGTGTCCTGACCTTCGCAAAGCACTTCCTGCACTCCAAGCCGAATAGCATCAACACCCTCGTCAAGCTGATTAGGCATGATTTTGAGTACGGGGAACGATCTCCCCGACGTCGACTTAAGGAATACCATTAATGCATCCACGGAAGCGAAGCTCTCAAGCGATACATAGAGTATGAAGGGCGTCTCTGGGAATGAATTCGCGTTTAACGAATGCAGAGCCACGGGAACGGGCGTTAAACCACAACGATTCAATACCGCTGTAAGATCCAGGTCGATGGGAATTGCGTCGTCCCAAAGAATTTCTAAAGGTTGCTGTTCAAACATAATTTCAGTCCGAGTTTGTCCTGAGTTACGTTTAGCAAACACTGTGCCAATAAATTTTACCTAGTTAAAACAATACGTTAGAAATGATACGGCAAAAAATATGCTTTTACTTTGCCGTAAGTGTCGGTATTCCGACAATTTTTGACGGTTTAACCAAGAGAGTATTTCTTAATGCGCTCGATTAAGGTCGTGCGCTGAACTTTCAGGATGCGCGCGCACATTGATACATTACCGTCAACCTCCCTCAGAGCGCGACCGATCATATCCTTCTCGACACTATTAAGAGTTTCCTTAAGAGACAAATCTGGATCACCAATTGCAGATACACCCTTTGCGGACATCACAATGTCCATATAAGAGTTGTCGGCTTCGCCAGCCCCTGAACCAGAGAGATAACTGGTACTTGAGTCATCAACCAAGTGTTGAATTCCCGATGGCAGCATTGCCGCTGGAACGGCTTGCAAATCTACTGTTTCCCCAGGATATAACACGGAAAGACGTTGGATTAGATTAGACAGCTCACGAATATTTCCCGGCCATTCATACTGTTTAATGGCATCGATAAAGGTATCCGTTAATATAATTGGTTCCCCTTTCCCACGGTACAAAGACGCAAAGTAAGAAATAAACTGAGGAATCTCTTCAATTCGCTCCCGCAACGAAGGTAACGCGAGCGGGACAACATTTAGGCGAAAGTAGAGATCCGCACGAAAGTCACCTTTCTCAATCTGCTGATCGATTGAACGATGGGTCGCAGAAATTACTCTAACATCAACCTCGACGGAAGAATTCGAACCGACAGGATCGACCACACGTTCCTGTAGAACCCTTAACAACTTGACTTGCATTTCTAGGGGCATATCACCGATTTCGTCTAAAAATAGGGTGCCTCCGTCTGCTGCCGCTATCTTACCTTCTCTATTCGCGATAGCTCCAGTAAATGCGCCTTTGATATGGCCAAATAATTCGCTTTCAAGCAGATCCCGAGGGATCGCTCCACAATTAACCGCAACAAAAGCTTTACCAGAGCGTTCAGATAATTCATGTATCTGTCTCGCCAATACCTCTTTCCCCGAACCACTCTCCCCTTGGATACAGATACTGACATCTGTGGGTGCAACCTTCTTTACCAACGCTAAAAGCTCAGCGGTCGCTTTCCCTGTACCAAAGATTGGCTTCATAACAAATCTACTCGTCCTTCATGAATTTGTAGCCCTGAGAGAGGCAATGAACCGCCCAAATCAGAGAGCTTCAGCGGCAAAGTCTAGCCCCTTGTGAGCTTACAATGCCGCAAAACACTAAACGAACGTCAAGTAATGACCTATAATATAGTAACATTGTCTAAACCGTAATTGGCATGATAAATGCTTTATTATCGCTGACAAATAAGTATTATCTTGCTTAAGTTTTCAGTACTTCAACCGACAATATAACTGGAAGGACCAAAGTATTAAACATGGCTGGAATAGATTATATCAATGCGCTTGGTGCTGGCGCCTCATTCGATACGAAATCAATCGTTGAGGCTTTAGTTCAAGCGGAACGCGCTGGGGCTGAAGGTCAGGTTCAGCGAAAAATTGCCGTTGCCGAAAGTAAGATAAGTGGCATAGGGGCAGCAGTCTCTATCCTCGACATTCTTAAGCAGGGTGCTGAATTAATCAATGATGCGAGGGACTTTAATACCCTCTCCATCCAGAATAGTGCGGCAAGTGCCATTAATGCTACCGCAACAAATAACGCCCGGGCCGGCACCAACAGTATAGAAGTCACTTCTTTAGCAAAAGAACAGCGCAGTATCTCGGCAGGATTCAGTTCTGACACGGTAACTCTTAATGGTGGGGATCCCACCACCNTNGATATCNCNGTGAATGGAACAACNCAGTCGCTCACAGTGGAATCCGCTACTTTGAGCTCGATAGCCAGTGCAATTAATGACGCTGACTTGGGTGTCTCAGCAGAAATAATTAACACGGGTATTGGTTCAGACAGNTATCGTTTGCAATTAGTGGGTGATGCAGGCTCCGATGGNGCATTCACCATCTCATCAGATTTTGATGGGCTTTCGTTCAATAATATACAGACCGCCTCCGATGCAGAACTCAAGGTTAACGGGGTCGATTTTGTGCGTTCAACGAANCAAATATCGGATATTATTCAGGGGGTTACCCTGAATCTNGTCAACACGACAGACGGTACNGAAACGATTTCAGTAATTCGCGATACGAGCTTGGCAAAAGAGAATATCATNGGCTTCGTCGCGATGTTTAACGAAGCGACGAATGAGTTTAAAAATTTAACCGATTCTGAAACTGATGGCCCTTTGAGAGGCGATACGATCTTTNGATCGATGGTAAGTCAGCTTCGCTCAGTCATGATCAGTGAATCTTCAGCTCCAGGGGACAACATTAATTCATTGTCTAGTATGGGCATCGCTATCGACCGAAACGGTCAACTTGTTTACGATGAAGCGAAAATAGATACNGCACTGAACGATCACTACGATGAAGTCGTCAAAATCTTCAGCGCAAACACTAATGATCANTCGCGATTTAGTACNGAAGCTGGTGGTGTCGCAGGAGATATNAAAGCACTGATNGAAAAAGTGACCGCCTCNGATGGGTACCTCACGACAATAGAAGCATCTCTGACTGAACGTAATGCCCAATACCAGCAGGATCTAAAGGATATTGATGAGCGTATGGCTCAAGTAGAGGAGCGTTATAATCGGCAATTCCTGGTGATGCAGACCATCATTGAGGAAATGAACAGCACCAAGGATAGTTTGGTTAGCTCGCTTGAAAACTTACCTTTCAGTAACAAGAACGATTAAAAGCGGCGTTCTGGAGTGATAANGTTGTAATGGCAGACCAACCCTGCAAAGTATGCAGACAAATCAGAATTTTCCTTTTTATCGCAATACCCCTGTTAGTGGTGATTGGTACGCAACCAGATATCGCCGTTCCCTCGATCCCCGTTGAAGAAATGTTTACTAACTTCATAGCATTCGCTTTTCTAGCTGTTGTCGGCTATCGAATCTACGCGGACTACTTCAAAAAGAAAAAATAACCACCCCAAAATAAAAAATCCCTCTTTTTTTAAAAAAAAGTAAAAATATTCCTAAAGTAATCTCAAACACGACCGACTAATGTCTTGAGACCGGCAAATTATTGCCGTTTTCCCAGATTTCGGCAATTTATTGCCGGTGAGCTCTGCTCTCTTCTGGTCTCTACGGGTGTGCAGATGTTCGGGGTCGCATCATCCGTGAAGGGTCGTCATGGCTAAACGCAACGCCAGTAGCTTTTTGTAACGTTAACGAGGAGCACTGAACATGAGTTTAGTTGTAAATACTAATGTGGCATCAATGAACGCCCAGCGTTCNCTGATGCATAGCAGCCGTGAGCTGCAAACAGCAATGGAGAGGCTGTCAACCGGTAAGAAAATCAACAGCGCTGCTGATGATGCTGCCGGTTTCGCAATTGCTGAGAGCATGACTGCGCAAATTAGGGGTCTTTCTATGGCCGCTAAGAACGCCAGTGATGGTCTGTCTCTCTTNAAAGTAGTAGAAAATGCTACGAACGATGTAACCGATATGTTGCAAAGGATTCGCGAGCTCGCCGTTCAGGCGAAAAGCGGAACCAATAGCAGCAATGACGTTGGTAATCTGCAGTTAGAAGCAAATGCGTTGATGGACGAAATCACACGNGTTTCTGATAACACCACGTTTAACGGCGTTACCTACATCGGTTCTGGTGCGGGTGAAGTCTCTATCCAAGTCGGATATAACGACAACGATAGTATTGGGATCACCACTTACTCAGTAAGCGCAACCGCGCTTGGTCTGCGTAGTGCTGGAACTCCAGAAGTGCCAGAAGTAAGAAACGATGCCAACGAAGTAACGACGGAGTATGCGGCTGCCATACCACCAGCCAACCTTGATATAACCAGTAATGACGCGTTGGATACGATTTCAGCCGCGATCAATACGGTTGGTGGCTATAAAGCTGAGTGGGGCGCGGGACAGAATCGNTTGGAGTACACCGTCTCCAATTTGATGAATGTCGTCGAGTTCACCTCTGCAGCCAGATCAAGAATACAGGACGCCGATTTTGCAGTAGAAGCCGCAAGGCTTGCGAAATCTCAAGTTCTGCAGCAAACGGGTACAGCGATGCTCGCGCAAGCGAATGCATCACCCCAACTTGCGATATCCTTGATTTCGTAATAGTAGTAGCAGTACAAAAAAGAATGCGAGCCTGGCTCGCATTTTTTTTGCCCGAATGTTTGTAACGGCAATCTCTTTCCNTTTTATTCATAAAAACCGGCAATCTCTTTCCTTTTTTTCTAAAGTTCGGCAAGCCCCTGCCGATTAATAGTTTGAACGCGGCAACAANTTGCCACAAACAGGCAAAAACCTGCCGCTAAAACGAACTTAACGAAACAGGGGTCATACCATGGCTATAGTTGTAAANACGAACATTGCTTCAATGAACGCTCAGCGATCTTTGGCAGCAAGCAACACCGAACTGAAGACGGCAATGGAGCGTCTTTCTACAGGTAGCAGAATCAATAGTGCATCAGACGATGCCGCTGGCTTCGCCATCGCGGAAAGCATGACAGCCCAAGTACGCGGCTTGTCCATGGCAGCTAAGAATGCTAACGACGCTTTAGGGTTACTCAAGGTTGTTGAGAACGCTACCAACGACGTTACAGACATGCTGCAAAGAATTAGAGAGCTCGCAGTACAAGCGCAAAGCGGAACAAATAGTGCCGTAGATATCGGCAATCTGCAGCAGGAAGCAAATGCCCTGATCGACGAGATTGTGCGTGTTTCTGAAGACACGACGTACAATGGTAACGCTTATATTGGCAGCCAGGCATCAACCATTGATATCCAAGTTGGTTATAACGACGGTGACGTGATCGAAATCAACACGTATAACGTTGCTTCAACTCAGCTCGGCGTCACAATTGGTGAAGGCAATGACGCAACATTCTACGCACTTAAAACGGTCGCTNACAATGGCGACGCAACTTATCTCGATATCTCTGGTACACCGACCGAAGCCGTTGAAGGTAGAGAAGCAGAGGACGCAGTCCCGGCAGTAGTTGATGAGAATGGCGTTGAAACTTCTCCAGCAGTTGAAGCAATTGACGCAGTTGCCGCAGTTGCCGCTCAGCCCGGTGCACTTGAAGTAATTACCGGTGCCATCGAGCAGGTAGCTAGCTATAAGGCTGAATGGGGTGCTGGACAGAATCGTTTGAACTACACGGTTTCTAACCTCATGAACGTTGTTGAATTCACGTCAGCTGCCCGTTCACGAATCCAGGACGCTGACTTTGCGGTAGAAGCTGCAAAGCTTGCTAAAGCTCAGGTTCTGCAACAAACCGGTACGGCAATGTTGGCACAAGCCAATGCTGCTCCCCAGCTCGCACTACAGCTCATTAAGTAAGGTCGTGACTTAACGCTGTAATGATACGAGGCCACGGTAGATTAGTGCTCTTACCTTTAAAAGTGGCCTCACATTTCTCCGGCCGAGGGCTCACGACCCCTTTAGCTCGAAACAGTTAAAGAGCCCCCGGTCTGGGGTCTAAGTAAGAAAAAGGGTCGGTACAAATGCAAAGGAGTGGAGGTACCAATAACTAAAAAGATCTAAAGTTTTCCCCGATAAACCCGATAATTTGTGTGTAAGCGGCAAAAAAAGTCCGGAAAAGACGGCAAATAGGTTAATAGCCTGCCGTTTTTTTCCGCTTTTCACACTAACGACGGATAGCTAAAGGGGTTTAGTTATGGGTATGGTTTTAAACACAAATATTCCATCGATTCAGGCTCAGCGAGCACTGGGAGAATCGAGGAAAGAAATGGAAATCGCCATGGAGCGATTGTCAACAGGATCTAGAATTAACAGTGCAGGAGATGACGCGGCAGGACTAGCCATCGTAGAACGCATGAACACTCAAATCAGAGGTCTAGGCCAGGCAACCAGAAACGCTAATGACGGTATTGCCTTGATTAAGACAGTGGAAAACGCACTGGTCGAAGTCTCGGGTATGCTGCAGCGAATGCGCGAACTAGCCGTTCAGGCAGCGAATGATACCAACACTGCAACAGAACGGGCTTTCGCTGATAACGAGGTCTCTTCACTACAATTAGAAATCTCTCGAGTATCATTAAATACTCGCTATAACGGCGCTCAGGTCCTGAACGGATCCTTCGCAGCGAAATCACTCCAAGTAGGAACGGAGGCTGGTGAAACTCTCGACTTTTCTATCGGCAATATCGAGTCATCAAAGCTTGGTGCCTATATTATCGATGGAGTGACTGCGGTAGCGGTTGCGAGTAGCTCGACAGCAACCGACCCGACGAATGCGGTTGCAGATGCGGAGAATGTCGTTATTACTTCTTATGGTGTTTCCAGAACAATCGATGTGGAAACAGATGATACCGCGAAAGCGGTCGCTAAAAAGATCAATGCCGTTGCAGCTTCTACACAGGTAGTTGCATCAGCCTCGACTTATGCTTGGTTTTCCACTGACACTGCCTCAACGTCGACTAGTGCTCGAATCAAAATCAACGGAACAGAAACTGCATCATTTACGATGACAGCCAATGATGTGAGTGACGCAGTTCAAAAGATCAATTCTATTTCCTCTACTACGGGTGTCCAGGCGACTTCAACGGGCGATTACAAGGTGCTTCTCAAAGACGCAGACGGTGACAATATCGTTATCATCAACACTTCGACTCGAACTGATCTCGATATTCAGGCCGTGGGTATTGATGGAGAGACTCCCTCGGGATATAACGCGTCTTCTGCGGTTAATGGAACCGCTGAGCTCACTTTTGCCGCATCAGGAAGCGGTACTGATACAGTGAACATTAGAGGTAACTTAAAATTAAGCTCTAACAATGACTTCAAAATCAACCAGGCTAGTGCAACGCAATACTTTACTTCAGGAGATACCTCAGCACCTCTTGTCAACGTATCTACCCTGAGCGTACTGACGCAAATCAAAGCGTCCAATTCACTTGCTATCATTGATGGCGCAATCGAAACGGTCTCTTCAATGAGAGGTTCTCTGGGTACTTTACAGAATCGTTTAGATTACACTGTATCGAACTTGTTGAAGGTAACTGAATTTACCACGGCAGCAAGGTCACGAATTGCTGATGCCGATTTTGCAGCAGAGACAGCCAGGTTAGCAAAGGCGCAGGTATTGCAGCAAGCAGGTGCCTCTATGCTTTCTCAAGCCAATGCTTCAACCGATACAGTACTACAATTACTAAGAGGATAATTAAGTTAGGAAAAAATCATGCCTATAGAAACAATAGGAACAACAGTTAACCCCGCAGGCTCGGTGCCAAATAAAGGCATCGAAACCGTCGAGAGACCTCCGGCATCGCCGGAGGTTTCTTCTATTCAACCGATTACTTCGGTCATTCAGACAGTCGCGGATCCAGTAGAAAAACAACCGCAGGATATCCAAGAAGAGGTTGCCAAGGCGTTAGAGACAGTTGAGATCATGATGGAGGTAAGGGATCGATCTGTGCAGTTTGTTGTCGATCAAGACTCCGGTGCCGATGTGATCAAAGTGGTTGATGACAACACGGGCGAAGTCATTCGGCAAATACCAACAGACGAACTTCTGGGGTTTATGCGCAACCTGACGAAAATGTTAGGAAACTTCTTGGATGAAAGGGTTTAACTTCGACCAAGACACTAAAGTTACGTCTGTTGTAACCGACATATATAGAGTGTAAATTAAAAAGCTGTATCCGAGAGGAAGTGCAGCTTGAGTAAAAAGGACCAAAAAACTATGTATCGAGCTTCAGCACTAGACAGTTATTCAAAAGTCGATGTCGAAACCAAGACAACGGCGGAAAACCCACACCATCTGATCTCATTGCTTTTTGAAAAAGGCTGCGTGCTGTTACGCCAGTCTACCGAGCATCTTAAGAGAGATGATACAGACGGNTTCTACAATGCGACAAGCCACGCGATGCAAATCGTTGTCGGTCTTCGCGGCATCCTTGACATCGAGAAGGGTGGAGACCTTGCGGCCCAACTTTACGAAACGTATACGGCCATTGGACTCTCTCTATCCAAAGCAAGGAACGATAAAGATCTTGCAGCGATTGAAAAGTTATACACTGCGCTAAACGAGTTGCGAGACGGTTGGGAAGCGATTAAGTAGTTCGCTCTCTTCTAACCTACTCTTCTGCNTCTCGAACGATCAACAAGGGTCGTTCGAGAGTATCGAANAGTCGACATGAAGTAGCACCGGAATAGGTGTATGTCCCGCAACGAAAACCATAATGGGGACTTTTGTCACTAGCCCAATAATTTTCAACCTGAATACTGGGAAAGACATTCGTATTCACACTTGGGTTTCCACATTCCTTAACCTTAAGACTAGCAAGTTCATCAAGGGACGGTAACCGCCAATTCCCAGCCACTTTTTCATTCATTGCATCGACCGTAGCAACACCATCTTCCCAATATAGAAACAGCGAATTTCCAACACATCTTCCATTGACAAACCGTTCACCAACGGAACATCTAAACCATTCGATAGAAAACTCAGGATCATAGGCAACCCCTCCTTCCCTGATCTCAAAGCGGCCAAAGTCAGCCTCATCGATAACTTCTCGGCAATCAGGCGGCAGTCTCCGGCCACAACCAGCTACGATAATGAGTATCACCACTATGCTTATAACCCGCTTCATCGCTTGATTTCCCTCATATTTTGTCAAACAAGAACATCAACTCAATTGATATTCAAGAGATAAACAGTATAACCGATGGAATCACTGTGTAGGTTAGGTAAACTCTCCCGCTAGGGTAGTGAATAGGTAGGTAGAAGGTAATTATGGATATTGCAACAGTTATTGGTCTCGTTGGCACCCTCGGTCTCATTTTCTGGGCGATGGACTCTGCAGCAGGTATTGGCGCTTTTATTGATCCCGCCTCTACAGTTATCGTCTTTGGTGGATCACTTGCCGTACTCTTGATGAGGTCAACGTTGCCTGAGTTTATAAACGCCTGGGCAAAGGTGCTAATGAAAACGGTTCTTAACTCGAATCAACCCTCTGGCGAGCTTATCGAGCAAATCGTGGAAATGGCGAATATTTCAAGAAGAGATGGCGTTATCGCGCTTGAAGGCCAGATGGGAGAAATAAAAAATCTCTTTCTCCAGAAAGGAATCGGAATGGTCGTAGATGGTACGGATGCCGATACGATTGAGACCTCTTTGAATAACGAGCTTGAACTAATGAAATTTCGTCATGCCAGTGCTTCCGGAGTTTTTACCTCTTGGAAGGACATCGCACCAGCGATGGGTATGATTGGAACACTCGTAGGACTGGTCGGTATGCTGCAGAATATGAGCGACCCAAAAGCAATTGGTCCTGCAATGGCAATTGCCCTTCTAACTACGCTTTACGGCGCACTCATCGCTAACGTGCTTGCTGGGCCTTTAGCAGAGAAACTAGATAACTACTCATTAGATGAGCAAAACGCCTGTAATCTGATTATCGAGGGCGTACTAGAGATTAGGAAAGGCACCATGAACCCGAGGGTCTTAGAGGATGTTCTAAAGAGTAGACTTAGTCCGGCCGATCGAGAAAAACTCGCGAGTGCTTGATGCTCTGGAGGAACTGATCAATGTCGGAAACCGAAGAAGGGGCCATCGAGGAAGAAACGGAAGCTGAAGAAGCAATCGAAGGAATTAATGAGCCGCCTCCGCCGAAGAAGAAAAAGGCAGAGGAGGAAGATTGTTCCTGTCCAGGCGGGGCACCGGGATGGATGGCAACTTTTGCTGATATGGCAACGCTCCTTATGGCTTTTTTCGTCCTCATCCTCTCCTTTGCCAGTGTGAATGTGCCTAAGTTTGAGCAAGTCAGTGGCTCTCTCAAAGTCGCATTCGGCGTAAAACGTGTCATTCCTGCTCTAGACATACCGAAGGGAGAAACATTACTTCGTACTGAATTCACACCCACGAATGCGGAGAACACCCTAATCCCCGACAAAAGCCAGCAGACCGAAGATACCACCAAAAAAAATATAAAAGATCTCGTCGAAGAAAAGGATGCGACTTTCACGGAAGAACAAGAACTCGCACAAGTCATAGAGACCCTTGAAGAAGAAATAGCGGCTGGTTTGGTAGAAGTAGCAACAGAAGGTGACAACATCGTAGTCGAGATCCTAAATACGGCTAACAATCAACCTATCGCCAATACAGAGCCAGGGATGAGTAATGTCATCCCACAAGAAGTATTGGAAGTAGCAAAGAAAGTTTCTGATCTCAAACAGGAAATCTCTAGCAATATTAATATGAAAGATGGTACTAAAGATGAGAACAGTCTGGCAGAACAAAGTAGTACCCAAGAAGATAATAAATTCGAGCAGGTCAGGTCCTTCCTATCTGATCAAATTGACCAAGGCCTGGTAGAAGTAGAGCGCAATGGGGACAAGATTGTGCTTAGGCTCGGACAACAAGATAGCTTTGATTCGGGGAAGGCTGAAATTAAATCAAACTTTGAAAATACGCTTCAACAAGTTGGGGCTGCGATGGATTATGTTGGTGGTATTGTTAAAATTGAGGGTCACACTGATAACATGCCTGTTGGTTTTGGCTCGCGCTATAAATCTAACTGGGATCTATCATCCGCTCGCTCAGCAGCAATCGCAGACTATATTTTAGCTACAACGAATCTGAATGCTGGGAATGTATCAGTAGCTGGATTTGCTGACAGCAAACCAATCGAATCAAATGACACTCCCGAAGGTCGAGCAAGGAATCGACGAATAGAGGTAATCGTAGATGGCTGATGAAGACGAGCAAGAATTAAACGAGGATGCTTCCGAAGAGGAACTCGAAGAAGAGGAACTCGAAGAAGAAGAGGAACTCGAAGAAGAAGAGGAACTTGAGGAAGAGAAAGCCAGCGGGGATTGTCCAAAATGTCCTTCCTTAGCCCCTGCCTGGATGGCAACTTTTGCTGATATGGCAACGCTCCTAATGGCGTTTTTCGTACTAATTCTGTCCTTCGTAGAGATGGATACGCCCTCAATCTTCAAGGAAGTCTCTGGATCAATGTCTAACTCCTTTGGAGTTCAAAGAGAAGTACCAAGTGTTGAGCCCCCAATGGGACAAAATATCATCGCGCAAAATTTTAAAACATCGAGAGTTGACCCCTCACTGATCGTTAATGTTGCCGAAGAAACACAAGATAAAGAAAATACAGAAGAAGAACTTAAATCAACTCCAATGGCAGGAGATTATGAGACTAACTCAGACGCTGAGGTGCTGAGAAAAGCCCTCGCTAATGAAATAGCTCGAGGACAGGTAGAAGTCAAAGTACAAGATCAAACAATAGTCGTCGTTACAAAGGAAAATCGAGAGTCACCCTCAGTGGACTCTGAGCAGTCTGAAAAGTTAGATGGTGGTCTTATTGCAGAAGAACTTATTGACCTGTACGCCAAGGTAGCAGAAACGCAATCCCAAATCGAATCCGAGGTTTTGGTCACGAGTAATGACGCCGTGGCAAACTTCCAAGATCAGAATGATCAACGAAAAGACGAACTTATTGATGAACAATTAAAAAAGGTTCGCGCGAACCTCAAATCACAAATTGATCAAGGGCTGGCAAATGTGGAACGTATTGGGGACCAGATACTGGTTCAGCTATCGACGCAAGACTCCTTCCGTTCTGGCTTTGCTGAGCTTGATCCGAACTTCGTTCCCACGCTCTCCGCAATGGCGAAAACAATCTCGGATGTTGGCTCAAAAGTAACTGTTTCAGGCCATACTGATAATATACCGATAGCCTTCAGCGAGAGATTCCTTTCTAACTGGGACCTGTCCGCAGCAAGAGCGGCCGCTGTCGCCGATTTCTTACTTGGGCAAAATGCTGTCGCTGAGGACCGTATTGATGTCGTTGGGTTTGCTGATACTAAGCCTATCGCTACAAATACGACACCGGAAGGAAGATCACAAAACAGGCGAATTGAAATCCTAATCGATAGTTAATTATTATGCTTCAGTGATTTAAACTCCTTGACTTCAAAAGAGCATAATTATGCGTAAAAAAATCTACGATATTCTGGAGATGATAGATCCAAACGACTTTGTGTCTAAGTCGTTNTCAATATTTATCGTTTCACTCATATTNATAAACGTAATTTGTATTGTTCTTGAGTCGATAAATGAGGTTAACGTTCAATACCGAACAACCTTCCTGGTTATTGAAATCATATCTACCATCATTTTTGCCTCAGAATACTGTCTCAGACTCTGGTCATGCGTCGAATCAAATATTGCAAATTCTCATCCTATTAAAACCAGAATNCAATATGCTTTGAAACCCTTAGCGATCGTTGATCTACTAGCTTTTCTGCCATCGATTCTGCAACTCCTCTTTCCAGGGATTGACCTCCGCTTCCTGAGAATCCTTCGCTTNTTNCGAGTCTTTAAACTAACNNGGTATTTTTCATCATTTGANCTTCTNTTAAATGTACTCCATGAGGAACGGAAAAGTCTCGCTGGTATTTTTGTNCTTCTTCTAGTGATTCTAACCTTGGCGGCTTCCGCNCTTTATCTTGTTGAAAGNGATATACAGCCGGATAAATTTGGTTCCATCCCACAAGCGATGTGGTGGGCCATTGCAGCATTGACNACGGTTGGCTATGGCGANGTGTACCCTCTTTCAGCCCCCGGGCAAATTCTAGGNTCCTTNGTCACGATAGTAGGAATTGGAATGGTTGCGCTGCCTTCCGGCATACTCGCTTCNGCATTCTCAGANCAAATGCGCCGCAAGAGAGAATCACTTCAACTCGTCATAGACGATGCCTTGGAAGATGGCAATATCGATGTTTCTGAATTAAGGTCTATTCAGGAACTGGGGCACACCTTAGGTTTATCGGAATCACAAATTGTAGACTTAGTTAAGCACTCAAGAAATATCTTCGATCTCGAGCACCAAGATAGAGAAAAAACGTGACCAAAACTGAGGTATCATGCTGGAANTGNCANTTTTTTGCCATTAGCTGGGATCGAAGATTCCGATATCAATGNAANCAAATGGGATTTAAGAGNAATAATCTCCCATCACAAGAAGTAAAACTGATTGATAANCGAGACTGCTTAGCNTTCAAAAAAAAAGAAGAAACGAGTANAACTCGAGATAGGGAGCGCAAACTATGAGTGGNACAATAATAAAAAATCTTATCATGCAGACAATCCTNGCGGTNATAGTCGGNTTTATTGTCTCTATTACTGCGAATATCTTTATTGAGGGAGCACGATATTTCCTCTCATTACAAAGCTCGGNCAANGGAATTGCGATTAAGTNAGGTGATCTAGAAATTAACTTACTGCCTGTGATTGCTATGCTTATTAGTGCATGCCTTATTATGGTCGTAAGGAAAAGTGTGGGCGTAACCAAATGGTCAGGTCCAGCGGATAGTATTTATGCGCTGCATCAGCCAAAAGTTGGTGTTGATATTCGTCTGGGACTAGGCTCGACGCTAGCCGCGTTCGTCTCCGCTGGAGGGGGTGCTTCAGTGGGACAGTATGGGCCTTTAGTTCATTTCGGAGCGACACTTTCCACTATCGTAAGTCGACTGTTCAGCGTACAAATCAGCAAAAACGTACTGATTGCCTGCGGTGTCGCGGCCGCAATTTCATCTGGCTTTAATGCGCCCATCGCTGGGATTCTGTTTGCACATGAAGCTCTGCTCAGGCGTTTCTCCGTAGGCGCAGTAGCGCCTATTTCAGTAGCCGCCATCGTTGCTTCTGCATCAAATCAATACTTCGGCTTCGCGAATCTTGCTTTCGAAGTTCCATCTCTCGAGCTAGAGCTCGCAGCAGTCGTTCCATTTGTTATATTGTTTGCGCCTCTATGCTCCGCTGCTGCAATTAGCTACATGGTGATAATACGCAAATTCCAAAGCTTCGCAGCATCAGGAAAGTTTTCATTCACCACACTGCTTTTTTCCACCGCCTTAGTTGTTGGAATCATAGGAATCTTCCTTCCTGAAGTACTCGGTTTAGGAGGTCCTCAAATAAATGATATGGTGAACGGTGGGTATGCGCTCCACTTCTTGCTAATAATTTTTTTCATCAAAATAGTCGTTACCGCTGCTTGTATATCTTTTGGCTTTTTTGGTGGAGTTTTTGGACCGGCACTTTTTGTAGGAGCAGCGCTTGGAGGCATTTTGTCGAGTCTGCTAATTGCGGTTGGTCTGGGTAATGAGTACGGGAGCATCATAACCGTGGCTACCCTAGCAGCGGTTGGATCCTCTGTCATTGGTGCGCCACTGACGGTTGTTTTAATTGTAGTAGAGCTAACCGGATCATATCAGTATGGTCTCATGGCGCTACTTTCGGTAACACTGTGTTCAACGCTCACGTATCGATTTTTCGGATTATCTTTCTTCGATCGGCAACTTCTTGACCGAGGTGTTGACTTAACCCGCGGTAGAGAACATATCTATATGACTCAGATCTATGTAAAGGAATTGACCCTTAGCGATTGCCTAACCTTCCAGCAAGGAACATCAGCAGACGAGATACTGACAGCAATGAGAGAAGCGCAAACGACAGAGGTTTATATATTAAAAGAAGATGGACACCTATATGGAAAGCTAGACCTTCATACTTTAATTGCAAACAGTGAGGATTTTGAGAATCAATTAGACTTTTCGCCGACTAGTCTCAGTATGTCTAATTCTTTAACAGAGGCCTTAGAAATAGCCTCAGATTTTGTTGGTGAGAGTATTCCCGTAGTAGAAGAGGGATCTTTTATTGGCGCAATTACCGAAGGGGATCTGTTTACCGAGGTACTTAATATCGAAGAGTCATTGAGAGAAGAAGAAGAAGTTAGATAACGATGAAGATCAAACCATTGAGATCATTCATGAGAGGTTCTATTCTACTCATTTATTTGATCCTAAGTTCGTCAATGTTACTGGCGGATGTTTTTGTAGCCGGACTAAACGCGATCGATCGAAGCCATTACGCGTCTGCTTATCGCTCATTCAAGCCTCTTGCAGAAAATGGAGTTGCAGAAGCCCAGAATAATCTTGGATTTCTTTACCAGAATGGTTTTGGTGTGAAGAGAAACTATAATACTGCGATTAAGTGGTACGAGCTTGCTGCAGATCAGGGACTTCCAGAGGCTCAGCATAATATGGGGATGCTCAATTACTGGGGTTACGGTCTTTCTCAGAGCTACTCTCATGCGCGACGCTGGTTTACAAAATCTGCCAATCAGGGTCTTAGCGACTCACATTACATGATTGGACTTATCTTTTTTAAGGGTGAGGGCACGCAAGTCTCCCCAGAAAGAGCCAAGCAACATTTCACCAAGGCTGCACAATCGGGGGACTCTAACGCGCAGTATATGCTTGCGCATATGATAGCCTCTGGTGATGCCAAAAGTAACTATAAGACACCGGGTAACCGCTTATCACCCTTCGATTTCGCTTTATTCACTGAATCAGAATCAAATCAACTAGTCGCCGCGTTGACTCTGTCATTGCTAGCATCCAGGAATGGTCAGGACATGGCGAACCAACTAGCCGAATACCTAAATTATCAGCTTGATAATGAAGAAATTGCAGAGGCTCAGGAGCTATCAGAGAGATGCCTCGAATCTGCATATAGAAATTGTCCGATTTTTTGAGATTGGTATTAAAGAAATTAAAAAACTGGCCGATTTAATCCTTATCGGAACGGGAATTCCCATGAAACAGCTATTTCAACTGACAACACAAATAAATACCTTCTCTTCAGAAAACAATGCGGAGCTGGTTTTTTTATTTGATTCGTTATTACTCAGTCTCAAGACTGCGGCGAAGCATGCAGGATCGCAATCAATTCTCCGAGCGACGCCATCCATGAAACACGCGATTAATCTGTCAAAGTTTTTGGAGAGAGCGCTCCTCCGAATTCCGGTTCCAGGTCTACACGATCACATTTCTGATCTGTTTGACTATTTTCAAAGAACATTAGAGGAAAATTGTGGAGTACCCGTAGAGGAAGAGCTTGATGAGTTAGTCATGCTAACCGAAGAGCTTAGAAAGGGAATTAATTCTCTGATAGAAGACAAGTCTATTAAAGCGGTGCCAAACACCGTCATGAAGTCGGTGCAAACTTTATCAACATTGCATTAGATGTACTCAAATAAAGACAGTTGCGCGACCCTCGCAAAGCTTGCTTGAGTTGCCTCAAGTCTAACCATTTCGGCATTAAATTGGGTTACAGCCTTGGAGTAGTCCAGATCCTCTTCCGTCGATAATAGTTGATCTACTCGAAGACGGAAGTCCGCATTGATATCTTGTTGTCTGTCCAAGTTATTAAGTTTCGCTCCAATTGAACCGGCAGCTATAGCGATACTTTCCTGAGCAGAGGTAAGCTCACTTACCGCTCGTCCAATATCTCCGCGAGTATCATTGCTAAGAGCTTTATAAAGGTCCCCTACCACACCGAAGAAATCTATACCCTCCGTCGTGGATTCTGTCATTGAAACAGAGACTGCACTCGAGTCTCCCTGACTCCGGGTCACGTCCACTCCATCAATCACCATACCTGGCGAACCAGTCATGGTTAAGTTTATCATCGGTGCGCCACCGGAGATCGACCCTAGGGCGGTTCCACCATCATCAGCCGAAAAAGTGGCTCGTGAGGCTGCCGGTGATTTATTCGTTGATGTGGCGATCGCTTCATTAGCTACACCGGTCGCTGCGTACGTCGCAGTGGCAGTCTGATCACCAGTAGTTTTCCAAATAAATTCGATATCAGTACCGTTGTAAGCCTTCGCAACCGTAAAACCCAAATTGGCATAGTTGGTTGCTGCTTTAATTGCGGTCACCGCAGCATCTACACTAGCATAGCCTGCCCCACCGCCTGGTACTGTTGGAGTGATAGTGGTTGTTCCATCACTAATACTCAATGCGGTGTAACTTCCNAAAGTGCCGACGGTTACTGTTTCTACTTGATAGNTAGTCTCGTCTGCCTTCCAGTTATATTCAAGCTGCGTTCCATTCGCTGCCTTATCNACNGTAAATANTANGTNNCCNTAANTNGCATGAGCNCTAATATCTGCTANCACAGCATCTAAATCTGCTGGNGAAGTACCCGCGTAATCCTTNGTTACGGTAGTAATACCGTCACTCACTGTGAGCACACCGTCATAGTTGGTTACAGTACCGGGCGTAATAGTGTCCGTTGACTTGACTACCACCTTCGAACTAAATTGTGATGCTTCCAAAGAAGATGAGATTGCCGATTTTATCTGGTTCTGATCTAAAGGTGCGCTTACATCAAATTCTATTACTGACTCTCCTACTCTAAAGTTATGCGTTCCTTCTGAGTCAAAACCAGTTAGCTCATAAGTTCTCGATGCCCGTTCTACGGGTTGAAATATTTCTGTTCCATCTGTGTTCGATTGGATAGTACGAGACTCACTGACGGCAGCAAATAACCGGCGGTTATCTCCAGCGTAACTGACATTTCCTGTCATTACGTCAACTACAAAAGGTTGAGTCTCTGTCTTGCTACCCGAGAAAATGAAGTTACCTTCAACATCTCGCGTATTACCTAGAGAAACTAATTCATCTCTTAAATTTTTTACTTCCACTGCGATAATATCTCTATCTGCAGTTGCCATCGTATCATTGGCTGCTTGTATAGCGAGACTCTTTAGTCTAATCAGTATATCGCTCGCAGAACTNAGAACACTATCCTCAAGTTTATAGCGATCTGTAAGAAAATTTATGCTCTTATCATAGGACTCAATCTTACGTTGTTGCGACTTCAATATCTCAATACTTCTCAACTTACTAGTATCATCGCTTGGTCTTACCAAGCTTTTCCCTGTTGCTATCTTCTCTCTAGATTTTGCAACATCACTTTGAGCGGTTTGAATATTTTTAGTGGCTTGATCAAATAAGAATGAATTAGAAATTTTCATAAGCAANGCCTAAGTAGTTACTGTATTCTCAGAAGCGAATCAAAAAGCTGACCCGCCATTTGCATTACCCGAGCAGATGCTTGGTATGCCTGTTGGAATCGGAGAAGACTTGCTGCTTCTTCATCTAAGTTGACACCCGCCTTCGCATCCTTAGCCTCGACCACCTGCTGATAAACAACATCTAAAGCTTCCTGAGAAACAGAAGAACGTCGAGAGGTATTACCGGCCTCTGTCAAAATAGAAAGGTAGCTTTCCTTTGCGGTCTGCCCAGTTCCAAANACCCTGGACTCNTCTATATCTGCAATGCGTAGNGCNTTNTCNTTNCTGGCCAGTCCTGCTTGNTTGCCATCNATCGAAAATACGTCTTCNGAATTAGGTTGACCTTCAATAGTTANTGAAATTGCCCCGTAATTAATTGGTTGTCCATAGGACCAGTTCCTGGTCGAAAGAATAGTACCCGTGGCACGATCTACNAGCTCATANCTAGTAGTANTTTTAAATTTAACGTCCGTTATATCATCACGCTGATGCAAATTATTGACAGTAGATTCTTTATAANCAGCGTAGTAATCCAAGCCTTCATTAGTTGCGCCTTGGGTAAAAANAATCAANTCTTCATCGAGTACTCCGTTCAGCGACAGTGTTTCCCGGAATCCAAGGATACCTAAGTCNGCCGANGTGCTNGTAGCNTTNCGNGTTAGCGANACNGTTTTNTCNGACAAGTCACTGCCNACACGATTAGCNGTTATCTTGATCTGAGCAGNAACTCCACCNGTTTTTGACANAACACCGTTACTGGCNCCNAAAGTGATTGTATTCGATTCACTACCGTTTTTNTTGCGNAGGNTNAGTTGCTGATTNGAATCGATACCAGCAAATACGCCNGTCGTGCTNGCTGAGGCATTGATAGAATTAACCAAAACNGAGAGATCTGCCATTGGGGCNGAAATCGAAATATTCGTTCCATTTATTGACAACGAATTACTCGTTAGATTTATCTCATTTTGTGGAATGCGTATAATATTTTCAGCNGAAGCGGTTAGCCCCAGAGAATTTTGCGAGATATTTGTGTTNAGCCAGCTNACCACNTTTGCNACACTCAGAGTNGCACCCGCNGCCAGTTCAAGCGCGCTTAGTTTNGNGCCATTTAAACTCANAGCATNNGCTGCTATNAGCGTCTTCGTGGCACCAGTNGTATTTTGGGTTGTTGGTAAACTTTCGCCAATAAGGTTNGCTTCCTGTTTTAAGATACCTGTGGCCCCGGACAAATCTGCTAAGGATTTCCCCGTCACGCCAAGCGACCACTGATGCCCCAAATAGCTAGCATTACCATTTAAATACGAACTACTGTAGCTCGATGCTGNATCGAATCCATTNCTCGCCACCAACATGGCNTTCAAGTTATCTTGACTTATGCCTCCGGTACCAAAAAGATGAACTCCTTCACGCGTAAAAACTTGCAGGTCAGCATTACTCCCACTNGGTCTCTTGACAGANAGATCTAGATCGGTCGTGCCCGCTGGGATAGTAAAAGAGGAAGTTAGTACACTCGCCTGTATAGTTTTTGCCGAGGATTCATGAAGATTATTAACCAATACATTTTGGATAGTATTTGTATTCGCACTAGTAGAAGGATTCAGCATAGCTACCCTGCCCTTCGCCCCACCAGTATTTTGTGAACCCAGCGTTAATCCAAACAACTCTGCTGCTGCGAGTTTTTTTGAATCATCAATGACAACACGAATATTGGATGCTTGAGAGTCCTGAATTCTAACAGTAAAGATATCGCCATCCATGGGTTGACCAGAAACAGCAACGCTCAAACCGTTAATTGAAAAAGCATTCACCGAATTCGTCGTAAAGGTTTGTTGAGTACTTAAATCAGTCACGAGCCATCTTTGATTTGCCTTATCGAACATAGCCTCTAAGTCGTTTTTTATGAGATTCTCTGGCGATGTAATTGCTGTTGAAATGGCAATATTTGACTTCNCAAAGGATTTATCGGCTGTAATAGTGGGCGGAATATCAAACAGTACACTACCCTTTAAACCATAGAGATCCATACCTTGTGTTAGAGTCTCGTTAACCGAATCGGCTATTTTCTGCGCAAGGACATTAACTTGTTCATAAGCCGTTTTAAGAACAGATTCTCTGAAAGCAATATGCCCGCCAATTTCACCGCCTGAGATCCCATTCAAATTCTGGGGATTCCCATAAGGATCTAAAATTAAATCTACCCGACGAGGTACCGACCCAGACTGGTAAGCTGCTTTAATCTGAGTCGATCGATCTTTATCGAGTAATATCAAGCCACTTGATTCACCACCTACCGTTATACTGACTGAGCCATTCTGTTGTTCAACTACTTTGATTTTCATTAAACCAGAAAGATCGTGTAGTAATTTATCCCTTGTATTGAGCAAATCGGCGGGCTGAGCTTCTAATTTCGACTGCCTACCTAACTTGGTATTTAAAACATATAACTGCTCCACGATAGAATTGAACTCTGTGACTCGATAGTTAAGCGTTTCTTCGGAATCCATATCAATNGACTGTAATTGCGCACCTATTTCNTTAAAGCGACTCGCTAATCCTCTAGATTCAGATAAAACCATATCNCTTCTCAGCTGAGAGGATGGATCTAGACCCAAATCTCTAAAGCTACTAAAGAAATCATCTAGCGCTGGAGTCAGACTGGCATTATCATCACCAAGGACATCTACCACTCTAGTAGTCAGATCAATGATTGGTTCCTGCGACCTCAAATCGCTAAAACTCGATCTTAAGGACGACTCTATTAATGCATCGTAAGCTCGTTTAACTCCAGTAGCTAAAGCACCCGATCCTAGATAAACGGTACCCGCTCTAGTAGGAAGATTTTCCCGCACATCGAGCTCTTGTCTGACATATCCGTCAGTATTAGCGTTCGCAATATTATTTCCTACGACTGCTAATGCAGATTGATTTGTTTTGACCGAGTTACCGCCAATGGATAATAAATCAGGCATGGGCTTCTAATCAGTCACTAATTGTGAGTTATAAAGCGAAACCGCTTTAGATTTATTGAATGGAAGCGAACGATTCGAGCGTTCAAGTGTAAATTTCTTTTCACTTTGGTTTTTACTCTCTAACCCTAATTGCCTCTCAAAGACCTTTGTCAATCCAAGGCCACCACTTTTTGCCAGCTCCTCTGCAACTTCCTTGTCAAACATCGACTCGTACATCTTCATACCCTGAGTATCAAATAACTCAGAACGAACTGTTGCTTTTCTCATTGCCTGAAGCATTTGATCGATAAATAGGGCTTCGAATTTCTGCAGAACCTCCTTCGAAGCACCAGGCTGCTTAACTGAATCCGCATGCTTCAATGTAGAAAGCGAAGCAAAATCAAAATATGAACTACTATTCATCTCAATTACTAACCTTAAATTACGATCAACTCAGCCCTAAGGCTGCCAGAGCTTTTCAGGGCATCCAGTATCGCGATGAGTGATGATGGGGTTGCGCCGACCTGGTTAACAGCATCGACAATATCCCGTAAGTTCACTCCAGGCTGAAAAACAAACATAGGACGAACCTCTTCCTCTATTGCAACATCAGCATTAACCAAAGGAACGGCATCACCCTCACCGGCTCCTAATAAACCTGCAGGAGGCTGAACGACTTCATTTGTTGCTGAAACTTTTACCGTCAACTGTCCATGGGTGACCGCAGTTGCCGTCACACGGACCGTCCTGCTTATCACTACGGTGCCCGTTCTTGAATTCACCACTACTCGCGCCTTTGGCTCACCCGGGGTTACTTCTAGATTTTCAACCATGCTTAGAAAATTTACCCGGTCACTAATATCTAATGGAGCTCTAATGGCAACCGAAATAGCATCAATAGACCTTGCTGTACCCTCTCCAAAGTTTTCATTGATCGCGTTTGTAATTGCAGAGGTAGTAGTAAAGTCCGCTTGACTTGCGTTCAAAATCACAAATTCCGACTGATCAAAGGGTGTAGTGACCTCGCGTTCGATAATAGCCCCACCTGGTATACGACCAGCAGTTGGCACNCCTACGGTTATCTCGGTGCCTGCGGCCGATACTTCAACACCNGAAACTGCTAATCCACCTTGAGCAAGAGCATAGATTTGACCATCCGTACCTCTNAACTCTGTAAGAACCAAACTTCCTCCTCTAAGACTGGAGGCCAAACCTATTGCTGCGACATTGACATCAAGTGTCTGCCCAGGCTTTGCAAAGGGGGGTAGTGTTGCAGTGACGATAACAGACGCAACGTTATCAAGCTTAGTTTTGTCGTAGGCCAAACTCGCCACGCCCCTNTGATAGAGATCATAATTGGACACGGGGCCATCAACATCAACGCCTAAACGATCCAAAACAGTCTTTAAGCTTTGTGCTGTAAAACTGATTTTGTCTCGGTCGCCCGTACCACTCAANCCTACAACTAAGCCATAACCGATTAATTGGTTTGATCTTACTCCTGCAACAGAGGTTAGATCTTTTACACGATCAGCCTGNACTNTCTGGGTAACGCATAATAAAACTGTAATGAGACATGTTATGTTTTTTTTCATATCAAAATGGCCAAAGTTTATTGAATACCTTAGTTCCCCAACTCGCGCGTGCTACATCTGCCAGATCACCTCGTCCTTTATAAGCGATGCTTGCTTGGGCAATACGAGAGGACAGTACTGTGTCATCAGGTTGCACATCATTNGGCTTTACTAAACCACTAACATAAATTTCTTCCCGACCTTCACTGAACATAAGATCTTTTTTTCCTTCCACGAATAAAGTACCGTTCGGTAAAATCCGGGTGACAATGACTGCAATTGCACCGTTTAGGCTACCTGTCTGATCGGACGTACCTAATCCTTTATCGGTTCGATTTTGCTCCGCGAAAGTAAGTGATTTCAAACCACGCTTGATGATATTTCCAGCACTACTCCCCACGGGTAAACCTGCACCAAAAGTTGCTTGCAGTTGGCTAAGCGGAGAATTATTGACTTCTTTCAGAGTATTGATCCCATTGCTTCTCTGCGCTTGGGTGCTCTCGTTGAGAACTACCGTAATAATGTCTCCGAGACTAAAATTCTTTCGAAAACCAAACTGGGAACTTCTGACTTCGTCACGATATATCGATCCTGTTACCGACGGAGTATCGTAAGCGAGTACAGGCATTGCCTTTTCTATCACCTCCGTCGTTTCGAAGTAGTCCCTCTCAACTTCAACAGAAGAACATCCCGAAACAACAGTGACAGCTAATAACCATATAACTCTATTCACCCTATTCTATCCTTATAGATTTTGATTCAAGAATCTAAGCATTGAGTCAACGGAACTGATCGCCTTTGAATTAATTTCATATGCTCTCTGGGTCTCTATCATATTTACCAATTCCTCAACTACATTAACGTTTGAAGCTTCAAGCATGCCTTGCGCAATTTCCCCTGCACCCTGTTCACCAGGAACTAACACGATAGGGGCTCCACTAGAGGTTGTTTCTCGGAATAAGTTTTGGCCCAAAGCCTCAAGACCGGCTCCATTAATGAAGCGAGCGATCTGAATTTGTCCTAACTGCTGATTACCGCCACCATTGGCTATTTCAACACTGACAGTACCGTCAGTCCCCACTGTGATTGAGGCCGCTTCGGGGGGTACCACAATCTGTGGTTGCAACAATAGCCCCTGTGGGGTCACCAACTCGCCTTCCTGTGAGAGCTTGAAGCCACCATCTCGGGTATAGGCAATCGTTCCATCACCTTGAACAATTTGGAAAAAACCAGGACCCTCGACAGCTAAGTCAAGAGCGTTCTCTGTAGACATCATATTACCCTGCGATTGAATCTTCTCAGTCGCCACAATACGCGTACCAGTACCGAGCATGAATCCCGTTGCGGCATTTGTATCTGCACCTGTTTGTCCTCCAGCTTGCCGTATATTCTGATAGAGAAGGTCTTCAAAAACTGGACGGTCCCGCTTAAAGCCAACCGTATTAACATTTGCTAAGTTATTTGCGATCACAGTCATCCGCGTTTGTTGCGCGTTTAACCCTGTCTTAGCCACCCATAGAGATGCATCCATAATATATGTCCTTATGTAACTTGCATCAGCGTGTTTGAGTCTTGGCTCAAATCGCTGAGTTCTTTAATAATATTTACCTTAATTTCGAAGGATCGCTCGAGCTCTATCATCCGGGTAAGAATGTCGTAGGTCTTTGCTGAGGACCCCTCCAGACCGTGAGTTGTCACATACACGGGCTCCTCAGAACCTTCAAAATCCCCAGGCTGCTCAAAACCTTCAGGCTTAAACAAACCATCTTCCATCTTTTCTAGTATTGTGTTTTCAGCATTACGTAGCATGATTCTTGCGATCTCAACTTCTTCTGCGACTTCTTCTGCAGGGTTGGTTGCATAAACAACACCCTCCTTTGATATTCGGTGAATAAGGTTTGGATCGAGTTGTATTTCTCCACCACCATCTGCAGCAATAATTCTGCCTTCCCCGTTGACCAGTGTGCCTACAGCATCCAATCGCAAATCGCCTCTTCGAGTAAAAGCAATCTCTCCTTGATCAGTAAAAACACCCATTACCCCGCGACCTTCTACATATAGGTCTAGAGGGTTCTGCGTGACGATTCTTGGTCCCGGAGTAAGATCAACTCGCCCAAGCGTCTCGGCTACCTTATAGAATCTTGACGACAGGGAATCTTCATTGTCGACTCGATAGGTTCCGTTAGTCATTTGAAACGCTTTTTTAAAACCAGCTGTCGAAATGTTTGACATCTCGTGCATTTGATTTATTTGCCTCAACTTATCTGATCTGATTGAGGCGACCGCTGTGTAAATTCCCTTATCCATCTTAGCTATCTACCACCCTTAAGCCCTGATATTAATAATTGTTGAAGTCAATGCTGATGAGGTCTCAATTGCTTTAGCATTCGCCTGAAAGTTCCGTTGTGCTGTGATCAAACCAACAAGTTCCGTCGTGAGATCCACATTCGATCTCTCTCTGGCACCCGCTCGTATGGTTCCGAACCCTGCTGTACCAGGCTCCCCAAATGTCGCCACACCAGACTTAGCAGATGATAAATACGAACTATCTCCGTTCTGTCTTAAACCCTCGTTACTTGCAAACGTTGTCAAAACAATTTTTCCAAGTGAGTTCTGGGAACCGTTAGAGTAAGAGGCGACCACAAGACCGTCATCTCCAATATCCAATCCAACAAGGTCTCCCTCAGGAGAACCATCCTGTTGTTGTGATTTCACTGCGAAAGCTTGAGAAAACTGGGTTGTTTCTCCGTAATCGATCGTCAAGTTCAAAGCACCTCGACCACCAGAAAGGAAGACAGTATCAAGTTGTGCTCCCCCTGACGGTGAAACCAAATTACCTGACGTGTTAAAGGTTAGTTCCCCTTTATCCAAATAAATGGGCGACCACTCAGGTAAAGTGGTGAATCCATCTGCACTTGCTGTCTCATTGCCAAATTCATCAATATATTTCTGTACAGCTACACCGTTCACTGTGTCAGCTGACTGAGTTGGTTTAATCCAAGTGGTTGTTGTTCCACGACCCGCTTCAATATTTGCAAGACCCCAGGTAGCACTACCTGAGACCTTAATAAAGGAGTCTGAACCTTTTGTTCCTGTTGTAAAAACCAACCCATTCGTACCCGCATCGTATTCAACATTTACGCCGGATACGCTGCTGCCCGATTCACTTGCCAGCTGGTTAATACCCTGTTGTAGGGTGTCTATAAAACTATCGAGTGTATAGGCTGAACTGATAGGTAATGTCAGTGTACCTTTTACGTCATCGACGGAGACTACNAAGGTNTTATTAGATGCATCAACTGAAAATTGGTTATTAACGTTGACTGCNATCGAAGATCCTCTNGTGATTGCAGGCAANGAAGCAATACCTCTCACTGCTTCATCACTTTGTCCCACTGTATACACCGAATTTGATGCATCCGTAGCCTCAAAGCCGAGAAAAGCTGCTTGAGCAGTTCTAACACTACCCCCGAAATTAAAGTTGACCTCTATCTCAGACTGATCACCGGTCGAACCCGATTGAATAGAGAACTTTTCCTGAGCACCATCATAAACGACTGAGATCCCGAATCGTTGTTGCGTGGTGGGCCGTATTAAGGCGCCATTTGGCGTAACCGTAGTTTGCTGTCCATTCGAGGTGCCGTATGTATAAGACGTGGAATCTACAGTCAGCGGCGTAACACCCAATCCAAAGAGTGCATTAGAACCACTTGCGGTCGATANCTGAACAGTCTTAGCCAAGTCAGCGGGNACAAATTTAAATGCCCTAGCCGCATAATCGTAACTAACGGTAATGAACCCNTTCGATGCAGCATTAATATCNGCTTGAATACCAGNAACCATTTCNGCAACAGTTACTTGAGACTTATTGGTTGCGCCNGCAGTTGTTAAATTAGACAAATCNATANTGGCTGTNGTNGTNCCNTCAGTAACTNTAAACGTCTGGTTTGATGTGGTTGTTAGATCAAAATAACGCTCATCGCCAAACTTTGTATTCAATTGATCCTGAATAGCGTCAGCNAGCTGAACCCCTGTNANTGCNCCCTGCCCNGCAAGACNAGTNAGGTCAACCGTAACNGGACTGCCACTATTATCGATATCAACCTGCATAAAATTCTGTAATTGCGCTGTCGTAAACGCTGCAGAAGTACCCGGGACATTATCCGAAGTAAAGTTAAACCCTTGATCAGAAGAAAGATCAAGCGAGCTTGGTAAATCACCGCCAGTCACAGTAGCGGAAACAGAAGTTCGCACGTCGGTCAAATCATCGAGAGCNAACTTCTGCGTCTTTCTNTTAACCAGTAAGTCTTCNACTTCAGAACGCGGTTTGAGCTCACCATACTTATTTACATAACGTAACTCACCATTTTCGTCAGTAGCCTGTTGAAGTGCNGCACTAACAGCATCATCGCCAACAAAGACATAGGTTTGCCATTTATTAAAGGGTGAGTTAGCCGTCGCGTTAGCTGTTTTCACGTAGTAAATCGTTGCAAGGTAAGAGTTACCNCCACTATCGTAAACGCTAAGTGCTGTCGATTTATTATACGTATTTGGATTATTTCGGTTAAATTCGCTGTAGATAACCTCGGCNTCTGATGGNAGGTTGAGTGATAAATCGACTAAACTTGTNTGTCGTGCTTCACCGGCTGTTGTTGTTGGTATCTGTAGTTTATTTAGCTTTGACAAATCCGCTTTACCACTNGAGTCAACCGCCGCTGCAAGNAGTGCCTGTCCCGATGAGTTAATTACACTAAACTGCTCATCAAGCACGAATGAACCATTACGAGTATAGATATCAGTTAAGCCGTCCGCAGATTTCAGAGGGAAAAATCCTTCACCCGAAATCGCCAAGTCCAATGTATTTGATGAGAATTCCACATTACCCTGGCTAAACTCTTGCCTGACCTCTTTCAAAGATACACCCTGACCAACAACCGACGTTGCCTTCTGTAGAGGAGAGGTTGCGAAGATGTCACCAAATGATGCCCTTGATTTTTTGAAACCTGAGGTACCAACGTTTGCAATATTATTACTTGTGATCGATAGCTCTGTCGTTGCGGCCTTAAGACCTGTAAGCGATGTATAGAAAGACATTTAGAAACTACTCCTTTAAATTACTCTGATATATGAGAGATTTCAGATAGTGCGATAGAACGTCCATCCTCAATTTCGACGAAAATCTCTCCGAGCGATTGATCCCAGGAAACTCCCTTAATTTTTGACTGTGCCATTGCGGGCACATCAAAGGACTCTCCACCAATTAAACCGATTGCCTTGAATAGGTACTGTCCGGCAGGGACAGCTTCACCATCAAAATTACCGCCGTTCCAGCCAAAAGCGATATCTCCAGGACTTTGTGGACCGAGGTCCATTTGATTTACTATTTCTTCTGTCTCAGCATCAACAACATAGAGCTTAAGGTTGTCGATCATCTGATCTAGCTGGACTACTCCATCGAGTGTGACCCCACCCGGTTGGTACACTGGTACATCCGGTGCAAAAATCTGTTTACCAAGTAAGTTGGCGCCCCTGAGCATTCGTTCTTCCTGCTGACCAGAGACAAAATCGCCAAAAGACGCTGACATTGCTGATGTCGCCTCTAAAGTCGAAAACTGCGCCAACTGTGCGACAAAAGCCTCATTCTTCATTGGATCTAAAGGATTCTGATTTTGTAATTGAGTCGTGAAAAGCCGTAAAAATGCATTCCGATCTAAGTCCTGTTCCACCGGCGCACTTTGCTCGGCCCGAAGCTGACTCATCGTTTTTAAGCCTTCAATTCCAGTTATACTCATGGCTATTTAATCCTCTATCTCTGCAGCATTTCGATTGTGCGTGTCATTAGTCGTTTAGCCGTATTACTTGCCTCGACCGCACTTTCGTAGGAACGAGAGGCTGCTTGGATATCAACCATTTCAGTCATTACGTCAACATTGGAACTAAAAATATAGCCTTCTTCGTTAGACAGGGGATGTGATGGGTCATAGAAAGAAGGATGTGGTTCTTGATCCTCTATAATCTCTTTTATCTTAACTCCACCGGCTATCTCTCCTTGAGCATGATTAGCCTGATCTTCTAAAATAGTTTTGAATACTGCCCTTTTCGCTTTATAGGCAGTCTCTGATGAAGATTCTACGGTGTCTACGTTTGCTATGTTCGACACTGCGAGATTGATTCTTGCTGTCTGGGCATCCATAGCGACCCCAGAAATACTCATTATATTTTCCAAACTCATAATCTATTCTCTATTTAAAAGGTTACTTATCGAAGAAGATCCAACACTAGCTGAGTCAGCTGATTAGCCTGCGCTAACATCTGAGTTCCTGCTTGTTGGATAACCTGCGCCTTCGCCAAGCGAGCTGATTCGAGAGCGTAATCTGCATCATCTAAACGTGATCTAGCATCTGCTGTCTTCTCGGCTATGTTCATTAAATTTGATACCGTGTAGGCAAGGCGATTTTCAATCGCACCAAGGTCGGAACGCATCTGCGCGACCTTATCGAGCGCTGCGTCGATAATAGAAATTGAATCTCCAGCCTGAACCATCGTCGTAATGTTGACTTGTGTTAGATTGATAAGATTCGCGGTATTCGTATTTTCTGTGTAGTACCCGAGAGAATTAACTCCATTGGTTGATGTCGTAATTGCACCAAGAGTTGCACCACCATCTATAGCGGTATATGTCGCTCGTGAGGCTGCCGGTGATTTATTCGTTGATGTGGCGATCGCTTCATTAGTGACACCGGTCGCTGCGTACGTCGCAGTGGCAGTCTGATCACCAGTAGTTTTCCAAATAAATTCGATATCAGTACCGTTGTAAGCCTTCGCAACCGTAAAACCCAAATTGGCATAGTTGGTTGCTGCTTTAATTGCGGTTACCGCAGCATCTACACTAGCGTAGCCTGCCCCACCGCCTGGTACTGTTGGAGTGATAGTGGTTGTTCCATCACTAATACTCAATGCGGTGTAACTTCCCAAAGTGCCGACGGTTACTGTTTCTACTTGGTAGTCGGCTCCAGCCGCTTTCCAATTATATTCAAGCTGCGTTCCATTCGCTGCCTTATCTACTGTAAATAGTAGGTCTCCATAACTCGCATGAGCTCTAATATCTGCTAGCACAGCATCTAAATCTGCTGGGGAAGTACCCGCGTAATCCTTAGTTACGGTAGTAATACCGTCACTCACTGTGAGCACACCGTCATAGTTGGTTACAGTACCGGGCGTAATAGTGTCCGTTGACTTGACTACCAC
>NHBG02000015.1 GCA_002167855.2 Gammaproteobacteria bacterium TMED1
CCCGTTAATATTTTTCCGTGGAGCCACTTTCTCCATGGTCAAAGCAAAGCCCTCCTGTCGGTGGTAAATGATATCGAGCTCGCGAGTAAAACTAAGCGCTTCAGCGGCAGTCACATATTCTTTTTGGCCATATTCTTTCGCGTTGGAAGCAGCTGCACTCCCGAAGATTAAGGTAAGAATTACCATTTTTTTTAATATTATCATCCCGCAACTCCCTCAAAACCACTTACGCTATCCTACCTTGGAGGATACTGGCTGATAAACTATTTTTTTCTCGAAAACGACCATGGAATCGTGAATATGAATACCAGAGCAATTCTCTGCGATAGCGCTATTTTTTATTGCATTTTCATGGTACCACCGATGCATATCATCAATGCTGTCCCTAACGAAGTTAAAGAAATTCTTTTTCATACCATAACCACCGCCATAGCGTCGCCAATAACTTGTATGTAGGTCTTCAACAATATAGGTGCCGCCCAGATTCAACATCGGATACAAATAATCGAAAGAAGTTCTGATATCTTGCATATGATGACTGCCATCATCTAAAACAATATCGACTCCGCCCATTTCATCTATGACATCGAGTAAAAATTCCTTATCAACCTGGGATCCAATCCTCACCCGACCATCCGGATTATTAAATTGCAGGCACGCCGGATCAATATCAATACCAAAGATCACTGCATCATTGCCGAAATAGCGTCGCCACATCTTTAAACTGCCACCTTCTGCGACACCAATCTCAAGAAATTTTATGGGCTGGTTTCTATATTGCCCAAAATATCGGTCATACAGAGGAATATAATGATGCCATTTGTGAACCAAAGGACCTTGATTTGAAGCAAAAATATCTAAAAGATCCCCGTCATAGGCGTATTTGGTTGCAATATCTTCCCTGATATCAAGGTTTTGAGCGACGAAGGATTTGGGACGAATACCGGTATACCCAAAATTCGATAGCACTTTATTTGGGATAAGTTTCTTAAAATATTTATTCAATATGGCCGTCTCTTGTAGAAAATAAGAATTAGAATACAGTTATAATCTATTGATTATAATAATTTTTTGTCATTTAAGAGCGATGAAATAACGATGGAATAAATAAGGATAGCCGAAAAAATAAAGTATCAGCTCTTCCAATCTATCTTTTTCCGAATGCTTCCCTTTCACTACCGAAAAAGATAGATTCCAAACAGCTACAATCCCAAGATAAGCAAACTCATCACTTCGGTCAATTTACGTAAGGAAAATCCCTCATGACAAGCCCAAAGGACATGCCCACAGAAAAGAAAACTGCTCCGCCACTTGGACAGGTCTTTGCGCCAAAAGATATTAGGCTCGGCTTGACGCAAGCGGAAAGTATCAACTTTCCTTTGCGATGGGGAATTATGGGGACGGGAGAGATTGCTCGACAATTTGTTAGTGCTGCTCGGGAATGCCCTGGCGCAACCATGTCCGGTGTGTCCAGTCGTTCAACAGATAACGCTCACGCGTTTGCAGAAGCTCATGCAGTTGAAAAAGCGTACAGCAGTTACGAGGAGATGGCCGCAGCGCCAGACATTGATATTGTGTACGTTGGCACACCAGGGGGCGTCCATAAAGAACACAGTATAATGGCGTTGAACGCTGGCAAGCATGTCCTTTGCGAAAAAGAACTCACTGATTCCGTAGCTGACGCTGAGGAAATGTATGCTGCAGCAGCTGAACGTAATGTGATGTTGCAGGATGGGGTATGGACACGTTTTTTTCCTGCAGTTGAACACGCACGACACTTGATTGAGGAAGGGGCTATCGGTGATGTAATGATGGTGCAATCGACCTTCTCGTTAGTTTACACCTTGCAAGCGGTCACACTCGCCTACGGAGAGGCTAAACCAAACAGTGTTAAGGTGACTGGAAATAGTAGGATCGGGGCAGGTGGCGCCATGTTAGAGTTTGAGGGGAATCGCTTTGCCATTGTCGTATCCCCCCCGTTCCCTAGCGAGTTTTCAGAGCTTAGTGAATTTGTGGGAACTAAAGGCCGAATCACACTCGAAGAACCCGCGCACTGCCCTACCGGACTTACGGTACGTATACCGCCAGTGACACCGTCTCGATACATGAATGGTAACACGCCGTCGCCACTACAAAGGTTTGAATACCCGCTGCCAGACTCTATTCGCATGCCTCGACCGTTTCCCAACCAGCAGGGTTTTATCTACATGGTGGAGGCCATTCATCGATGCTTAGCAGCAGGGATACTTGAGTGCCCTCAGTTTAACAAGGCGGAATCATTACACCTACTAGAAATGATATCATCGGTAAATAGCTTACGAGCAGGCAACTAAGATAGTTAGAAAGCTGCTGATTCTCTGAAGGAAAAACTAACTATTAGCAGTAAAAATCACCCCAAGAACCTGGCTTAGCTTCTCATTTTTTGGTTAAGTTAATGTCATTAATAATTGATTTTTATATAGTTTTNTATCTANNATAAATGCGGATTCCNNACNATGAGNNTANCCCATGATGCNTTCNANCTTCTAANCANTGCNNTAGACGGTAGCTCAGNGNTGATGTNGCNATACGAANNCTTNNCGGGAGTGCNCNATNGTGAGTAATGAAAAANTTTTCCGAGGACTGATTNTATTTAGNCTNGTAAATGCCNTTGNCATTTTATATTTTGCGCCAATAGATCCGGTAGCAGCATCTGAACCTTTCAATTTTCTTGACTATTTAGGTATTGGCTACCTGCTGGTATGGCTCTTCTCGCTAATTTTGCTTTTTCGATTCAATAGGTTGGGAAGGCCTCTTTTTACAATAATAATCGCCCTGGGGATTCTTCTGATGCTCGCCCTGCCCCCTTATTCACAGGCTCCCAGTAATGTTTACCAGGTATTTAACTGGTTAGCCGGCGCAGTCGACGGTGCTATTCTCGCGATGCTTTATTTAACAAGTGTAAGCGATCAGTTCAGCCGCTTGAAATTACCCAAAGAGAATTAGTTAACNTCATGAAAAAAAAATTTATGATATCCGAAGCGACCAATCAGGAATCCGTGAGATACCAGCGGACACCGCAAATATCTATCTGGTGATCACTTCTATAACACCCTCGAGCTTTCGCCTCTCGAAGTATGGCCTCGCGATCTGCAACAGCAATATCGATGCCCCCTAACCCGTCTCCTCGACTATCGCTGGCTTTTACAAAGCGAAGCCCCAAATTATCAAACCAAATTGTCGGACTTCCTGTCTCGTCCTCGACTGGGAGGCCCGCTACTTTCCCCCAAAGCGCTGCCACCTCATCGGGTTCATCGGACTGCATTTCTACCCCCAAGAAATCAATCGTTACATCCTGTTTCACCTTATCTTCCCAGCCATCTCCCCCGACCGGATTCCAATGACCGCTAAAGTCATTGTAGGCATCAGTCTCAACCTCAAAGAAAGCTGTCTTTAGATCTGCAGGATGTAACTGAACCAAATTCCAATCCTCTCTTTGAGATTCCCATGCGACACGAACCTTGTTTTCAGAAGCGTTTCTTCTCACCTGTTCTTGTGTTGCGACACTATCGGCTTGGGTAATGAACATATAACCACCATCACCATTTCGGCGCTCAAGGTACCGCTCTGCCGCAGTACCCTCTTCAATCGGCGCAACAACTTCTAGGAAATTACGACCGATTGGCATGAGAGTATTTTCAAGCCCGAATTTTCCGACGCCATCGTCAACATAACAGCGGTTGATACCCAAAATAGCTGTCAAATCGTTAATCACAGGTTCCAGTTCTTTTGCAACCAAACAGATCTGTCTTAGTTTTAGTGTCATAGGTCTCCCCTATTTGCTTTTATCGATAGCGCTCTCATCACTCACTAAACGCCTGCGCCAGGGCCATCGAGAATCGCCGAGCTCCTCCCTCCTGAGTCGCAACTTTTCCGTCATATGATCCCACTGCTTAACTCCGCAACGTTCAGCCCATTTATTATAGATCGCACTTAATTCCTCAACCAACTCAGGATGTTGCAATGCAAGATCATTGGTTTCAGTGCGATTTGCGACCATATCGTAGAGCTCCCAATCACCAGGATATTTACACACTAACTTCCAGCGGCCTTTACGAACGGCTTTATTACCCTCGTGCTCCCAGATAAGTGCCTCTTTTTTATTGTCTCTATCCTGAAAAATCGGTACGAGGCTAGCTCCCTCGAGAGGCGTGATTACCTGCCCACGAAATTGACTTGGATAAGCTGCTCCGGCCACATCAAGGCACGTCGCCATAATGTCAGTAAGCTGTCCTGGTTGGTGGCGCAGCTCATTCCCGCTTTTAATAGCCGACGGCCAGTGCGCAATTAATGGCGTTGCGATACCGCCTTCATGGACCCAATGCTTATACTCACGAAAAGGCGAATTTGACAGATTGGCCCAAGGAATACCATAACTCTGATAGGTTCCCTCTGGCCCCGGCATAATAGAAGGATCGTTACCGTGTAATACCGTTCTTCCGTCACGAGTACGTTCGAATCCCACGGGATTATCGGGTGAAACTGGTTTAGCTTGTGGAGGAAATTCCTCGGCACAGGCACCATTATCGGCAAGAAAAAGAATGAGTGTGTTGTCAATTTGGTCTGTATCTTCAAGTACAGTCAGGATTCTCCCTATCCCTTGATCCATGCGATCAATCTGTGCAGCGTAAACCTCCATGCGCCTTTCCTGCCACGCCTTATTAGCGGCTTCCTCCCACGGAGGTTGAGAGCTGTCTCGCTCTGTAGTCGGCCATTCTTCATCAATAATACCCATACCTCTCATCCGCTCTACGCGTTCTTCCCGCAAGCGATCCCAACCGTCACCGAATCTACCTTTATACTGACCTATGTCTTCTTCGTGAGCATGCAATGGCCAATGCGGCGCGCTGTAAGCCGTATACAAAAAAAAGGGAACTTCACTGTTGTCAGTGGCGTGCTCTCGCAGATAGTCAGCGGCCTGGTCACTGATCGCATCAGTAAGGAAGAAATCTTCAGGGAGGCTTTTTAAGTCTATTCTTTCATTATCGCGAGTCAAAGAACTTGGTTGCCAGTAATCAGAAGCGCCTCCAAGGATTCCAAAGTAATGGTCGAAACCCCGTTGACACGGCCAACATTCCTTTGAACCATTAGGATCTTCATTTCCGGTGACATGCCACTTACCACTCATAAAAGTAGCATAACCCGCTAACTTCAATGCCTCAGCGATGGTCACGCATTCACTATTAAGATCACCTCGGTAGCCATCCTCATCTAAGTCAGCAGTCATCCAACCAATACCTGCTTGGTGTGGGTGGAGTCCGGTCAGTATCGAAGCACGTGTTGGGCAACAACGAGCCGTATTATAGAATTGAGTAAATCGAATACCGCCGGCCGCAAGTCGATCAAGGTTTGGAGTTCTTACCTCGCCTCCGTAACAACCGATGTCAGAATACCCCATGTCATCGTTCATAATTAGAAGAATATTTGGACGCGCCACAGTTATTAAACCCCCTATCCTAATTACCCATGCCAATAGAAGCTTCCAACTTTTTACTTTTGCGCAAACAAACAAAAACCGACGAAGATAAAAAGCCGCTAACAATGGCAAATTTTTTGGAAATAAAAATTCTCAGGGACCATATACAACTTATGCAAATATAGCTATCGTCGTCCCGAACATAGTTGCTATGGAGTTAGCGAAAATGAGCAAAAGAATATTAGTATTAGCAGCCCTTTTTGGGCTCGCTGCCTGCGCCCCATCAGGGAATGACTCTAATGAGGTAGAGGAAAACCCCGAAAAAGAGGTTACGAAGATAAACGAAGCCGCTATGCCGGGAGTTGTCGAGTATGTTTGGACCAAGAAAGGCCCCGACTTTACTGAGGAAAAACTAGACGAACTGCTCGTCAAATGGAATGGTCTCATTGACGAAGCCGGTTATCCCATGCTTGGGGCACAGATCATAACACCTCAGGTTGAAGACGAACGCTATGACCTTATGTGGGTGTTAATGTGGTCCTCAATGGAAGAAAGAAACGCTTCTTGGACTGATTGGGCAAGCAAATACGACGAAAAATGGAATAGCATGACTGCAGGTATAACAAGTTATAACCCAGAGAATGTTTTTCCTTTTAAGCCAGTATTAAGGTGGTATGGATCAGCAGAAAAAGACCAAAGTAACGACACCGGTACTTCGGAGGTTGAATATAGTTTCTGTTCCTATAACGAAGGATTTGGAGAACAAGACCTTGCTGATTTTGAAATTGTATTCATAGATTTCTTAGAGGAGTATCAAAAAGAGAATGGGCCTCTTAGCTACGCCTACCTTCTGAATGAACCCTATATTGACGCAATGCCAGCAACATATCCTATCGATGATATAGGCTATATGTGGGTAAGCATGTGGCCCAATGCAGATGAAAAATTAGCCGGATATGCGGCTTACAGCGAAACAGATCTGCCGCAGCTAGCAGATACTTTTAGTACCTGTAAAAGGGATGCCTTCAGTAGCAGACGAATCCGATAGCATTTCTAGAAAGCCTAGACATGGCCAAAAGTCGTGTCTGGGCTCCTTTTGCATTACCGTGTAATATTCGCTGAGTAATTAACGCTCTGCTAGACTATTTCGCGTTTTCGATAAACCTGGATGAAGGGGAGTAGCTATGGCTGTTACACTTTATGACGCATCTGTTGGTCGCTTTTTACAAACACTCGGTGCTGTGGAAGGATATTTAGAAAAGGGACTTGACCACTGTCAAGATAATAATATTGCCCTAGACGAGATCGTCGAGACTCGGCTCTATCCGGACATGCTCCCGTTTCGGTTTCAAGTGATTCAGGTGGCCTCCCACTCGCTCAGTGCGATCAAAGGTGTCCAGAAGGGCGAGTATATGCCTGGCCCAGCGGCTACTGACCTTGACTATCAAGCGCTGCAAGATTTGGTTGCCGAAGCAAGATCTGGTTTAAAGCAAATCGAAGCCACAACTATCAATAATCTATCAGATAGTGAAATAAAAACCCCCTGGTGGACGTTTACGGCCGAGGGGTTTCTGATGTCATTCTCCTTACCTAGTTTTTATTTCCATGTTACGACAGCCTACGATATTTTGCGGTTCAAGGGCGTTCCAGTAGGCAAACTAGACTATCTAGGAGAGATCAACTTCCTTGATAAAGCAAGCAAGAAATCCTAACCATATGGGGAAGTTGTGAGGATTGATGTTGGCGGTTCTGTTTTAGATATAGAAGTTAGCGGACCCAAGAANGCNCCTGTAATCCTGCATTATAGTTCTGGCGGAACCAATCTCCGCATATGGGATTTGGTAGTTCCCATGTTAATCAAAAAATATCGATCAATTCGTCTAGATATGCGTGGTGCCGGGAAGAGTACCCCCGCGAGCGATCCATCGCAGTATTCCTTCCATCAATTTGCGGAAGATACTAATATAGTTCTAGACGCTCTTAGTGTAGAAAAATGTCACCTTTGGAATATGGCATTTGGCTCANGAATCGGGTTAGCGTTTTGCGCAGCATATCCGGAAAGGGTGTATTCAGCCTGTCTGAATGATCTAAGCATAGAGAAGCCTGACCCCGAACTTCAGCGAATTGGACACAAAAAAGCGATGGAACTGCAAAAAGCGGCGGGAATCGGTCGGTTTCCAAAACCTTCAGGAATCAACGAACATGCCTATCCAGATCAGGTGTCACTTGTATCGGGTGCTAACAGCAGCGGAGCATTCGATCTGAAAGCAGCAATACCCAAGCTAACAATGCCCTTACTTCTTGTCACTGGTGACTGCGACCCAAACTTAGTCTCAACGCGAGCAATCGCTGCAGCGGCGCCAAATGCGAAAATAATCGAATTAGAAAATGTTGGGCATGGATCCGTATTACAAAGACCCGATCTTACGTCTGATATCTTTCTTAAATTTTTAGCTAATCAAACCACAAATTAGGTTTACTCGTTGGGAGATACGAACAAATGATGAAATTCGCCACTATTTCTACCGTACTGTTATTAACCATAACTACGGCAACTAGAGCCGATAGCCCAAATGTAATTCTAGTAATGTCAGATGATCAGGGATGGACACAAACGGGCTACTATGGTCACCCTATCGCCGATACACCCAACCTTGACGATATGGCGAATAGTGGTNTACGCATGGATCGGTTTTATGCTGGCGCGCCTTTTTGTGTCCCTACGCGCGCCACGGTTCTAACTGGTCGAACCAACGCTAGAACTGGCGTACTCCCGAGTGGTGCGATCAACAAGCAGGAGAAGATACTTGCGACAGCCTTCAAGGAAGCAGGATATGCCACAGGACATTTTGGTAAGTGGCATTTGAGTGGTGCTGCGGACCGACGCGATACTGCCGTCCCGGCCAGTAATCCATACAATCCTGGGGAGTATGGCTTCGACTACTGGCTGAGTAAATCCATTCAGTTCAATCTAGATCCCATACTCAGTCGAAACGGAGTGATAGAACAGTTCAAAGGCGACGGTTCAGAGGTCATCGTTGATGAAGCCCTGAAATTCATTACTGAGCAAAGTAAAAAAAATAAACCTTTCTTCGTTTTAGTTTGGTACTCGACACCTCACCGGGACTTTGAAGCCAGTCAGAAAGACGTAGCCCCCTATCTTGGGCGCACTGATGAAAGTTCCGCGCTACAGCTCGGTGAACTGGCTGCCATGGACCGTTCCCTTGGCACCTTGCGACAGGGGCTCAGAGATCTCGATATCGATAAGAACACCCTTGTCTGGTTCACCAGCGATAATGGGGGGCTACCGGACATCACCTACCGCGAAGATCTTCCAGGGGTCCATCCGGATACAACCGGTCATCTGCGGGGTTTCAAGAAAGACCTTTATGAAGGCGGGATCCGCGTGCCCACGATCGTCGAGTGGCCCGGGACTATTGAGCATAGGGTATCTCATTATCCGTCCAGCACCATCGATATGTTTCTGACCTTGATCGATATCGCGGGTCTTAGCCCAGACTCAATAAATGCTGTCAACGACGGCGTCTCCTTGGAGCCTGTATTCAAAAACGAGGAGCCTCCACGACGAGAGAAACCAATGGGGTTTCGGGCCAATGCGGGTCGAGCCTGGCTCGATAATGACTGGAAGCTAGTACGTAACTACACCAGTGGCGAGGATGGTCCCTACGAACTCTACAACGTCGTTGGTGATCCATCAGAGTCGAACAACTTGATAGACCAGCGGCCAGAAATCGCGGCATCGATGCTTGTCGAACTTGAGGCTTGGAACGCCAGTATTGAGAAAAGTATCGCAGGACTAGATTATCTGGAGACGGATTCGCTTGATGAACCTTAGCGCTATTGGTGGCGTAGATTATTTATCTAGTAAACAANCGCAAGCGTGTTCTATAATGAGTTTGTTTCAAGAAAAAGCTAGAAGTAAAGTAAACGAATGATAATTACTGCACAAATGACGGCCGATAGGGTGGCCATCTCTGTTTCGGCTTTGTGTGCTATACATTGTTTATTCACACCAGTTTTTCTTATCATGACAAGTGGAGTTTTGCCCCTCTCAATAGATAATGAATTAATACACCTTTATGTCTTAATGGTCGCAATACCGTTTAGTTTAGTTGCGTTAACTCTGGGACAAAGAAATCACAAAACAGTAAAAATCTTTGTACTTGGTCTATTTGGCCTGACTGCGCTNTCTGCGGCGTGNTTTCTTGGGGAACCCATGGTAGGAGNATACGGAGAAAAAGTCCTTACCGTACTCGGGTCAATATTGGTGGTATACGCTCATATTCGTAATTATCGTAGATGTCGTGCAGTAAACTGCGATTGTTGTCATGAAGATATCAGTGAGAAAATTGACATGCAAAACCCCTCTTCGTGACCAAGAGGATAGGTATCCTAGAATACAGAACTCCCTACCTACTTTAAACACAATACTATTTGCGCTTCCCCCTTTATGGGCCTTTAAGAAACATAACAAATCGTATTGTTTAAACAACTCCCTAATTATTGTCACTACTATATCGTAGATCTTTGCTTGCTGTTTCTTTTCTAGTCAAGATTATCGTGGAAGACCGACAAGTGAGCACCAGAGTTGCTAGTCTGAGTTTACACTTCTTCATAACCGCGTATAGTCCTTAGTCACCAATTGCCAACTCTCGCTTAACTTAAGTTAACTTAAAATGTCAAAAAAAATCCATGAGTATTTGCTCGCGAGCACGCTTAATGTCCCCGGTAAACTTCATGACCTAATTACTACAAATGGCGCCGTTTTTTTAAAAGCGCAACGATCTGGGGATCTAGCCCTAAACTTGGCTAGAGTCGTTGCAGGACAACAGCTTTCAACAAAAGCAGCAGAGAGCATTTGGGCTCGTGTCGAGCTAATGATGTGCGAGAGCGCAACTCCCCTCGCGAAACTATTTATAAATAAGAATGCAGAAATGCTTCGAACTACTGGCCTATCACGCAACAAAATAAGAGCAATAATTGAAATGGTCGAAAGATTTCAGGCGGGTTACCTTTCGTCAGAGGATCTCTTTAAACAGGATTATGAATCGCTAACTCTGGCCATTACCTCCCTCTGGGGCTTTGGTGTATGGTCGTCAGACATGGTTGCAATTTCTTTCTTTGCACAACGGGATGTCTGGCCCGATAAAGATCTAGCCATTCGCAAGGGGATCGCACGCCTATCGGAAGGTAATTTACATCAACAACAGATCATACTTAGCGCCTGCAGTCCATATAGATCCTATCTGGCCAGACATATTTGGCGCGGGCTTGATAAAAAATATATCTAGCCAATATCGAGATATCGTTTGGGAAGTCTGACTCTTGATAGAGGAGGACAGCATTAAGATACCTCTTCATTACAGAATCATTCAAAATATAATCGAGGGCAAAGGGATAGCTTATTGATTTTCTTGCTATCAAAAGGTTAGATACAGACTCATCTTAGCAATCTCATTTTCTTAAATAGGCAGAGACCCTTTGATCAAAAGAAATTTTAATAAGGATCTTATATTCGGAGGCGCATTTTTCTTTCTCGTACTCTTTGCTCTCTTCGTCATGAGACCGTTCAGAAGTGCTCTGGCAGCACAGATCGGAACTTCTGATCTTACCTACTTTCTAATAACCGTCGTGCTGGTCATGTTAATCGCAAACGCGATTTACTCTCTAACCGTCTCGAGAATTTCAGAACGTTCTTTGGTTCCTGTTATTTATAGTTTTTTTATCTTCAACCTTTTTCTATATGCTATGGGAAACTATTTTTTCCCGAATAGTTATTGGATCGGTGCGAGTTTTTATGTCTGGTATAATGTGTTTAATTTCTTTGTTGTATCGGTCTTCTGGGCAAGAACGATCAATTGCTTTAATCCCGATGAGGCAACAAAATACTTTGGCGTAATAAGCGCCTGTGGGTCCGCGGGAGCATGGTTGGGGTCACAATCGGTTTACTTTTTCCTTTCAGACCTTCCCGTGGTTGCAATGTTGCTCGCGTCGGTTGCGCTTGCCTTGGGTATCTTTCTGTCATCGCAACTAACAAATCAAAGTGCCGCTGACAGTGACGAAGGGAAAAGTAACATCATTNCTCAGCTTACCGAGCAATTTGCGCAAATAAGAAATAATCCATTAATTCAAAAGTTACTTATTTACGCATTCATCTGGACCGGACTCGCTACGGCGCTTTATTTTTTTGGGCTGGAAATAATAAGTGCGCATACGAATGATGTCGTCAAACAGCGAGAAATTTTTGCACTTGCAGATAGTATCGTGACGCCAATGGCCTTCTTTATTCAGCTTTTTCTCGCAAGGCTCATTTTACGCGCACGCAGGTTAGGAATTCGNTTTGTGATAGTCGGTTATGGCTTCTTATTTTGTCTGTGTTTCTTGGCTATTTCAGGCCATCTCTCTAGCCTGTTTCTATCTAGCTCTGGGATCGTCGTCTTTTTAGTAATTTCTGCTGTCATGAGACCATTCGAATACGCGCTAAATAAGCCCGCGCGCGAGAGTATTTATACGTCTCTAGGGAAGAAGGAGAAGTATAAATCAACGGTATTTATTGATACGTTTGTGAATCGACTTGGAGATGCATCTGGCGGATTGCTTTTCAACGTGATTCTCTTGATGGGCGCTTCGATTGCGATAGCACCTCTGGCAATTCTTCCCCTCGCTGCGAGTTTATCTTTGGTGGGTCATAAGATTGCTCCAAAGCAAATAACACCGCACTAATTTCAATACAAATAGTGGTGGTATCCCATGCTTATCCCAAAACATGAGAATTGGTACCTTTAATTACGAATATGTAAGCGAGCCAGTGGCAGCGCCAGGTTAGCCAAACCCGATATTGCACATTCCATCATAAATTGTAATGTTGTCCCCGAGTACTTCAATCAACTTGCCCTCGATCCCCATATCTCCGCCCATCAGAAACACCTTACCTCTGTCGACGCTTCCGGCAAAAAAAGGTTGACCAGAGTCAAGGTTCCCGAGTAGCGCGTTCTCCAAGGGTAACGTCAAGCCATCTCCGAACATCTCCAATAATTTCATAAAATCCGCTTCAGATTTAATCCAGACCCCAGATTTACTGATTGTGGTTTCACTCATAAAAGTGCAATTCACTGTCGCTGCTGATGCGCACGTGCCAAACAGCGTCGAACATCCCATTAAGAAAAACAAATAAATACTTTTTTTCTGCATTTTCATAAACTTACCTTACCGCCATTTTCGAATTTCATATTACCAATATTAGCGATTAAGAAACATCGATATAATCTCTACATGACGTTATATCTGACCTAAGATGCTAAATTGCCTTATATTTTTCCGAAGGTTCCAGTAATTTTTGTTTAAGCGTATCAATTTGATCGTTCGTCAAACCAATATTCTGAATATACGAAATAACTCCTCCGTATACCCGATCAAGATGGTTAAGAGACTCATACATCAGAGAGGGGGACAGTAATTGGTCTCATAATCCTGCCAGCTCTTGATATGTGATTCCGGAGGTTTGAATGTAGAGTGGATGTTATACCGAGCAGTGAGGGCGTAATCAGCAGCTATTAAATCATCCTCAACGCCAGCGACGCCCAATAGGAGCGCTGTTATAAGACCTGTACGGTCTTTGCCTCCCGAACAATGGTATAGCGAGGCATTACCTGGATTCTCAGAAAGCACAACTAGGATATCGCGTATTGAATGTTGACAATGATCCAGCCACAGGCAATAACCTTTGTCTGAGCGAAGATGGGTACGATCCTCAGCTGGCTGTTCCTCTATGTGCTTAAGTAAGTCCTCGTCTAGAAATGAACGGTGAGCGTAGGCTAGTTCCTTGGAGTCGCAAAATACGTTGGGTGAGGATTCGAGCTCTATCGGTAGCCGAAGGTCAACTACTAAGCCCACGCCAAAGTCCAAAATTAGTTTTTTATCCTTCAGATGCAGCCCATGTAGGCCGTCAGAGCGAAGGAAACGTCCCCATTGGGTAATGTTTCCGTCCCGGGTGGGGTAGCCACCGATATCTCTTACGTTATAAGCATTCTCCAACTTAATATGCCGACGAGGATCGAGCAGCAGCTTTTCCATAATCACCTCTTTGTTACCGAGCAGAGATTAAAAATATACAATTATTCCATTCAAAAACAGAGAGCCGCTTTAGACCTTAAACACAAAGTATCATAAATAAATTTTTTGCGGTATCCCGACCGAGTTGTTTGCAGTACGCATAATGGCCACGTTAAAAAAGGAGCTTTTTCAAACAAGGGTAACTTTTCCGGTATCACCGTCTACCTCTATTTCCTGTCCATGCTTGATAAGACGAGTCGCATTACCGGTACCAAGAACTGCTGGTATACCGAATTCTCTCGCCACAATGGATCCATGAGCCGTAATACTTCCAATATCGGTCACTAGAGCGCTCGCGTAAGGGAAGAGCTGGGTCCAAGCCGGAGTCGTTAGGGGGCAAACTAATATAGTATCGGGCTGCATGCGGTCGAATTCATCAGGTGACATAATCACGCTCGCTATACCCCTCGTGGTACCAGGACTCACGGCAAATCCACTAATAATCTCTGCTTCTTTCGTGTTGATTTTTATAGTATCGAAAGACTTATCATTACCGACCCAAGACAACTGGTTCTCTTCAGGAATAGCTGCAGGTTGATCTAACCGTTTACGCCATTCCCGAAGGTTATACTGATCTTTTGCCTGATCCCTAAGGGAAGGTAGGTTTTGGTTATTACCTAATGCATCGACCGCTTGTTGTAATTGATCATTCGTAAGATAAAAAATATCAGTTTCTTTTCTTAGTGTCCCAACTTCGATCAAACGACGGCCAAGTTCTAGAGAAAAAGGTCGGAGAACTGACCATGCAAGTCCCATATAGAATATTGCTTTCTCGCGCGTGGGGTAGTTAATCTTGGCGGTCAGGTAAAGACGAATAAATTCAGCGAAGGCCCATCTTGAAACTGGCGCACTGCCGGCCCACCCCTCCTTAACTTCTTTTGTTTTTCTAAAGAGAAAGTAATGTAAAGTTTGCAGCCACTTCCTTCTACGTTTTGTTTTTACCTGGCGCTGGCGCTCGCTTAGATCAAAACCCGAATGCCTTACCATTGCTTTTAGATTGGTAAGAAAAGGTAGCGGAGCTTCAATCAACGAGGGCTCTACAAAATCTAAATTAAAAACCTGTTTACCATAGGTTTCTAGGTATTGATTGATTGCTCTAAGTACACTACTCCCTCCTGGGTGATGCTTTAATTTTTCAAGGAAAGATCCGATCGGCGTTAAAATTATAAGATCGTGAATTGCGCGATTGGAGCGTATTTCCTCGGCAATAGCGCGCATTTCCGTTTCAGCCACTAAGGTATCTGATTCAAAACCAGAAAGAAACGTACCACTACTAACCTTCAGATCAGGAGCATTACTGATTAGAAAGTTGTGAAGCATCTGATCCGTAATCTTGGCAGCGCCGATTATTGCCCGTAAAACGTGCCAATATCTGGCCTCTGCCGAAGCAAGAGCCCTTATACCATCCAATAGAGTCTGCTCTGACAATTCGCTAGGATCGGTTCCACCCCAGTACTTAACCCTACTCAGGTAATGCGGTAAATTTCGATTATGCCACCGGGTGACTGCCTCCGACTTTATGAAGGCGCGCGACCACTGGTAAAGGTACCAAATCCAGCGCTGAGGGGTATCCTTAATCGCAAACAGTAGCCTCATCCGTGCCGCACCACCACTATTATTGACGTCAACCCGATCGAGATCTTCAGGCTGTGGTACTTTGAACACATCTACCATCGTTCGGTACCAGGGTAGCTTCGCATGTTCCGCTTGGACACTAGACCAATAAGCTCTAGCTTCATCACCCTGAGCAATATAGATTGCTTGAAATGCATAACCATTAACGGTTGCTATAATAAAATTGCTTAGGTAATTTCTTGTAAATGAACCCTTCCACTCCCAATCATTGGGCCAAGTCTGCGTATCATATAGGCCCTTTAGGTAGAGGTCCTCAAACAAGGGGGACAAGGGCTCTGGCATCACCTCAGAAGCCATTCTTTTATATAGTTGCGCCCCAGGAATCTCGGGCCAATCACATTCTGCTTTAGGGAGTGGCAAGTTAGTTATGGGTCTAGACTGCAGCAAAAATAACTGATCAGAGGCGAAAGCCCACTCAATATCTTGAGGTATTCCCTTGAATAGGGATTCAACACGTATTGCAGTTTTTGCTAACTCGGTAATATTTGCTTCCGAAAGCGACGACAAACCTCGTTGATTTTTTGCGACTTCCTCTAAATGGGTGCCTTGACCAACCGCAGAGACGATTTGAACGACTTTTTCACCAATAGCTATTTCTGTAGCATCAAGGTTTTCTCGGTTTACCGTATATGTGTCAGGGGTCACCTGGCCACTTACCACAGATTCGCCAAGTCCAAAGCTAGAATTAGCAATCATTTCAGAACGATCGCCAGTGACAGGGTTGGCAGTAAAAATAATGCCAGATACCTCCGATGCAACCATCTCCTGAACTACGACACACATAGCCACGTCACTATGAGCTATACTCATTTCATGCCGATAATTCATCGCCTGAGATGTCCATAAGGAGGCCCAGCACCGCTTAACTGCATCAATCACCTCAGTAGCACCATAAACATTAAGAAAGGTCTCCTGTTGCCCAGCAAATGAAAGATCTGGTAAGTCCTCTGCATTTGCTGAGGACCGGACTGCCACAACCGATTTTTCAGCTAAATTATGGTACGCCTTCGTAATCGCATCGCGTTGCTCAGCAGTCATTTCACAGTCTTGAAAAAGCTTACCTATATCAGCTGAAGCCTGCTCAAATGACAGTAGGCCCTTGGAGATACACGGTTTGGCAAGTGCAAGAATTCGCTCTTGGATGTTATTATCGATTACAAATTGACGATAGGTTTCAATTGGAATGTGGAAACCGTTAGGCACACGAAATCCTGCCTGAATAAGTTTGGATAACGATCTCCCTTTCCCACCGACAACCTCGAGATGATTGTCCTTCGTATTCAGGGGCAGAGTGACAGTCATACTAAAAGGCATTCCAACATCATTATGGCAACCTTATTTCAGTAATTTTCCACCTCAGTCCTCGCCTACTGAAAACAAGAGTGATACCCCCTACTTCGCCATCAAACCATAGAGAAAATTGATTTATCCCGCCATAACGCAGGCTTGCGCTATGAATCGCTGCATCATTCAAGTCTCCGATGGTATCAAGCTTTGAAGAGTCACTCTTCCCAAGTGCTAATAGGCCAATTAAATTTGAAGGTGTAATGAAGTCATCAACTAGATTGTCAACAAGCGAAGACGAAATTGTTGTTCCCAGCAGAGCGACTGCTGGACTAGTAGCGGCTTGACCACCACTTGGAAGTAAATCATTGGTAATTTTCGTCTGTAATTGCTTTTTGAGACTTTCTCTAACGCTGGGAAATTCCACTCTTTCGGCGATCGCTTCTCCATCCTGCGCTTGAACTGCCTCCTTAAGTGACATCAGCGTTAAGTAAGGAGTAAGAAACAGATAGCTCACCACCAATAAAGTGGTAAACAGAAGTGTGATAGTAACTTTCATAGCCCCCCTGAAATTTACATTACGCGCTCCCTAAAGATGCGGTCCGCGTGCCAGTTTAGGAATACAAATAACCCCAACTAGTCAAAAGAACGAGCACTAAGCTCAACACAATATAGACTAGCTGTCGTTTCCGGTTTGAGTTCTGGTCTTCCTCCCTACTATCCTTTATACCCAAAGGTTTATAAAGCTTTATTCCCGCCTCTTCAAAAATCTTTTGCGTCTTATTCTCTCTCATTTAATCGTGATGAATCCAAATCTCGGTGGAAATCTATGGCACAGAGAAAAACCTAGGTTATGTCGCATATTTATCAAGTGCTTACCTCACTGTATCCTGGTTTATTATAGCTCTGGCTCTGGTAAATAACATTAGTGAGGTACAAAAGAACTTTCAGCAACGATACCTTTCCTGCCAGATCCACGGATATTTCATTAATTGTAGGGACCAAAGATACGAAGAAAGGAAAGAAGGTTTTTTGTTCTGATATGTTGCTTACTAGTCGTGGTTTCTCTAACAAAACTGCCGCAGTATGAGCCAAATCAGCTCAAGGGAAATGAGATCAAATTTCCTTTTCTCTGTGTTTTATGTTTTCCTATAGGTGGGAGAGGGCTTGGTTAACAGAATAAACCTCGTGAAGGAGACTCGTTGAAAGCGCATATGGATGTCGTGTGTCTAGTCTCGTTAAAATAAAAAAATAGGTAAGGATAGTGTTTAAAAAGAATAAGTTACGAAATGCAATCATGGTTGCTATGGCAACAACCGTAACAGGTACTTACGGTGAAGGGAGAGTCATTGAAGAGGTAGTTGTCACGGCCACGAAACGCGAAGAGCCACTCCAAGATGTTCCGATTGCCGTCACCGCTTTAACAGAGCAAACGTTAGAACGAGTTGGCGCTGCTAATTTTGCTGACTACGCCCTGCAGTTACCCGGAGTAACGGCAGGCGGCAGTGGACCAGGCCAAAACACGATTTACATCCGCGGAGTAGCCTCCACGACTCCTAATCTTACAACGGCAGGCGTTGCAGGACTCGCACCAAATGTGGCGTTTTATCTAGATGAGCAACCCCTAGCGCAACCAGGGCGCAACCTAGACGTGTATGTAGCTGATATGGAACGTATTGAGGTCCTATCTGGACCTCAGGGCACTTTATTTGGAGCTAGTTCGCAGGCAGGTAATGTTCGGCTCATAACCAATAAACCGGACGTTACAGAGTCCTATGGAAGCATTCAAGTTGGTGCTGGGTTAATTGCGAATGGTAGTGAGAGCGAAAAGGTTGAGGTTATGTACAACCTATCTCTTGGAGATGACCTAGCCGTAAGGGGTGTTCTATATTCTGACGGTCGCGGAGGATGGATTGATAACGTGAGCGGCACTGTTGACGCTAGTGAATCAGCGCGTTTTAGGGAAGAGGGTACTGTAAGATTAAACGGGGTTCCGGTTAGCGCACAGAGGGCGGGAACACAAGCAGGCGCTGACTTAAGTGGTGTTACATTCCTGACTGCAACTTCTCAAGCAAAAAAAGATATCAATGAAACGAGCTACAATGGCGCTCGCGTGAGCGCTCATTGGAATATCTCTGATGACTGGCAACTGCTTCTTAGTCATCAAGTTCAAGATGTTGAGGCAGATGGTGTTTTCTTTTCAGATCCTAGCCTTGGCGACCTAGAGGTTGAACGTTTCACTTCCGATTCGATAGAGGACCAGTTCGATAATACAGCGTGGACACTAAGCGGTCGTATAGCTAATCTTGAAGCAATATATACAGGCGCTTACACGGACAGGGAGACCAGCCAGAACGTGGATTACACAGATTACTTATTCGTAGGAGACTACCTGCCCTACTACATTTGTGATTACTCTGTGACCTATCCTGGGGACGCGGCGGCTGCAGGCACTTGTCAGCAACCAAATTTATTTGTGGCTAGCCAAAGCACTTTCAAATCGACCACCCATGAATTTCGTGTCTCTAGCGAGCCATCTGAGGACGTTCGTGTTACTGCGGGGATATTCATGCAGGACAGCGAGCTAAAAGAACTTAATAGCTTTACCTATCCTGGATCCGTTTACCCAATTGGTGCTGATGGTGAAACGCAGGGATTTGCACCAAACTATCCCTTAACAAACACCTCAGTTACGGGCGATATTGGGAAAGCTTCACCGGGGTATTATAGCGACCCAGGTCCTTTCCCGGCTGATGTCATTTTCCGAAATGATATAAAACGCACGGAAGAACAAACCGGAGTGTTTGGTGAATTAACTTATGATTATACGGATCAACTATCTCTGACAGTAGGCGCGCGGTATTATGATATCACTGTTGATTTTGAAGGTAGTGCGAACTCATCTTTTGGCAACTTTGGCGCAACAGAAGATGCGCAGTCGTCGGGTACTAATATTTCAAGTCAGTTTGCTCCAGGTAATGCTGTTGGGGCGCCTGATTCTGCGGATACATCGGGAACAATATTTAAAATAACTCAAAGTTATAGACCAAACGATCAGCAAATGTACTACATCACTTGGTCAGAGGGGTTTAGACCAGGACTATTGAACCGTCCCGGTGGCGCTCAGAAGGGTGACTTCACCGTGCCGTATGCCCTTGATACCGATGAAGTTACAAATGTTGAATTAGGTCTAAAATCCGACTACTTGGACGGAAGACTACGATTAAATGCGGCACTATTCCGTGCCGATATCGAAAACCTTCAGACAACAATTTTTGACACGAGCATCGTTAATTTATTTTTCTCGGATAATGCTGCTAATGCCACTATTAATGGGTTTGAAGCAGACTTTATCTGGTTACCTGAATCAATCGATGGGCTAACTGTTACGGGTGCCATTTCAAGGCTAAATACAGAAATTACGGAAGTACTTACCCCCACTGATGATGTTCAAAAGTCAGATCAGTTAGCGTTTGCGCCGGAAATGCAAGGTAATTTGCGAGTCAGATACGAATGGGATCTCAATAGCGAGATCACCGCTTACGTCATGCCTTCATTCATCTGGTCCAGTGAAGCTTTCAGTGATGTGATAACAATCAATCGAATCGAAATGAATAGCTATGCGATGGCTAATATTTCTGCGGGTCTACTGAGTGAATTGTGGTCCAGTGAGCTATATGTCAATAACCTTACCGACAAAAGAGCGCAGGTCTCCAATAATTTCGTTTTCGATGTCCAAAGGGTGACTTATGCGCAACCTAGGACTTTCGGACTGAGACTAAAATATAATTTTTAATCTTATATTAGGGTTTTGCTCGTCTCGATGTCTAAGGCAGTTCCCAGTCTCGACAGTATAAAAAAGAATGTAACTGCTAAGAAGTTTGATGAAGCACTTGAAGACCTTAGCACTTTATTGCATGCGCGTCCGAACGATATCGATGCGATATATATGTGCGCGGTGTGCAGGCGTTATAAGGGTGAGTTTGAACTAGCCCTCGAACTATTAGAGAAAGCGAAACTGTTATCTCCCGAAAATGGGCGTATCTACCAAGAAGAAGGCCATACCTATCGTGATAGTGGTTTTCATAACAAGGCGCTTATTGCTTATGCGCGTGCATGTCGTTTTAACCCTGCCTTGGTATCCAGTTGGCGTTCCCAAGCTAAAATTTATAATGAAACAGGCAACCGAGTTGCACGAAATCAGGCACAGGCGCAAATCGATCGGCTCAATAAGCTTGCACCTGAACTCATTGCTGTTACGGACTTAATAGCTCAGGGAAAATTGCTCAAGGCAGAAGATACTTGTCGTCGTTATATGCAGAGAGCGACGCGTGATGTCGAGGGGATGCGATTACTGGCAAACATCGGTATACGACTCGGAGTCCTTGATGATGCAGAATTCCTGCTTGAAAGTGCAGTAGTATTTGAACCTGATAATGTTCAAGTTCGGATAGATTATATCCAAGTTTTAAGGAAGCGTCAGAAGTTTGCACTAGCGCTCGATCAAGCAAAACTTCTGTTAAACAGATCAAAGGATAATCCGCAATTTCAGTCTCTGTATGCAATTGAATGCATGCAGACTGGAGACTATTCAATGGCTCTTGAAATGTTCGAAAAAGTTCTGCGTACGATTCCAAACGATCCCATAACACTCACGTCAAGGGGTCACGTATTGAAGACTATCGGTAGTTATGAATTGGCGGTTCAGTCATATCAAGAGGCAATCAAAAGCAATGCTGAGCACGGTGAAGCATGGTACTCACTGTCAAATCTTAAAGTTTATGCCTTCGATGATCACGAGATCGATAACATGAAATCGCAGATCAAAAAGACATCACTCTCCCATATGGAGCGGGTACATTTATATTTTGCGCTTGGTAAGGCTTTTGAGGACAGGAAGAAATTCCAAGACTCTTTCTCCTATTATGAAGAAGGCAACAACTTGAAGAAAGCTCAAAGTCGTTATACTGCAGAAAATATCTCAGCCGACTTCGTGAAACAAAAGAAACTTTGTATCCCTAGTTTTTTTTCATCTCGTATGGGTCAAGGATATCCTGCTAACGATCCAATATTTATCGTCGGGTTGCCTCGTTCAGGCTCAACCTTACTAGAGCAAATTTTATCTTCGCACCCGCAAGTGGATGGGACTTTCGAACTACCGAATATCTTATCTCTATCCCAGCAACTTCGTCGAAGAGGTAGAGAAAGTAAGACTCTTGATCATTGGGAGGTAATGGATCAATTATCAGAAGAAGAACTCGAAACGTTTGGTAAAAACTATATTACAGATACTATGCTACACCGCCAAGGTGCACAATTCTTCATTGACAAAATGCCAAATAATTTCAGGCATATAGGACTAATTCAGTTAATTCTGCCTAACGCAAAAATAATAGATGCTCGCAGACACCCGATGGCATGCTGTTTCAGTGGATTCAAACAACTTTTTGCAGAAGGACAGGAGTTCTCTTATTCACTTAGCGATATTGGGGCCTATTATAAAGACTACATGGAGCTTATGGATCATTGGGACCTGGTACTCCCTGGGAAAATTCTGAGAGTCCAGTATGAAGACGTGGTTAGCGATCTTGAGGGGCAGGTGAGACGATTATTAAAGTATTGTGGGCTACCATTTGATAATCGTTGTATTAATTTTCATACAACGGATCGCTCTGTGCGTACTCCAAGTTCTGAGCAAGTACGCAGACCTATCTACGATGCTGGCTTAGATTCATGGCGTCCCTTCGAAGACTTTCTTGGCCCACTGAAGGAGGCATTAGGCCCGGCTGTAGCGCGATACCCCTTCGACTAACCTCTGCGTACAGATAGATTATTACCTTCGAGATTCCTCTCTCAAACCTAGCACAATACTAACGCACATTAGCAATAGCACTAGACAAAACGGCAAACCAATGGAAATGGTCAAGGCCTGTAGTGAGGACATCCCACCGCCAAGCAGAAGTGTTATCGCAACGAGACCCGTAGAACCGCACCAAAAAATTCTTTGCTGGACTGGAGCATCCATTTTCCCGCCTGCGGTAAGAGTATCCATAACCAAGGAACCAGAATCAGCGGAGGTTACAAAAAAAATCGTAATGAGAATTACGCTTAGCGAAGAAACGAAAGTAGTAAATGGTAATCCCTCGAGCATTTTGAACAAGGCGAGTTCAGGCGCTGCGTTAGCGACGCCTTGGTATCCCTGACTAAATAGTTGTTCCAAAGCCGTGCCCCCGAAGGTAGCCATCCAAATAATACAAATCAATGTTGGTAGGACCAGAACCCCTGTAATAAATTCTCTAACTGTACGGCCAAAGCTTACTCTTGCGATAAACATACCTACAAATGGCGACCACGAAATCCACCAAGCCCAGTAGAAAGTAGTCCAACCATGTAAGAAGCCATAGTCTTCCCTACCTACCCAGCTGCTTAATTGAGGCACGTAGAGCACATAGTCTTTTGTAGCCTGTACAACTGCCGGAAAGATTGCTAGCGCAGGGCCAGTCACAATAACGAATAACATTAGTGCGGCAGCTAGTCCCATATTCAATTCGCTTAGTCTTTTAATTCCTTTATCCATACCTGCCACAACAGAAAGCATAGCAACACTGATGATAATAACGATAAGCGATATCTTAAATATATTGGTGTCTTCTACACCAAAGAGATAATTTATACCGGCAGCTATTTGCTCAGCCCCAAAGCCCAGAGANGTGGAAAGACCAAAAACGGTCGCTAAAACAGCGATTGTGTCAATGATATGACCGAACGGACCCCAAACTGCCTTGCCAAAAAGAGGATAGAAAGCAGAACGAAGTGTTAACGGCAAACCGCGATTAAAAGAAAAGAAAGCGAGCGCGAGTCCAACGACNGCNTAGATNGCCCAAGCATGNAGTCCCCAATGAAAAATAGCGGANGNCATNCCTGCACTTCGAGCGACACTCTCATCCGCGGGATCAATNCCAAGNGGTGGNTTTAANGTNTGNGTNACNGGTTCNAANACNCCNAAAAACATTANGCCAATACCNACNCCAGCCGCGAATAACATNGCGANCCANGANACGTAGCTATAACGNGGCCTAGCTNCCTTACCNCCNAAGCGNATTCGTCCGTAAGGAGAANCAANTAANACGAAACAGAANACNGCGAANAGATTTGCNGANACGATAAAGAANACNTCAAANCTTGAGGTAATCCANTTNCGNAGNGCAATAAATGCNGATGCAGACTGNTCCTGAAAGATNAGGCTTCCNGNGACAAGGGTGAGTACCANNANAGCGGAAACGATAAACACGGGATTGTGTATATCCAATCCAAAAACTTGNATATTATTTTGTCCTAAACGATGCTCAACAAANTTAGATGAGCCTAATCCACTTTTAGTATTCAGAACTCTGCATCCTTTCTAGTTATTTATTTCTGCAACACAATACTAAGCTATCGAATNCCAAAGTAATAGTGTGCGNTAAGATGCGATTATTTGTTAATCTGCAAAAACNTTTCTGCGCGTTATTCACTGTCAGTGATTTTGGCNATGCTAACAGCCCAGCGATACTAAACTTATTTACTCAACCGTCGTAAAAGTTCTTTTGATGGAGTCCTACTAATGTTCTATCACGTTCTTTCACAGCCCAATTCTTTACCTCTGCGGAGAGGTGATTGACTTCAGCGGTTGGCTGAATACGCTGCGCAATATCCCGTCGACCATAATGAACCTGAAGGAAAAATCGACCTTGATCGTCTTTTGTTGCAGGCATACGTCGATGCCAAATATCGGAAACAAACATGCCAACGTCCCCAGCCTTTCCAAGAATTAAATCAGCATAACTATCTTCGTAGGTTAAGTAATCGTCCATCTCGCGCTCCTCAGGTGGGAAACGTCCAGATAAATGACTTCCAGGAATAACTCCAGTAGGCCCATCTTCTTTTCGACAATCTTGAAGGAAAATATGTACACCAATCGCAAATACTGGATGTGGGATTGATGACGGCCAAGACAAGCCTTCCGGAAGTGGAATATGAGGTCCTGCGTCGATATGCCAGCTTTGTCCTGTACTAGAGGAGTGCCCCGCCGGATTACGCCATGCCGTATTAGCAATTACATGGCAATCCTCACCAATCAGAGGTTCAATTATCCTTAAAATATTCCGATTCTTGATCGCTTCGTAGCAGACAGCACTCCGATTTAACATTCCATAACGAAACATATCATCGTCATTCACGGGTCCCGATCTAATTCCACCGTTTCGATGTTCTTCACGAAATATACGGTTGATATCGACTTTTAATTCGGTAACTTGCTGTGGAGTAAACGCCTGTTTAACGACACAGTATCCATCTCTTTCTAGGTAACGACTCTCCATTGGCGCGCTCTCTTCATCGCGCGCTAGAAAATAGTGCCCTACCCTGGTCAGCATAATCTCCTCCGTAGTTTGCTTTAAAGACTTACCATATACTTATAATATCCTTGCCACTACAAACTCGGGTTAATGAGGTATTTTTCACCCGTGGGACAGGGGTGATAAATAGCGATTGCTTCTGAGCTTAGCGCTTCTTTTAGTGAAATTTCCCTTGAATAGCTTGTGGCGAAAGTTGTTTTGATTTCTGAAACAATTTTATTGCGCATCGCAACCACAGCATCTGGTTGGAGCTTTTGTAGGAAAGTACCCAACTGGTAACGCCCCATACTCCACAAGGTGCCAAAAGAATGGTTAAATGTCGTAGGAGATTTATCAAGATTACCGTAAAAATAGAGCTGTTTGTGATGAGAGGCACCAAACGTATTAGAGTTCATCGCCGCAAGTATGCTACCTGCTAGGCCTCCCCCTCCAACGGCATCGAAGCAAATGGTGGCCTGCGTCTCGGCTATCGCCTCAGAAAGATCTACAAGAAAATTAGAGCTAGAGGAATTACAAACGTACTTTGCTCCATCATTCTTTAACAGGTCAACATGGGATTCCTTCCGAACAATATTAACAAGCTCAACACCTTCATTACGGCAGAACTTTTGTANCATTCGTCCAAGACTCGAAGCCGCTGCCGTATGGACCAGTGCTGAATGGCCTTCCATACGCATGGTCTCTACCATTCCAATCACCGTTTGAGGATTCACAAAGCAAGAAGCTCCCTCTCTCGCAGTTGTTCCCTCCTCGAGTCTGAGACAATCCTTTGCGGAGATCACTCGATAACGCGAGTACATTGCGCCACCAATTACTGCAACGGTTTTTCCCATTAAGGACTTAGCCTCATCCGCTTCTCCTGTTGCAACCACAATACCAGATCCTTCAATACCCCAGGGTGAGGCTTTGCCAATTCTAGCTGGTTGGATCGGACCCAGTACGCTTGCTCGTATCCTAGGCTTATCCTTTGTCCCTACGTCCTGGACTGTTGACATGTCTGCAGCACCAAACATCATTAGGATATCAGCCGGATTAATAGGCGCGGCGTGTACCTCAATAACTACCTCATCCTCACGACAAACAGGCACTTCTGATGACTCCAGGAATAATTCCAGATGACCTGCTTCAGTTAACACCGACTTTAATTGGTGATTTTCCATAGAATTTGTTCCCCTTATTATTTGTCCAGTCTGCAACCAGTGACAGGCAATATACCTGGGTTATAAAAGCCTTCCAAAGCATCGCCATTTACGGNTCCCTCGAAGTCAATGCGTTGGTGCCAACTACCTTTATCGACACCATAGGAAAAGTTGATATGGGGATGACTATATTCACAAGACCACAAACGCACAGGCGTTGCTTCAACACCTCTAGCCTCATCAGAAAAATCTATGGTTCCCTCATCAAAATCAAGAATATTTTTACCCCATTCACAAGAGAGCTCCCAGACCCCACCGACATGATCACCAAGATTCGCTTCTTTATTATGCTCCGCAGGATTGCTGATTGTCTTTGAGACTAGCAAAGTTCGCTGCGCGAGCACTGAAAGTTTATTATCGCTATGACCAGTTACAGCTGACTTGACGCGATCATTAAGAACTCCCACCCATTTCTCAGGCAAGGCTTTAGCCCCATGTCTTATTCCTAGTATTGAACCAACGGTTGCGGCAGTGCAATCAGTATCCCAACCAGCTCTCACAACATTGACAATCCCTGCCTCAAAATCCTCTTCCCCATACCAAACGCCCATAACAACGAGCGCCGCATTGTTAATAGTATGAACACTGTCGTAATGACCGAAAGAGTCATTGATTTTTTCCCAAACGTGAACCCAGTCTAAACCCTCTTCACACCAGGATATGGTTTTACGAACAGCTTCCGCTAAACGACTGTCGCGTGGTATCTCGGCTAAACCTGCCATCACAATACTTCGTGACCCCGTATGAACAAAAGCAGCAGAAATCATGGCAGCAACGAACATTTCACCATAGATTCCATTCTTATCATGTGAGATTGAAGCATCATAAAACGCTAGCTCCGCAGCCTTTTCTGGGCAGCCTGGCGTTACATAGCCGAACACATCAGCTCGGATTTGTGCGCCAATCCACTCCCTAAAAGGATTCCTATAAAAAGCTGATTCAGGGGGAAGTTTATTCATGGAAAAGTTACGATACGCAGCATACTCTGCCGTGCAAACCATTCCAAATGGTATGTTTTCCATCCAAGTGTTTGCCATTGCCCGCGAATCAAAACGGCTACCATGGCGCTCTAAGGCTAACAAACCGAGAATTGTGAAATCCATATCGTCGTCTCGATCCATATACTTAATATTACCCCGAGTCGAAGTACGTAAGCCCTCTCGAATCCAACCTTCCTTAAAAGGAATATAATTATCGAGCGCAAGTGTGTCTGTTTCTATCAGCAGCTTATCAATGCGATCTTTACTCCATCCCTCTACCGGCTTGCCAAGCGTGCAGCCTGCAGAGCGACCCAACCAACCCCCATAAACACGATCGAAAAGAGCTTCCTCTCCCTCTTCAAATACCAGTTTCCGCAAAGCATCAGGGCGTTGTTGTTTTATTTCTTCGAGCGATGACGGTTCTAGGTAAGGGAACGAGTCGTCCACTGGCAAGGATATAAGCTCCTCATAGAGATCGAAAATTTCTTGATCACTAACCTTATCAGCTAAAGAAAATTTCACTCGCTCACTAATTTCTTTAACATCGCATCCCTCTTCGCTTCTTTGTTTAAGCTCTGCATTGATAAGTTGTCTTTCCAGAGATTTCATCGCTTATTCCCTCATACGGGTCTTGGCCCCTTCGCAGGTTCTCTTCAAACGAGGAGAGTCAGGTTTCCTATGACTCTCCTTGCAGCCGGATAATAGTGTCCCCAGAACTTCTAACATGACTGAGCTGGAATATTTATACCGAAACCCCTTAGAAGATGGGTGAATCGCTGCAGTTATTGCTCCATACCTGATATCGTTTTCCCCCAAAATAGGAATTCCCCCCTAATCTTAACATTGGTTCTTATCTATTATATTTGATATCAACAGCGGAGCGACACGTCAACTTATTAACGCCCTCGTTTGCGGGCGACCTTCCCTTATATAGGCAAAAATCATTCGTTAAAGGTTCCCTTATTATAACGAAAGAGAATGTACAAAACCTAATTCGCTTGAAAACCGAGCTTCCCCTCAAAGGGGAATATCGTCACTTTTCTTAACCAGTCATTACCGGCATATCTGCGAGGTCATATTCCGCGATGATATACGGATAATCCTTGCGGTACACAGTTAAGGGGTTAGGATTTTCTACTGTGCCCTTTAATCTTCGATTTTTTCCTTTAATACCTTTTGCAGTATCTCCAATGTCCTGACGGAGTTTTTGAGCTTTCCCTTCCATCTCAACGATCAAGTCCGGATAGTGAGAATACAGATTATTTCTTTCTCCAATATCTTCTCGCAAATTATAGAGTTCTTTAACCTCACACTGATCCCTCCAAAGTTGCAATTTCCAGTCACCGCAGCGTATCGCTTGCAACTCATCACGCCAATAATAACCAAAGTATTCCATCTCCGATTTTGCGGAGGTGTCGATCATCAAAGGATAAATATTTTTACTATCAATAACTCGATCATCGGGTAGCTGCGCGCCGCTGATATGACTAAGAGTGGCAAAAAAATCCATTGCTGTTGATAACTCAGTATTGTTTTGTCCAGCTGCAATGACCTCGGGCCAACGCATAATACAGGGCACACGCATTCCTCCTTCCCAGGTTTTCCCCTTATTCCCGCGGCAAGGACTATTACTCCCGCCCTCTCCTAGCGCGCGTGAGCCATTATCGCTAGTGAAAATTATTAAAGTATTTCCTCGTAGTCCTAATTGATCTAACTTGTCCATAATCACTCCCACAGACCAGTCAATTTCTTCAACAGCTGCGCCATATCCTCCGTTGTCAGAGTTCTCTAAAAAACGCTTGGGAACGAAAATAGGTACATGTACATGCATATGGGCAAAGTAGAGAAAGAAGGGATCCTCTTTATGATGCTCGAAAAAGTTACAGGCTTCCGCTGTATAGCGTTCTGTGAGCGCCCGCTGATCTGGTTGCTCCTGTACCACTGTTTCGTTTTGAACCAGCGGCAAGGGAGGAAACCTTTGTGGTACGTAGTTACTCTGACGTCCCATATCATTACTAAATGGAATCCCAAAATATTCATCAAAACCAAATCGAGTGGGCAGAAATTCAGGTTGATCTCCGCAATGCCATTTACCAATGATCTTCGTCGAATAACCCGTACTTTTTAATTGTGTTGCAATTGTCCTCTCCTCTGGATTAAGACCACAACCCTGCCCTGGGAACAGAACTGCCCGCCCGTCAAACTCGCCAAAGCCAATCCGGGGAGGATAACAACCGGTCAACATAGCGCCTCGCGATGGTGAGCAAACCGCTGACGCCATATAAAAATCCGAAAATTTTATTCCTTCGTTGGCTAATGTATCAATATAAGGCGTTTTGTTAAGCTCAGACCCGTAACATCCAAGGTCACCATAGCCAAGATCATCACAGTTGATTAATATGATATTCGGTTTTTTGGTCTTCATAATTTATGACCCAAAATGCCAGCAAGAAGTAATCAAGGGAATATATCCGATAGAAAGCTTGTGTAATATGAAAAATAACAATTTGTTGATAACGCCGACGGATCACGGTGTCGGTGCGTTCGTTGAAAACATCGAGCTAACAGAAAACCTGTCTGGTGCGGCAACAGACCGATTACGCTCTGCGCTGGGCAAATATGGCGTGCTCTTCTTTCGAGACCAATTCATATCATCCCAAGAGCATATAGCCTTCGCTAACAAGTTCGCGTCGATCAACACGAACCGCTTTTTCCCAAAGGTTGAGGGTTATCCACAAATCGCTTTGGTGCTAAAAGAGCCTGATGAAACAATCAATATTGGCGGAGGATGGCACACCGATCATACGTACGATAAAGAACCTGCCATGGGTTCTATTTTAGTCGCTCGGGAGGTCCCATCCCAAGGTGGAGATACCCTGTTCGCCAACACCTGTTTAGCCTATCAGACGCTTTCCCATAAACTTAAAGCGTCTTTAGTAGGTCTAAAAGCAGTGCATTCAAGTCGTCATATTTTTGGGCCTCAGGGTTCCTCACATCTTCGCGGTCATGAAACAGCCACACAGGACTCAACCCATCCGCTAGTAATCAAACACCCGATCAGCGGGCAACCGTCAATTTATGTTAATCCAAGCTTTACCATCGGTATAGAAGGTTGGGCGGATCGTGATGCTAAGACCTTGCTAAAAGATCTCTACGAGCATATCTCCAAACCAGAGCACATTTATCGTTTTAAATGGGCACCCGGATCCATTGCTTTCTGGGATAATCGAGCAAGTTGGCATTATGCACTCAACGATTATCATGGGTCACGAAGATTGATGCATAGGATTACGATAGAAGGGGAAGCACTCAGTAACTAATGGATAGTTTGTTGATGAAAATTAATATGAACAGACAGGCATATGCTGCGTTTGTTAACAAAACCTAACTATCAGATGATTGATCTCTGGAAAGCAGGTCGTGCTGCTAATCGTTCGTAATATGCTTTTGCATTAACTAGATCATCATAATCAACATACTTATTTGCAAGATGAAGTGAGTAACCTAAATTGATATCCGCGGCACTAAATCCAAAATCGAGCAGAAACTCTTTGTCAACGATTGCGTCATCGACTGCCTTTAGACAAAGACGAACCCGTTCTTTCATTTCTGCAATGGCCTTTGCGACGGTATCTTTCCCGAATACGCGTTGATGATTGACAATCTCACCTGCGGGACGCGCAAGGGTGCTCTCTGCAAACCATGACCACTGTTGCATTAATGCATTTTCATTGGTCCCTGGCTTCGGTGCTAGCTGGTCATTGCCATAACGATCAAGGATGACCTGAACCATTGCACATGATTCGAAGAGCACCAAATCACCGTCCCGCATCGCTGGCACCTTTCCTACCGGATTAATCTTTCGCCATTCGGTGCTGGCTCTAAATTCGGGATCAAAACTAACGTCTTGGCGCTGATAGGGGATCTGAAGCTCCTCACAGAGCCAAACCGGTCTGATGGCTCTAGTCCCGGCCACATAATAGATCGTCAACAAAGCAAATCTCCTTTAAAAAACGTTCCTCTAAACCAACAACCCTCTTCTTATCATTTATCCCAAAATTCTAGGGAAGAGATTTTATTCTTCGCCCCTATCGATTGAAAAGCCTCATAACGCCAAGGGAAAACCGTTTAATATCGCTTCGCTATCTTTCAGCTCGAAGCGCAGTTCATAGGCTCCATCACCTTGTTGGGTGGCGAACTGAAGCAGCATAGAAGGATCAATTAACGGGAATTCTTGGGTAAGCCAAATTACTAACTCCTCCTCCAGTAAGAGCTTAGCGTCGACTGTGGCTTTCGATAACCAAAAAACTGGATTGCCTAAGTCCATCGGTAAACTTGTAATTCCCGAAAGCTTTGTTAATAGATGTCCTGAAATTTGACCGTGCGAAGTAAACCCTGATATTTCTGTAACGTTAACCTCAGGTGAGGCTGAAAATAGGGGTAGAAATTCTTCAGTGTTTTCTCCAATGACATCGTAACCACCAGCCGTATAAAATTTCTGTAGGGTCGCTATATCAAGATTTTTAAGGTCGGCTCTTACAACAATTTCCTTCGCACTATACTCCGAGCTCATAACCTCTCCAACGTTGAGACTAAAACCAAAATTCATGAGTTGATTGTTATCGTTGGTTTCATTAAAAACTCCTGCTGATAAATCCCTAAGCGCTAAGGCTTCATTTGTAAAACTATTAGTAACCCGCAAATAACCAGCCTTGATCTCAGTGTTAGTATCCACCAAG
>NHBG02000012.1 GCA_002167855.2 Gammaproteobacteria bacterium TMED1
ATTCTCTGATAGAAGACAAGTCTATTAAAGCGGTGCCAAACACCGTCATGAAGTCGGTGCAAACTTTATCAACATTGCATTAGATGTACTCAAATAAAGACAGTTGCGCGACCCTCGCAAAGCTTGCTTGAGTTGCCTCAAGTCTAACCATTTCGGCATTAAATTGGGTTACAGCCTTGGAGTAGTCCAGATCCTCTTCCGTCGATAATAGTTGATCTACTCGAAGACGGAAGTCCGCATTGATATCTTGTTGTCTGTCCAAGTTATTAAGTTTCGCTCCAATTGAACCGGCAGCTATAGCGATACTTTCCTGAGCAGAGGTAAGCTCGCTTACCGCTCGTCCAATATCTCCGCGTGTATCATTGCTAAGAGCTTTATAAAGGTCCCCTACCACACCGAAGAAATCTATACCCTCCGTCGTGGATTCTGTCATTGAAACAGAGACTGCACTCGAGTCTCCCTGACTCCGGGTCACGTCCACTCCATCAATCACCATACCTGGCGAACCAGTCATGGTTAAGTTTATCATCGGTGCGCCACCGGAGATCGACCCTAGGGCGGTTCCACCATCATCAGCCGAAAAAGTGGCTCGTGAGGCTGCCGGTGATTTATTCGTTGATGTGGCGATCGCTTCATTAGTGACACCGGTCGCTGCGTACGTCGCAGTGGCAGTCTGATCACCAGTAGTTTTCCAAATAAATTCGATATCAGTACCGTTGTAAGCCTTCGCAACCGTAAAACCCAAATTGGCATAGTTGGTTGCTGCTTTAATTGCGGTNACCGCAGCATCTACACTAGCNTAGCCTGCCCCACCGCCTGGTACTGTTGGAGTGATAGTGGTTGTTCCATCACTAATACTCAATGCGGTGTAACTTCCCAAAGTGCCGACGGTTACTGTTTCTACTTGATAGATAGTCTCGTCTGCCTTCCAGTTATATTCAAGCTGCGTTCCATTCGCTGCCTTGTCTACAGTAAATAGTAGGTCTCCATAACTCGCATGAGCTCTAATATCTGCTAGCACAGCATCTAAATCTGCTGGAGAACCACTCGCATAATCCTTGGTTACGGTAGTAATGCCGTCGCTTACCGTGAGCAAACCATCGTACCCTGTTACCGTTCCAGTCGTAATGGTGTCCTTATGATTAACTGCTTTCTGATCGATTGAAAAAGCATTCGGCGAAACCATCTTTAAAGAACCAGTTACCCTAGTCGAGTCATTGGCTCCAGAGATCTGTAAAGATATGGAATCACCAATAATGTTGGTGATCGCGCCATCTTCACCGAGCTTTTCAACGACTAAATCAGAGTGTCCCGCGAGGGTTTGCGTATTTTCAATAGTGATATCATCCCCATCACTATCAAACAGAATTACTTTGTTGTTGGCTGAGCTCGCAGTAACACCAGTGGCTCCAGATATTTGGTTAATTGCATCGACAGCCGCTTCACAGTCACCACTTGATATAACAAAGTTACCCGTTTGGTATCCATTGATCATGACACTGTAAGTTTTCGCTGCGACAGCAGAAGAAGAAAGAGCTGCGTATGTTTTTGCATAAGCTCTAACACCAGTCTCACCGGTGAGGTTATTTACTTTTACTGCTGTTTCCTTAGCAGAATCGCCCACAGAAGAAGCTGTTTCTTTAGTCCCAAGAAACCCAAATATTTCAATATCATCGGCAATCGTTGAGGGATTTGCTGCGGCAGTGGTAGAAGCAGCTAAAGCGCCCTGACCATTGCCAACTAACGTGTGTGCACCTACATTTTCAGCAGCTACGGACTCTACTGAGAAAATAATATTCTCGCCTTCCTCAATACCAACCTGCATCGATTTGTTCAGGAACGTCCCATCTAAGATCAGCTCTCCGTTGTATCTCGTGTTCGTCGCAACTCTAGTAATTTCTTGCACCAACAGATTTATTTCTGATTGCAGAAATGTTCTGTCCGCAGAACTATTAGTTCCATTAGCTGCTTGCAAGGATAACTCTCGCATCCTTTGAAGCATGTCTGAAACTTCTGCCAAAGCTCCCTCAACAGATTGAGTTAAAGCCTGCCCATCGTTAGCGTTCTTGACCGCCATCGCCAATCCACGAACCTGTGCTGTCATCCGTTGGGTCATAGCTAATCCGGCCGCATCATCTGCAGCGCTATTGATTTTTGAGCCAGTAGACAAGCGCTCCATAGCGGTCTGCAACTCGGTGTTGGACTCAGCTAGTGCCCTTTGGGCAGTTAAAGACGAAACATTTGTATTTATCACTAAAGCCATATGACTACCTTATTTAGGTTAAGCAACTAGTGCTCACTCTCCTTTTAATGCTCGGCGAATACCGCCGATTCGGTTTTCAATGAATTGAACAGTCGCTAAATATCGACTGGACTCTTTACCAAACTCCATTTGCTGATGATGTAATTCAACAGTGTTACCATCCGCAGCCGTATTCACCGGTGTTCGAAAGACTTCAAAATCTCCACCGGCTTTCCGTGTTTCCATATGAAACTCATTTGTTCTGTTGAGGTCGGCCATATTTTTTACTGATGTCGCCATAGCCGCTCTAAAATCGATGTCCTTAGATTTATAATTAGGAGTCTCCGCATTAGCTACATTTTCAGAAAGCACACGCATTCTTTCCTGCCTAAGCTGGAGCGCTTGCTCATGAATCCCGAAAATGTTTCCAAAAGTTGACACTACTAATTTTTCCCTAAAGTAATTTTTCGTTTAACCGATTTAATATATGTAAAAGTTTTTTTTCCGTGCGCCAACACTAACGCAAACCCTGTGCCAACTTTTTGCAAAAGTAAAATTATCAATTAAATCAGCACGTTACGATATATCTGTATTTGGTTGTATTATTTTTGGGTGGTACTCGGCAATCTAGTGCCGGCAAACAATTTAGATTAGCGGCAACAAATTTCCAGAAAATCTCAAGAAGGGCTCGAATGAACTTTCAATCACTGNAATACTCTATGGAGTGTTATCGCTAAGGAAAATTTTCGATGCCGTCGATATATAGGTGCTTATCATTTGGTAAATGTATCGTGTCAACCGGTCTAATCCTATTCACCTCGTTACATATTGAAGCAGCAGCCATCGATGACTCACCAGTTCACACAGCTTCAGCAGACGTTGATCCTGTTGGAATTGAATACCAATTGAAAGATGAGCTAATTACTTGGTTAAGCTCAAATTCTCAGACAGCCAAATCGGAAATCGAAAAACGTCTCAAACTAAATCGCAACTTGGAAAAAAAAATATGTAGCGAAAGAATAAAATTTTTGTATGCAACATCAACTAAGCGAATGATAAAAGCGGAGTGCACAAATATCTGGCGGAGATATATTAAAAGGCCTTCATGGGTAAACGTAAAAATTTCTCTTCCCAAGGAGGTAAAAGCGGAAACTAAAAAAATTGTGGAGGCATTTATTCTAAGGAGGGATGTAAAAAAGGACGAGGCAATCACTTCCTACGATCTCATTCGTAAAACAATCAGTGTTGAACTTGATGCAGGATTACTTAAGGAATACGACGAAGTAATACCCATGATTGCGACGCGTAAACTTCACTCTGGTGAGCCGCTGTCGGTAAAAGATGTATTAATAGGCGAGGTTGTCTTGATCGCTAAGACCACGATACCATCGGGGTCTTCACTAACGAACGATGTTATCAGTCTAGATACTCGCTACTCCAATATCCCTGAAGATGCGCTAACGAAAGCTGAAGGCTGGGATTTTATGGAACTAAATAGGAATATAATAGCGGGAGAAATTCTCAGACAACGTCACCTCCGAAAAGCAAAACTAGTCCGCAGGAACGATCCTATAACCATAACCATTAAGAACTCGTCACTAGAAATAGTGACTTCGGGGACTTCACTCCAAGATGGGTATTACGGCCAGCGTATCAAGGTGATTAATTTGGAAAGTGGCCGATCTATTCTTGGGAAAGTAATCGGTCGAGGAGAGGTCGAAGTTAACACTAAGTAAAACGTTAATCGGAGTTAAATAGCTAAAAAGTATATGGGGTGGATATAACGTCAAAAATCTCATAGACTTAAAGACTAAATTTTGCCTAAAGCTTTTAGTCAATTGGCCGATTGTAACTCTAGAGAGAATTATTTAAGAGGAATCTGACATGGTTGACGACATTAGTCGCGTTGGAACTAGTCAATCTCAACAAGCAAACCAAGCAGTCAAACCTAGACAAGGTGCGAACTCAGGCTCTGGCGTATCTGATTCGACGGAATCGAGCTCAGCTGCACCCCGTGCTGTTGAGGTCGAGCTAAGCAGAGAAATACAGCGATCAGAGGAACGAGCAGAATTCGATGCGGTAAGAGTGCGAGAGCTGAAGGATCAGATTGAGCGTGGCACCTACCCAATCGATACGGAAAAGCTAGCCGAAAAGTTTGCTGATCTCGAGCAGCTACTCTAGCGTCCAGTATTAAGCGGTCTAGGGTGGCAAATGTAACGAAGGTCTCCACGCTCTCGGAGCGATTGAGCCAACTTCTTGAAAAAGAATTCGTCGCACTGCAAGCAAAGACCTTCGATGAAGTAGAAGAACTTCAAAATACAAAATTTTATCTAATGCAAGATTTACAGCTAGCCTGGGATCTATTAAGGAAAGAAGTATCAGACTCTGACGAGCAGGTAATAGATGAGCTGACCGAAAAACTCGAGGCGTGCAGGGAGAAACATGTAAGAAATTCCCTTCTATTGAATAAGCAGATGGAGATCACACGCAATTTACTCAACGCAATAACCCAAAAATCGGCAGATAACGCATCTGTTTATGACAAATTAGGAAAGCTAAGCTGATCAGGAATCAGAGCTGGTTCCCTCATCATTATCCCACGGGGTTTTTCCCTGCAAGCGATATACCCAAGCCAAAATTACAGCTACAGAACGGAAGAGCGATTCCGGTATTTCCGCGTTTAACTCTAGCTTGGCAAGGGTCTCCGCCAACAGATGATCTTCAGTTATTGGCACCTCTGCCGCTTCAGCAATTGCCACAATAGATTCTGCAAGCGAATCACGCCCTTTCGCGATGACTTTTGGAGACCTAATTTTGTCATAAAGCAAAGCAACTGCTACTCTGCTCTCTTCGTCAAGCATCTGCTATCCACCTTTTTTCCTTTGGCGTCGAAGAATACTCAATATGCTTATTGGCTGACGAAGGCTCTTCTTTTTGAAACACTTTAAACTCATCAATGCTGATTCCAATTTTATCGATTTCATCAAGCAACCAATTCTTGTGAGCATCTGCTAACACAGTGAGGTTTTGATTAGGCATACCCACATAAAGGCTTAGCACCTCCGTTTCAGTGAAAAGAGCAGATAAATCTATAGATTCCTCTTCGTTAACCTTAACTTTAATCACTACTTTCCACTTAACAATATTCTCACTATCTTCCTCATCTCCCTCATCTGTTCCGCCAGATAATTGAATATCAATCGGCCATTCCCCCATTACTGGTATTAACCAGTGATACTGACTGGACCTATTCAATTGATGTCCTAAGGACTCTAATTGGCTCGATTCGATATCTTCAATTGCAGAGGAAATAAATAATAGTTCTGAGCGCTCTATATTCGAATTCTTGACAAATCTAAGAAGAAGCTCCTTTAGATTGGGAATACTTACCTTCCCATCACGTAATTCTTTTTCATGAAATAACCCACTCTTTAGGAGGCTAGAATAAATTGCACTGTAATCAAACCTTCTAAACCAGCTATCTCTTAACGAGAACGGAATCAAAGATATTTGCGCATCACGAATAGTACTTATTGAAGAACTATCGGCTTTTAGAAGAAGTTCTAGGCTACCCATGTTAGCACCCTTAGATAGAAGTCTAGCCATCCGTGCCGCGGGATCCAGCACCAATCTTTCGTTGACTTCAGGCTTTTTCATGAACAAAAGCGAAAGAATTCCACTCGAAATAGAATCCATTCTCACCTTCGGGTTTAATAGGCCTAACAAGGACATCTGAGAGGGCAGTTTCACTGCAATATTTTTGTTCAAGTGAAGAAGATTACCATCGGCTCTATTCTCAATAACTACATTGACTGTCTGGCCCTCACGGAGTCCAAGACTTCGAGCATCGGGAGGATTTAATCTTAAAGCATAAACACTCTGGCCAGGTTCAATACTTTGGCCGAGAGCTTTAACTGGTTGAGCTACAACATCAGTAATTATCAATTCGCGACCTAAGGATACTTGATCCATCCCGCGTATGGGTCTTCCGAAGCTTCATTACTATTTTTCTCACTCGAATTAGTGAAGACTAGTCGTGAAAAATCCTGAGCATCTGGAAAACGTAATTTTGCTCCTGCAAACATCCAATTGGGATTTCCTCTCACGAAAGCGGAAGGATTGAGTTTCACAATAGCATCTAACATGAAATCTGCCCGAATTTGAGTACCTTTAACAGATTCCTGAACGATCTTTGAGAGAGTATCTCCTTTTTTGACGAGATAAACGCCCTCTACCCAACCTTTCTCTTCAGAATTGATGGTGTCCACTGATTTCACTAAACGAGAAAGCATATTTTCTAATGCGATCTCCAAATCAGAAGACTCCGCGATGGATTGTATGTCATCTTCCAAGACTACATACTTCGATTCTTCTATCACCTTGGCTAAAGCCGCGCTAGGTCGGTCCTCCGAATCTTCTGCTGTCTCTTCAGTATTTTCTAAAGGGACTGTTTTTATTTGGTTACATCCACCCAAGAGCCCGCAGAAAACGCACAATAGTAAGTATCTCATATTAAATCCAGCAAGGGTCTGACAGAAAATTCTACACCATTTTCTAACTGAACATCGCCCTCTCGTATTTCTAACTCAGACTGATTTTTGTCTATCTTTATAATTCTTGCAATCGCGAGCAGATCAACTGCTGATAGTAGGCCTCTTTTTGTCAGATAACTCGTCTTAGGTAACATTAGTAATTCATCACCCTCAAAATAGCCAGCGTCGATACCTGCTTCAAGGGTAAGTTTCCCATCTCTAAAGACTACTGAGTTTGAATGTTCAAGGTGGCAGTTCAAATCTTCTATAAAAACTCTCAAATTTGAAACAAGTTTCTCCAGATTAGCGCGAGACTTTTCATTATAATCTGTAGCAACATTGGGATTTACTACAGAGGCTATCGGAATCAGAGAGACTCTCTCTTTTAAACCTTCTATGGGTACCCCATACTCAGTAAGTTCAACGTCGACAGCAATATCAAACTTATTACCAGGTTCTCGAAATCCTATCGATGGGTTTGCGACAGCAGTAAGGCTTACCTTGCCTTTGGTGGTAGTCTCATGACTAACAATCACTGAAACTCTGTACCTAGGCTGAGCCCACGCGTTACCCCGCAACAGACTTTCATACCGACTACCGGTATCAGTATCTGGTGACCATCTGACTGTGCTCGCATTTGAGAATACTTCCTTGACTAGAAGAGCAATATGCCTGCTCAAGTTTCGCTCATGAGCAGTAAGTGCTTTAGTACCTTTGGGAGAGTTTACAATCACTAAGGATACTCTTGGTGGCTTGCTCCCGACAGTGGAGCAGCTATTTTGTGAAGTCTTGCTCAGATTTCCTTTCATTAATCGAGAGTCGTGTAACTTTGGCTTTTCTTGTTGCTTAACAACCTGAACTTCACCATTGGAGAACAACCGAATATCAAGTTCGTCAAGATTTAAAGTAGATACGAAAAAGAGATTTTCGTTTTGCATAATCGAATTTTGCATTCGACCAATGGAGTGAATATAACTACGCTCGTTGATCCCAAGTCTTAAAACTTCGCTTTTTAGGTTTGAAAGCCATACTGCGTTATCCTCTGCCACCACAAGATCGGGGATGGATACCAGTGACAATAAAGCTAGCACCTGGGGGAAGACTTTTATCATGATATCTTGGTCCTAAATTTAATTAGAAAATACTTCTTCCCTGGTTATCGTCTGGAACCNACTTTTGGTGGCTGAACCGTCACAGCTGAGGTTAGNGATGAATGCGTATTNGCAATAGCATCCGAACCCACAACTCCTGGGGCTTCATCCAATCTCTCAAACAAATCCGAGCNCCCNACTTCAAGCTTTGTCTCGTAACTATCCTCCGAGATNGGCTTTATACTAACTAATCTTGCGCCTAAGACGAGCCCCTCTACTCGAGATATTAATTCTTCTTGCTCCAATGTTGAGTTGCTCAACCTACCTCGAGATTCGATATATTGGCCATAAAGTTGCTCTGCTATAGATTTATAAGCCTCCAGCTTCGAGGCTTTGATAGCCATTAATCTTCTTTGCTCCGGACTTTCGCCTGGTTGTGCATCAATAACCGCATAACCTATACCAACTATACGATCAGTTGGACGCGCGCCTTCAGCGTACGGATATTGATTCGTAACGCATCCAGATACCAAAAACGCCACAGTTATACAGGCCATCAAAAATGGTTTTTTGAATAAAGTTATTCTGGACACTTCAGCTACTCTTTCTTCCTAGACATGCCTTAAGTATCGGCTAACAACGCTTTTTCTTTAGATTAGGCACGATTCATGCAATTACATTACCGCGCGACTGAGCAGTACCNCGAAAAAAAATTTATTTATATAGATCAATAGTTTATGGATTTTTCACTTTTTACATTGACGAATTTTCGACACCGGATGAGCGTTTTTCCACTCAGTTCTTTGGTAATNCCGATAATAGTGCTACTCGTTTTGAGTTTACTGGTACTACCNATACCACCAATGCTATTAGATGTTTTCTTTACCTTTAACATCATTTTAGCACTACTAATCATTATGGTTGCGATACACACAGCTACACCCATGGATTTCTCTTCTTTCCCCATAATAGTTCTTTTTGCCACAGTTATGAGACTGGGCCTAAACGTAGCCTCAACCCGCGTCGTATTATTGGAGGGACATGAAGGCGGCGATGCTGCTGGGCAGGTGATAGAGGCTTTCGGCCAGTTTGTTATTGGCGGTAACTATGCCGTTGGATTCATTGTATTTTGTATCTTAATAATTATTAATTTTATAGTAATTACGAAAGGTGCTGGGCGCGTATCAGAAGTAATTGCAAGATTTACACTCGATGCTTTACCCGGGAAACAAATGGCTATTGACGCAGACCTNAATGCTGGCGTTATTGACCAGGAGACCGCAAGAGTGCGGAGAGCGCAGGTTACTCAAGAGTCAGATTTCTTCGGCTCTATGGATGGAGCATCAAAATTTGTTCGCGGGGATGCTGTAGCTGGAATTCTCATTCTTTTAATTAATCTTATTGGAGGACTCGTCATCGGGATGATGCAACACGATCTCTCTCTAAGTGATGCCGCCGAGGCTTACGTACTACTCACTATTGGAGATGGCCTTGTCGCACAGATACCGGCTCTAATCCTATCTCTTGCGACAGCTATCATTGTTTCTAGAGTTACAACAGACGAGTCAGCGCCAGAACAGGCGACGAAACAATTGGGTAGTCCGATAGCATTTGGAGTTGCGGGNGGNACACTCGTTGCTTTAGGAGTAATTCCTGGTATGCCTAATGCCGTATTTCTTATCTTAGGAAGCGGAGCTATAGGACTAAGCTACTTACTTAACAAAAAACAAGTTTCGCTCGCGACGATTCCTGAGGAATCACCACAAGGATTAGTAGAGAAGCCAGAAGACGAATTANTAGAGCTTGATTGGGATGATGCTGGTCAAGTCGATGTGATTAGCGTTGAGCTTGGTTATGGATTAATTCCTCTAATAGAAGAAGAACGTCATGGTCGACTTCTTCATAGGGCCAAAGGAATCCGTAAAAAAATGTCAGGCGAATATGGATTCTTACTTCCAACCATTAGAATTAGAGATAACCTAGATATTCCCCCTCATCGTTACCAATTAGTTGTTAATGGCTCTACTCGAGGTGTTGGGGATATCGAACTCGGTAAGTTTTTAGCGATAAATCCAGGATCCGTTCTAGAGACTGTTTCTGGAAATCAAATAAAAGAACCTGCTTTCGGATTAGACGCTGTTTGGATCGACTCTAAGGATAAAGAATATGCGCAAGCAGTAGGTTACACGGTTGTCGATACGAGTACAGTNATCGCNACACACCTCAACTCAGTTTTACGAAACAACACAGAAGAGTTACTTACTTACGAAATCACACAACATCTAATTGATAGAGTGGAGGAAACTTCTCCCAAGCTTATAGAGGAACTGATTCCTGAAAATCTCTCAATGAGTATTATTGTTAAAGTATTACAAAATTTATTGAGTGAGGGAGTACCGATAAAAGATATGCGGACTATACTCGAAACACTATCAGATATAGCTCCTACAACAAAATCCCCTGAAGCACTTACGAACTATGTACGAACAAAACTTGGGCGCCTTATCGTGCAACAGGTTTGTGACCCGCTAGACACACTTGAAGTCATGACTTTGGAACCTAATCTCGAACAAATGCTAACAGATTTAGTCAAGTCAGCACCAAATAGCGAAGATNTAACCTTGGAACCCAATTTAGCGCAAACTCTAATAGAAACTCTATCGGACGAAGTTACTAGCGCCCAAGAAAGTGAGAAGCCCGCAGTACTGATTGTATCCCCAATGATACGCACTTGGCTGTCTCAGTTTATCGGTAAACTCAAGAAGGATTTGTCTATCCTATCTTATCGAGAGGTTCCAGATGACCAACCAATCAAGATTTTACGAACTATTGAATTAAAAGAACGAGAATAATTGAGGGTATATTATGAAACTACAAAGATTTATTGGCAAAAATACGAAGTCTGTTCTTGACGAAATAAGAACCACTTTGGGAGAAGAAGCCCTGATTGTTTCGAATTCAAAAGTAGGCTCAAAAACCGAAATTATCGCAGCATGTGAATCGGAAATGGGAATAAGCGAAGGAAAAACTACTGCAGCNANTACGGAGAGCACGAAAGAAGTTGAGAAAAGCAACACGAATAAAAGTTTTTCAAACTTTATGACAACGCAGGAGAAACTAAAAACACAAACGGAAGAGNTCGATCCTTGGGCCTATATACATAGTATTAATCAAGAAATTAATTACATTAAATCATCCATAGAGCAACTTCCCAAACTTGGATCTGAAGCACAAAAAAGTAGTCAAATCGGGATTGGGTCTGGTGTCGGTAACGAAGAGCAGCTGAGCAATTCTCCAAGACTGAAATTAGAAGAAAATATAGGATGTCACATTATATGGGGCCACCGGGAGTCTGGAAAGACGACTGTAATTAAACAGTTTTTAAAAGAAGGGAAACTGACTAACGAACATCTCACCATACTGAGGCTCCCACATAAACACAGCAATAATGATCCTCACCTATCCGCTATTGCAGAAGGACACTCTGCGAATCTTATATATATTAATAAGCTTGACCAAATCGGGGAAATGGTGGAACTCTTTGTAAAGGATAAGCTTGTTCTGCTGGAGGCAGATCTTTCATTACTACCAAAACTAGCCCTAGCCGAGGAAAAAACCTGGCTTGAGACGAGCTTTCACTACCTGCTTAATGAGGATCAAGAGCAGACTAATCTTCTGCTGAAATTATTTTCAGAAATACAGGCAAGCGAACCAGTCACCTTAAGCTCTGACGATATAAAAAAATGATNNNNAGTTATCGCTGTAGAGCCTGGCAGGATATATATATAAAGATACCTNAAATCGGTCTAANATTGCGTATTTGCGAATTCAAACTAACTAGTTAATTGAAGAGAGACCTTAAATTGGCACACCTAATTGGAGTTTGTAGTGGAAAGGGTGGGGTTGGAAAAACCTTCATTTCTGCCCATCTGGGTATAGCATTACACAACTTAGGCAAGAAAGTGCTCATTGTTGATGCAGACATGGGGCTAGCTAATGCGCAGTTAATGTTGGGAGTCTCTCCGTCTNTGACAATATCAGACTATGTATTAGAGGGAAAACCAATAACCGAAGTNATCACTCATCTCGATGAAGGTTTAGAACTCCTGGCAGGCGCATCTGGGGATGCTAACATAGTGAATATGCCTCTGACTTCGCTATCAGATCTGTGTCAGGTGTTAGAGACTATCTATAACGATGCGGTCGTAATTTTTGATATTGCTGCAGGTATATCAGCACAAAATATGCATCTACTAACTTTATGTGACACACGTATTGTAATTTTCGTCGATGAACCAACGTCGATAGCTGATAGTTATGGCGTACTTAAACTTCTACATAAAAGCAATCATTTATCAGAAACTTATCTCGTCCCTAATCAAGTATCAGCGATTTCCTCCGGTAAATCGTTTTATGAGAAAATGAATGCGCTGTGCCTATCCTTCCTGGGGTCTCCAGTGGGGTACTTGGGTTCGATTAAGGAAGATCAAGCGGTAAGATCAGCGATTCGAGTTCGAAAACCGCTCCCTTACTCATTTCCCAAATCAGTGGCTTGGTGTAATATTCAGCACTTAGCTGATAAGGTTGCGGAGCACGATGGAAGAGAAACAACTCCTAACTTCTNGAATTAAGTTATGAATATAGATCGGAAATCATCTGGAAGCGGAAGTCCTGAAAAGTCGAGAGCGACAGCTTCTTATCTTTCANATAGCTCAAAAAATAGCATAAGCCCNGANCTAATATCATTAGTTAAGAGAACAGCNCTTCACTTGAAAGGGCGTCTTCCTTCAAACATAGATTTAGATGATCTAACACAATCGGGCCTCGAAGGCTTGATACAAGCCATGGATGCTTTCGACCCAAACAGAAATATTACTTTAGAGCAATTTGCTAAAACACGCATTAGGGGGGCAATGCTGGATGATGTCCGAAGGATGTCACAAACGACTAGAACTACCATTGCTTTCAAAAAAGAACACACTGCNGCNTTAGACAAGCTAACGGTTCGTTTTGGCCGCGCACCGACAGGTAAAGAAGTTGCCTCTTACTTAGGGAAGGATCTTGAAACATACCAGAAAGAAAGACTTATTATTGCTGGAGCAGAGCATGTAACAAGTGAAGGGTCAGAAATGTCTGACTTTGAAGAACAACAAATTGAAGCCCCTCCAGAAGAAGGCCTTCAAAGAGACGANCTGGTTACNGTACTTAAATCCTCTATTTCAGACTTACCTGAGAGAAGTCAATTAGTTCTATCTCTTTATTATCAAGATGAGCTAAACTTAAAGGAGATTGCAGCAGTTATCGACGTTTCTGAATCTCGTGTAAGCCAGATTTTGAGTGAAACAGCATNNAAGCTGCGGAAAAAGATTGACTCCTACCAATAATTAGCGGCTCTTTTGGGGGGTTGCCTGAGATGAGTCTACTGAGTGGTATTAAAGAAAGGAATGTAAAGAAGAAGGCTAAGNCTTTTTATCTTGGGTTGCCTACATTAAAATTAGACCCGAGAGAAGTGCGAAAGCTAAAGGCTTTAATGAACTCGAGACTGACCGCTTTCATCGATACAACCTTTATAGAGGGCGCCCATAAAACTGAAGCGTTGCAGAAAACTCAGCCCTTAAATTCAANACTGAAGATGGAATCCTCAGCTTTTAAGGATGTGAAAACCGTCGGNGGNGTCGTNTGTGTATATTTGCCACAAAAGTATGCTAATTATTTCTTTGAGTTGGGATCACGATATCAATCGGCACAACTGACTATAAATCAGGTCGTAGAGCTAGCAGATAAGACAAGCCTAGAGATCTCAGACTCGCTCGGTTTACAGAATCCAATTCATCCGTTGAAATTTCTTAGATCAGATTCAGAGGACGATGATGACATCCAAGAAGAAGACGATGACAACAAAAATTCGAAAAACTTAAACTAACCCTAGTCTGTGATGACAGTTTAGTTAAACACGAACAAAACCCTTTTCCGTAGTATGAGTAACTTTAATGTTTAGGCTATAAAACACGAATGGTTCTAAGAAACATAAGCACGAATACGGGTAGCAATAGAGAAGTACTTTCGGTCACAAAGCTTAATCAGATGGCTCGCCGAATTCTAGAGGGAGAGTTCCCCAACATTTGGGTGGAGGGTGAAATTTCGAATTTTGTACAACCATCCTCTGGGCANTGGTATTTCACTTTGAANGATGCTTCAGCCCAAATTAGGTGTGTAATGTTTCGAAATCGTAACCGATCCCTTAGAGTAAAACCTCAAGATGGTTCAAAAGTATTACTTCGAGGAAAAATAAGTCTGTACGAAGGAAGGGGAGAATTCCAACTCTCAGCAGATACACTAGAAGATATTGGCGATGGCGAACTTCTNAGAGCCTTTGAGCAACTTAAAGTCAAGCTCCAAAAAGAGGGGTTATTTGATGTAAAGAATAAAAAATCAATACCGGCAGTTCCCAAACATGTCGGCGTCATCACTTCACCAAGTGGTGCCGCTATTCGAGACGTCTTAAACATACTTGAACGGCGCTTCCCAGCGATAAAAGTCACTATATTGCCCTCACAAGTCCAAGGTAAAGAAGCAGTACAAAAAATTAGAGAAGCATTACTATTCGCGAATAGGTATAGAACATTCCCCTTCGATATTCTTTTGCTAACTCGGGGAGGAGGCTCGCTGGAGGACCTTTGGCCTTTTAACTCCGAGACTATTGCCCGAACGATTGCGGATATAGANATCCCTATCGTTTCAGCTATCGGTCATGAATCTGACACATCGATTTCAGATTTTGTAGCGGATCTAAGAGCGCCTACCCCTTCAGCTGCCGCAGAATTAATAAGCCCCGATCAACATGAGTGGAATTACAATCTAGAACGACATAAACAAACGCTAACACGAAGAATTTCAATTATCCTCAAAAATAATCTNGCTCAGATGCAGCATCTAAAAAAAAGATTACAACATCCTCGTCAAAGGCTTCAGGAGCTTAATCANCGAATAGATAATCTAGAACTAAGACTNATTAATAAATCAAGATTTAATGAAACTAAGCGGCAAATAGATAGTATTCAGAATCAGTTAATAGATAGAGCAAAAGCGAAGGTAACGAAAAAAAATAATCAGTTTAATAATTTAACACAAAGATTAGAGACCTTGAGCCCTCTAGCAACACTCAAACGTGGTTATTCGATTACCACTTATGGAGGAAAGGAAGGAAAAATAGTAAGAAACGCCAATAGCCTTAAAAAAAATGACGTGATAGATGTTAGGTTTAGTTCTGGTATTATTTCCGCTAACGTTAAAGATATTCATGATTCCTAAACTTACTTTACTTATGTTGGTGATGATACTGTATCCCTTGATGGGACTCGCAATGCCAGCTCATAGTCCAGTTCCCGGTGGGGTCGCAATAATCCCCGTCAGTATGTTAGAAAAAATAACCTTTAATGGTAACCCCATACTTACCCTAAAAAATAATAAAGGCGCTTTTGCCATAGTTGGAATTCCTCTATCTGCCAAACCTGGAAATCACGAAATCAGAGCTGGAAAAAATAAGATAGGATTCACAATAGAGAACTACGAGTATCAAACTCAATATCTTACTATTCAAAATCAACGTCAGGTGAGTCCGCTTCCAGAAGATCTCAAAAGAATAGCGAGAGAAAGACGAGAAATGAATTCAGTATTTCGAAGCTTTACGACTACTATGATACCTGACACAAATTTCATCGCACCCTTAAAAGGGCCTCGCTCTAGCTCATTTGGTCTGCGTCGGGTTCTTAATGGTCAATCCAGAAACCCACATAGTGGTATGGATATCGCCTCGCCTGAGGGTATGCCAGTCTTAGCACCAGCGAAGGGTATAGTTGCTGCGACAGGTAACTATTTCTTTAACGGAAATACTATACTTATTGATCATGGACATGGGCTCATAACTATGTATTGTCATCTGAAGAATATTCATGTTGATATCAATGATCATTTGAACAAAGGTTCCTTGATCGGATCAGTGGGTAAAACAGGGCGAGTAACTGGTCCTCATCTTCATTGGGGCGTTAGTCTCAATAATGCTCGGGTGAATCCTGAGTTGTTTTTATCCAATGACTAAGTCTTGCAAGTTCGCAGATATTAACGTCTTCGTTTACGGCGACGTTCATTTTTTCTGACAAAATCCATTAATCGACGCTTACGAGAAATCTGACGACGGTTAAGCTGATTTCTTTTTTCTTTAAAAGGATTGTCTCCTGTTTTAAATTCCAGATGAATAGGTGTACCTTCAAGTTTTAGCGCGTCAATATAGCGATGCTCTAGATAGCGTTTATAAGATTCCGGGACTGCATCAGTCTGATTACCATGGACGACAATCCTTGGAGGATTTATCCCCCCTAAATGAGCATAGCGGAGCTTAATACGACGTCCACGCACTAGTGGTGGCTGATGATTCATAATCGCCTGCTGCAGTATGGTATTTAAATCTGAGGTTTTTATCCCTCCGGTAGCTGATTCGTATGCACGATGCACAGAACCATAAAGATCACCTACGCCTGAGCCATGCAAGGCAGAAACAAAATGAATCTTAGCAAAATCGATAAAGGTAAGCCGGCGTTCCAAGTCTGAGCGAATATTATCTTTTTCGTCTGAATCCAGACCGTCCCACTTATTAATTACTATAACTAGAGCTCGTCCAGCATCCAAAATATGACCTAAAAGATGCAGATCCTGCTCTACAACTCCATCTCGAGCATCAATCATCAAAATAACTACATTTGCATCTACGATTGCATCCAATGTTTTGACTATAGAAAACTTTTCGATTCGTTCGACTACTCTACCCCTCCGCCGAATACCCGCTGTATCAATAAATATATAGTTTTGAGTATCGCGTTCAAAAGGAATATAGATACTGTCTCGAGTTGTTCCCCCTGCATCAAAAACAACAACCCGCTCTTCTCCCAGTAATCTATTGACTAACGTAGACTTTCCTACATTTGGTCTTCCAACCACGGCAATCTTAATGCCTATCGCTCCCGTTTCCCGATCATCATTCTCCATCGAAAATCCAGGTAAACTAGCAATCTTTTGATTGATCAGTTGGGTTATTCCTTGCCCACTACCAGCCGATATACAAATTGGATCACCCAGGCCCAATGCGAAAAACTCACTACCAGCGATAGCTGGATCTTTTCCATCTATTTTATTGACAACTGGCAATACTGGAACAGATTGTAAACGTAACATCTCGGCTATTGTCTCATCACCTACCAAGCACCCATCTCTCGCATCTACCATAAAAGCAATTAGGTCAGCTTCATTAATAGCCTGCATAACCTGATCAGCCATTGGCTTATTGATACCACCTTGTTCATCCGTGAGTCCACCGGTGTCTATGACTACATAATCAATATCACCAATAACTCCTCGACCGTACTGACGATCACGAGTTAATCCAGAGAGACTACCAACAATGGCGTCTCTAGACCGAGTTAAGCGATTAAAAAGTGTTGATTTACCTACATTGGGGCGTCCAACGAGGGCAATAACCGGAGACATAGATTTTTACCTAGAAGATTTCGTAGGCTGACAGGAAGCCATTGTTGGCTAATAAATAAATCCTATTACCATCACTAATAGGTGCGACTGATAAGCCACTATTATCGATTTTTTTGCGACCAACAAACCTACCATCAGACTGAGCTATAACATGCAAATAACCTTGAAAATCACCCACCAGAAGATAGCTACTCGATGTTACGGGTGCAGAAATCGCTCTATTAGTAAGCGCATCAACTTCCCAAACTATCTTTCCTGTGAGTGCGTCATAAGCATCAATTACACCATCCGCATGACCTGCGTAAATATTACCAAATCCCTCTCCTAGGCCTACTACACTCGATAATTCATTGAACCACTCGACACTAAGAGTGTTCAAATTGACAGCGATTAGTCTACTTTGATAACCGACCACATAGAGGCGCTGACCAAGCAAGACCATAGCACCATCAATGTCCACCAGTCGATCTAGATCATTCCTACCTTTGGAAATCCCAATCATCTGTTCAAAACCCGGTAAACCTGATTCACGATCAAGAATCGCAATCCTACCATTGGCGAAAGCTGCAATAACATACTGGGATGTCACAAGAGGAGTTGCCGTACCTCGCAAACTAAGTGGAGGTATCGTAGTGGAGTAAGTCCATCTTCGCTCTCCATTAATTGCATTATAAGCTGTTATTTTACCGTCAATAGTGTGTGCTACTACTAAATCATCCTTTACTTGAGGTGGCGACAATACTTCACTACTGGCCTTCGCTCTCCAAACGAGAACACCATCTTCTTGATTTAGGGCCAGAATCTCGCCAGCTACCGTACCTATAATTAACAATCCTTCCCCAAGCCCGANACCGCCAGTCAACAAGTCNACATTCTTACCATAATCAGCACCCCGATAAAATTTACTAACATTTACCGTCCAAAGCTCTCTACCGTTAGAGGTCTTCAATGCTTTGACGGTGCCATCGGGAGAAGCGGCATAAATCGAGCTACTAGAAAATTGTGGAACAAGCATAGACATCCTTCCACTTTTACTCTTCCCTATTTTCGTCTTCCAGAGGCGATCTAATTCTACCTCTTTCTTAAGAGGTTCAAGCTGTCTAGGCTTTAAAGATTCATTATTATCACCAAGGTTTGTGATATTGGTTAACCACGCACAACCTGCAATTTGAAAGACTAGAAAACAAAAAAGTAAACGCAACATACCTACTCTACTCGCGCGTAACAAAGGTAATNTCTTGAAGTTTTGCCAGCAGCATTCTGTCTCGAGGCTCTTCTGATGNAGAATCTANNGCTTTCTGATAAGACTCTCGAGCTTTATCAATATCATTTAACTGGTAAAAAATATCACCTCGTAATTCATACCAAGACGATGCGTGTCCCGTGAGATTCTGGTCTTCAGATACAAGCAACAGAGCGTCCTCTAACCTACCCTGAGCGGCAATAATAGATGCCAANCTCATGCGGACAATCGGCTGAAGAGCCGCGTCNGCGTCATTTTCTAACATCCATCGCAACTCGGTCTCCGCTGATTCTAGATCACCCGTCTCCACTCCAAGTTTCGCCATGTGGAGAGCACCGAGAAACGCATAAATAGTATCTGGATGATCAATCTTTAATCGATTACCAATAGAGCGCGTGGATTCTATAGTCTCTGCTGACAAAGTTTTTATCTCCTCACCTACCATTACCAAGGTCATACTTTCATACAAGGCTGAAGCTTTTTCAGCATCCTCTANCACTTGACCTTGCCATACTCGATAAAATGATACCGACCCTAGCACAAGGACCAATGAAAAGAGCAGAGCCTTTCCATTTTCTGTCCACCAAGTTTTTATTGCCTCTATCTGTTCTTCGTCCGTTTCAGCCACATCTATTCCTCACGCAATACTTTTACCAAATAATCACCCACTGAGCTTAAGTTCAAAGATTCCTGTTCGCCAGAACCCAAATGCTTGATTATAGCTTCGCCTTTAACAGCTTCTTCCTCACCAATGATAACCGCTATACGGGCCCCATCAGCATTTGCTCTTTTAAGTTGACTCTTTAGCTTACTGTCAGTGCAATCAACGACAACTGTTGTATTTTTCAATACTGATCGAAGATCTTCTGCGAGCAGAAGTGATCTTTCTTTTCCNAGCTGACCAATTGCAGCCAAGAATATGTCACATTCACCTGAAGTTTCAAAACGGTCTTCTAGTAACATAGCCACTCGATCTAAACCAATCGCAAAACCAACACCGAACGTTGCTCGTCCACCGATCTGTTCGACAAGACCGTCGTATCTACCACCGCCACAAACAGTGCCCTGAGAACCGAGGTCATTACTGATCCACTCAAACACAGTTCTATTGTAATAATCGAGACCTCGAACGAGGGAGGTGTTTATATTATAGGGAATCCGACGCTGATCTAACAAAAGCTTCAAGCTGTCCAAATGTTTCAAAGACTCTTTATCCATAAAGTCTGTAATTACTGGAGCTTCTTCTAATAATGCCCTAGTTGAACTCACTTTGCTGTCTAAAATACGCAAAGGATTACTATCTAATCTCCGAAAGCTGTCTTCATCGAGAGCATTACTGTACTTCTTTAGGAAGGAAACCAATGCATCTCGATACGTTAGACGACACGCTTTAGTACCTATGGAATTCAATTCCAAACTGACGCCATCAGAAACACCCAATAGCTGCCATATTCTGAAGGCTATAAAAAGTAATTCTGCATCGATTTCAGGTCCAGCCATACCAAAACACTCAACACCAATCTGCTCAAACTGCCGATAGCGTCCCTTTTGCGGTCGTTCATGACGAAACATTGGGCCCGAATACCAAAACCGCTGTGTTTTGTTAAACAGCAGACCTCGTTCCTGCCCCATACGCACAACACCAGCNGTTCCCTCGGGCCGGAGGGTTAAACTATCGCCATTTCTGTCGTCAAATGTATACATTTCTTTTTCAACGATATCCGTATCCTCCCCTACCAAACGACGAAAAAGATCAGTTGACTCAAGAACAGGAACTCCAATCTCCTTATAGCCATAAGATGCTAGGACACCTCGGATTATATCCTCAACGAAGCGATATACTTTCTTCTTTTTAGGCAGCAAGTCCTGCATGCCTCTTATTGCTTGTATTTTCACGAGTCCGAAGAACTTTTTACTATTAANTGATCTTGATCCTCTTGCTTCTCTGAGACACGAGTCCGAATCATTTTCTCNAAATCATCCAGAAGTTCATCATTGGAAACCTTGTGATGGGGTTTGCCTGACGCGTAAATCAAATTATTAGGACTTGCACCAGTCAATCCGATATCTGCTTCCTTAGCCTCACCAGGCCCATTGACGATACAACCGATCACTGCAACATCCAGAGGGATCGTAATATCTTCGGTCCGCCTCTCTAATTCATTCACCATCCCAATAACGTCAAAATTTTGACGCGAGCAACTCGGACAAGCGATGAGATTAATCCCTTTATTTCTTAGATGAAGGCTCTTGAGAAGATCAAAACCGACCCGGACTTCCTCAACCGGATCTGCTGCTAAAGAAATTCTGATGGTATCACCAATGCCCTCCATCAATAGCAGCCCCATTCCTATAGCACTTTTCACTGTGCCTGAACGTAAACCTCCTGCTTCTGTAATTCCAAGGTGCAAGGGCTGATCAATTTGACTCGCAATCGCACGATAAGCCTCAATCGCCATAAAAATCTCTGAAGATTTCATACTAAGTTTAAAGTTTTGAAAATTTTCTGCGTCGAGCATATCAATATTACGCTTGGCCGACTCAATCATAGCTTTCGCACTAGGCTCTTTATATTTTCGTAACAGATCCTTTCCCAATGAACCCGCATTAACACCTATACGAATTGGGATATCGTTATGTTTAGCGCTTGATATTACTTCTTTCAACCGACTTTGGTTCCCAATATTACCGGGATTTATTCGCAAACAGTCTGCACCTAAAGATGCTACTTTCAAAGCGATTTTGTAGTCAAAGTGAATATCTGCAACAAGCGGAACTGAAACTTCATTACGTATGACACCAAAAGCTCTTGCAGCATCCATGCTGGGTACGGAAACCCTAACGATATCAACACCTGCGTTCACCAATCGATTAATTTGCTCAACCGTCGCAGAAGTGTCAGTAGTTTCAGTATTAGTCATACTCTGCACACTAATAGGTGCATCACCCCCAACTGGAACGTTACCAACCATTATCTGGCGCGTTTTTCGACGTTGAATATTTGATTCGTGCTTCATGGCGTTCCTAACTTAACCTCCGCTATCTGATCGATGTCCGCATATTCGAGCAGATCAATATCTTCTCCGTTAAAACTCATGTTAACCNCGGCAGCCCTACCAAGGAGAACCTTAAATGGTGCGATNCCGTAAATATTTAGGATTTCTTTTTCACCGTTCAGATCCCCGTATATTGAGTAGCCTTCACCATCTTCCACCTCTACCCAGCACTCTTCCAAAAATGAAAGCTCGATATGNTCATCTCCNCCAGCNTCGACTATTATATATTCTGTACCGCCTTCTATTGACCGCTTCAGAGAAATCCCCTTAATCTCCTCAATAGTGTTCGGGGTGTCCTTTTTAGGCTCCGATTCTTCAATTATTTTATCCGTGGAATCTTCAAGTCTATTGTTGGCTTCGGTCGATAGTCCAACCTGATTCAAATCAACAGGGAGCGCAACTTGAGAAGGATCTATCCCAGCTTCGAGGTTCGCAACTTTTTCAGCGGTCTCTGACCCCTCCTGAAGAACTAAATCTGGAATAATTTGCTCATCGATAGCCTCCACTTCTTTAGTATTATTGGATACAAACCAAACTAGTAGCAAGACAACGAAGAGAGGTACTAATCCCACAAGTCCTGTCTTTAGTAAAGGAGCTNTAACAACTGCGCCCCCTATCCGCTCTTCGACTAAATCTNTTTCATCTGAGGAANGTTCAGACNCACTCTCATCTTCATAAAGCTTAACTACATGATCGCCATCGAGCCCCAACGCGCGCGCATACGATCGTAGATAACCTCTTATGTATGCTCGCTTCGGAAGCTTCTGAAACAATCCCTCATCAATTTTCTGAATGAATGTAACTTGCAAGAAGAGCATATCTGCCACATCTTTCTGGCTTAGCCCAAGCTCTTCTCTCGCACTAACTAATAGNCCNGAAACTGTTTCTCCGGCAGGCACATCCTCCAAATCGGACCCTTCCATACTGTACCTCTCTTCATATTAATTTAAGACTAATATCTACAAGGTTTTCTATTCTAATCGCTTAGCCCCTTAAAATTTCACGGTAACCTGACTTTTGTCCGGCCTTATCTTGAACGTCTCCCACTAATTGTCCACATGCTGCATCAATATCATCCCCTCTGGTTGTGCGAACCATAGTCGACAAACCGGATCCAACCAAAATCTCTTGAAATGCGCGTATAGCCCTTTGACTAGGCCGATGATAATTTGATCCTGGAAATGGGTTGAACGGTATAAGATTAATTTTACAAGGAAAACCAAGTAACAGAGCTGCAAGTTGAACAGCNTGCTCCGGTTGATCATTACACCCTTTAATTAAGGTATACTCAATTGTCACTGTGCGCTTTTCCCCCAATACTTTTGTATATTCCCTACACACTCTCAGCAACTCAGCAATAGGGTACTTGCGATTGATGGGGACTAATTGATTACGAACTTCATCATTTGGGGCGTGCAAAGAAACTGCCAAAGAAGCATCAGTATACTCCGCCAACTTTCTTATTCCGGGGACTACACCCGCGGTAGATATCGTGACTTTTCTTTTAGAAATTCCATATCCAAGGTCATCCATCATTATTTCGACTGCTGGAAGCACAGCATCCAAATTAAGTAATGGTTCCCCCATTCCCATCAAGACAACATTAGTAACCACCCTAGCCCGCTCGGGATAGGCTTCCTTTAGTCTCTGAACTGCTAAGCGAACTTGGCCAACTATCTCTCCAGCAGTTAAATTACTATTAAAGCCCTGTTTCCCCGTGCTACAAAAACTGCAGTTAAGGGCACAGCCAACTTGCGATGAAACACACAAAGTTCCTCGACTGTCTTCAGGAATAAATACCATTTCTATGGCACTGCCCGAGAGAGTTCTGAGCAGCCATTTACGCGTACCATCCAGTGATTTTTTTTCTTCTAGCACCTCCAGCTCACAAATTTCAGCATTTTCACTAAGATACGTCCTAAGCTCTTTACTAATGTCAGTCATTTGTTCAAAGCTAGGGACCAATCTATGGTGCAACCACTTAAGTATTTGCTCAGCGCGATAGGGCTTTTCTCCAAGCCCCAAGAGTAGGGCTGATAGGTCAGACCTGGTATATCCAAGCAGGTCCAATTTTGCTGGCAAACTCATCTGCTATTGACTTGTTCTTCACTGAAGAAAAATTCAATTTCTCTAATGGCTGAGGCAGGCGAATCAGAACCATGAACTGCGTTTGCATCGATTGACTTTGCAAAATCAGCTCGGATAGTNCCCTGTTCTGCCTCCTGGGGATTCGTTGAACCCATTAGTTCTCGATTCCTTACAATCGCGTTTTCACCTTCTAAAACCTGCAAGACTACGGGCCCAGAGGTCATAAAAGAAACTAGGTCTTTGAAGAAAGGCTTGCCATCATGCTCCGCATAAAAGCCCTTTGCTCTTTCCTGAGAAAGACGCTCCATACGCATCGCTATAACTTTTAAGCCAGCATTCTCGAACCTGCTTACAATATCACCCACTACATTATTACTAACTGCATCTGGCTTTATAATGGAAAGGGTTCTCTCTTGTGCCATCGAACTACTCCTCGAAGAAAATCAGGTTTCATTATAGGCGGGGAGGGCCTGATGTGAAACATAGTTGCAATATTCTCAAAGAGACTTTAATTTTCTAACAACACACTACGAATAGCCGATTGCATCTCATCATCAATACCGATCTTATAAAGAAACGCAATGACTCCACCATGCTCCTTGTCCATACCATCAAGAAAAACTTTCATTGCATCCTCTGGAACGCCCACGTTACGATGAACCGAGCCTGAAGATAGTCCCTTGCTCTCAAGAAACTTTATATGCCGCGGCTGATCTCGATTACTGAGTATGAAGTCCTCTTCAATTAATTTCCGCTTCACTCCAAGCACCGAAAGCAAAAAAGCGGTAGTAACACCTGTTCGATCCTTACCCGCAGTGCAATGCACTACTACGGGATAACTCTCTGAATCAGCCAGAATTCTGAACACTTGTAACCAAGGAGTAGTATCGAAATCAAGATAACGAAGATATCTTTTGCCGGATATACCCTCACCCGCGGCAGCATCCAAGACCTGTGATCCATTAGGTGGTATTACAGAGTGCCATCTATAATCTATTCCCATGTCCTCTAGAGGACCTCGACCCTGATCCTCAAGCTCATCTGGTCGTCTGAGATCAATTTGAGTTTTTATTCCCAATTGCGCAACCTTTTGTAGGTCGCTAGAAGTCATACGATCCTGTCGACCTGCTCGAAAGTAACGCCCCCAACGTAAAAGCCGTCCATCGACAGTAGGGTATCCACCGATATCACGAAAATTAAAACAGCCAGCAAAGGNAAAGTGCCTCTCCTCAAAATCTATCAAGATTTTCTCCTAACTAATCCAACTCATCTAGCCAAGCCATTTGAATGGCTTCTAGTATGCGTTCACCGCATCTATCCGGATCGTCATCGAATCCGGGCAAAGCCAAGACCCAGCTCTGCAGATCCGTAAAGCGAATTCTTAATGGATCAACTTCAGGATAAGCCTCGCTGAGCTCTATCGCAATGGTCACGGTATCAGTCCATTTCAATTANATAGTCTCCAACGTNCACATTACTGACTCTCAGACACTTGGTTTATCGTATATTTAGGGATTTCTATTACCAAATCCTCTGCTCCTAGTACAACTTGACAGCTAAGTCTAGAATCAGGCTCCAATCCCCAAGCTTTATCCAGAAGATCGTCTTCTGTTTCATCAGACTCTTGCAAGGAATCGAATCCTTCACGAACAATGACGTGACATGTCGTACAGGCACAAGCTTTTTCACAAGCATGCTCGATGTCGATACCATTTCGAAGCGCAATCTCGATTAGCTTTTCACCACTGGAGCCATCAGTAACGGCACCTTCCGGGCAACGCTCTTCATGAGGCAAAAAAATTATTTGCGGCACTACGAACCCTCTTTAAGCTGATCAATATGAAGTCCGGAAAAAGCAGTCCTCACAGCAGAATCCATACGAAGCGCTGCAAATACCTCGCTAGCTTCCATCAATTTCTTCACNTCGGCATTTATTAAGTTGACGTTCCTTGTTTTACTAACTTTTCTTAGGGAGACTATTCCGTCCGTTAACAAGGCTGCTTCGTCAGATTGCAACAGTCGATCAGCGTCCTGGGCAAGTGCGCCCTCTAGTGCGTCTATAAGCCGCATTGCTTCCACCCTTGCTTCGGCTAAAGATCTTATTTTGACATCATCCTCTGCGAACTGAAAGGAGGCTCTTAACATAGTAGATATTTCCTCCTCACTCAGACCATAAGAGGGTTTTACTAAAACCTTAGCATTTACACCAGTGGTTATTTCACGAGCTGAAACCGATAGTAAGCCATCGGCATCGACTTGAAAATTGACCTCAATCCGTGCAGCACCAGCAACCATAGCTGGAATTCCTCTGAGCTCAAAACTGGCCAAAGATCTGCAGTCCGCTACTAGTTCTCTCTCACCCTGAACCACATGGACTAGCATAGCTGTCTGTCCATTCTTGTGCGTGGTGTATTCCTGAGACTTGGAGGCTGGGATAGCGGTGTTACGGTGGATTATTTTTTCTGTCAAACCTCCCATCGTTTCTAAACCTAGAGAAAGGGGAAGCACATCAAGTAANAGCATTTCATCCTTAGGTTTGTTACCAATCAGAATATCAGCCTGAACAGCAGCCCCAACGGCAATTACACGATCCGGATCAATGTCTACCAAAGGCTCCACACCGAAAAAATCAGTTACGGCTTGCCTAACTGCATGCATGCGAGTAGATCCTCCGACCAAAACGACATTACCTATCTTGCACTCACCTACGTCACGCAGCACACGCCTACAAGCATTAATAGATTCNATAACNAGTTTGGCAACCAACTCGTCCATTTTTTCTCTGGTNAGCTGTCCTTTGAAGCTCAAACCATCAATCGTAAAATCTACGTCTGCAATATCACTAGTAGAAAGCAATTCTTTCAAGGACCGCGCCTGGAGCATGACGCCTCTTAAATGTCGAGGAGTCAGTTCTTGACCATAGCCTGCCTGAGTAATTATCCATTCAGCAATACACTTGTCGAAGTCGTCACCCCCTAGAGCTGAATCTCCTCCTGTTGCAACTACTTCAAATACACCGCGAGTCAACCGCAATACGGAAATATCAAAAGTACCACCCCCTAAGTCGTAAACGGCAACGAGTCCCTCATAACCAGAATCTAGGCCATAAGCGACTGCCGCCGCTGTAGGCTCGTTTAACAATCTTAATACGTTTAATCCGGCAACTCTGGCAGCATCTCTAGTGGCTTGCCTTTGAGAGTCGTCAAAGTAGGCAGGGACTGTTATAACAACACCGTCGAGACCGCCTGGAAGGGATTGATTTGCACGCTCGACTAATTCCTTCAAAATTTCCGATGAAATTTCTATTGGACTCTTATCACCGGCTACCGTATTAATTTTGACCATACCACTTTCGTTACNTACAAAATCATAAGGTAAGCTTTTTCCCATTCGCGCAATATCACCAATNCCACGACCCATCATACGTTTTACAGAAAGCACGGTATTTAATGGATCTTCTTCTGCTGAATCTAACGCGCTTTGCCCCACAAGGGTAAGCTCTTCCTTATACTGCACGACTGAAGGCAAGAGATGCGTTCCTTGGTGCATTGGTAAGGTTTCTGGAACACCACCCCGCACAATAGCGATTAAAGAATTGGTAGTGCCTAAATCAATACCCGCTGCAATTTTTCGTTGATGCGGATCGATTGATTGACCTGGCTCTGTTATCTGAAGTAAGGCCATTAGTAGCCNAAAATTTGCTCTTCTATTTTATTCACTTGAAACCTCAGCTTAGTAAAAAATTGAAGCTTGTATATTATCATTTCTGCAAGGCTCAGGTTCGTAAGATACGACTCTGAAAATTCTTTGAAGTAATCCTTAATACACTTTTCCANCTCTTCCCTATAAGTTGCGAGCGCCTCCNGAGAGCGACTAATCTTGGAGATTTCATCAAGAACCTCACGTCGCTCGATTTGTTCAATTAAAAAGTCACTNGGAAGCTGAGGGTTCTCTTGAAGAGGGACACCGCTTATNTCAAGTATGTATATTGCTCGGGCAAGNTCAGAGGAAAGAATCTGGTAAGCAGCNTTAACCTGAGTTGCCCATTGTAGCGAAAGTCTCCTCTCATAATCTGTAGCATTAACAAACTTATCTGGGTGCACCCCAGCCTGAATCTTGCGATATCTTTTTGATAGATCTTCCAGATCCAAGTCAAAAGAGATCGCCAACTGAAAAATTTCAAAATGGTTTTGATTGAAGTCCACGACTACCAATTATACGGTGAACGATTCTCCGCACCCGCATTCTCCAGATTGATTGGGGTTTTTGAACTCGAAGCCTTCGTTCAATCCTTGTTTAACGTAATCCATCTCTGTACCGTCTAGGTAGATCAGGCTCTTGGGGTCCACGTAAACATCAATACCCTTGCTATCGAATTTGAGATCTTCCGGCTGGGGCTCGTCAACTGGTTCCAAAACGTACATTAATCCTGAGCACCCGGTAGTCTTGACCGCGAGGCGTATTCCTAAACCCTTCCCGCGTTCCCCTAGATAGCTCGCAATATGCGATGCCGCGTTTTCAGTAAGACTTAAACCCATAACTTTCTCAAAATTGATATTGCCGATTCTCTACTTTCCAACCTCATCAGTCCGTTGGGCCTTCAACTTCATCATGACGTTTGTTTCGGTAATCTTCTATCGCCGCCTTGATAGCATCCTCAGCTAACACAGAGCAGTGGATCTTTACAGGTGGCAAGGCAAGTTCTTCTGCAATCTGGGTATTCTTGATATCTTCTGCTTGATCCAAGGTCCGGCCTTTCACCCACTCAGTAAGTAAGGAGCTAGAAGCGATTGCAGATCCACAACCATAAGTCTTGAATTTCGCATCCTCTATGACACCGTCTTCGCCCACCTTTATCTGAAGCCGCATCACATCCCCACAAGCTGGGGCGCCAACCATCCCAGTACCAACATCCTCGCTGTCAGAGTCCATCTTGCCCACATTTCTAGGATTATCGTAATGATCTAATACTTTACTGCTATATGGCATGGCCCGTTCCTCTTAATGTGTTGCCCACTCAATTTTATCCATATCGATACCATCTTTATACATATCCCACAATGGAGATAGTTCCCGTAACTTTTCAACCGCGCCCCTAACCTGTGCGATTGCGTTATCAATATCTTCCTCTGTGGTAAAACGCCCGATTGAAAAACGCAAGGAACTATGGGCTAATTCGTCATTCATACCAAGAGCTCGCAACACGTAAGATGGTTCTAGGCTTGCTGAAGTACAGGCGGAACCTGAGGAAACAGCTAGCTCGGGGAGTGACATTATAAGCGACTCACCCTCTACGAAGTTGAAACTAATATTGGTAATCCCAGGAACCTGACTTGCAAGATCACCATTTACATAGACCTCTTCCATATCCTTCAGCCCGTTCCATAAACGTTGGCGATATTCAATTATTCGCTCCGACTCATCATTCATATCTGCCTTCGCTATACGAAACGCCTCTCCCATACCGACGATTTGGTGAGTAGCTAGAGTACCCGATCTCATGCCACGCTCATGCCCGCCACCGTGAAGCTGGGCCTCTAGTCTTACACGTGGCTTTCGACGAACGAATAACGCACCGATACCTTTAGGCCCGTAGATTTTGTGGGCTGAAAAGGACATCAAATCAACCTTCATCTTATCCAAGTCTATATCAACTTTACCTGCGCTCTGAGCAGCATCTACATGAAAATAAACTTTATGAGCTCGTGTAATTTCACCAATTGCTTCGATGTCATTGAGCACACCAATTTCATTATTCACTTGCATCAGGGATACTAAAATTGTGTCCTCTCGGATTGCTTTGTCGACACTTTGGGGGGAAATAACGCCATCTACGCCAGGTTCTAAATAAGTCACTTCATAGCCTTCTCTCTCGAGAAAACGACAAGAGTCAAGTACCGCTTTATGTTCAATTTTCGAGGTGATGATATGTTTCCCCTGCTTCTTGTAGAAATGAGCAACACCTTTAATTGCCAAATTATCAGACTCTGTCGCGCCGGAAGTCCAAACGATTTCTCTTGGGTCACAATTGACCAAATCTGCTACCTGCCTACGCGCTTGCTCAACGGCCTCATCTGCCTCCCAGCCAAACTTGTGAGAGCGGCTTGCAGGATTACCGAATTTCCCTTCTGCTAGTAGGCACTCACTCATTTTCTGGGCCACACGGGGATCTACTGGAGTGGTCGCCGCATAATCAAAATAAATAGGTTGTTTCATTTAAGTCTTTAAAATACCTCTTAAAAGTTTTTTCCGCTAAATTCTACCCTCTAGCTTTTCAAGGGCTTTATATTATCTCCTGCGCTGGCAGACGCTCTCTTCTTTCCCACGCGTCCTGCCGCGCCACCACGGTCTGGACCTGGCTCTTTTGAATAATACTAGCAAGGCTAATACTACTCAAAAACTTATCTATTTCCTCGGAGAGATCAGCCCATAGATCATGAGTCAAACAGGTTTCTCCGTGCTGACAATCCGCCCTACCCGAACAGCGCGTCGCGTCCACGCTTTCGTCAACAGACTCTACAATGGATGCAACGGATATATCTTCGAGATTTCTCTTTACGCTATATCCACCTCCTGGGCCACGAAAGCTGCTTACGAGTTCTCTCCTCCGCAACTTCGCAAACAATTGCTCCAAATAAGAAAGACTAATATCTTGACGCTTAGAGATCTCTGCCAAACTTACCGGTCCTTGGTCCATATGGAGAGCTAAATCAAGCATCGCAGTNACCGCGTACCTACCCTTCGCCGTAAGCCTCATGCCGCTTTCTCTCCTCAACCCCGTATTCAACCGTAGTACCCGACTATTTTAGTCAAGTAATTCACGATAGCAAGGATGATAGGACGTAATTGTAGTTTTTCTGCCAACCTCNCCTATACGCTAGTGCCTATCGGCTGGATTTATTGCTGAAAGAATACCTCTCAGGATACTAATTTCCATCTTATCTGGACGTATGCGGCTGAAGAGACGTCTTAAACGGTTCATTAATCGCTTTGGATTCTTCGGATCATGAAATTTCAGCTGAGTTAATGTTTCTTCTAAGTGTTTGTAGAAATGCTCCATATCTGCGGAACTTGCGAAATCGAAATCCCAAACCTGCTCGGGGGTTCTGTTGAGACTGGCCTGGTGAATTTCGTAGCAAATAATCTGAACTGCCATCGCGAGATTCAATGAACTATATGCCTTTCCCGTCGGAATATTTACGTGGAAATGGCACTGCTGTAGCTCCTGNTTTGAGAGACCTCGATCCTCTCGACCAAACAGGATAGCTATATTGTGATTATTAGAAGNTTCTTGTATTACTTTTTCGCTGCAACTTTTAGGGTCCANCATTGGCCATGGAATTCTACGATCTCTGGCTGAAGTACCGATCACAAGATGACAGTCTTTGATAGCTTCTTCGACGCTTGTCACAACAATGGCTTGCTGCAANACATCAATTGCTGAAACAGCCCTAAAATCTGCAACTTCATCTGGAAATCGTTTTGGACTAACAAGAACCAAATTGGCGACTCCCATATTTTTCATCGCGCGGGCCACAGCACCAATATTCCCAGGGTGGGAAGTTTCTACTAATACAATTCTTATACTAGGAAATAGATTTGTTTGCATAGCATGAAGTTTACAGCATTTGACATGGTATGATCTCTTTCCTCAGAACCAAACCGTAAGATGACCNAGTATATGGAGCCAATGGCGCACATAGCTCTTCGAGCAGCAAGGGAAGCAAGCACGCATATTGCTAGGAGTTTTGATCGCCCCGATCTCCTAAAAATTTCAGAGAAGTCGCACAATGATTTCGTGACTAATGTCGATAGGGAGTGCGAAATAATGATTGCAGAAGCACTACGCGCGACTTATCCAGATCACCAAATCACTGGAGAGGAGTCAACAAATAATGAAGTGCGGGCGGATGCAGAATACGCATGGATTATTGATCCTATTGACGGCACGTTCAATTTTGTAAGACAGGTTCCCCACTTTTGCGTATCTATTGCGTGCCTGCACAAGGGAAAATTAGAGCATGGCATTATCATTGACCCCATAAGAAATGAAGAATTCGTCACCAGCCGTGGTAAGGGATGTCAACTTAACGGNCAGCGGGTACGGGTTAGTCCAAAGCAGGATCTCGATGGTGCGCTTATAGGAATGGGTGGAGCACCTATCGATTCAGAGAAACAAAGCCAGCTCTACGCAAAACTTCGTACAGAGAAGTCCAATATACGAGAACAAGGAAGCGCGTGCCTTGATATGGCATATGTCGCGTGTGGTCGATTAGACGGGCTATGGATGTACAACCTCAAGCCTTGGGACATGGCCGCAGGCGCATTGATGATTATTGAATCAGGTGGTTTGATCGGTGATTTTAATGGTGGTGCAGAATTTATGAAAAACGGAAACGTTGTTGCCGGAAATCCTAAATGTTTCAAAGCTCTGATCCCGATCGTGAGGCGACATTATACCTAGTATCGTTTTATTATGACTAGAAGCGGTTTGGAGTATCCTCTTCGAGGCCTTCCTTGATTGGTAAAGCCAAATCGTCCTTCGAAATCTTCAGCACCATTAGCATGTTAGCCGCTATATAAATTGAAGAATACGTGCCAATAACAACTCCTATAATGAGCCCAATTGCGAAACCACGAATCAATTCTCCCCCGAGAGTCAATAGAGCGAGAAGGACAAGAAGAGTGGTAAAAGATGTAACCAAGGTGCGCCCTAAAGTCTGATTCAGAGACTTATTGACGATATCTTCGGGACTACCCCGCCGCAGTTTTCTAAAATTTTCTCGAATCCTATCGGAAACCACAATGGTGTCGTTAAGAGAGTAACCGATCACTGCAAGGAGAGCTGCTAAGACCGTTAAATCGAAGTTCCATCGAACGACAGAGAAAATACCAAGTGTGATTACAACGTCATGAAATAAAGCTATGACTGCACCTATTGCAAACTTGTACTGAAAGCGAAAAGCCACATATACTAGGACCATTCCCAAAGCCCCTAGCATGCCCATCCCCCCCTGATTAGTTAATTCTTCCCCTACGGCTGGACCAACAAATTCAGACCGGCGGAGTATTACGTCCGCCTGAGACATCTCTCGTAATGAAAGGATAATACGATCTCCAAGAGATGCATTCTCTCCCACATTAAGGCCTTTCTGTGGGGGCACACGAACCAAAATATCTCGATCCGAACCAAAGTACTGAACCACATGACCTTCATAACCGGCTTGGCTCAACTGGCTCCGAATAACTTCGGGAACAACCGGATCAATGTAAGAAACTTCCACNAGNGTTCCTCCAGTAAAATCCAAGCCCCATTCAAGTTGGAGCGTCAACAGCGACAGCAGTGACAACAAGACCAAGGCTACAGAACTGCGCCCAGCTACCTTACGATATCGCATGAAGTCCAAGTTAAGGTTAGAAATATCCATCAGATCAATAATTTACGAACATTACGGCCGCCATAAAATAAATTAATCAGAGCCCGTGTACCCATGATAGCGGTAAACATGGAGGTCAAAATGCCTATCGATAAAGTCACGGCAAACCCCTTAACTGGACCAGTGCCAATACTATAAAGGATTACGGCAACTATAAGAGTGGTTAAATTTGCATCCATAATCGTAACGAAAGCCCTCTCAAAACCGGCATTAATTGCGGCTTGAGGGGACATTCCATTCTTCAACTCTTCTCTAATCCGAGAAAAAATTAGCACATTTGCATCCACTGCCATACCGACGGTCAGCACAATACCCGCAATCCCTGGCAGGGTTAAAGTTGCTCCAAGCGAGGACATTATGGCAACCAGTAATATCAGATTTACAGCAAGCGCTATGTTTGCCGCAAGACCAAAAACTCGGTAGTAAAAAAACATAAAGACAAGTACCAATATCATCCCTACGGTTACCGATATTGCCCCGAGGCGAATATTCTCGGCCCCCAGAGATGCGCCTACTGTTCTTTCTTCGGCAATAAACATATCCGCGGCAAGAGCTCCAGCGCGCAGTAGTAAAGCTAATTCCCTTGCCTCACCCGCGTCTAGCCCAGTAATTCTAAACTTAACTCCGAGAGCAGCCTGAACCGTTGCGAGACTAATNACTTTTTTCTGGACGTAAGGGATCTGGGTTAGCACTTCCTCACCATCTACTATTTCGTATTTGTCCCGAGTCTTAGTCTCTATAAAAATGACGGCCATACGACGACCAATACTGTGCCGAGTAGCTCGGTGCATTAATTCGCCACCATCGCTATCCAAGGTTATATTTACCTGAGGCAAACCAGAGTCTGGATCAAAACCGACTTGGGCATCGAAGACCCTATCACCCCTCAAAATAACATCCTTTTCAAGCGCTCGATTTCGACCCTCATAAACTTGGGTTATCGTACTACTGCGAGGAGCATCAGGCATCGCCTCCATTCGGAACTCTAACGTCGCCACTTTACCGAGGATCTTTTTCGCTTCAGCGGTATCCTGGACCCCCGGAAGATCTACGACAATTCGATTACGCCCTAATCGCTGAACCAAAGGCTCTGATACACCTAATTCGTTTACACGATTACGAATCGTCTGAAGATTTTGTGAGACAGCAAAGTCCTCCATTTCTTTGATTGAAGAGTCCGTCACCGTCAACTGTACAAATGGCAACTCATCCTCGCCAGATCGGATATCAAATTCCCCATACTGTTCGGCTATCTTTCTTCTCGCCCGATCTCGCAGATCGCTATCCGCAAAAACAAACCTTAAAATACCCTCAGCTGGATTCTCTACACTGGAATAACGGATACGATCATTTCGCTGCCGAAGCATACGCTTAATTTCTGATTCCATTCCAGAGACTCTGTCCTCAATAGCTTTCCCAGTATCAACTTCCATGAGGAAGTGCACCCCACCCCGCAAATCCAAACCGTATTTCATCGGTTCGGCGCCAATTGAACGAAGCCACTCCGGAGTTGTAGCTGCTGCAGAGAGAGCTACGATGTAAACATTTGGAAGCTCATGTAAGGCTCGCTGTGCTACCTCCCGAGCCCTTAGCTGCATTTCATCATCATTGAANCGAAAGATTAACTTCCCTGCTTCGACAACCCCACTCGTAAAATACTGAATTCCTTGCTCTTCAAAAGCGTCCGTTACCGTTTCTAAAGCAAATTCTTCGACGACGGNACCCGCTTCCTCTCGAGAAATCTGTATGGCGAAATCAGGTGGGTATAAATTTGGCAATGCATATAGCAATCCCCATGTGACCAACATGGCGATGAGTAAATTTTTCCAAATGGGATAACGATTAATCAAGATACTATCTATATGGACTTAATAGTTCCTTTCGGTAAAGCAGCAGTAACCGATCCTTTTTGCAGTTTTAGCTGAACGTTATCAGCCACCTCAAATACCAAGTACTGCTCCTCAATTTTTACTACTTTACCAATTAGACCCCCATTGGTAACAATTTCATCACCTTTAGAAAGGCTAGCTACCAATTCCCGATGCTCCTTGGCACGCTTACTTTGGGGGCGCCAAACTATAAAATAAAAAATTAAAATGAAAGCGACGATGATAAAGATATCTAATCCCATCATACTTGGTGGTGCGCCATCTTGTGCTAATGCTTTAGGAATAAAGAAATCGATCACTTCCCCTCCGAATATTATTAGTTAACACGTATTGTCTCTGAAACCGAAGAGATCTGCACGACCTGATTAAGGCAGTATAAAAATTTGTCTAGAAATCTGGCACAATTCCCCAATTATTATAAGTTTTTTCAATATAGCTATCCAACTGCCCCTCCTTAATTGCTACCCTGATACCACTCATCAAATCCATATAATAATGTAAGTTATGAATAGTATTAAGTTCTGCACCCAGCATTTCCCCGCACTTATCCAAATGGTGCAGATATGCCCTAGAGAAATTAGAGCAAGTATAACAGTCACATCGGGGATCAAGAGGGCTTGTGTCCTTCTTATGCGCAGCATTACGGATTCTGATCACGCCCTCAGAGGTAAAAAGGTGTCCATTTCGAGCATTCCTGCTGGGCATCACACAGTCCATCATATCAATACCACGATAAACGCAATCGACAAGGTCCTTGGGTGTGCCAACGCCCATAAGGTAACGAGGCTTTATTTTGGGTAAGAGAGGAGCAACAGTTGAGACCACCGATAACATCTCAGACTTCGGCTCGCCCACAGAAAGTCCTCCAATCGCGTAGCCATCGAATCCAATCTCCAAAAGTCCCTCAAGAGACCGCTCCCTAAAAGACGAGTAGACCCCGCCCTGCAAAATACCAAAGAGAGCATTTTCACTTCCTTCAAAGGCTAGCTTGGATCGAGCAGCCCAGCGTAACGAAAGCTCCATAGAGAGAGCAACTCTATCTTCACTGGCCTCGTACGGAGTACACTCGTCGAATACCATAGCGATATCAGAATTGAGTTTTTTCTGCATTTTTATTGAAAGCTCTGGAGTCAAAAATAACTTATCTCCATTAATCGGCGATTTAAAACTGACACCCTCCTCACTCAATTCACTCATCGCACCAAGAGAAAAAACCTGAAAACCGCCAGAGTCTGTGAGAATTGGCGCATTCCAGCCCATGAAGCCGTGAAGCCCCGCATGATCTTTGATTACATCAAGCCCTGGGCGCTGCAACAAGTGAAACGTATTGCCAAGCAATATCTGGACGCCAACTCGCTTAAGAGCATTTGGTGTCATTCCCTTAACGGTTCCGTAAGTCCCGCAGGGCATAAAAATAGGAGTTTCTACATCGCCATGAGACAGCTTCAGAACACCGGCNCTAGCCTCTCCGTCGACATGCGTTATTTCGAACTTCATGTTTTCACCGCGTGATAATCATCGCGTCACCATAGCTGAAAAAGCGATAGCTTTCGCTTATGGCAACATCATATGCCTCCCTGACCATATCAGTATCAGCGAACGCGCACACCAACATCATCAATGTCGATGCTGGGAGATGAAAATTTGTGATCAAAGTATCGACACATTTAAATTTATAACCAGGATAAATAAAAATATCAGTCTCTCCTTCATAAGGTGAGAGACCATTTTCTGCCGCAGTCTCTAGAGAACGAACTGAAGTAGTTCCCACCGCTACTACGTTACCACCTCGAGCACGACAGGAACTCACAGCATCACAGGTATCCTGTCCTACTTCTAGGTACTCCTTGTGCATTTTGTGTTCTTGAATAGAATCCACGCGGACAGGCTGAAAAGTTCCCGCACCTACATGCAACGTAAGTTCGGTCCGAGCTATGCCTTTCTTATCCAGCTCCGTCATCAACACATTATCAAAGTGGAGTCCCGCCGTGGGCGCTGCAACAGCACCCGACCGCGATGCAAAAATAGTTTGATACCGCTCCTTGTCCTCTTCGCTACTCGGGCGGTTGACATATGGTGGGAGCGGCACATGACCGCAGGTTTCTGCTGCTGAAATAACCCCTATTTCGGGAAAAGAAACTAGGTAAAAACTATCAGCACGGGAAATNACAACTATCACCAGGTCACTGCCTTCAAGGTTTATTTTCGATCCCGTATGAAGGGGTTTACTACTTTTGATTTGGACTAAAGCACTCCTAAAATCNATTAAACGCTCTAATAAAATCTCGACCTTTCCACCAGTGGATTTATGTCCAAAAAACCTTGCCGGAATAACCCTAGTGTTATTAAAAGTAAGCAGGTCATTCGACCGCAATATTCTGGGTAAATCATAAAAGTGGTAATGGAAAATTTCCCCAGTTAGGGCATCAAGGTGCATAAGTCGGCTTCCAGATCGAACCCGTGCCGGAGTTTTTGCAATAAGGTGGTCAGGAAGCTCAAAATCAAAGTCACTTAGACGCATAAAAAGGAATTGGCATAAAGAAATATGCTAACGATGACATAAAACCTATCGAAAGTTAAAGCCTTGGGAAGTGCGACAGACCCTATTTTGGGGAGGGGACTTTTTTGATGGCCCACCACGAACTAAAATCTCGTATCCACAAAAAAAACACCTTGCTATACTGTATTTGATACGTGCCGGGGTGGCGGAACTGGTAGACGCGCCGGATTCAAAATCCGGTTCCTTCACGGGAGTGTCGGTTCGATTCCGACCCTCGGTACCATATAGTAGGTTAAAAGGCCTAGTTTTATTGACTTTTAGATAAGTAAAAGAGAGCCCATGCGCAACCTCGCCACGCTGACCCTGATTCTCGCGCTCGCCCCTGCGTCGCTTGTCTATGCCACGGACGGCGACACCCGAAGTAAGAACCTCGTCGAAGTCGCGATCGAGGCGGGCACATTCAAGTCGCTTGCTGCGGCACTCGATGCTGCCGGCCTGGTCAAAACTCTCCAGAGCGAAGGGCCCTTCACTGTGTTCGCGCCGACCGATGCAGCGTTCGCAAAACTGCCCGCAGGGACCCTCGAGAGTCTGCTGAAGCCCGCGAACAAGCAACAGCTCATCGCGATCCTGAGAACTCACGTGGTCGCGGGTCGGGTGGATGCAACCTCCGCGCTCACACGAAAGATCCTTGACTCGCTGCAAGGCGAACCCCTTACGGTGAGACTCTCTGGCGGAGTGCTCACAGTGAATGGTCTACGGGTGTCGAGTAACGATATCCAGACCAAGAACGGCGTGATCCACGTCATTGACTCGGTCCTCCTCGCGACCGCGACCCCCTCACCTGTGCAAGCCGTGTTCGACCTACTGGAACTCGCGATCGAACGCGGAGCACCACTCTTTAATGATGGCCAAAGTGGTGCTTGCGCCGACATCTACGAAATCGCGGTCCGCTCCATTGTCGATCGTCCGCAGGAACTCCCGAAATGGCTGGTGAGTGATCTGCGCCGAGCGCTGAAGGATATCAGGAGCTCGAACGATAGGTCCGAGGATGCCTGGACACTGCGACGCGCGATCGACCGAGTCATGCTCCGCCTGGCACGTGAGGAACTCAATGCCTCTCGTACGGCGAAGCCAGCTCGCGAATCTGCGAAGGTAGAGAAAATTGTCTTTGACTTCGAGGACAGCGACCATGACTGGATCATCGTCAACGACGATGTCATGGGCGGTATATCGAAAGCCAGTACGCAGCTCTCGGGCAACGGAACCAAAGTATTCCAAGGCGCCTTGAGCCTCGAGCGGAACGGTGGCTTCGCGACGACTCGCTCGCGCGCGCGTGACCTCGAGCTCGCCGGCTACACGGGACTCGTGATGCGCGTCCGTGGAGATGGACGGACATATGGCATCAGCGGACTACCCAGCTCGCGCCGTGGAGAGCTGAACATCTGGCAGAACAAGTTCACCACCACCGCTGGCGAATGGGCGGAGATTCAGGTCCCGTTCGATTCCCTCACCCGCAACGTGATGGGGCGTCGCCTACCGCGCTCAGACGCACTGCCTCAGGAGCGCCTGCGCTCGATTGCCTTCAGCATCGCTGACAAGGACGAGTCGCCGTTCCGACTCGAAGTCGACTGGATCAAAGCCTACAAATAGAGTCACCCTCACTCTCGCCGACCAAAGATTGGTACAGGATATCAGTTGTTGGCTTCAAGTTTGATGCGATCAAGGGAAGACACGCGCTTCTAAAGCTTTCCCGCTGCTATTTTCGAAATGGGCTTGTTTTAGGTTTTTCGAAAGTGGCCTCTCGTCGTAATCTTTACAGGGAAATCTCTAATGATTTCCTTAGAATCGTATCATAGAGACTAGATGTCTTTTCTCAGCTTTAATACTTGTGAACTAGCACTTTCGATTTACACAGATTGGACGCAAATTGCCTAACAAGAATAATTATTTATTGCCTCTTGGCATCGCGTTACGTATCTCCTCAGAAAAACCAGAAGCAACCCACTCGCACTGGGCGGTGTTCCAATGCGAAAAAAACAGCCTGGTTGCGGGGTCAGGATGCAATGCAAGGCGCTCAGGGAACAAATTCCAGTTAGTTAGGACTGGCGTTGGAGGCCGAGTATAGTTTTCGATATCCTCTAGCGAACTTGGTAACCAACCACCCCTCGCATAATACTGATGCCAAGTACGCCGGGATCTTTGCCCATCACCGTCAAGTCGCGTGTGATACAACGCCGTATCGTAAAGCACACAAGTCCCTGCATCACCATAGATGGGAACCTCCCAATAAGCGTTGCCCAAATACTCGTATGCTTCTTCAAGCGTTTGATAACGTGTGCTCCCAGGCACGACACAAAATGCAGGGTTTCCGGGTTCTACATCGGTCAGGTAGTGTATGGCACATAACCAGTCGCAAGGCATGTAAGGTTCTCGCTTATAGCGATCTGCAATAACTGCATCATGATGAAAATTCATCGCTCCATGACCAGCGCCCTCTGGCGTATCCCGAAAGTTAAACTCACTAAATCTGACATTCTCAAAACCGCCCATGAGCTTTGCTACCAAAGGAAAAGATGAGGGGTGCTGAGTATAAGGATCAAGTTCCGGGTAATCCAAAAGGGGCTGAGAAAATATTAGCCCGGATGCATGCTGGTATGAAGTACGCTGTTTTGTGAGACCCCAAGCATCAGGCCGCTCAAGCTGAGTTCGATCAATAAAATCGTTCAAATGCGTTACTTCTTTCTCGTTGAGACAACCCTTCAGCACTGCGAAACCATGTTCACTGAAGTAAAGATAAGCAGCATCCTTATCTACAATGGGGTCAAACTCAGGGGGCGGAATCTTTGAAATCCTACCGAAACCCTGAGCAGCTAAATTGGCGTCGCCAGAAACATTCTCATGTTTTTCCAGTTTCACAACCATTACGTCATGCCAGTATTGCCATGTGATTAGACCATTCTATCGGATTACCCCAATAACCTGCCACAAGGGTAAAATTGAACTTTCAACACATATTGTCTACTTTTAGTACTGGTTTTATTTCAACACACTGCGTCGCAAGAGGCGTCAAAGAATCTCCATAGCTCTGTTGCAAACATCTTTCGTACTACTCGATATCAAGCACCGCACGCTCGACTCTCCCAAGCCGCTGATAGACCTCCTGGTCTATAACCTTAGGCACATCCGTTGAAGACGGTCGATGGGAACGACCAAAAAAAGCGTGCTGCGCTCGACGGAGAGACCGAGAGCAGTTTTGGGTACCCCCATGCCATAGGTGAGCATTGTAAACCATGCACGAACCAGCAGGACCGGTAATAGTAATTTCACCATCAACAGAGTCGTTAGGGTTATCCAATTTCATTCCGGGAGTGACACCCAAACGATGCGAACCCGGCACCAGACGAGTTGGACCGTTATCTTTCGTAAAATCATCGATCATCCATACCGCATTAACTACTTCAGGTGCTCCTTCCACACCCCACATATAATCTGCGTGTAAACCTTGATGCCCATAGCCGGGCATTGGGCAATGATAGTTAGAGCCAATGTACTTTAGGTGAACGCCCAAAACGTGCCGCACAGCCGACAGCAATCTTGGATGCATAAAAATGGGATCAAGCAAACCATCATGATTCATACTTTTCACGACAGTATCTTCAATTCGAGCAATCCCTATTTTCACATCATGCACTGAACCGGCACCATATCGCTCAATTTCATTATCATAACGCTCTCGCATTTTGAGTACCTGAGCATCACTGAGAAGTTTACCCAGATTAACGAATCCGTCTCGGTCGAGGGCGTTTTTCTCATCATTTGATAGAAATGCGTTTACATCATCTGCCAGACCAAGCTGTTCCAATGCAGATTCTATTTCTGTTTTAGGAAGTCTGTTGTGCTGTGAGCCGATAAAGCCATGCATCATCTTTATTACGTCATCTCTAGGCTCAGGACCTGCCGCGTAGTCTTTTAATCCAGCAAGCCTACCAGCATCAGTATTGGAACAGTTCCAAAGCTTGGTTAGGATCGCATTCCTTTTAAGATAATCGTAACGACTCTTAATGCTTGAGTCTTTTTCTTGTGTGCGAGGCACTGAGAGGTCATCAGGCACCCTATCAATACCTGCTGCTGGAAGATATTTTGCCAAAACTTCGTTCTCATCCATTCAGTCATGCCATCTTTTGAAAAGAAAAAGAGTAAAACGATTGCTTTAGCACTTCAACTCTATGGCTATGCAGAAGGAATTAATGTTGCGTCAGCAATCCAGCCTTCTAAAGGATCAACATATTTTGGCATGCCGAAGTTATCTTCTTTTTTTGACCACGCCCAGGCTGCCTGAATGGCACAAAAAAGAGCATCTAACTGATCCCCAGCTGGATCCTCAACAAGTGACGCGGGAGCATGAACACTCATCCCGTAAGTACCTTTAAACTGCTCCCCTCCAAGAAGGTCATAGAGCTCGCGCCTTGCAGCGTGTTGAAGTTTCGTTTGTTTTACTTTTGCATCCTGCTTGTAGCTGCGACGACCAATAAGATTTCGAGCAAGTACTCCAGGATACGCCTCTACTCCGAATCGGTTTATATCACCGTTATGAACGGAGGGGATCGTTATATTCGCCTGCCGCAAACGCGGCACCAACTCATAAAACATTAAACCAACCGGAGTTCCAAAAAGCTTTTGTGGGCTTATTGATTGAGCAATAATATCGGTAACGCGACGATGCTCCTTGTCACCTGGAGCCCTCATCAGACGATAGCCGTCAAGTACTTTACGAAATTCTTGCCTACTCATCGAAGTCACGTGATCGACGTAGCCCTCCCATGTCATTGGCCAGCCAATGTTTTCGAGAAACTTTCGAGCCTGACCAAACGGCGCATCAATGCCCGCTATCCATGGGCCAGATGCGGCAAGCTTATCCTCGAAACTATCAAATGTGGTCCATTTCAATAAGCTAGCGACCTCAAGATGATTGTCCTCATAATGACATTCGAGACAAATAATTGGCTTCTGTCTTGATGGACGGCTAGTGAAGTCAATCCCATACACTTGCATCATTGACCCATCGCAAAGTGATTTTGCGCCTTGCTATATATTCTCTAACCAAATGAGATAACAAAAAAATTATTCTCCATAAAGAAGTCAGTACTAGGATGCACCCAAAATTTATCCTCGGTTAGCCATCGGATCGGTTTTAGGACGATATATCTTTAGGCCCTCTGGCGGCATTGAATCCAGCACAGCTTGTAGTCTAATTCTTGCCTCTTCACCCCCCTCCTTCAGCGGGTGCTGCTCTAGTGCATCCTCACTGATGTCATACAAACGACCATCATTGTAAAGTTTCCATCGCTGGTCACGCGCAAAAATAGTCGGGTGCGGTTCAGGGCCTGGGATGGGCTCGTTGAAAATATAAATGGAATCCCGCGGCTTCCCTTTTCTGCCGCTTAATCGCGGTGCAAAACTTACTCCATCAAGTACCCCTCCTTTGGGTAAAGAGGCTCCTGTCATGGCAGCAATCGTTGGCATCATATCGCTAAAATCAACCAGGTCGTCAGTCACGTTCCCCGCAGGAACTTTCTCAGGCAAATTAGCAATAAGAGCAACTCGCGTACCTGCATCGGTAGTTTTACTCTTTCCCCCTTCGATTCTGATGCCATTTAACTCAGAAACAATCCCTCCCTTTGCACCTCCAGGTGATCCATTGTCACCAGTAAACAGGATCAGAGTATTTTCCCGAACCCCGGACTCTTCGAGTTGGTCGACAACACGGCCCACGAGCTTATCCATGTAATTGACCATATCCTCAAAGTTTTTCTGGAAGGAATTAGAAGAAGGGTCTTCACTATCAGGGGTTGGCTGAAAAGGTCCGTGCGTTAAAACTAAGGGGTAATATATGAAAAACGGATCATCTTTTTTTCGATCAATAAAATCACACACGTAGTCATTTACTAACTTAGGCGAATATGCGTCTTTATGCTGAAAAGCTTTCGTTTTTCCATTGACCGTAAATACGGGTGACCAATAACCATGGTGATTACTTCCAAGGTCATAACAAAAGTGCTCATCGAATCCTGCATCTTGCGGAAGCGTTCCTGCGCCTTTTGTTTCCGGTGCAAAAGTACCTGTTCCATGTAACTGCCACTTCCCTGCTACACACGTTGCGTAGCCAGCATCTTTCATCATATGCCCTATAGTTTTCTCACTGGGATCCAAAATACCCCAGTGAACATAATTTCTAACGTTAGACTTACCAGTCATAATTTTAAGTCGACTTGGCGCACAAACTGGATTCGAGTAGCAATGATTGAACCGCATACCAGTCTCTGCTAATTGATCCACCCGTGGGGTTTTATATTGCTTCGACCCATAGCAACCAAATACCTCATAACCCGTATCATCTGTCATGATCAAAACCACATTCATCGGTTTTTCTTTAGAACCATAGCTAACTGCTGGCGGGAAAAGCGCTGCCGCACCCATACCTTTTAAAACATCACGACGTTTCATCTCTCTAGCCTTCCTCGTTTCAAGTTGGTTTTACTAGTACCAAGTTGCTACCTCAATTGAACAAAGTATCCTTCCCTAGAATAACCCACTAGCTATTTCCTTCAGCTTTACTACCCACGCATTTAAATCAAGCTTGCAGTATTATCTCAAAAAGACAAGACATTGATACCTACCAAGAGGCAACCGTATTACAACATTGATGTACAATTGATTTATCACGATCTAGTATGCCTTAGACTGCAGAAAAAGGGGGAAATACGAATGAATAATGAATTCGAAGCAAACAAGCAATGCGAGCAGATAATCTATAAGTTTCTCAGGGTTCTTGAGACAGAAATGGGAAAGGTGGCGGATTTCTTTACTAAAGATGCACAATTTTTTAACTTTGATGGCCGAGAAAAAATCCGTGAGCACTTTAGCCATATCGAAACGGTAGACCATAACGTCAATGTAAACTTAAGTAGCAACTTAATCATAGATGTCTTGGATGAAACTCACGCCGTGGCAACAAATTATGTCACCCATTATGTTTCTGATCCGGAACCTGGAGACCTAAAAGACCCAGGTGGTGGTTCTATCAGCGGTGAGCTCGCAACTGCAAGATCACTAACACGATGGTCATGGCAATTTAAATGCGAAGAGGGCAAGTGGCTGATCTCAAAACTCGAGTATCCTGAGTCAGTCCTTCTCAGGGAAGATGTCCTGAATGGTGTTCGAGATAGTTCCCAAAAATAAAAGAATAAAAAGATAGGTCAACCGATGAGAATGAAAAATATAAAAAATACTGAACTCAATGTCAGTGTGTTCTGTCTCGGCGGACAGGAGTGGGGCTCTCGCGATGACAAGACCACTTCCTATGCGATGCTTGATCAGTACATTGAGTACGGAGGAAACTTCCTCGATACTGCCAACAACTATGCGATTTGGAATGGACATGGTGGTGAGAGTGAAACTCTTTTAGGAGATTGGCTTGCGGATCGAGGTAATCGCAGTGATGTTGTAATCGCGACGAAAATGGGTGGCCGGGCCAAAGACGCACCTATGTCGTCAGCACCAGAGCATATAAGACGTGAATGTGAGAGAAGCCTAAAAAGACTTCGAACCGACTACATTGATCTTTACTATTTTCACTGCGATGACAGGAAAGTCCCACTCGAAGATCAACTAGGAACAATGCAGGAACTCATTGAAGAAGGGAAAATCCGCCACGTTGGCGCTAGTAATTTTAAGGCATGGCGGCTAGCAGAAGCAGCGGTGATAAGTGAGTTCAAAAAGTACTGCAACTTCTCTGCTGTGCAACAACGTTACACCTACCTCAGACCACGAGTAGATGCAGACTTCGGCTTTCAGAAGTCGACGAATGATGACCTTCTTGAGTACTGCGACGAAAGAGGCTTACAACTCATTGCTTATTCACCTCTATTGAGGGGAGCTTATATTAGGGAAGACCGACCACTAGCCGCACAATATCGACACCCTGACTCCGAATCACGAATGACAACACTGCTCGAAATTGCGCAAGAACTGCACCTCACAGCAAATCAGGTAGTCTTAGCCTGGATGATTGGACGTGGTGTAATTGTAATCTCAGGAGCGAGTAAAAAAGAGCAATTAGATGAGAGCTTTAAAGGATTTGACATTGATTTAAGTGATGAGACTTTGGATCGATTAGATAATGCTGGGTCTGAATAAAAGAAAATCAGGCAAAGCGAAAAGATAGAATAGTCGAAAAGTCTTGAAGGAAAAATGATAACCTTTTTAATAAGTTAATTTATAAATCAAAATAACAAACTGATATCTCATTACTAGGCTGAACAAATGAAAAATGTAGAGCGACTATTTATCAGACAAGAAGTCACACAAAGAGAGGAAGAGGGTTGTGATATAGGAAATATTAGAGAACTGGTTGAAAAGGCGGTGCAAACTAATGACTCGAAAGCCCTGAATGACCTATATGATCACCTTGATGCTCTGAAACCTTCTGANTCATTCGCCTATGAAGAACCCTCAACGCTTGCAGAGATCCGTCAGCTTCGACCTGATGGTCCCAGGCGTGTACCCATCTCAATTAGCGAAGAAGATCTGCATAACCGTATCTATGGTGGCTGGCTTGGTCGCGCAGCAGGATGTTCACTTGGGAAGCCCGTAGAAGGATGGCCGAGAGAACGAATTGATGATTACCTTNAGTCTCATGAAGCACTACCGCTAGAAAATTACCTCCCGTACGATGGGAAACTTATTAATGAACATCTCAAATCAAGCACTCTTGGCAATATTGAATATATGGCAAGGGANGATGATATGGATTTTCCAATTCTAGGGCTCATCGCACTGGAAGAGCGTGGCANTAGNTTTACAGCTCGTGGTATNTCTAATGTNTGGATGAGTTATATGCCTGCCAATCTGCTTTATACCGCAGAGCGAGCTGCATATCGCAATTTTACAATGGGACACATGCCTCCAGAATCGGCCTCCTTCCGTAACCCCTTTCGCGAGTGGATTGGCGCACAAATTCGAGCGGATATTTTTGGCTATGTTGCCCCCGGCTGGCCCGAAAAAGCGGCCGAACTAGCATTCAAAGATGCCAGCATCTCTCATGTAAAGAATGGTATTTATGGCGAAATGTTCGTCGCGGCAATGTTAGCAGCCACCTATATATCGGACGATATTGTTGAAATTATTAATATTGGGTTAAGTGAGATACCCGAAAAGTGTAGGCTTGCTGAAGCGATTAATAAAACGATCTCCTGGTGCGAGGATCTAAACGACTGGGAAGCGGTTTGGAGTAAAATAAAAGCCGAATATGGTCATTATAGTGGCGTACATACCATCAANAATGCAGCTCTCGTTGTTCTGGGACTATACTTTGGCACCTCTGACTTCGAGAAAGGAATTGTAGTTTCAGTTCGAAGCGGCTGGGATACCGACTGTAACGGCGCGACAGTAGGCTCGATACTAGGGCTTAAATTCGGGGCCAATGCNTTACCCANTAAATGGATTGGAGTTTTAAATGATCGCCTACTGTCCTCGGTGCGTGAATTCAATGATAACAAAATCTCCGAGCTTGCTCGCAGAACTTCGACAATTGCTAAAAATGTCTTAGCACTTCCAGATGAAGGATTAGTCGCTGAAGACGCATCGAAGGATATCAACGATAACCCTTTTATAGGAAAATGGATCTTCGACCTAGGATTTGACTTGCAAACTGTATATATCGAGCCAAACCTTTCTTGTATGCAAGAGGATCAATACGGTCAGCGGCAAAAGCTCGAAAATGCCAAAATTGAGGGACTAAAAATCTCCTTTGACTTCATTATCGAAAAAGCTGGGTTTGGTTTTGAGGCGAATTTTGAGGGAGAACTAAGAGGAAATACGATTCAAGGTACTGGTTCAGGCAGTGGCTTTGATTTCGAAATGGGTGGGGAAAGAAGCTAACGATAGCAAAGGGCGTTGGCCTAAATTAGAGCAAATAAAGACCGACGGGCTGTTTATTGCCAAATATAATCCTCTACTTTCATTTGGCTAGTCTCCGACCAATAGTCAACAAGACGAAAAGGCCAGTTCTGGGTAACCCGCCCTTCGCTATTTTTGTACCAACTCTGAACACCGGGAACGCCCCAGGCGCGACTGTTATTAGCCTGATCAATTCGGTCGGAGAATCTATCCAAGACTTCCATACGTGGCTCCATCGACCGGTGTCCCTTGTCTAATAATTCGAAAAGGCTATTCATAATATAGTCAACCTGGCATTCCGAGTGAAAAATGATGCTACCACCATGAACTAAATTCGTATTCGGACCATAAAGACAGAACAAATTAGGAAAGTTTGGTACTGTCATGCCTAAATACGCTTTTGGATTATTTCCCCAAAATTCATGCAGCGACAAATTATCGCGGCCAATGATTTCCATGGGAGAGAGAAATTGATCCGCTTGAAAACCGGTCGCACAAATAATCACGTCTGCGTCAATAAAAATACCCCCGCTCAACTCAATGCCTTTCGTGGTAACTTGACTGATTGGCTCAGTAATTAAATCAACATTGTCCCGTTGCAAGGCCGCGAGCCACCTGCCNTTATCCCGCAGCGGTCTCTTTGCTCCAGGTGGATAGGTGGGGATTATTTTCTTCAAAAGGCTGTTATCGTGAATCTGATTTGCCATGTATTCGCTTACAGACTCTCTAAGTTTCTCATTAGCCGCACTTATAGAACGAGTGCCACTCCAATTACTGTCAACTTTTAAAGACTCAAGAAACGNATCACAGCCGGTCCAAAANAGCCAAAATCGATACCAATTAGCGTAGTAAGGTAAATGCTTGAGTAACCATTGGTGTCCTTTGTCAACTTCATTTTGGTAATCAGGCGTTGGAAATAACCAAGGCGCAGANCGCTGNAANACAGANGTNTGCCGGGCNTTNNCNACAATCTCTGGCACAAGTTGAAAGGCGCTGGCACCACTCCCGATAACGGCAATCTTTTTGCCCCTAAGATCAACGCGCTCATCCCAGGCAGCAGAATGCAGGAGACGTCCACCAAAATCAGTAAGCCCCGTAATCGCCGGCAGCTTTGGTCTATTTAGCTGCCCTACCGCAGTGATAACAGAATGAAATTTTTCTTTTCTACCTTCAACTGTTTCCAAGTGCCAACACCCATCTTNTATGTACTGAACGGATTTGATATCACTCTGAAATTGGATGTGCTGCCTAAGATCGTACTTATCAACAACCGACTTGAAGTAGTCTAGCAGTTCATTACGCGGTGAAAAATTAGCAGACCAATCATGATTCGGTGCAAAAGAATAACAATAGAAATGGCTGGGAACGTCGACTCGGCATCCAGGATAACTATTCTCTAGCCAAGTGCCGCCAACCTCTGCATTCTTCTCATAGACAACGAAAGGAATGCCTGCCTCTTTTAACCTAACAGCAGCGAGAATCCCCGACATGCCGGCCCCGATCACCGCCACCCTCAAATCTGCTAGACAACGAGCAGAGTGGCCACGATTTTTATTAACTCGCTTAAGTAGAGACATTTGCTGCATCATCATTGGTACATATTCTCTGGGAACAGTACCTTGCACCATCGTTTGCATCATTTGGTGAACGAAGTCTGGCTTTGGCAACTCCTTATCAGCCGACTGATCGGTATCCCGCAAGGCCTCGATGACCCTCAAGGACAATGGGATCAATCTTTTGAGCTCCAAAGTCTCTGACGTCAGCAGAGATTTATCATTGGTAAGTTGGACTAACGCCATATGCAAAGAACGCACATGCGCCCCCTGCAAGGCGGATTCAATTTCAGAAACGCTAGCGATAATAGACTCCGTTACATTGGGAGTAGCTATCGGCATATCAGAAAGTAATCGTTACAAACTCGTCAGTTTGCGCGCTTACCGCCGCCAACGATAATACCTCCGCGATCGCCAGTATGCTCGTCATTCTCTAAAATGACTTCGCCATTACATACCGTCGCTCTATATCCCATCGCTTTTTGCAGGAGCCGGCTTGCACCGCATGGAAAGTCATCTGAAATCTGTGGATGCCGCTCTGCAACACGGTCCATATCAATCACATTTACGTCAGCTTTCATTCCTTGCTTAATGACACCTCTGTCATCGAGTCCCAAGACTTTTGCAGGGAGGCTGGTCATTTTTCGTATCGCTTCCGANAGAGGNATTCGATTAGTGTCTCGCACCCAATGCCCTAGATAAAAACTAGACCAACCTGAGTCACAAATAGAAGTTACATGAGCACCCGCGTCGCCAAGGCCAGGTACAACCCAGTCCCTGGACAATAATTCATAGGTTTTCTCATATTCCATATTAAAAAAAGGAGCATGAAACATTGTCTCGCCATCACTNTCCAACATCCTCTCCAACCAAAGTTGGGCACCACATTTATTCTGCTGCTTAGCCTCGTTAAAGAGGTTATCCTCCAGGTCACGGGTGTACTTGGGGCTTTCCCCAGAACCCAGCCAACAAAGACGCTTAGCAAGCGCATCACATTTCTCATTATTCTTTGCTTCGTTTATAAGCTTGTTACGGAACTCTTCATCCCTAATCGCTGCCAAACGCTCTTTAAAGGGCATCGCTCGTAATTGGTCCCAAGTTTGAGTTGAGAAAAAATATGAATTTTTTAAGCCCGAAAGATTACCTCCGCGGCGAGGTACTGTAGTGCCAAATACCGGCAAACCATTCTGATGCATCTTGCCTACACATCGGTCATAGCTATCAAGCAAACTTGGCTGGTCTCCATAAGTATCAGTAGTTGAGCTGAACAGTAATCGATTGCCTCCCGTTACCATCGCCTGCTCAAAAATCTCCATCTCATAGTCAAATACTTCCCTATTTACCCCTGGGGTATTCGGTATGATCTGAAGAATCCCGCCTTCAGCACCTACTGCCTTATTTATCTCAATCACTTCTTCCATCGGGGCAAGAGTTCCCGGTATCACTCTGCCATCTGGCAACTTATGGGCCCTCAATCGATTAGTAGAGAACCCAATCGCGCCCTGCCGTATTGATTCCGCAGCAAGGGCTGCCATTTCCTGCGTTTCCTCTTTCGTTGGATTCTCATCGACACCTCGTTCCCCCATAACGTAATAGCGAAGCGCGCTGTGACCAACCATTCCAGCAACATTGATACCCGGCTGATTTTTTTCTACCGAGTCAAGATACTCCCCGTAAGATTCCCAATCCCAAGGCAAACCTTCCAGAATTGTTTGACGAGGAATATCCTCTACGGACTCCATCATCTCTGCTAAAAACCGGTGGCCGTCAGGTCGGACGGGAGCAAAGCAAACACTGCAATTCCCCATAAGTGCTGTCGTAACTCCATGCCAACTAATCGAAGTCATCATCGGATCCCAACCAATCTGAGCATCGAGGTGAGTGTGCAGATCCATAAAACCAGGGGTGACAGCATGTCCTTCAGCATTTATTTCTCGAGCGCCCTTGCCGGAGACATGACCAACCTCAGTAATCAAATCACCATCAACTGCAACATCCCCTACAAAAGCAGCCTCACCAGTTCCATCAACTATATTACCGTCTCGNATCACTAAATCATGACTCATGTTAAATTCCCTCACCCTAACTTGAACTTTAGATCCAAGATAGTTGGATATTCCCAAAAGGGCAAGCGCCGAAGCACAAGTTTATGCATGATTTTCGACTTTTTAGTTAATCCATAAGGTATGATGCTCGAAAAGAGAAACTAGGGAGAAACAGTATGTCAACCAAGTCAAGGGCCGCTCTGCTTGTTGAAGTTAATAAACCTTTGATAGTTGATGAAATTGGGCTAGGCGATCCACAGGGTGGAGAAGTCCTCGTAAAACTATTTGCGACAGGTGTTTGCCANTCTCAGTTGCATCAAATTCATGGAACTATCCCCGGNGTTCGTATGCCAGGAATAATAGGGCATGAAGGAACCGGTGTAGTAATGAAAGTGGGGAGCGAGGTTACGCATCTTAAGGAGGGTGACCATTGCATGCTGACCTGGGTACCGCGAGATGCCCAAGAAGACAGCCCACCAGCTCCAGGAACACAATTCGAATGGCGAGGAGAACAGTACCCCGCTGGCGCCTGTTATACCTGGTCCGAGCATGCACTCATTAATGAGCAATTCGTACTCCCCATGCCAAATGATATTTCAACTGCCTCAACTTCCATTGTTGGCTGTGCAACGGTCACAGGAGTTGGTGCAGTAATGGGTACAGCACAGGTCAAAGAAGGGCAATCCGTGGCGGTGATAGGAGTGGGTGGCGTTGGAATCAATGTCATAGCTGGGGCAAAAATAGCTGGTGCAAACCCTATTATCGCAGTCGATCTTGTCGATGAAAAACTTGAGTTCGCAAAAGAGTTCGGAGCCACACACACAATCAATGCTTCTAATAGTGATGCCGTTAAAGAAATAAAGTCACTGACAAATGGAGGCGCAGATTTTGCGTTTGATGCTATTGGCGGACCAGTTACCACACCACAGAGTCTCGCCGCCGTTCGCTCTGGTCGTCTCGGTTTGGATAGAGGGGGTGTTGCCGTCGTTGTTGGTATCCCTCAAGGTGAATTTACAATACCCAACTTCCAATTCCCGTTCGGAGAAAAATCACTTGTTGGCTCCTTCGGTGGTTCCAGTCATCCAGAAGTGAACTATCCCCAATATATCAATTGGTATCAGAAGGGGGAATTACCGCTTGATAAAATGGTGACTACCACTTANACNAGTCTCGATGATATCAATGAAGCTGTGCGNGCACTTGCNGCAGGGGAAATTCGCGGANGATCCATCATAACNTATGAATAANNGATGGNAAGTAGATGGTCACAAAAACNAGAGCAGCGCTGATAGTTGAATACGGCAAACCCCTAGCGGTTGATGAGATCATCCTTGAAGACCCTGGTGAATCGGAGGTTCTTGTTAAGCTTATTGCATCAGGAATCTGCCATTCTCAACTCCATACAATCCATAGCACTAAAGCTAAAAGACCTTCCTTACTCGGTCATGAAGGTACCGGGGTAGTTGTAAAAACTGGTAAAAATGTGAGTCACATCAAGGAGGGTGATCATTGCATCATTACTTGGGTCCCCAGAGATATTTCTATTGACAGTCCCATGCTAGAGCAAACCAGGTATGAATTCCGGGGGAAAACACACCATGCAGGTGTTTACACCTGGGCTGAATCTGCATTAATAAACGAACAGTTAATCGTGCCTCTTACCAAAGAGGTTCCTTCGGTTGCAACTGCAATTGTTGGTTGTGCAACAGTNACTGGGGTCGGGGCAGTCATGAGTTCTGCACAGGTTAGAAGCGGTAATTCAGTTGCAATAATTGGTGTGGGTGGAGTAGGCATCAACATCATCGCTGGCGCGAAAATTGCCGATGCCAGTCCCATTATTGCGGTGGATCTAACAGAGGACAAACTAGCGTTTGCGAAACAGTTCGGGGCTACCCACACGATCAATGCTGCCAAAGTGGACCCCGTAGAGGCTATACAACGCATTACGAGTGGTGGCGCTGACTTCGCCTTCGACGCTATAGGTGGCCCCATTACGATTCCGCAAGTTCTGGCGTCCGTTCGATCAGGAAGAGTTGGGGCTAAGCGAGGCGGAACCGCGGTAGTTGTTGGTATTCCGACCGAGCCAGTCCTGCTACCGAGTGAGGCTTTCCCTGGCGGAGAAAAACACCTTATCGGATCGGTTGGAGGATCCAGTCGACCTAATATTGATTACCCGCAGTATATCGAGTGGTTTCGTAAAGGAGAGTTACCACTCGATAAAATGATAACTACGATTTACTCTGGCCTTGATAAGATCAATGAAGGGGTTCGAGCGCTCGAGAATGGAGAGATTCAAGGTCGATCAATCATGGTTTATTAGCGAGAGTTGGTGTAAAAAAGTCATTGCCACTAAGAGGAAAACTTATAAGAACAACGATGCTAGGACTTACAGGCCTCTATGTCCCATTCGTGGAATGAGGTGCGACGCGCTCACGTAGACCACTACACTCTGGTGTTAGTTCAGACGAGATAATTTTTGAGCTCGGGGTAAAAACGATTGAGACCTTTTTCGACAATGGATACGGAATCCTAGCCATAACTTACCTCTAATCTCTTGGTGAGCCATAGGGAATTATCGGAGGAGCATTCTCCGTCTTCCTGCGAACAAGTCGCCATTCAAACAAGTCTCCTGGTTTTGCGATATAAGAACCCGCACCTTCTCTTGATTTCTTTCCATTCACAAAGAAAGCCCAGAAGTGGGTCTCCCCATTTCCCTCAATACCGTTTATCGCAGTAACGAACTGACCGAACTCCTCAGTTTTAGTTCGAATATTCGTAAGTCTTTTCAATGTTGATAACGCCGATTCACCTGCGATAGCAGGATAAATAACCTGCTTACCGTCTGCACTAATTTGCAAATCCCTATCAACCTGACTAACGCAAGCACTAATAAAAATAGCACTCAGAATGATCGAAAATTTTTTACCTATTTCCAAGGCCGTCATCTCCTAAATGCCCAACATCGAACCGCGTTCTGATATTGAATCAATAACACAATTGCTTATTGACTCTATTTCTGAGGGAGAGTCCCTGAACGTATCTGTGTATATGATACTTCACAACGCCTTTTGACTCTTCAGAAAGCTCTGGTATTACATCTGGCCCCAACATCTTATCGACATAAGGTAAACGCTTTGTAGGATTATAACGAAGACCGATAGCACACTTATTCAAACCACTCGCTTTTTCTGGAGTCTTCTCCCCCTATCGCTGAGGAACGCTCTGTCTAGAAGTTAATAAAAGCAACGGCGTTTCCCTTAATTCGCTGGCAACAAGCCGATAGGTCCAAGAACTCGAAATTGCAAAATAACTTCCAGTTATTCGTTGATATGAACCAATCACTCAAGTTTTACCGCTGCTCGCAGTTAGGCAAGAAAACTATTATCGATCAATTACCCAAAAAAATTTGTAAGTGAGAATCATTATTATTCGTTATTGATAATCATTCTTGTTTAGATTACCCTCTCCAGACTTTTTTATAAGTAAGAGGATNTTGAACATGACCTGTCTTACCAAATTCACACGATTAATCTCGGATAACGACTGATGAAGAGAAACGTACTTTTAGGTCCTTACTTTGCTAGTTTAATTCTAACTTCCCTAGTTCTAGACGCCTCTCCTCCAAAGAATGAGAGCCCGAACTACCTGGAAGAGATCGTCGTTATTGGTAGTCCGGACGAAGTTACAAAAATAGCAGGTTCAGGGTCTGTCATTGAGCAGAGCGAAATTGATCAGTTTGATCATGTTGATCTCGGGCAATTATTAGGGTCAGTTCCGGGCGTTTACATTCGAGAAGAAGATGGTTTTGGATTACGGCCTAATATTGGGATCCGGGGAGCAACGAGCGACCGTAGTCAGAAAATTACTATCATGGAAGACGGCGTCCTAATTACACCAGCGCCTTACTCAGCACCAGCAGCGTACTATGTACCTAATGCGTCGCGTGTGCACACTATAGAAGTGCTTAAGGGTGCTTCAGCAATTCAGCACGGGCCTCATACAGTGGGAGGCTCAATGAACTTTGTAAGCCACCCTATTCCTGACAAAAAAACCGTCGAAATAGACCTAAGCAGGGGAACGGATAGTTTTTATAAGTATCAGCTAGCAGCCGGCGGAAAGTACGGCGATTTCGGTTTATTGGTTGATGGGCTAGTGTATGGAAGTGATGGTTTCAAATCCCTAGATGGCGGTGGAGATACAGGATTCCTCCGCTCGGATTTCGGCCTGAAAGTTAGCTGGGAACCCCAAACCAATCTGGAGCAGGTGCTAACCTTCAAACTTGGCTATGGGGAAGAAGATGCTGATGAAACTTATTTGGGTCTTACAGATCAGGATTTGAGAGAGAACGCCACCCGACGTTACCGAGCATCTCAGCTCGCTAACTTCACCTCAGATCATACAAAGGCCTTGCTCAATTACGGTGTAGTAGTAAAAAAGAACTGGTTGATCAACCTCAAAGGTTACTTCAACAAATTTAATAGAGACTGGAATAAATTGGGTGGCTTTGTACTTGGTCCGGCCCTCCAGGCAGTGCTTGCTCGGCCCAATCAATTCAGAACACAGTATGCAATCCTTAAGGGTGAAACGAACTCTCGACCGATTGACTCGCAAATTCTTGACGTAACGAGTAGTGATCGAAGCTTCGAATCCAAGGGTATGCAGTTTGCGCTTTCTCAGGTGAAAGACTTTGGAGACTTCAACTTAGAGACTAAATTTGGCTTGCGACTACATCAGGATTTTGTCGAACGGCAACACTCGCCAGTCAGTTACCTAATGAGTGATGGAAACTTAATTGCAAATGGGATCACGAGACCCTTTAAGACATGGNATAAAGCAGAGAGCGATACCTATGCTCTGTATCTTTCCGAGACTCTATCTCGGCGGAAACTGTCAGTCGAGATCGGAGCTAGGATCGAAAAAATTAAGGGAACGAAAGTCAACTTTTTGACAGATAACCTTATTAAATCAGAGCAAAAGTTCACCTCTCCCGGTCTGGGAATTGTTTACCGATTGAACGATCAAATAACAATTTTAGCTGGGGCATATCGCGGATATTCACCTGCAGGACCAGGGTCAAATGTTAACCCAGAGAGCAGTCTTAACTATGAGTACGGCATACGGTATCGTGACGACTTGATCACTGTTGAGGCAATAGGTTTCCTTAGTGATTACCAAGAGCTGATAGGTAGGTGCAGGGTTAGTGATTCAGATTGCAAACCGGGTGAGGAATTCAATGGNGGGGCGGNAGAAATTTCAGGGGTAGAATTATCCTCTGGAATCACGGGTATCGAGCTGGCCGGCCTTAACCTATTCGTCAACGGCACTTATACATTCACAAAGTCAGCGTTCAAATCGACATTTCTGTCAGGCTTCTCGCAGTGGGGATTGGTTAGGGAAGAAGACGAGCTACCTTATCTTCCTGAACACACCGGGCAAATAGGCTTTGGCGTCGAAGGTGAAAACTGGAGCGTCATTAGTAACGTAAAATTTCAGAGCAAAATGCGCGAAGAACCAGGGCAAAATCTTATCGGAGAGGGGCTGCATGCTGACGACTACGTCATTGCTGATGTGACAATGAATTATTTTTATAACGATAAAACCACACTACAACTTATTGTACAAAATGCCATCGATGAGGCGGTCATTATCGCTCATCGGCCCATCGGCGCACGCCCTAACCGACCCAGGGCGGCTATCGGCAGAGTAAAATATCAATTTTAAAGGGATCCAGAAGGTAATTTTGATTCGGAAAGTCTATTAGAGGGATTACTAGCACCGATTTTATACCCTTTGGACCCAGCTAAAAGGATCTACTGGGTATGTGTTCTGAGCTCACTCCTCCTAGCCTCGATAGTCGTAACCATCCAACAAAGACAGTTCGACCTTCGAACACAGTTGCACTCATTATTCAATTTTAATTATTGGTTTAACAAATCTACAGCCCAAGATATTGTATGGATGTTTATTAACAGTATTCTGAGGGTTACTGTCCTGATCCCCATTATAGGTNGTCACCTTTGGTTTACTTTGGTGACAGGACGTTTCCTTCAAAGCACTTTAGGGGATGCGCCAGATATCCAGCTGCCATGGTTCGCAATTGCTTCACTTTATGCGTTAGTTTTTCTATTTTTTGAAGATTTGAGCCGGTACGTATTNCATTTCATGATGCATCGGAATCGACTACTTTGGAGNTTCCATAGGGTCCATCACTCTGCAACAACCCTAACTCCTCTTACTTTATTTCGGGTACATCCTATCGAGAGTGTTGCCTATTTTTTTCGCGGGACACTAGTCTTTGGNCTCGTTAGCGGCACATTTATATGGCTTTTTGGTCGACAGCTTTCTACCTTCGATATTCTAGGGGTTGATCTACTCGGTTTCTTATTTAATGTCATCGGGGCAAATCTTCGACACTCTCACATCTGGCTTTCTTTTGGCAGAGCCGAAGCACTTTTCATAAGCCCCGCGCAACACCAAGTCCACCACAGCCGCACCAACGGACATGCCAACTTAGGTACCTATCTAGCGCTCTGGGATCGTTTATTCGAGACTTGGAAACCTTCTGGCGACACGCCAATGCGTGACTTCGGTATTGAAAAATTTGGCACGTCAAAAGCGCTATTCGTCAGTCACTGAAAGTAATTGGCTTGCCCCTTGAACGGGTCCGCACTCTATCTAAAACATCTCTATAGCAGCACCAAAATTCCATGCCTTAATCGATTGCTCTATTTTCATAGCGTCTAGTACTAATAAAGTAGCTCCAGTATAGAAACGATTTCCAACAACAAGAACCCTGGCGATATTGCCATTCATAGGGTCGCTGAAACTCTCGCGATCAAGAAGATCGGGCTAATTAGTTTGTGTTCAACGGTCGGTAAACTCGAAAGATCTTGTGTTAGTAAAAAACGCATGCAAACTTTTGCTTAGACTAGCTCATTTATGGGCAATGACAATTCTGCCTAAATTTTTTCCAGAAAAGACATCTTCAATCGCTTTNGAAACTTGCTCTAGCTCAATTTCTTGGGCGATATCACTTAAAGTATCGAGCTTCCATTCCGAGGCAAGTTTAGCCCAAGTTTCTGTTTTCTTTGTAATTGGCAAATTGACGGAATCAACTCCCAGAACATTGATCCCCCGAAGGATAAAAGGCAGGACTGAAGCCTCAATTTTTGGCGAAGCAACTAGGCCACAAACCGCTATACTGCCACCGTAACTCAACGATTTAATGAGATTTGATAAAATATTTCCACCCACTGTATCTATCCCATGAGCGTATGCTGCGGCTAACAGAGGTTTGCTATTGTTGTGTTCTAATTCCTCTCTCATAACAATCTTCGAAACACCAAGCGATTCTAGGTAATCTGAGCTACCAGGTTTCCCAGTAATGGCGGTGACTTCAAAGCCAATTTTAGCGAATAACGCTACAGCAACAGACCCAACACCGCCAGTGGCCCCAGTGACGAACACTGGACCATCTTTAGGCAGAGCCCCCATTCGTTCCAGTTTTTCCAAACAAAGAGCAGCTGTAAATCCGGCTGTTCCAAGAATCATTGATTCCCTTAATGTTAACCCCGCCGGTAAAGGACTTAACCAGTCAGCAGGAACTCTCACGTACTCTCCAAAGCCTCCTGGCGTATCCATACCCAGATCAAAACCAATACAGATAACGGAGTCTCCTTCCTTATAGGCAGGATTTGTTGAGCTCACGACCTGTCCAGCAGCATCAATACCAGGTGTATGAGGATAGCTCCGGGTCACGCCTGGCATACCCTTAGCTGATAAAGCATCCTTATAATTAAGTGATGAGTAAGAAACCTTAATTAAGACTTCACCCTCAGATAAGTCATCTATTGATCTCTCCACAACACTTTGGGTGTAACCTCCTTCGGTTTTTTCAACCCAAAATGCATTGAACAAAGTCATGTCGTACCCTTATTCCAAAATTTCAGGATTAGCTAAGGTTTCAGGGTTTACAGTCCCCTGCAATGCCTTTAGCAGGTTATCTGCCGTTTCGTACGACATTCGTCTAGCGGCCTCTATCGAAACACCTGCACTGTGAGGACTAAGAAAAATTTTCTGGTTTTTCAGAAATGGATGGTCCTGTGCTGGTGGTTCTGTCTCAAATACATCCACCCCAGCACCGGCNATTTTCTCTTCCTTCAGAGCATCTTCNAGAGCCTGTTCGTGAATGATGCCTCCTCGGGCACAATTGATCACAAAACTATCCTTCTTCATTACGGATAGTTCATTTTCCCCAACCATATATCGAGTTTGATCATTCAGTGGACAATGGACTGTTAGGAAATCAGTTTCAGGTAAAACTTTTCGGAAATCGTCTACTGGAACACATCCAGATTCCTCGATCAGTCCATCTGAAACATATGGATCCATAACGAAAACTTTCATATCGAATGCTAGCGCGCGTCTAGCAAGACGAGTTCCAATACGACCAAAGCCCACGATTGTTAATACTTTATCCGCTATATCGACTGCAATTGGTGAGGAACGCATTGCAAAATCAGATGCTCTAGCTGCAGCATCATAAATTCGGCCCCTCTTTGCTAAGGATAGAAGGAAGTACATCGTATGTTCCGCGACAGAGACTGCATTAGCATGAATGGCCAGTAACATTGGAATACCCCGAAGAGTCAGCGATGGCACATGGATATTATCGTATCCAACACCATGTCTTGAAACAGCTCGAAGATCTGTCGCCGCCGCTAATACATTTTCTGTGAGCTTAGCTGAGCGGACGGCAATACCGTCAACACCCTTCACNGCTGCAACTAGCGCCTCCTCGCTGAGTTCCTCAGGAGTAATTAGTTCCACCTCCGAATTATCATGGAACAGAGCCTGGCCTACTGGTTGNAAAGGTTCTGTCATTAAAACTTTCAATTACTTTCCCCAACAAAATTACAGAATTGGACAGCATACCGAGTTGCGCACACCACAACAACCAGGGAACCCTCAGAGAACAGCTATCGCCCAAGAACTAAAAAGTTTAGCTGTNNTTCNTACTATTTTATTACTACCATCATNCAGCGTAACGACTCATTTAAAACATCTCGTGCGATGACATGCTTCTATANCTCACTGGGCCCTTCCGCTATCCCACGAATTCGCATTACTCGAAACCAGCACTCAAGTAGCAATGCTTTGGCTATTCCAAGGCCCCCATGGAATGGCATAGGACGATTCATCAGCCTTAAACTATTCTCTTTGGCAACCAATGAGGTAATGGTTTTCACTAGACCCTCTTATTCTCTCAGCCACCTATCATCCCTTTCCCCATTATAGGTATCCTAATGTTAAACTACCCTGACTGCAGCAAAGCTAAATTTNCCGGTAACACGGCGTTGGTAAACTTTGGGGGGTACTATGCTTACAATCGTAAAAAGTTTCTTTGTCATAAGTCTCGTCTCAATCTTTGGCTTAGAAAGCACCGCCAGTCCGCCTAATATATTGTGGATCTATGTGGATGATCAATCTCCTTGGTATAGTAGTTACGGGGATAAAGTTGTAGAAACGCCAAATATAGATGAACTTGCGAGACAGGGCGTTTTATTTGAACGAGCCTACGCACCCACTCCAGTTTGCGCCCCCACGCGCTCAGCAATAATAACAGGTGCTTATACCATTAGAACTGGGACCCANGATATGCGTTCAGGACGTATTTCTGAACATCAAATCTACTTGCCAGAGCATATAACAACAGTTCCCGAAATTTTTCGTAAAGCAGACTATGAAACCTACAATGGAACCAAAGATGACTACAACTTCTCCTATAGGCGATCCGATCTTTATACCATTCCTCGAAATCTCTCTAGCGAGCTTGTTTATAGCGAGGCAAGCAGCGGCGGCTACGGCAAGAATGTAAAAGGCCCGCAAGGGGCAGGAGATTGGAGAGATGTTCCGAAAGATCACGCTTTTTTTGGGCAGATGCGAGTTTCCGGGGGCAAATCGGTAACGGATATTAACAAAGTGCTATCCGCTTATGGTATCCGCCCGATTGCTGCACAGGATGTGGAGGTACCAGGACAATACCCCGATACTCTGCTAGTACGCCAACACATTGCTAACCACTACAATAGCATTCAGAGGACGGATCAAGAGGTCGGAGAAACTATTGCCCGGTTGAAAGCAGACGGGCTTTGGGACAACACCATAATTTTTCTCTTCAGTGATCATGGCTCAGACCTGCCTCGCAGCAAACAGTACTGCTACACAGAGGGTCTTCATGTACCTCTCATTATTGTAGCTCCAGGCATGCAAGAAATTGTTAAACCAGGAACCAGACGNTCTGATATTGTCGACTTGCTGGATATCACAGCGACATCTCTGGCACTAGCCGACGTCCCCATACCCGCCTATATGGATTCGAAAAATCTATTTTCGGAAGACTATTCAAGAGATTACGTTTTTTCCTCGGCAGACCGTATGTCTAACGTAATTGATCGAGTTCGATCTGTGATATCTCCTCGTTATCACTACATACGAAATTTTAAGACCGATCGACCCCTCATCAACTGGGGGGCATACGAGATGGTAGCACTTTCTCGTAGCGAACCAAGCGNTTACCTGGAAATTAGAAATCTATATGAAGAAGGCAAGTTAACGCCGGCACAAGCCGCACCCTATGGCCCTAGAGTTGCGGAGGAACTGTATGATCTTAAAAATGATCCTAATGAATTGATCAATCTCGCCGGCGATCCTGCATATCAAAAAACGCTTGACGAGATGAGAGCACAACTCGAAGGATGGATTGACGAAACAGACGATAAAGGGCAGTACCCTAGATCTGAAGCAGCAATGGATGAGATTCTTGGGAGGTTCCCAAAATCGTGGCTGAAGAGTCCCGAGTTCGTGGGTAGTGATATCTAAGGTTCTTNTTGATTCAAGGTTGATAAATCATACAACTTAATTTCAAACAACTTTGGCCATTTTTTCCCTGTAACGAATAATCTATCCTGATCCCGATCATATGCGATCCCGTTTAAAACGTGATTACTAGACTTTTTTTCCGGATAAAGGTTCGATAGATCAACCTGTCCAATCACCTCACCCGTGGCTGGATCGACTCTTATAATAAGATCTGTTTGCCAAATATTGGCAAATATTTCATCTTTGATATATTCCAACTCATTTATTTTACTAATCTCACGAGAATCACGGGTCACAGTAATGCGGCGAGTCTCGTTATGTGTAATGGGATCGATAAAGTAAATCACGGAGGATCCATCACTTAAAATAAGCTCCTTCCCATCATCCGTTAGCCCCCAGGGGTTTAATTTTCCCACCCCATAACTGTAGCCAAAAGGNTCTAGATATTTAAAGGAATCGAAGTCATAAACAAAGCCTGCTCCACTATGCCACGTCAACTGATATAACTTACCGTTGTAGAGGGTCAAACCTTCACCGAAATATTCCGGTGCCAGTTTTTTTATTCTCAAAANCTTACCTGTCTCTAGTTCGATTTCNCGAAGCGAAGAGTGACCAATTAGGCCAGTACTTTCATATAATCTTCCATTCTCAAAAATAAGACCTTGAGTGAAAGCTTGTGGATCATGAGGGTAGACCTTTATGACAGAAAAACCATATTGCCGTGAGACGGTATCAGCGAACACATTCGGATCCCAGACCGCCAACAAAATCGCCCAGCAATAGTATTTTGCTGATAACATACTGATACCGTGTAACATGAGCTGTTTCGCTAACTTTACTTTAACTATGCAATCAGAACATCCAAAGCCCGACGAATTTGCGAACAGATCATGCCATAGCGAAACCGACCACTGTGGCCCAAGCAATAAAACTNTTGATTGGTTATTGTTGCTTTCTAGCACAGCAATCGTAATTCTTTATGTAACGCACTGGCAGTTCTCCTCTCAAATCAGCGAACTAAATTGGTTACAAATNGCGTCGCATTCTGTCTTCGAATTGATGAATANCACCTGGTGGGCTATTCTAATTGGTATCATTATGATTTCGATTCTTGGACGAATTCCTAGAGAGTTTGTAATGAGCGCGCTTGGAAATAAACCCGGNATAGCCGGTATTGTCCGAGCAACATTGGCCGGNGTGCTACTCGACCTTTGTAGTCATGGCGTTCTCATGGTTGGCTCCAAACTTTATGAACGTGGAGCTAGTATTGGGCAGGTGGTAGCTTTTTTGATATCGAGTCCGTGGAACTCATTATCACTGACTCTCATCTTAATCACACTTGTTGGATTGCCTTGGACCTTGGGTTTTATCCTTCTCTCAATCCTGATTGCTGTTGTAACCGGTCTAATATTTGAGGAGCTTGTTGAAAGGAACGTTCTACCGAAGAATCCTCAGACATTTCAAGTACCAGAGGATTGGCAATTTTGGGCTGAAGCTCGATCACAGTGGAGTACAGCAAAAATCAATATCACCTTCGTTCTTNAGATGTTGACCGATGGAATTGTAGCATCACGGATGATAGTNCGATGGCTACTTTTTGGAATATGTCTAGCTTCATTACTACGCGCANTNGTCCCGGTAGAGCTTTTCGCTACATTCCTTGGACCGACACTTGTTGGCCTCGGTATTACTGTGGTGTTAGCAACACTTATTGAGATTTGCTCTGAGGGATCGACCCCCATCGCNGCTGACATCCTCAACCGAGCAAATGCTCCAGGAAATAGTTTTGCCTTCCTGATGGGTGGTGTCGCCACCGACTATACTGAGGTTATGATACTAAAAGAAACCACAAGATCTTGGAGAATTGCCCTTTTCCTCCCGCTAATATGCCTNCCGCAAGTGATCTTATTGGCATGGCTCATCAATATTACCTATGTCACGAATCTATAACTGAAGTATCTTTTTGATNATTTCTAGNNGCCTCATCCAGCTTACCNCCTTGAGTAAAATNTTAAGTCTTCTGTATTTTCTCCTNGGTCCCTGTCTACCCATGTTTCTCATGAATGNGGGANCCAATCCCCTAAGAAATTGCCATTCATATATCAAGTTTCATTAAAGTTTACGATTACCCCTGCGTTTGCGATGATAATTGAGTCACCATCCTCGGTAGGAATTTCCAGGCCACCTTTACAAACATTCACTGAAACAGTCCCATAAGGTAAAGCTTTGGCCACTTTAGCTCGATCGACCGAATCGGGATCAGGGACACCAATCATCAAATCAATTTGCATATCTTTCGCACTCTTCCCTAGGTGGGTAAAAAAATGGAGACTTGAATGATGAATAGCATCAAAAACGGCTCTTTCGGCGGCGACCGTGTGATCAGATCCATGGACATCAGTCCCCATACCCATTTCAGTGATATAGCGATTTTTCATAACATTCTCTGAGGAACATGCATTTTAGCTTTGCCAACCGCAAAACCACTCTTGTCAGGCCTTTGTAAACACTCAACCATTGCACCCTGTAATTATATTTGAGAAGTGTAATGTTCTTGACTCAAAAAGGGTGGATAACGTGCATTCCGAAAGACTTTTAGTTTGGGATAAGATTACTCCAAATACAAACTTCAAATCAAAAACAGCATATGCCGTCTAATATAGAAATCAAACAATTGAGCCACACTTATAAAGAGGGGTATCAGGCGCTCAACAATATTAATTTATCCTTTGATCGTGGCTTGTATGGACTCCTTGGACCCAATGGTGCAGGGAAAAGTACTCTGATGAAAATTCTTTGCACGCTTATCATGCCAACAGAAGGTCAGGTCCGAATCTGCGGTAATGACGTAACCACGGATCCCATTGCAGTTCGGAGACATTTGGGCTATCTACCTCAAGAATTCGGTGCTTGGCGGAACTACCGCGTAGAAGAAGTACTGGATATTCTTGCTCGTTTCTCAGGTATCAATGACAATAAAACTCGTCGTAATGCGATTACAAGAGTTCTCGACGAGGTGGGGCTGGGAGAGATTGCCGCTCGAAAAGTTAAAAAACTCTCGGGGGGTATGCTGCGAAGATTAGGTATTGCTCAAGCACTAATCCACGAACCAAAGGTTATAATTGTTGATGAACCGACGGTGGGCCTTGATCCAGAGGAAAGAATTCGTTTTCGAAATGTCCTCTCTAACCTGGGTCTCGACAGGACAGTTATCCTCTCGACGCATATCGTGGCTGACCTTGGTGGCGCCTGCAACGCCATCGCATTACTAGATGCTGGGAAAGTTGTATTCCAGGGACCGCCTAGTGAGCTTGTCCTGGCNGCTGCAGGTCGGGTCTTTCAATCATCTATTACTGAAACTGAATTAGATGAATATGAGAAGAAGTATGACCTCGTATCGACGAGTCTGAGTAGCGATAAGATTATCGTACGTGGGATCGCGAATAAAAGTGGAATTCCGAAAAATGCGGAGCAGGTCATCGAACCAACTTTGGAAGAGAGCTATCTCGCGTTTATGACAAGTGATTTACTACCAATAAATCACTCCACCGAGGAAAGTATATGCAATTGAGTATCTCAATGATTTCTGCAGTTGCTCGTGCAGAAATTGTTTCTACCCGTCGCTTGGGCCGTTACTGGCTCTTTTCTCTGTTAGCCCTACTATCCTGTATTCTTATGTTCGCCCTTTACACCTTGTCGCATGATTTAACCTCCTCTCAATCGGCAACGTTAGCAGCCAATTCGCCAAGGTATATGATCGGCATATCAAGCTATTTCATGACTATGCTCTTTCTTATAGGAGCGTTATTCATCGCATTTGACATCAGGGCGCGAGATGTCAGGGAACGAATTGCAGATGTGCTCGATACTCGCCCGTTCACTAATTTCGATTTCTTGATTGGTAAATTAATTGGGATCGTATTTGTAGTTTGGATTCCAATCCCACTGATCATAATTATGTTCCAAATATTTGGGGCTATCGCGATGACGATAGATCTTCCCGTTGGCCAATTTGTAGAACCATGGTCGATCTTTGGCTATCTTTTTGCCTCTTTAACAGCATTATTGCTTTGGACAGCATTAATCATCCTTTTGTCGGTTGTGCTTAAAAATCGCTTTTTAGTAGCCGTTGCGGGAAGTGGTCTTGCACTACTTCAATTCTGGATAGCCACAAGTCAGCCTGTCTATTTAACAGCACTAACGACGATCTTGCCCAATTTGGAACTCGCCTCCGATATCCTACCGAGAGCGCTCCCAGATAATGAGTTTGTAAGATTATCCAGTCATTGGATTTTAGCATTCTCTTTAGTCATATTTGCCGCGCGGCTTTACCCTCGCCGTGATAATCAACTCGTTAACTCGCTGCATGGCGTGATCTTATTTGTAATTGCGAGCAGTTTGCTCCTTTACTTCAGTTACAACTACCTCCAAATAGTAAACCAATCAGATAAATGGACTGCCCTACACCAAGTAAAAAGTCTAGAACCCTATGGTGACATGCAGTCCTTGACTGGGAGCATCGAGTTAGATCGGAGCGAAGGTATAAGCATTGACGTAGTGGTAGAAATCTATTCAGAGGAGGATTTAAGCTCTCTCATCCTTACCCTTAACCCAGGTATTAAAATAGCGCAACTTGGGGTAAACAGTCTTCGTCCGAATTGGACCCACCAGGATGGTTTGCTTGAAATAGAGTATCAATTACCTGCTCAAGGCACTGCCTTAGTGTCCATAAAGGGTGAAGGAAAACCAAATGAATACTTCGGATATCTCAATACGGCCTATAACTTTATGAAGGCTTTACCGAATGAGGTAGAGATTTTCTTCCTCGGCTATAAAACAAGTATTTTCGATCGCGAATACGTAGCGATGACACCAGGTGGCCACTGGTTACCTTCCACAGGGACAGATCTGCCACATGATGATCCACGTTCACACCCTAATGACTATTTTCAACTTGACCTAGAAGTCGTCGTGCCTAAGAACTGGCTCATCGCAGGACCAGGAAAAAGCGAGAAGCTGAGAGATGAAGGAAACTTTTCCTACTTTCGATTTAATCCACTTAACGCAATATCCCAAGTCGCATTACTTACCTCTAGATTCGAAAAAAGAGGGTTCCAAGCAGCAGGAATTAATTTTGAAATACTTTACTGGCCCGAGCATGAAAAAAATTTCACTTTGTTTGAACCTTCAGGAGAAAAGCTTAAGGAAAGGATCGGTGAAATCTTCACAGCTGCTCGAGATAGCGGATACCCCTACCCCTATGAAGCTTTAACAGTGGTTGAAACTCCGAATATACTAAGAGGATACGGTGGGGGTTGGCGTATGGATACAACACAATCCGTGCCCGGGATTATGATGCTGAGAGAAAATAGCTTTCCCGCTGCTCGATTTAACTTTGATTCTAACTCTTATGATGATGAAGAGGGCGGCTTAGCTGTCGCTCAAGTCAAAATTCTTGAGCGCTTTTTTGAGAATGATTTTAGTGGAGGAAACCCTTTTACCGGATTGGCAAGGCATTTTTCGACTTTTCAGACAAGCGCAATCGGGGAAGGCGCGCATGCAATCAACTTTGTACTAGAAGATTTGACCAGTATGCTTCTAACAAAGAAGAGAGGTTACTTTTCAGCACATGAGTTTCAATTTGCAGGCCCTCTTCGAGGTCAGGTTATCACTTCAATGCCATACCTTAAGCACTTATCGATATCACAAATTCTAATTGATACCGTAACCGATCGTCCCTCTGTTTGGGATCGAGCATTAGGTACTTCCCTCGCCTCTCTAGAACCCAAAGATGATCCAGCACAAGTGCTTAATGTGCTCACGTTAAAAGGACACGCTGTTACCAATGCTCTACTTGGAGGCCTAGGTTACGAAGAATCAGGACGGCTAATCAGTGAGTTAGTTACCCGCTACAGAGGGAAACATTTTACTTCAGAGGATCTCTCATCTTTAGCAAGTGAACTCGCAATTGAACTTGAGCCTTTGCTGGGTGATTGGCTCTATGACACAGCTTTACCCGGTTTCTTGGTTTCAAGCTCTAAAACAATTCGCCTTAAAGATGATCAACAAGGTAAACCTCGTTATCAAACGACAATGCATGTGCGTAATGATGAACCTGCGCCTGGATTAGCGAGCCTAGCGTATCAATGGGGTGGAAGAAAAGGCAGTATCCGTTGGGATGGTACAACGCCTTATAGGATACCCGGGAAGTCAGCGATCGAAATTGGTATAGTAACTTCGTCGCCAATACATCAGATCTACTTTCAACCTTCGCTCTCACTAAATCGAGAGAACATGCCAATTCAAATAAACCGACCAAATTCTCGAGACCAAATAAACCTATCACCTTTCAACGGTAGTCGACCCAGTGATTGGCAACTGCCGCCAACCTCAGACATCGTTATTGATGACTTAGATCAAGGTTTCTCAATCGAGAGCGATAGGCTGAATCCTACGGAAATGCAATACAATGGCCCGGGTGGATCAGGCCGACTAAAAGTTGATATCGATCAAGGAATCCCGCAACACCATGCAATATTTGGAAATCCGGAGGTATGGAGCCGCGCAAAAGATGATAAAAGCTGGGGGAAATATCGTCGCACTCATGCTCTTGTAAGAAGTGGTGAGGGCGATCAATACGCAACTTTTGAAGCGAAGATTCCTCATGCAGGAGAGTGGAGACTTTCTTATTTTCTTGCCCCACGATTCGCCAACGGCATCGAGAAAAAACAAAAGCTAGATAAGATGGCGGGTTCAAAAAAAGGACAAGAAAGCTGGAACAGAGAAACAGAGGGAGCTCAAGCAATCTATAGGCAAAACCTAGTAGGTCAGTTCTCCATGTCTCTCATAGCAGACGGTAACAATCAGAAGATTGAGTTTGATGGTACCTTTGCTACGCCAGGATGGAACGATCTCGGAGACTTCGATCTGCCGGCTGGGAAAGTAAGCTTAAGGATATCAGATGATAATTCTGGCTCCCTAGTAGTGGCAGACGCTATCCGTTGGCGACCCACTGGAAGAGAAGGCTCTACCAAACGAAACCTCACACTGAAACAAATGGTTGATGGACAAGGAATAGCAAAAAATGATTAGACGGAGAGGGTTATTAGCTTCACTGTTAACCATAGTAGCGGGCTGTGGACAACCAACGAATACTCCAGCTATAGACTTTCTGATCCCTGTTGAAGTAACAGATATTAAAACTAATACTGTTGAGGAGATAATCTTTACAACTGGCACCGTGAGAACACGAGAGAATGTTGTTCTAACGATACAAACACCTGGTTTTCTAGCCCTTGCACAAAATAAAAAAGGGATCAGACTTGAAGAGGGTATGTCTGTAATCTCTGGTGATTTGATTGCTCAAGTTACTGGCGAAGATGCCCGACTTGCAGCGGGAATAGAAGCATCAGAAGAACACCTAAGATCCGCCAAGACTGAACTCGAACGCCGACAACAGTTGTTCAAACAAAGACTCATATCGGAGGCTGAAGTTTGGGCTGCTCGAACTCAATATGAAGACCGTCTCCTCGCCTACGAAACTAGCCAACGTACTTTCGAGAAAACCCGTATCACCACGCCTATCGATGGTACGATTCTAGAACTTGCAAGAGATTCTACCGGACAGCCCATAGCCGATGGACAGATGGTCAACCAGGGAATGAATGTCGCAAGAATTGCGCCTCTCGATAAACTGATTGCTGATCTAGAACTAGTTGGGCCAGAATATGCGAGAGTAGTGGTAGGCCAAAAGGTACGCATAAGTCACTACGCTTTTGCTGACCGTACCTTAGAGGGCGTCATCATTCGTCTTTCTCCTACCATCGATTCAAGCACACGTACTTTTCGAGTTGAGGTTGAGGTCGATAATGATGAGGAGCTGTTAAGACCCGGTATGTTCATTCAGGCTGGTATTATCGCCAAACAAGCTCAGGACGTCCCTGTCGTTCCCAGAGATGGTATAACGCAGAGAGGTGGTCGTAATGTGGTATTTGTCATTGAAGGCCAGCGTGTAGTTCAGCGAGATGTCTTACTCGGTCTTGCAGATGATCTTCAGTTTGAGGTTTCACAAGGCTTGCTCGTAGGAGATCGAATCGCTATTCGTGGTCTCGAGACACTTACTGACGGTACGCGGGTACGAGTAATAACCCCGTGAGTCTTGCCGAAAGTCTTGCTGCGCTTGCAGCGCGCAGGCCAGTAGCAATCAGCGTAACGGCAATAGCTGTCGCGCTCGTAGGCTGGTTATCCTGGCAGCAAATCCCCGTCGATTTATTACCTGATATACAAAGTCCTACTATCGCAGTCTCGATACGCGCTGGAGATAGACCACCAACCGAAATGGAGCGACTCTATGGCGAACAATTAGAACAGCGTTTGTTCACAGTCCAAGGTATTCGTGAAATCACCCAGGTTGCTCGAAGTGGAAAACTTGTGGCCACAATTATTTTCGACTGGGACGCGAATATAGAGATTGGGCTTATAGAAGTACAAAAGGCTCTTGGCCCAATTGGTGTGGACACTGCCGTAGAGGAAATTATAGTCAGGCGCTTTGATCCTCGCCAAGCGCCGGTGCTTACTTATGGTCTTATCGCCCCCAACGGAAAACTTGATCTCGCGGAATTACGACAGCTTGCGCGACGACAGATTGGCCCAAATTTAGAGCAATTGACAGGTGTCGCAGAGGTCCGGGTAACGGGCGGCAGAGAAAAAGAAATTCGAATTCAATTAGATAGCTACAAGCTTGATGCGTTCAAAGTAACGCTCGCTCAGATTGAGCAGCGGCTCCAAGCGGAGAACCTCGACTATAACGCTGGAACTTTGGACCAGGGGTCTCAGATATTTCTTGTAAGAGGGCTCTCTCGGCTCAATCAAGCAAGTGATATTGCTCAAGTAGTGGTCAAATATATAACTGCTGACGACGGTAGTCAGCAGGCTATTAGAATCTCTGATATAGGTAGCGTAAATCTAATTGACCAAGACTTCGACCATCTAGTAAGAGTTAACGGGATTGAAGGGGTTGGTTTAGCTATTTACAAAGAAGCTGGTGCTAATACTGTCGAAGTATCCAAATTAGTACACGAGGCAATGAGGAATCTCAGTCTCGATCTACCTAATGTGCAACTAATCGAAGTAAATGATGGGGCTGCTCTTGTGAAAGACGCGCTTTCAGACCTTCAGATCGCTGCAGGCGTCGGTATCTTGTTAGCACTTGTCATCCTTGCATTATTTCTCCGATCCCCGGGAGCGATACTAGTTGTCTTCGCCGCTGTACCTGTATCAATCTTAGCGACTTTATTTCTCATGGGATTAAGTTCGCAGACCCTAAATATAGTAACTCTGGCTGGGTTAGCGCTTGGCGCCGGTATGCTAGTTGATAATGCAATTGTCGTCGTTGAAAGTATCTACCGAAAGCTTTCTGAAGGGGAATCTCCGCTTAGCGCGGCATCGAGTGGAACGGGTCAAGTTGCGGGGGCTATTGCAGTGTCTACACTAACAACATGTGTCGTTTTTCTACCCGTGATTTTCGTTCAGGGTATGGCTGCTCGATTGATCGAGGGCATCGCATTTACAGTTACCGCATCCTTATTTGCATCCCTTATGGTTGCCATGATGCTAATACCTGCTCTAGCCAAGTGGTTCATGCCGACAACCGGTAACAAATCTGAAACTATTTTTCCAACATATCGATATCGACTCGAAAAATTAGTTAGGAGATTATTAGACAGGCCAGGGAAAACAGTAACCATCGCCCTATTAGCCTCAGGGCTGGCTGCCTATTCTATAATACAACTTGGAACGGAGTTGCTCCCCTCTGCTGATCCTAGGCAATTCTCACTCAGAATCGTTGGCACACCTGGACAAAAAGTAGAGTCGACATCTCGAGTTGTTGAAGGTATCGAATCAATGATGAGTCAAGCAAATGGTAAACATCTGGAAGCGATACTATCAGAAATCGGCCGCTTACCCGAAGACTCAAGACTAGTTCGTATGGAATCAACGGAAGAAAATACTGCAAAGATTTCTGTTCGGTTAAGTGATGAAGGCTTACCCGGTAAAGAACTTGCTAACTACTTAACACCTCATCTAGCGACATTGGATTCGATAGAGGCTGATTGGCAAATTGGATCAAGTGCAATCTCAAATGCACTCGGAGGGACAGGACCTGCCATCGTTGTTGAGATATCGGGACAAGCTTTACCAGATCTAAGAAGAGGAACCGAAATAATACGACAAAGGCTAATCAAATTAAGTGAACTTTGGAACGTGCGGTCCTCTTTTGAAGATGGTCCACCGGAGCTCCGAATAGTTCTCAAGCAAACAATGGCTGACGGTCTTGGTATTGACCTACGCACATTAACCCAGGTTTTAGAGACAAGTTTAGATGGCAGAGACATCACAATACTATCGAATGGTGATGAAGACCAACCTGTGAGACTTAGAACGGACCAAGCAACCCGCGAAACTCTTGAACAAATTATCTTTCGATCCAATCGAGGACAAAAGATTACTGTTGGTGAAATCGCCAGTTTCCAAGAGGTCGCCGGAGCACGAGAAATTTTTCGAAGAGACCAACGCAGAACAGCAACCGTTACAGCAGAAATTTCTGAGCTCGTTGAATATCCCCTAGCCCTTGTCGCGGTAAAAAAAGCCTTAGAGGATCCTCTTCTACCAGGGATCAATGCACAACTTCGAGGAGAAGAGACAGAACGGGTTAGAACCATCAATGAGCTTAAACTAGCGGGAGCTTTAGCTCTCATTTTAGTTCTTATGGTGCTCGCAGGATCATTTGAGTCCTTTATTCACCCCATTACAGTATTGTCTGCGATCCCTCTTTCGTTAATTGGAGTTGCAGTAGTTCTTTTTCCAACGGGATCGCCAATTGGTGTGATGGCGATTATGGGCCTGATTGTACTCGCAGGTGTAGCAGTCAATGACGCGGTATTGCTTTTAGCTACAGCGCGTCAACTAATGTCTAAAGGAGAAGATAGAATTGATGCGCTTGTTAGTGCTGCTGGCATCAGATTGAGACCGATTATAATGACCACATTGACGACTGTCATGGTGCTATTACCTCTTGTTTTCGGCACCGGAGAGGGAGCCTCCTTACGCGCCCCCATGGCTATCACAATAATCGGTGGAATTATCGCATCTACTATTGGGTCACTTCTCGTGCTGCCATGCATTTATTTACTGCTTGATCGAGTGAAACAGAGGCAAGCGTAATGTCCTTCCTCATGCTTTCCATACATCGCCCAGTTGCCGTAGCGATGTTTTTCATTGGAATAATACTTCTGGGAGGTATAGCTTGGCAGAAGATACCGGTGGAATTATTCCCCAGATTAGTTGGAAGCGAAATAAACATAAACTTCTATCGCCCTGGGAGCAACCCAGAAGTAATCGAAAGAGAAATTCTATTGCCCCTCCAAGCACAGGTATCCACCATGTCAGGTATTGCAGAAACACGAGGGCAGATTCGTGGATCAAATGGCCAATTTACAGTCCGCTTTGAGCCCAAAATCGATATCAAGATTCGCGAGTTCGAATTGCAACGCACTATTACAGAGTTACAACGAAATCAGCCACAGGGCACTTCACTCACTGTTACTTCCACCGGGACGCAGGCAATTTCCGAATTAGCAATGGTCCTTTACATCGTTGGTAAGAATAACGATAGTAAGAATGCTCTCTATGATATCACTGATCAAATGATCGCACCCAGATTCGCTTCAATGTCTGGGGTTAGCCAAGCAATGGCTGTAGGTGGTTCAAAACCCCAAGTTACAGTCACTGTCGATCCCGTTCGGACGACTGCACTTGGAGTTACCGTTGATAGCGTCGTGACAATGGTACGCAATACTTTAGGTCGCGCTCAGTATACAGGGAGTATGAATAGTGAACGAGGACAAACGTCAGTGGTACTGGATGGAAGACCAATGGGTCTCCACTCGCTCTCGAACAGTCGTATTGAATACAATAAACCTGCACTTTTACATCATACAAGTGAGGTAACTCTAGGACCGGGTCCCGAAAATGGACTATTCCGCGTTAATGGTGAAGCCTCTGTTGGCCTAGTCATATATCAGGATCAAGATTCTAACCTCATTCGTCTTGGCAAAAATCTTCGATCTCGTATAGCGGAAGTTAAAGAGGAACTAAATCCCCAAGGCCTAGATCTCGTTGTAGGCTTTGATGCCGCTGAAACCATCGAGACCCAAATTGAATATCTGTCTAAGCTTGGAGCCTCAGGCTTTTTAGTCGCTTTAGTCATACTATTTTTATTTCTCCGACAATGGCGTGCAGTCGCTGTAGTTGCTTTAGCTGTTCCAGTAAGTCTTATGGCCGCTTTAGCATTTTTATACTTACTAGGCCAAACACTAAATTTAGTCTCACTGTTTGGTTTGATGCTGGCAATTGGTCTAGTAGTTGACAACAGCGTCGTCGTTTTTGAAGCCATACAAAGGCATTTAGAGCGAGGACAAAATATAGAAACTGCTGTCAATAGAGGCTTGAGAAGAACGGTTAGGGCAATTCTGGCTGCAAGTACAACCACTGCAATCGTATTCTTACCAATTATTTTGGTAGATATTGAAGATCCTATGATCCTTCAATCAGTCATAATCCTGAGTCTCTCTATTCTGTTACCTCTTACCGGTTCCCTAATAGTCGCGATTGGTTTGGTGCCTTTACTCGCGCACTATCTCGCCGCCCCTGCTGCTGCTCAACGCATTAGCATCGCAAAAGCTCGACGGAGAGAAAAAGGCAATCTCGTACCTCCGGACCAAGCTAAAATATTTTTCAGCATAATCGTAGCAAACGCTCTTAGATATCCATCAACTTGGATTGTAGGTACATTAGTTGCCATATTACTTACCGGAGCGATCGTACTACCGTGGGTCAGCACCCTCGGTAATATTGACCAAGCAAGCGAGCCCGACACTATTCAGCTAATTGCAAGATTCCCATCTAATAGATCGCTAGAGGTAACGAGTAATGCTGTAGCAATTCTAGAAAATGTATTACTCGAGGATCCTTTTGTGAAATCTGTTGAAAGCCAGATCGATGAAAATGGTGGATCACTCGCTATTCGTCTTGTCGATAGAGATGAGCGACCGGAGGACTTTAGCGCTCAATCAGTTCGCAACAAAGTTTATGAAGCAGCTCGAAACGTAAAAGGAGGTTTTCGAATTCTTCGTCCTGGTGATGAAACTCGTGGTGGTGGCGGTAAAAGTGCTGGTGATGCTTTTGGTGGGACCCCAACAGAAATCATACTTTCTGGACCCGATAGTGAGGTGCTGCTGAGTCTTGCGGAAAGTGTGGAATCCCAACTGGAATCAACTCCTCAGATATCGACTGCGTGGACAAACGTCCAACCGGGTATGAGTGAATTTTGGATAGAACCCATCGGACCAGTCTTCGAATCTTTAGGTCTAACTTTCAGTCAGGTTTTGCCTGTCTTACAACTAGCAGGGCGGGAAGGGCAACGGATGCCGATCGGCTTTGTAACTGATAATGGCCGAGAATTGCCAGTCTTCGTCACTCGAAAAGGTGCTCGTGAGCAAAACAGTGGCATGCGTGATTTAACCCGAATGCGCATACAAACGCCTGCTGGAGTGATGCCCGTTACAGCATTAGCTACCATGCGCCAAATGCCGCCGCCAACCGTCATATCTCACCGTAACGGTCGACGTGAAGTGAGCGTCATGTACCGACTTCGTGACGATATTCCTGACACTGGGCCAACTCGGCTTAGTATTGAGAGAGAAATTTCGGAACTGGTCCGAGCGATTCCAAAACCCAGTGGGGTTAGTATCGAAACAACAGACAATAATGACACAGAAGTTTGGTTCAAAAACATAAGTGTCCCTGCAGTCGCTCTACTTTTTCTTGTGCTAGCTACTCTATTCGAATCGCTTACACTACCGTTATTGATACTCCTAGCATTACCACTGACAATACTTGGTGCTATTTGGGCTCTCGCTTTTGCTGGCATTGCGTTTGAGTTAATGGCGGCAATGGGAGCAATCGTTCTTGTTGGTCTTACCGTTAACCCCGCAATACTTTTAGTCGATAGAATACAGCAACTGATGAGAGAAAGTCGTTGGAGTTCTGGTGCTGCAGCATTTGCAGCAGTAAAAGAACGTACAAGACCAGTTTTAATGACATCTGCAACAACTATAGCTGGACTATGGCCACTGGCTATTGTTACGGGAAGAGAAAATGAAATTTGGCCACCTTTTGCTACGGTAGTTATAGGGGGGCTGGTGACCTCTAGCTTATTAACACTGGTACTCATTCCTGTAGGCTTCATACTCTTAAACAAAGTAGATAACTTTTTCATTCGAGCAGGTCCATGGCTTGTGCTGTTCTGGATTAGCTCGACGCTCATAACTATGATAATGCTGTTATGGACAGAAACTTTGACGGCTTTACCATGGCAGATAATCAGCGCACTACTAATTGGAGGCGCATATTTAGCATTGATTATGCTGATTTTTCGTCCAAAAGAGGTACCGGTTCTAGATCTAGTTAATGGGTGTCCAAAACTCACGGTAACCCATTTACACAAGAAATATGGAATAACAGGGCCTCTTAAAACCGCTTTATTAGCTCCAGAAATTTACGCTGAAAACGTTATTTCACGAGGAGGGAAGGTGTTCCTTCCTTCAGATGCACGAGATCGCTTTACACCCTTAGTACTCGGTATTTTTGGACTCAGTATCGTCGCGATAATGGTTCAATCTGCTTTTTGGGAACTATTTTTTTGGATGATGACGGGTTTCCTTCTCACGCGACTGATTACAGAAGTTCAGAGATTTCGTGGACATGTAACACAGAAGGGTAAAGCTCTGCATAGTAGAATCGAAGAAAGACTTATATACGCAGCACCCTGGTTAGTTATCATTTTGTATTTACTATTCACTGAGGTTAACCTCCTTACGCAGGGCAGTGAAAAACCTAATGCTTATTTTGCCAGCGCAATAGCTGCGTTAATTGTCTTAATAGCACAAGGTATGCGACGCAGTGCAGAAAGGCAATCGAGAGGGCTTCTCTCTCGACGGATCTCACACAGCAGAATTAAAGCAGTTATCAATTCATGGCGTGGATTATCGGCACGACTTGCTGGTCTAGATCTCCCCGATGATCCAATAGTTGCCTTGTCAGGAGTGAACTTTGAAATAGAGAGAGGAATGATTGGTATTCTTGGCCCAAATGGAGCCGGTAAAACCACCCTGTTAAGACAGTTGGCGGGGATACTAAGTCCAACACGCGGAACCATACGTTATGGGGGAGTCCAATTAAAGCGTATTCAGCATTACCTTGCTAACTGGGTAGGTTACTTGCCACAAGATACTGGTCTTCCTGCCGGTATGTCTGTAGTAGATTATCTGAATTGGTATGCAGCTCTCTATGGCATCCCTGCGTGTGAACGAAAACAACGGGTAAAAGATTTACTAAGTGAGGTTGACCTTTCTGATAAGAGAGATGAAAAAATTACTGAACTCTCGGGAGGGATGCAGCAACGGGTAGCTATTGCGCGGACTTTATTACGTATGCCTCCTGTAATTATTGTTGATGAACCAACCGTTGGTCTTGATCCGAGGGAAAGAATTCGATTAAGAAATCTTTTAAGCAAACTTGCCAGAGATAGAATTGTTCTTATCTCTACCCATGTAGTGGAAGATGTAGCAGCTGCTTGTGAGCGAGTTATAGTAATTGCTAAAGGAGAACTAGTTTTCGATGGTGGTACGGAAGAATTAGCTCATAGAGCGACTGCTAAAGTTTGGGAAGTAAGAACACAACAAGGAGTCAAACCTATCATTACCACCCAGTCAATTCGAACCCATGAAACACCCTCAGCAGATGGAAAAACTGTGCATCGCATACTCACAAGTGATTATATCGACGATGCAGAACCTGTAAAGGCAACACTGGAAGACGGTTACATTTGGCTTTTATCTCATACTGATACTAGAACATAATTATGAAACTAAAAATCGACTTTGATTTTATACATTATGCAATGATCGCCCTGGCGGGACATCGCTTCTGGTTTTTACCCTTATTAGCTTTAGTTTGGATTATGTTCCAATATTTTTTGAGAGTGCGTAATGGAGTAGAGATAATTAATCTCCTAACCATTCAATATACGATTATCGGACTACCCCTAACGGCATTAGCTATATTT
>NHBG02000016.1 GCA_002167855.2 Gammaproteobacteria bacterium TMED1
CAGATAAATTTTTAATGCTGTTAGGGGGTTTCTCGGCTGACGCCATGCAAAGAGATGTAGAAAAATACTTTTAGTAAAAGCTTTTTCATTTCGTTTTTTGATCTCATTGGAAGTATTTGATTTGAACCGTCTGTATTTGGGCTACATAGGTACCTTAGTACTTTTCAATCCAACCAAGTGTTTCTTTGATCATCTGATTTCTGGGAAGAGGCCAGTGACCGGAATCGTAAAAGACCAATTTCTTATCATCCGGCGACGCCCCAAGATCATTAAAAAATCTTTCAACCATTGCTCGTGGGATTAGGTAATCCTGGTTGCCATTTAACATAAGGATTGGCGTCGTAATTCTCGGTACGTGATTGTGTCCGTCAGATACTGGAGGCACCGAATATCCTGTACCTGCGCCAACCCACAGTATCGCAGCTTTGTATCGGGGTTCCAGCAGTAAAGTATGGACCATTTCATTTGATCCGAAACTCATTCCTACATAGAAGATACTGTTTGCGTCAAAGTCAGGACGTGTCTCTAGGTAATCAATGGCCCTATAAGTATCAATTCGCCAATCCAGTCGTATTTTTCGCATCCAGCGTCCTATTTCATCTGGGGACGATTCTTTGGTTAAATTTTTACCAGTTGACGACTTTGCTAGTCTATTCATTGAATTCTGAAAAGCCGGCCAAACTACGGCCCTCCCACTTTTAATAATAAAATCGAGCCCAAATTCGCCAATACTGACATCATCGATCTCCGGCGGTGACCGAAAGTAATTTAGGCCAGGATGAAAGATGATAGACTCTAAGGGTTTATACGTATTCTTTGGTCTAAATATTAATATATCCATCTTTGAGGACTCATACCCGAGTTCGACCTGAATTCTTTCTTTGATCCATAGCTCGTTTGACGTATCTTGGTAAAGCGAAGCTGCATTTAATTCTCGCGGACTAATTGAATAATTACTCGCATAGATTTCAAACACATCATCACTCATCGTCTTGTAAGAATAATCTTTATCTTTCGATGTACCCATAGAGACCGGGCGATCGAATGGGCTCATATCCTGCGGGCTTAGAAGTCGAACTGTTCTAAAACCATTTATCGAGGAGCGGTCGAAGCGGGGCAAAGGATTTTGCATTGTTGCCATGTAGGTCGGGTCACTGAAAGCACCTCCCATTGTCATGCCTACCCCACCAAAGATATTCCACACCCACTCGCGAGCATTTCCAATCATATCGAAAGTGCCATAAGGCCCTAGCCCAGACTGTCCCGTTCTTCTGATCTGACTATTAGAAAAATTACTTTCTGGAATCAACTTAGGGGAAATAGGCGCTATCACTTCAAACGGTGGATACGCTGCCGCTAGCCAATGATACATGGGCGGTAAAATATTCCCCCGGAAACGGGCGTAAGCAAGTGCTTCGTACCAAGTTATACCTGTTACTGGTAAGTCACCCTCGCCATCCAGATAGGTACCAACTTCCCAACCCGCAGGACTATTAACCCCGGTTGTATCTACCATGAATCTTTTAGCTTCGTTGAAAGTAAGGCTTATTCCCTCGCGGACAATCTCCATATTTGTCCAATATAATTGGTTCTCGTAACCCCCTGCATCAACAAACTCTTTGTACTGCCGATTAGAAACTTCATTTCTGTCAATGTAGAAGGGTCTTAAGTTGATTGGATTAAGGCTACTGCCAGAGAAAGCTGGTAAGAATTGTCCCGGGGAAACGTAGACCATCCCTGAGGGGATGGAGCCAGAGGGTTGCAAAGTGATTGGAGCAATAGAAGGCGCGGGTTTGATCGACATATTATTGAACCGTGGGCTTGGATTTGCTGAAACTAAGTTCATTGTTTCATATCCATNCTTTTCGAGCTTGAGTTCTACTAGGCCGTTGGGTAAACGAAATTCCGATTGTGGAGAGTGACCGAGATACTCCCATTCTGTATAGGATTGTTCCGCATAAGGACGCCAATATATGGCCGTATCAGACTGGGTAACTTCGATTTTTGCGATCGTGCTTATACTCTCATCCAGAAGTTTTGTAGATGAGAAGAAGGGTGCATACGCATCGATTCTTTGACTTGCCTTCCAAGCTGCGAGGTAATCGTCTTTTTCCAATGCGCTCTGAATGACAGGCATGACTGACGCTTTTACCCAGATATAGGTTCCGCCCACGTAGGCGAGAATGAGAAGNCCCCCAAACACACCAAGTATTTTCAACGTACTGAACCGCGAGGAGACTGCTCCAGCAACAATTAGCAGGATTGGAAACCCAATTAAAAATATCCAAATAAGCGTCTGCATAAACGCTTGATTTAGGCCAAATGGATCTTGAATTAAAGTCGCAACCTGGACAACGATAAAAGCGAATACGGCATAGGCCGCCCCAGTTCTAAATACTGGGCTTTGTTTAAATCGATTAAAAAAGGCGCCCAAATCAATCATACGATCTATTCTTTTTGTTATATTTTAATTGCAGTAAGCTTTATAGTGCGTGGCGTAATTTGCCGCAAGTTTGGAGGCATAGGCGGTAGCAGCCCCATATTCATATTCTGTTTTTAAATCGCCTTCTTTGCCCGCGGCACCTGATTTTTGTATATAGTCATAAGACAGCTTTGTAAAAAATTGGGACGCGCCACTGACATTATTACAGTCCTCTTCTTTCCAGACTCCATCTTCTGCGCAATAGGCGATGAATGTCTCTGCATGATTGGTGGCGATGTCAGAGAGACTAAGAGCGCCTGCAGCTTGCTTATCAGCGATTTCGGTTTCGCCTTTCTCGCGAGCCGCTTCTGACTTGGCTATGAATTCTCCAACATCAATGAGATACAGACCCGACGCAGCCGCTAATTCATTACAGCTTGCCTGATCCCATGCAGCACTTGTTTTTAGTTCTGATACCTCTGGGCTGGTGCAGGAAGCGATCCCAAGCGTGGCTATAATTAGTAACAAACCATATTTCATTTCGTGAACTATCGACTTGATTCGACTCATATACGTTGTCCTTTTCTGAGCAACTAAGATTCCAGACTATACAAATATCATCTGAAGCGGAGGTTATCAACTGAGAGTTCGCTTATTTTTTTTGCTCCAACCAGTCTCATATCTCGCTCAATATCAGTACGCATTATTTCTAGCGCTCTCTCGACGCCGGCCTGGCCTGCTGCTGCAAGTGCATATAAATAAAAGCGCCCTCCACCAACAGCTTTTGCGCCAAGCGACAGTGCTTTCAAAACGTGACTGCCACGCTGGATGCCACTATCCATAATGACATCTATGTCATCACCGACAGCATTGACAATTTCCGCCAGTTGATCGAAAGAAGACCGACCGCCATCGAGTTGCCTTCCGCCATGATTGGACACGACAATCCCAGTGCAACCAATGTCAACTGCCCGCTTCGCATCACTAACACTCATAATGCCTTTGAGGCAGAACTGTCCATCCCAAAACTGGACTATTTTTTCAACATCATCCCAGGTCATTGTGGGATCAAGCATATCGGTAAAGTACTTCCCTACGGAAATGGATCCTGCAGACATATCGACGAACTTNTCNAGTTGGGGAAAGCCAAATTTCGAATGAGTAACATAATTAATTCCCCAACTGGGCTTGAGTACGAATTGAGTAATACCGCCTAATGTCAGCTTAAACGGAATCGAGAAACCGGTTCTGAGATCTCTTTCTCTTTTTCCTCCAGTGATGGTATCGACAGTCAGCATGAGTATATCCACATTCGCATCTTTTGCTGATTCGAGCATTGATTGGTTGAGTCCCCTATCTTTATGAAAGTAGAACTGGAAGCACTGAGGTCCATCATATTGTTTTCTAATATCGGTGAGGCTTGCAGTACCGAGAGATGATACGCCAAATAGTGTGCCATACTTGGTCGCGGCCGCAGCAACGGCATTCTCGCCTTCGTGATGAAATAATCTTTGTAAAGCGGTTGGAGAGCAGTAAATCGGCATTGCAAGTTTCTGCCCCATGATTTCGACGCTTTGATCAATTGTCTCAGTTCCTCTTAATACATTGGGTACAAGATCACATTGCTCAAAGCTCGCTGTATTTCTTGCGTAGGTAGTTTCGTCTTCCGCAGCACCGTCAATGTAGTTAAATATTGGACTCGGTAATCGACGTTTCGCCAGTTTTCTAAAGTCGTGGAAGTTGTGACAATCTTTCAATTTCATTCGTAGCATCCATCCTGATAGGCTTTTCCATTAAGTCCAAGAAGACTCATTTAGTGCTTACATTGGCACCAAAGGGGCATCATATTCGGCATTAAGCACAACAACTTTATATTACTACATTCTGGTTCAGTTATAAGCGGGTGGATCTTACTATGAGGCATAGTAAGAGGTGTTTTCGCTAAACAAAAACTTAATTGTTCCGTAGAATGTAAAAAATATGGTGTATTTTTTTCTATTACTCGTCTGTCTCTCACCGCTATTCATTGGTGTCTTNATTCTCGGTTGGCAGGAAGAAATTCAGGTGCGACATAAAAAATCTGGAATCGAGGGTAGGGTGTTTGTGGGGTATTCCTGGACCTACTTTCTATTTGGTTTTTTTGTGCCAATTTTTCGAGGGGAGATTACGATTGGACTTTTCCACTTAATATTATCTTTGTTAACCCTTGGATTGTTTCAATTGGTGATGCCTTTTCTTTATAACAAACAATACTCTATTAGGCTTTTGACTGATTCTTGGGTCTTAAATGATAGTGAGGAAAAAAATAGACTTGCTGAGGATAAACTGGGATTAATTACAGTATAGATATAAATTTAAAATANGCTGTCCCTAACCCTTAATAAGGGAAAGAACCAATTCTGGTTGCGCATTCGATTGTGAAAGCATCGCCGCCGCACTCTNCTGAAGTACCATGCTTTTTGCAAGACGGGCACTCTCCACTGCAAAATCAGTATCCTGGATGCGCGAGCGAGCTGCTTCGGTCGCCAAACCAGTACCGACTAAGTTGGAAATCGAAAAATGTAGTCTGTTCTCGGTAACGCCAAGTCGAACTGCCCCGCTATTCAAGGTACGCAGAGCAAAATCAATGCTAGCAAGTGCTCCAGATGTATTTGCCGAATCGGTAACATCTAAGTTTGCTAGGCTTTTGCTACCGCCTTTACTAATAAGATTAAAGCCACCATCCTCGGGAAACTCAAATTCTGCCACAACGAAAGCGAGAGTATTGTTTCCTGCGAAGACACTTGCCTGGTCCTCGATCTCTCCGCTGATCGTAAGTGTTTGCGAGCCGTCTTCATTGTCCAGAACATTGAGTACCTGGTAACCCTGTGTGCCCGTTTCGGAGTGAGGGGCATCAAAGTTAGAAAAAAGAATAAAATCATTGGCTGCGAACTTATTAGAATTTCCATCCCAGTTAGTGCTATCTACAGTGATCGAAGAAATCCCCTCCGAAATAGTACTAGCGCTCTCAACATTGGCTAGGGCACTGCCCATGAACGAAGTGCTTACATACGGAGTATGAAAATGAAACTGATCACCATCATTAATACCGGTTTGAATTGAGTACATTGTGTTCTGGTGATAGTTCGTACCGTTAAAATTTGACTGAGTTGATATCTTATCAATTTCTGCTACCAATGATTCGATCTCAAGCTGGAGGAATTCTTTATCTGATTGCGTATTTAACTCGTTTAAGCTCTGGACCGTTAACTCCCGAATCCGTTGGACAATATCGGTTATTTCCTTGGTGGTTGCCTGAGCGGTAGTGACTAATGAAATAGCGTCGTTGATATTTTTTACCGCTCGATTCAATCCTTTTATCTGCGATGTCATGGTCTCGGCAATAGAAAAACCTGCGGCGTCATCTGCCGCTGAGTTTATTTTTTTGCCTGAAGCAAGTCTCTCCATTGCTACCCCNNNTTCCTTNGATGCACTNGTNAGCGCCCGGTTGACCCCCGGGGNNGATGCATTAATAGAAAGTATAGTAGTCATATTCTTTACTCGTTTGGCTTGAGCTTAACAAAGGAGCCTCAAAACAGTGCNTTTAATGGATNNCTATCGGCAATCCTTTGCCGCTCATACATATAATCGGCAGCTGTTTGCCGAACTTTAATGATTTATAGGGGTTTTTTATAATAAAACGCTCTGTACAGGTTAAGATTTTTGGTGCGAGTGAGTCTATCGAAACGGTGGTTCATAAGAATTTTGGTTTTTTTTGGTGCGTAAATTAATTGTTTTTGCATATTTACTTTAGTATCAATGCTCCCTTCAGCCAAATGGGGTTCACAACAAAGAGNTTTTTCAGATGAATAATGATGTTTATAAGGTGTTAACCCNACAAGAATGGGAGAGGGCCTCAAAAGAAGGTTTTGTTGTCACGGANTTAGATCGAAAAGATGGCTATGTTCATCTCTCCACCTCTAGCCAGTTGGCCCTTACATTAGAGCTATTTTTTACGNAACATGAGCAGCTAGTCCTGCTTCAAATTGATGAAGCTGCTCTTAACGAAAGTCTTATCTTTGAATACTCTGGTCTCGACTGGCGAACGTTCTGGATCGTTTCCCCATTTATATGGTGATTTATCCATATCTCAAGTGGTTAAGCGGTGGNGCATCGANAGAGGAGCCTTTGCTCTACCAAAAGATGTTCTACTCCAGAGCGAGCANTAGGTTCNTNGGTTTAGCTACTATCATTATGGACTGATCTCGTTTAGTTCAAAATTCCAACAGATTGACCCCTGACTGCCCCCTGGTGGACAGAGTGGTATTTGTTCAACATCCCAACAGATTGACCCCTCNCTGCCNCCTGGACAGGGTGTNACNGGTGTTGCNCTNGGTANCATTGATCGNGTTATNACTTCTGTNGCATTGGNAGCCGAAAAGGANGAGTGATCAAAACTAAATTGNANGNTNTCGCTGTCTTCNGCATCATCGATNCCGTCATAGTCGGAATCGGTGNTTCTCTCNGCATCNAGAGGAAAAGCNTCNTNGAAGTTNAAAGTTCCATCGGAGTCTGCGTCGTCCAGAGGTAAGAANTCNTTTCCAGAAAANACAGGNTCTCGATCGGCGTCGTCCTTCCAGCNNTTGNCAAGAACAGCGCCGGANGGCGGNGTATTNGTTTCAATCCAAGTNTTTTCAAAGAAACTGTGATTCGGCGTCTTAACAGTTCTGAGTCCNCNACTACCAGCNTCNTCGCCCGCAGCTTCTCGCAATTCCATAAANGCGGGTGTCTCACAGACAGCCATNTCCACTTCNGAATAGGCNCGCCGCTCAACCAGCTGNCTGACGAGATATTCATTACCTGAGGCATCCTCGATCGTCACAAGATCTGATATCTCTCCTGTCGGGAGATCTGCTATACCACTACCATTTGAGGAAGGGCAGGTATCTAAATTCGTATCATATAGTACTTGTCCGTCCTTAAGAGAACGACATGCCGTTGGCGTAACGAGATAAAAGTCACCCTCTCCGCTCACATCTGTCCATTGAAAGGAAATTGTATTACCACTACTATTCGTCGTTTGACCAATGAATTCTGTCGTCACGCGATCTCCATTTTCATCATAAACACCGTAGCCAAAGGCAGGCACATAAGTCCAGTACTGGGAGCGGTTAATGCAAGCTTCATACACCACAGCTTTGGATCCAAGATTACCAGAAAGGTTTAAATCCCGCGTACGGACTGCATAAATATGATTATCATCGAAAGCCACATTAGTCGCTTCAGATACTATTGGGGTCCCAGAGGGATAAAGACCGCCACCGAACGAACTATATGAGGTAGATCGAAAGAATTTTGAGATAATGGAGCCAAAACCAGTCCCTGTATCTGTGTTATATAGGATATCGACCCCGTAGAATTCTTCCTTTTGTCCAGGTTCAAGGGTTGGATCTATCAAGACGCCATCTAAGTACTCTGCAACTTGATAACGAATTGTTTCTTCTGTGAATTCTTCGGAGGTTGAGAACCATTTTAGGAGCATTTTGTTAGAGAGGAGGCCTATGATTTCGATATTGAGATTCATAATACCGAAGATGTTTTCTTGAGAGGCCTCCTCAAAAACTTCCACTTCTATATTGTTGCGTGTGCGTTCGCTACTGGGGCTTCGCCAGAAGTTAAGCTTAATTGGTGAACTAGGACTTGCCTGACTAGCTTGGACGACGCCACCCTCGTTATACATATCTATCCCACAATCCCGCTCTCTTACATTGGTGAGGTAGGCATGCGCAGGAGTCTCGTTGCTACTTTCTAGGTTGGTATATTCCTGATAATTGGTCTGTGAAATTAAACATAAGTGTTTGTTTAATTGATTAAAAGGGATATTCACTTGGAATTGGTGGATGAGACTCAGCCAGTGATCAGTCCAGACTGGTTTATCTTTGGCCATGTCATCTCTATTTAAATCAGCGAGTGATGGAGCCGAGAGGATAATTACGAATATTCCTGACAGCGTTAGAAGTCTGCTCATCTAGGTTACCTCTGCCTTAATAATTCAATCGTTTCTGGAACTGCTTTTGATACTGAGTGTTCTGCATTTCCGGGGAAAGGGTCCTTGTAGTCCAGAGTACCGTCCCCATCTGTATCAAACTCGCTTGATGAAGTTGATGCTTGCGCTTCGTTGTTCCCGGTTCCGCTTTGCTCCTGAGGTGGTGGTGACTGAGAATAACTTCCGCTGCCGCCACCTCCGCAACTAATGCATGCTTGTAAAATGAATGCTAGTAGTAGAGTACGCTTCATCGGTGAACCTCTCTCGTTCGTTATTCCAACAATATACAGAGTAGTATTCGAAAGTAACATTAATTTTTTTGCAAGAAAGCAAGCGGTGCCGATTTTCTCGTAATATTATGATTATAGTCTTTTTCTGAGCGATACACGGTTATTCGGCAGTTGAAGAATCCTGCAAACGAACTCGTAGCCGGGCGTCAATAACTAATGGACTTACCGCTCACTTTTCTTGGAGAATCCCAAGACCTAACGTTCTCTACAAATACTAGCTCAATACTGGCTTTGCTTAAAACCAGAACTAATAGGAATAGCTGTTCGGTTGAGTTCGGATCTTGGGTATCGAGTTTACTTGGACACTTTGAGCTCAACGAGCACCTTCTAAATCGAGGGTGATTTGTTGTCGCACTTAAAGCACTTTCTCTTCCCTCGGGATTTTTATTGAGTCGCTATCAATAAACGATTCAAGCTGGGAAAGTTTGTGATCCGCCATCGACCCGTAACAGTTGGCCAGAGATATAGGACGAATCACTCGTAACAAAGAATTCTACAGCTTTGGCTACCTCGATAGGCCATCCATACCTTGATAAGTCTCCGGTTACCTTCTTTCGATCTTCATCGGTTGGCCTGCTTGCTTCGAACCGAGGAGTAATTATTTCCCCTGGAGCAATTACGTTTGCATAAACCCCATCGCTTCTGAGTTGTGATGCTAGACATCGCATATACTGATGAACCGCAGCCTTTGAAACGCGGTAGGATACGTCAGCAAAACTACCCGATAAGCCAGAAATACTGCCAATCGTAACAATCCAGCCTTCCTTACGTTTTACCATCTCCGGGGCTACCTCACGGCAGCAAAGGATACAGGTCATCAGATTACGGTCTATAATTGTCTTTACGTCATGCAAGGATATTTCCAACGCATCATTCACTAGAGGCTTACCGGCATTTTCTGCTGTGACACCCTTTGAGCCAATGTCTCCTCCTGCATTATTGATTAAAATATCGATGCGGCCAAAATGTGTTCTGATTTCACTAACGATGTCCATGACCACTTCTTGCTTTGTGAGGTCACCATGAACTGCCCTAACTTGCACCTTATGCTTCTCGGAAATTTCTTCAGCCACAGCAGAAAGAGAGTTAGCCTCATTGAGCTGTCGCGTTGACGTAGGCGTCGTACCATGAATAATCACGTCTGCTCCGAGACTTGCTAAATGATCTGCGATAACTCGACCGATGCCTCGCGAAGAGCCAGTTACCCAAGCTACTCTCTGACTAAGTCGTTTTTCCATTTTTAATTCCTATTTATATTGAATCCTGTCCGTAAGACAGGCTCAACTTTCCCCACCGAGATAAGCGATTCAGCCATATCTCTAAGTGAAATATTAAGATCACGATACTTAATACCAAGAGCGCGCGTTCGATCATTACGAAGATCTGTGCCTGCGTAAACTTTGCGACGACGTTCACGTCGCTCCAGACCCTTTTCGTCAAGATCTTCGGCCATATTTGGAGTCGAATACCCTAATTCGGGCAATAGACGATCAATACGGAGGCAAACATCTTCGATATCAATTCGTTTTCCGTTAAAAGCAATGTATCGCTCGCCATTCTTAACCACGACACTCTCTAGGATTGCTACCTGCAACGCCGCAGTATCCCTCACATCGACTGTATGCCATGGTCGATAACCGTGAACTGCAGGATTACATTCCCCAAGTAACATTTTTTTCATTAATCCTTGCCAAGGTCCTCTGTCGGCATGATGTTCTGCCTGAATGGGACCAACATTATCTCCAGGGCAACAGATAATGACATCCCATCTGCCGCTTTTCATTGCAGCTTGTTCGAATAGCCGTTCGGCGTATTGTTTACTTCGAGAGTACCCTGATAACCTAGGGTTATCCTCGTCAGGGTATCTATCCTCATAAATGACGGGTCTCTTTTGCATTTCCTCCGGGTTTGATTCAGAAACTACGGCAGCAATACTTGAGGTTATGACGACCCGAGAAACAGAGTCAGCCCGGTCAATACTGGCCAGAATTTGAGCATTGACCCTAGCGACATACTCGTCGTTGCCATAGCCACCATCCTTATGTCCTTCACCATTGATATGGGAAACATGCGCCACTCCGTGACATCCGCTGAAAATATCATCAAAAGCACCAGGCCTGTTTAGGTCAGCCGAATGCAGAGTAAGACGCCCTGAGCAAAACCCGCCCATGCTTTTTAGAAAATTACTCTTAGCCTCGTCGTTTACATCTCGAACGCAGGCCCGAACACGGTACCCTCCATCTAGTAACTTTCTTACCAACCATCCGCCAATATAACCGGATGCTCCGGTCACAGCGACGATCCCNCCCTTTGGAATTGGCGCCATTATAAACTCCTGATAAAGCTGATTGATTTTAAGGCTTTTGTAGCCCGCAGATAAGATAGCACACTGTTTCTAGAGCAGAAAATGCACCTAGATAAGAGGTTTGCTTTCCACTCTTTTATAATAGATGAGATTTTACCGGTAAGTCGAGATAGTGCCTACCGACGAGACTATAAATTTCAGGGCGCCCTTGCATATGTTGAGAGATTACATGGATATCTTGGAATCTTTTTTGCAAATCATTTGTCTGGAGAATGCTATCGGTGCTGCATAGATTATAAACTAGATCAGTTACTGCTTTTGCCTGATGTATAGTATGCGTACCAGCGAGACGAAGAAGGATCCTATTTTCTAGAGAGCAATTCGAATCCTCACAGATATCTTGCCAAACCTTTTGTACCTGGCTTTTAAGGTAAAGGTTTGCACTTTGCCACAATGCTTCTGCTCTCCCAATTTGGTCTTGGGTAAGCAGGTCATCACTCATCTTCTTTGTTTCCATCCTTTTTATTTTTGTTTTTACCCTCTCCTTTGCGAAATCGAGAGCCGAGCGAGAAATACCAAGGGCTACAGCTGCGAACCCACAAGCAAACATGAGATTTAGCGGGATCTGGTAAAGCGGAGGATCTTCTTTTCGTATTTTCACTTCGAAGGTCATTGACTGAGGCACATGTAACTCTTTCACATCGAATTGATAGCTTCCTGTTCCTCTTAATCCTGCAACGTCCCAGTTTTTGAGAATCTGAGCCTCGGACTTTTTAAATAAGTGCCAAATAGCGCTCTCTGATTCCTTATTTTTTTTCTGCGTTGCAACCCCGAGAAGCCAAGTGGCATGGTTGATCCCGCTGCTAAACCACCAACTTCCTGAGAGGACAAAGTTATCTTCTACCTTAACGGTTGTTGCTTCAATCTTCGGTCCATTTGCGAGGCTAACGTCTGGAGTAGTCCAGACGGACTTGGCGACATCAGTAGGAAGGAATCGAGCAAGTGAAGAGAGTACCGAGCCTTGTGTTACACACCACCCGGCAGAGCCGTCGGCAGTAGCAACTGCTTGCGCAAATTCAATGAATGTAGGGAATGGGGTTTCTTTCCCGCCCAAAATCTGGGGTAGTAATAAAGAAAAGCCTTGGCTCGCTCTTAACGCCTTCACTACGGGACTGGGTAGTTCCGTGGCGGTACTTTGAGGACACTCCACCTCGACCGTCCTGAGTAAATGAGGGTCGAGTTCAAGCTCTGCTATATTTATATTTAAAGATGGCATATGCGTCTAGTGGGTCAGGACAGTGGTAGTATAACGTGCCGGGTAACTGTTCCCTAATTCCATTTCTTTTATCCCCTGTTCAACTTTTAATATCGGTCGCTGACTAATCATTTTTAACATCTTGATTGGCCTCTAAAATAGTCGTGAAGTCGGGAAGGTCTTCCTCGTCGATTAGCTCGCTGAGCCTCTGGATATTGAGGTTTTGATTGACTAGGGCGTCTCGGCATTCCTGAAGTATCCTGAATTGTTCTACGAGGATAGCGCTATCCCCGGCGATAGCACCCACAACCTCAATCTGTTCATCGATATCAGCTATTAGTTTATCTAAGGCAATGTCTTCGCTAATCATTTAAGGTTTTCTTTAACCATATTTTCAGCTTGTCTTTTTATAATAATAGCCTCTTGGCGTCATTACCAAAGATAAAAAGCATATGCGTTTATAGAGCAGGACGACCAGTTTCTCGTGCGGCAAATCAGAGGTGTAGCTTCATGTTAGAGCAGCGTATATGCTCAACAGACTAGAATGAAAATAGAGCTTATTATGCCAAAGCATAATTTTGATTTACCAAAGGGAACAATCGAGGTGCTAGAGATTGAATCTAAGGCCCTGACTAATAATATTTTGGGGGATCCAACAAAACGTGCGGTTGCGCTTTATCTTCCCCAAAACTACGTTGGCACGAGTAAAAAATATCCATTGTTTGTTGACCTCGCTGGTTTTACCGGCAGTGGCTTTGGGCATCTTTCTTGGAAAGCATTCCAAGAAACAGTTCCTCAGCGGATAGACCGATTAATAAGTGAGGGTAAGATGGGTGACGTGATCGTTGCATTTCCCGACTGCTTTACTTCACTGGGAGGTAACCAGTATATCAATTCTCTTGCTATGGGTAACTGGGCAGAGTTTCTCACCACTGAAATGATTAATGCAATAGAGCAAAGATATCCCGTTCGGCAGGGGAGGGAAAATCGAGCTTTATTTGGAAAATCCAGTGGGGGATACGGGGCAATGATTCACGGAATGATTTTTGCGGACTATTGGGGTGCCATTGCGTGCCATTCCGGTGATATGGCTTTTGATCTTTGTTATCTTCCTGAGATGCCAAATCTCCTTATTAGGGTAGCCGAAAAAGGTATAGAGAAATTTATTGATGATTTTAAGTCGCATAGAAAAGTTGGCGATTTTCATACAATGATGATGTTAGCGATGGCTGCTACATACGACCCCGATCCCAAGAGACCATATGGTATTAGACTACCGGTGACCCANGATGAATGNGTATTGATCCATGANAGGTGGGAAAGATGGATAGCATGGGATCCCGTTAATTTAATTCGAGACCATGCAACGCAAAAAAATCTTCGAAGTCTTAGTGGCCTCTACATTGACTGTGGGTCGAGAGATCAGTACAACCTAGTTTTTGGAGCACGGCAGTTAGTCTCCTCCTTAAAAAGTCACGGAATCGAGCATCAATATGAAGAGTTTCCAGACAACCATTCTTCTGTTGACTATCGAATGGATCACTCCCTACCTTATCTTTATCGCTGCCTTAACGGGTAATTATACCTCGTCCATCACAGTGACNTCGGGTTTCCCTCCCGAGAGTGGTCCTAGTGCCTTGCTAGTTTCACGAAAGGCCTCATAGCTTCCGTGATGTTCCAAAGCTTCGGTATCGGAATACTGCTCCATAACATAGTAAACGTTATCTTCCTGACGAGATTTGTGGAGCAGATAGAATATGCAGCCGGGCTCATTATCTTTTACAACTACTTGAAGCTTTTTGAACCCGGCTTCAAATTCAGCATTCATTCCACCTTTACAAACTAGTTTTGCAATTATTCCTATCGCCATGTTGAACTCGACTCCCGTTTTTAGAGACTCAATTTTTCCTTTTCGACCAGCATTTCGTCAAGTATTTAATCTAGTCAGCGATAACTGAGGTTGTCTTACATATGATTCTTTTTTGACCCGATCACGCTAAACTTTACTCGTTATTTCGGTTGGAGATCGTAAGTTGCCCAGAGCTAGTGAATTAAAAAAGGGAGAAGTCGTTGATATTGGTGGTTCCCCCCACATTGTTAAGTCCTTAGAAGCAAAGAGCCCTTCCTCTCGTGGTGCGTCAACATTGTATAAAATCCGGTTCTCCAATCTGTTAACGGGACAAAAACGTGATGAATCGTTAAAGGGCGACGAGATCCTTACTTCTGCAGATTGCCAAAAGGTTTTATTACAATTTTCATATATTGACGGTGATCAATATGTCTTTATGGATAGCGAAGATTATTCGCAGTATTCGCTTCCTTCTGAAAAGCTCGAAGACTATTTGGGATATATTCATGAAGGACTCGGGGGGATTAGTGGCCTTTTAGTACAGGGAGAGTTAGCGGCTATAGAATTACCTCAATCAGTAGTTTTGAAGATCATAGATACCACGCCAGCAATTAAAGGAGCCTCAGCGAACACCCGCACAAAACCAGCTAGACTAGAAACAGATCTGGTCGTGCAAGTGCCAGAGTATATTGGCGCAGGCGAAGTCATAAAAGTGAATACAGCAAATGGTAGATTCATGGGGAGGTCAGGATGATAAGTGTCAAGGATATTCCAGACACTGAGATTACACTATCTGCAATTAGGTCGAGTGGTCCAGGTGGTCAGAAGGTAAATAAAGTTGCCACAGCTATTCATTTGCGGTTCGACATTAATGCTTCCTCTATCCCGGGCCACTTAAAGCAAGCACTGCTAGCATTGAGGGACCGGCGTATCAGCTCGGATAAGATTGTTGTGATTAAATCGCAGAGTTCGAGAAGTCAGGAGTGCAACCGTATGGATGCGTTAGAGAGGTTAAACCAGTTATTAATCAAGGCTCAAAAGTTCAAAAAGCTCCGCAAGAAAGCCCGTCCTTCGAAAGCTTCTATCCGAAAACGTCTCGATGCTAAAACCTTACGTGGTCGAAAAAAAAATTTACGTAAGACTCTGCACTCTCTTTAGTCGCTACGTCCCATTAAAGCTACCTATTCTCCTTTCAGCTACTGCCCTAATACCTTCTTGGTGGTCATTAGTTCTTTGAAGAGTTTGCTGTGCCTCTCCCTCGATATCGGTAGCTCGTTGGACGGCCTCTGCTAAACCACTTCTCATTTGATTTCTCAAAGAGACTACCGCAAGGGGTGCGTTTTCGGCAATTTCTTTTGCGAGCTCGATAGCTGTACTACGGACTTTTTCGTTCTCAGTGAAAATATCCCCCAGTCCCCAGTCATGAGCTGTTTTTCCATCGATTCGACGACCAGTTAAAAATAGTAAGTTCGCTTTTTGTTTCCCGATTACTCTCGGTAAGGTGTGTGTTAACCCGAAGCCTGGGGTAAATCCTAACTTGACAAAATTCGCTGCTAGCCTTGTACTGGGACAGACGATACGGAAATCAGCCATTACGGCAAGACCGAGACCTCCGCCGATTGCTGCCCCTTGGATGGCTGCGATGACAGGTGTTTGGCTATGGAATAATCTGACGGCTTCTACATACAGCGGATTACGCGTTCCTGTTTCGCGGTCAGCATTGGCAGTGGACGAGCTAAAGTTATTGCCAGCACAGAAATGTTTACCATCAGAACACAATACAATCGCTCTCACTGTAGTACTGTTATCGGCGTCAATAAAACAATCAGCTAGGTCACTAATTAACTTCTGGTCAAAGAAGTTATTGGGTGCTCTCCTTATCTCCACCTCGATAACATATTCCGCACAAAACTTTACGCTAATGTCTCCGTATTGTTCTTTCATATTCGTGTTTATCCGTTCATAGTGTGAGCGATTAAGGTTTCTTTTTCTTTCCATCTTTCATTGAGCCATTCGGATAGATCTTGTATGTCGCCTAAACGATAGGTAGTCATGTTAACTTCGATACTCTTAGTTGCACCATGGAGACATTCCCAAAAATTACTATTACCATTTGCGTAGATTAGTGTGAGATCAATTATTGGTGTGTCTGGATCTCCCGCCTCTTTGAGGATGCGCAGGCCACCGATTCTGGGGTTGAGAAGGTGTTGGTAAGGCGTATTTTGCGCTTCTCTCTTTACCTCATTAAAACGCGTACCTTCTGGAAATATGAGTGTGGCGCCAGACTCCTTATGAGATTTTTCTGAGAATCGCTGTATGGTTGCATAATCTTTTTCTCTCGCTCCATGACCTTTACCTCGATGTAAANGCGGAAAACCAAGTATTAGGCAGAGCCATCCAATTACGGGAACCCAAACTAGCTGGCGTTTGACCAGAAACTTAATTATTGGACCATGGTCGGTTATTGCGTGATGAATGATTGGGATATCAACCCATGATTGATGGTTGCTTATCACGATGGGGGAGGGGTGCTTTGCGATTTCCCCCTTAACATTTATTTTCACGCCAATTACTCGCTTCATCCATACCGTATTACACATTACTGCTCCGTGATAGATGTGGCTGATGATTCGTGACCAAAACTTGCTCCCTAGAGGGAATAGCAGTTTAACCACCGATACAGGAATGAGAAGCAAAAGCCAGAATGTCAAATGACAAAATACCCAAGCTAACGACGTAATGCTAAAAAAATGTAATAAGATCTTCTTCAAACTGTACTCAACTCTTGGCTACCCAATTAAAGTTATTCTCTGAAAAAATCTGATAGGCCACTGATTCGGGATCCACTGTTTTTCATGCAATGCTTCCAAACAGCAGCCGTACAGAAAAGTTTAACCTTTGCTTTTGCTCGCGTGATGGCGGTATAAATTAATTCTTGGGAGAGTAGCTCCCTCGTATTTTCGTTAAGATCTGTCGGCAGTACTAGTGTTACTTTTTCAAATTCCGACCCCTGTGACTTATGTACTGTCATAGCAAAGCAGGTTTCATGGGGTGGTAAATGGGGTATGGGGACAAGCCTTGTCTCTCCGGGTTTCTCCATGAATGCGACTAATACTTCCTCACTGTTTTGTGCTGCCACACAAATACCGACGTCGCCATTATATAAATTTTTATTGTAGTCATTTCGGGTGATTAGGATAGGTCTGCCATGATAAAAAGTCTCAGAAGCTGTTTTCAAAAGCAGTCTTTCAAGCTCTATCTCTGCACGCTTATTAATGTCATGGACTCCTAGTGGCCCCTCACGCAGGGGAGTAAGTAGGCGTGCTTTTTCAAAGACCTGTAAAAGAATTATTGGATCTTTCTCACCATTCTTCAGATAGCTTAGNTAGTCTTTAAATTCATCGAGCAGAATTGTGTTGCCGCCTTTATCTAGCAACTTAGATGTTGCTTGGATAGTGGTACTACTATTATTTTGGGGAAGTGTTGGATTGCGGTCTCTTATGTGATTGGCAAGACTACCAATACCTCGGTCAGAAGAGAAGCGATGACTCGTGCGTAGGCGACAGAGCGCGTTGTTTAATGGATTAAGGGTTTCGGTTACAGGTAGATTAATACCTAACAAGTTTTTTGCATAGTCACAAAAGTCTTTGTTAAAACCTTCTGGTTGAGAACATAGGTCTGCTAGCACATTACCAATTTCAACTGAGGGCAGCTGATCTGGATCTCCTACTAAAATAAGTCGACAGTCCTCAGTCAGTGCTGAAAGAAGGCGATACATTAAATTAAGACCAATCATTGAGGCCTCATCAACAATAACCACATCGCAGGGTAGTGGATGAAACTGATTATATTTGAAATGACTCCCGTCTCGACTTATTCCCAAGAGGCGATGAATTGTTTTCACATCCAATTTGGTCGAACTATGTGCGGTGATTGCCTGACTTAGCCGGACTGCCGCCTTCCCAGTCGGAGCGGCTAATTCGATTCTCAGGGANGGTTCTGCAACCGTTTCCAACAGATCTGTAATAGCTGCAATAGTAATAGTTTTACCACTTCCAGGACCTCCGGTAATAATTGTGAGTTGCCTGGATAGAGCTTGTAGAATTGCTATATTTTGCCAATTAACGTGGTTAGTACTACTTGAGTACTTCTTCATTATTGAGGACATTTCGTCGTAATCGCAGACAGGTAAATCCTTATTAAATTTAATAAGCCGCTCAGCGATAAATTGTTCGTACTGAAAATAACGGCTCAGATACATTTTGTTGCCATGTAACGATATTGGAGAGTTGTTGGATCCTGACAGCCCAAGTTTTTTTAATTCATCAATAATTTGGTTAAAGGCCGACTCTTCCTGGGGCAGTTTGATACAGCTGTTATTCTCCGAGGTTGCGCTGCTAAGTCTAGCTACCTCGTTTAGTAGCTGCTCACTTATGCCTGGTGCAAGTCGCGAAATAAAGTCCCTAAAGTGCGTATCGATATGACGTAGTTCCGGAAAGGTCATTGGATATCCGCCCTCACGATGACATCAAGTTCTTCGATTAATTGTGCGGGGGGTAAATCAAAAAAGATGCCCGTTGTGTTGTCCTCGGGGCCTTGCATTCCTCTCAAGAACAGGTATTTGACACCTCCAAAGTTTGATTCATAGTTATAACTGCTTATTCGTGCTTTGAGGTAACGGTGTAAAGCTAGGGAATAAATTAGGTACTGAAGGTCGTAACGATTTTCTGTAATCGTTTTGCGCAGCTTATCTTGCGTGTAGTCGTTAAATGTATTTCCGACAAAGTTTGACTTATAGTCAATAAGAAAATATTTCTCGTCAAAGCGCACTATAAGGTCAATCAGACCTGTCATGACACCGTATAGATTAATCTTTTCCTCGTTTTTTGTGTTTTCTAGATACCCTGCTTTTTTCGCTACATCGAGAAAAGCGTTATTCATGACGAAGGGAAAATGAAATTCCATTTCACTAATTCGATCTTTGCTCGAGATATCACTTAAGGAAAAGCCATGGCCTAAAGAGGTTCTTAGAATATTGTGGATCCACTTGATTAAGACGCCCTCACATTGTTCTTGTGATAGTCCTAGACGAATTGCATAACGTCGGCAAATGATTTCAATGTTTTCTTCGTGCGATGAAAACTCAATCTCCTCAAGCAGACTATGCAGAGCGATACCAACATGTCTTCCCCTCGGGAATGTGAATGGGTCGACTATACTTTCCTTTGAAGAAATATGGGTGCTTTGTTCGTCATCAGCGTATCCGACCGCACTGAGTTCTTCGTATGCCTCATCATCTCGGTTGAGTTGTTTTGTGATCCCCGTGTAGCTGTGTATCAGCCAGTCGTCTTTTATAGTAGGTATTGTTGGTGGCTTTCTGAGTACTGCAGTATCAGCTTTTTCAAACCGCACAGTGATCGGACTATCTCTAATAGAGGATACCTGGAAGAGCTTTTTAGGCAGTTTGCTTTCAACGGATCCAACAATACTTTCTTCGTCTTCCCCTATTTGTAGTAGTTTTCCAACAGCTGTTTCGGCTATATTTTTAACCACTGGAATCCCAAGATATACCAAATAACGAGCTCGGGTGATGGCAACGTAGAGAAGTCTCATGTCTTCCTCGTACTTCTCTTGCCTCGCCCTTCCTAAAACTTGTTCATCCGGCTGAAAGTTTAGACGAGCAATATAGCCATAAGAATCTTTTTGGTGAAATAAGGCTGGTTCACTCGTCCCTTGTTGTGATTTAAAAGTTGCCAGAGGAAGCATTACAATATCGTACTCTAGCCCCTTGGAGGCGTGGATCGTTGTGATCTTAACAAGATTCTCGTCACTCTCTAGACGTATTTGATAATCCTCATTTGAGCTCAGCTCTGACCCAATCTTTTCTCGTCTGAGCCAGGTCAAAAGGAGTAACATTCCACACGGCGCGGCTAAGGAGCGCCGCTGTAGGAGCTCCGATAGGTGTCTGAGATTTGTCAGTTGCCTTTCTCCATCAGGGCGATCTAACCATCGCTCCGCGAGTTGTCGCTGCTTGATCAAGTTCTGTATCATCAATGCAACACCTTGAGCGTTCCAGACCTCCTGATATCCCCTAAATTCTGCGTATAAACGCTGTCGAGCATCTGAATGCTGATATAAGTAGTCAATTTCTTTGGCTGAAACATTGAGTAGTCTTGTCGACAAAGCTGTGTTTATTAGTCGTTCGTTTGAGGGGTCCAGAATCGCTTCCATGACTGAAATTAAATCTTGAGTAGTTTGTTGCGCAAGTATCGACTCTTGCGTCACGTAAACGCTTTTAATCCCGCGTCGAGATAAGGCTTTCTGAGCAGCGGTCGCATCACTCCTATCTCTCACGAGTATGGCAATTTGACCGGCATTAATTGGTTTTTGGTTTATAGTGGCTACTTCGTTGGCGGCGGCATTCAATAGGTGTACTACAGTCTCTGCTGTATCTGCCATACAGCGTTCCCTTGCCAAAAGCTTTGTTAGCGGCTTCTCGGCTTCAAATAATCTAATTTGAAAAGGAGCAGGGGTTTTCTTTTCTATTTCAACAGCCATTTTTGACGACTGATCAGGGCTATCATTTGCCACATAGTTGATTTCCGTTTGTCCAAAAATTTGTTTTTGGCTAAAAAGATAATTGATTGCCTCAATCAAATGCTGAGAGGCCCTCCAATTCGTTGAAAGGTTATGAATTTTGTTGGCAGATTGTTTAGCATTCAGATACGTATAGATATCTGCACTTCGAAACTGGTAGATTGCTTGTTTCGGATCACCAATAAATAAAAGGCAAGAAGATCCTTCGGGTCCGTATACTTTGGAAAAAATATCGTATTGTAAATTATCCGTGTCTTGAAACTCGTCAATCAAAGCTATTGGCCATCTTTTTACTAGTAGTTTTGGTATTTGTTCTGACTCCGAAATAGCTGCCCAAAGTTCGCTTAACAGGTCATCAGGACTAAGTTCGTTGGTTCTTATTTTTATATCGGTGATCAGTGTTTTCATCGACGCAAGAAGACGATGCCACAAATTTATTTTAATCTGTTTAACAAGCTTTCTGGCATCCCAGACTTTATCGATCAGGCTAAAAATTCCATGCTCCGGTAGTTCGCCTCCCTTAGTTAGACGAGCACTCAAAGCATCTGTATTGTAAATTTCCCACATTTCATGATCGATCCCTATATCGTCTTCTTCTTCACATAGTCGGGCTACTGCTTCGAGTCTTGTCAATTGCTTACTATTTTTCCTCAATCCAGCCTGAGATAATTTTTTGGCAATANTTGACTCAATCCAAAGGTGTTTGACGTCACGGGTAATCTGAGTAATTTTTTCCAATTCATCAGAGATATTTTGTTCAGGGGGTTCAAAAACTACCTTCGTTCTGAAAATAAACGGTTTCATTGACTTTGCAAGGTCGCTAGGGTTTGGCCAGATTTTCAATGCTAGCCGTTGTTCAAGTGAGGGAAGACCGAGAATTATTCGCCGAAAGCTATCTTCCGCAGCTTGAGTTAAAGCGATATCAATACTCGGGTCTCTACTTTGATTAAATAGTGACCCTGTTTCTAGTGATAGCTCGTTTAGAACGCGAGCGCAAAAAGAGTGTATCGTGAATATCGAAGCGTTATCCATGAGCTGACTAGCTGCTATTAGCAACTTGCAGTCATCTTCTAGATCCTCACTGCTATTTTTGAGGTCGACTAAAAACTCGTCTTTTGTATTACCACCTTTGAAAACGCGCTTAGCTTCAGTGATTCTCTTTCGGATACGGTGATTTATTTCTGCCGAAGCGGCGTTGGTGAAGGTTAAAACCAGAATTTTTTCAACTGTCAGTGGTGCCTCGATACCACGGCCTAACAATATCCGAATATATAGATTAGTTATCGTATATGTTTTTCCAGTACCCGCACTAGCTTCGATTAATTGCCGGCCTCGCAGTGGAATAGCCTGAGTGCTGAAACCACTCACGATTGCCGCCAGTAAAGAAATAAAGGGTTATAGACTTCGAGAGCTGTTTGCTTAAAGACATCGTCAAACAATGGGCTAGAGTGGTTGAGTCTCTTCCAATAACGATCCTGCGTTTCACTCCCTATCCCCCCAATTTGCCACTTTGCACGAACTTTATTTAAGGCTTCTAAAGTTGATGTACCTTTTCTTACCTCCTCAAAATAATCAAAACTGTATTGTGGCAGGAAGTGCAGTGGTTGGCAGATTCCTCTGTCATGTATGGAAACAATTTTTTCTAAAATATTTTTTGCTTCAGCTTTGGGAATAGCATCAAAGATTAATTTTTTTACGCGATTTGTCTCATATGAGATCGCTACACTTTCTAAGTTGTATCCACTCGCACTTAAGCATAAGTGTTTTATCCAAACACCAAGCAGTTGGCGTTTTTGTAGCTTACTCGGGCGAATATCGATCTGTTTATTTCCATATATAGTCGCTACCGAAAACGATAGCTTCCTGTTTTGCAAAGGAACAGATCCTATAATCGAAGTAGCCACATCGTGTGACATCGCAGTCACTGCGTTAGAGACGGATCTTGCTACTTCGATTTCCTGATCCAATAGCTTTTTCCCATATTCTTTATTTAACACCTTACCAGTTGCAAATAATTCATTCCGTAATTGATCAGTATCTTTCCCTGCTGTGATTTCGTGTAAAGCGTGAGTTTTCAGCTTGTACCGATCAAGATTATTTGGTTCAAAAGGTTCTGATCCTTGGAGTGGTTGCTCCTCTTGATCAAAGAATATATTCAGTCGCGTGTTAAAAAAGTATTTCGCAGGGTGCTCGATAAATTTAATCAGTTGATCCATAGTTTCCGCTTGAAGTTCCTTCAGTATCTTTAGCGGTTTATCGATAAACGCCGGAAACTGACGATCTTGATTAAGAGCTTCGAACCAGACCTGATCGTATGAAACTATGCTGCCGTCGTAATATTTTCGACTAAATGGCTGAAGTGGATGGTGAGTGATTTTAAAATCTGGAAAAATGTCACACACATAGTCGAGTAATTCGCTTAGAACTGAAGATGGGGGGCGTTCCAGATTGTCCTTAGAACCCCTTCCCTGAAAGCTTAGATACAGTATTTTCTGTGCCGATAGTATCGCTTCTAAGAATAGATAACGGTCATCGATACGACTAGATCGATCACCTTGACGGGGACCTGTTATCTGCATCAAGTCGAAAGATATTGGTTTTTGTCTCCGTGGAAAGTCTAGGTCGTTCATTCCTATAAGACACACAATCTTAAAGGGGATACTTCTCATCGGGACAAGTGTCGCGAATGTTATACCGCCTCTTATGACTCCTGTGCTTTGACGTATTCGGGAAAGTCGTTGTTCAAGCCATTGAATAATGACTTGGTTATTACAAACGTCGGTGAAGCCACTAGCTTTTGTATCGGATACCATCGCATCTATTGCATTTTTTAGTTGCTCCGAATTAAGCACCTCGCGGTCTTCAGGCAGGAAAAAATCGGATATTATTCTATAAAGCAAATCACTCCAGTCCGCTACGCTATATCTTTTTGAAAGATCTCCACGAGTTTGCTCTATTAAGCTAATGACATGGCATAAGGTCCCTAAGAGTTCACTATCACTCTCACTTATCGGATGAGCTAGGCAATTATTGTAAAACCCGTTTTCGATAGCGTACCCAAGCAACAGACGATCAAGGCCAAATTGCCATGTATTGAAATTATCTGCAGGCAAATTCCAACGAGAGGATTTTTCCTCGCCATGGTATTCCCAACGTATTTCGGTCTTATGGATCCAGTTTTCAATTATTTTTCGATCGGCTTCATCTAACTGAAAACGCCTGGCGACGCTCGGGATCTCTAGCAAGTCCAGAACTTCAATATTAGTTAGCCTGGAAGAGGGTAGGGTGAGGATTTTTAGGAAAGCCGAGATTATTCTGGAGCTGTCATAGTAGGTCCGGTCAGCAATNCCATAACGAATATGTTCTTTAAAAACTGNGCTAATCGATGGAGCATATTCGGTTATATCGGGTGCCATGACTATGACATCCTTTGGCTTAACAGAGTCATCCTTGCTGAAAATGCTAAGTAGATTATCTTTAAGCACCTCTATTTCGCGCATTTGGCTATGTACTGAATGGATTTGGATGCTTTTGTCCGAGTCGACCAAAGCGCGTGGTATCGGTTTATTTCCAATTTGACCACCATACTCAAGTTTTAGTATGTCGTTTTTAATAAATCCTAGCATTGAGTCATTTTCATTTTCGATAAACAGCTCATGTGTTGATATATTTTCCGATCCGATTAAGAGATCTAAGTATTCTCGACCCTCTTTCCCGAAAGAGCTAAGTAAGGGATTCCCCATTGTTAAATGATCTTCATCAGAAAGATTGGATCCACCCCGATAACGATCTTTTATCGAACGTTTCGCTAGCTCTTTTGGAGCTAAAATATCGCCCCAGTAATGTTCGCAAGGGTTCAGAAAGTAAACATCAATATCCATGAATATAGATAAGTTTTGAAATGTCTCTAAATGTAACGGTGCCATGGAGGAGACGCCAAAGATACTGAGCGATTTCGGAAATTCAGAATCAGCTAGCTGACGATGTTTGATCAAGCGGAGCAAACGAGCATGCAGCTTCGCTCTATGCGTATTGGCTAACTCACCAACATCTTTAACCAATTCACGCCATAACTTTATTTGCCAATGATTTTCAGCGGGAATTCTCGCCTCGGCTTTTGGCTCCGTTTCTTCCCACTCGATCAACCATTCCGGTCTGTAAACAAGGTATTGATCATAGAGGCCAGCAATCTGCTGAGATAGCTGAAAGAGTCGAATATCTTTATCTCCAGGTCTTTCGAGATATTTTTCCAAGGCTTTCTCATTTAGGCGAGGTATAATTCTCATGAGGCGCCATGTCAGGAGCTCACGATCGAAGAGTGATTTATCCGGAAGATCGATACCAGTAAGAAAAGTTTGATAGACTCTCCAGATATAGGTAGCCGGCAATATGCACTCGAGATTAGCAGATATTCCTTGGTTTTCAGCCAACTGGAGCTTTAGCCATTGGCCAAGAGCATGGCTTTGAACTATAACCGTTCGGGGGAGGAGGGCATCGGTAGGAATCTGTCTTTCCTCACAAAATAGTCGGGACAGGACACCCATTTGATTCGATTGTATTAGTCGTAGCATGGATCTTATTCAGAACGTTGTACCTTCCATCGTACCTGAGGAGCTTGAATCATAAAACCAAGAAATCATCTGATTTAGGTGGACTCGCGTAATTGAAGCTTGGAGGCAATTTGTGAAAATACCGGAAAAACTATTCATACTCATTAACCCGATCATGCGTTTTATTTTAAGATCGCCGATCCATTGGCTATTCAGTAACAGCCTTATGCTCATCACCTTTAGGGGACTCAAAAGTGGCCGCGTATTCACGACACCTGTTCGTTATATTCGGTATGAAAAATCAATTTTATGTTTTAGCTCCACAGAGAATAATTGGTGGCGTAATCTGTTAGGTGGGGCAGAGGTGAAACTAAACATAAAGGGGCGTGAGGGTAGTTATCTTGCAACAGCTATCACAGAGCCAGAGGAAACGAAGAAATGGCTGCTGTATTATCTAGAATTGTTTCCTGAGGACGCTGTGTATCACAACATCCGGCTCGAGCAAAATAAGCGACTTAATCAGCAGGACCTCGCCCTTTCGATTAAGCAAGCGGTGCTGGTAAGGGCTAATTTGAAAAAAGATTTAGTCGCTGAAATAGGGTGCGAGTAGAATCATCTAACTCGCTAGTTATCCCCCCTTCCATCAACTCTAAAGCGAACTGCTTACCGAGCTCTACACCCCATTGATCAAAGGAATTAATATTCCATATAGCTCCCTCGCAAAAGACTCGGTGTTCATGAATAGAAATCAATAAACCAAGTGCTTCGGGAGTCAGTTCGTCTAGGATAAAAGTTGTACTAGGGCGGTTACCCGGATTATGTTTGTAGGATTGTTCGTCTTGGGATCCAGACATCAAAACAGCTCCTTGCGCCAACATGTTGGTTAGAAGCATGCGGTGTGGTGTGTCATCACTCAAGGCATCTTTCGCTACGCCTATAAAGTCGACCGGAACATAGCGAGTTCCCTGATGCAGCATCTGAAACAGAGTGTGCTGCCCGGTTGTGCCCGTTTGACCCCAGGTAACTCCGGTTGAATCATATTCAATTGGGGCCCCGACTAGATCGATACTCTTACCATTACTTTCCATATCAAGTTGTTGAAGGAATGATGGTAAATAATGAAGACGTTCGCAGTACGGAATAACCGCCTTTGATTGAACATTCAGAAAATTTGTGTACCAGATATTTATTATTGCTAGCTGAATTGGCAAGTTCTTCTCAAGAGGAGTGTGCTCAAAGTGTTCGTCTCCTCGTCTAGCACCCTCATGTAATCGAACAAAATTGTCTGGTCCTATACAAAGACAAATGGTGAATCCCACGGCAGACCAAAGACTAAAACGACCTCCTACCCAATCCCAGAATTCTAAAATTTGACCTGGAGGTATCCCATACTTTATCGCGAGATCCGAAGATGCTGTTATAGCAAGGAAATGAGGACTAGCCAGTGGATCCGAAATGCCGAGTTCTTTACCAATCCAATCAGCGGCAACCTGGGCATTAGTCATTGTTTCTTGCGTCTTGAATGTTTTACTGGAGATAACAAACAAGGTTGAATGCGGATCCAGAGCATTTAATAGTGAACGTATGGGTTCACCATCTAAGTTAGAAATAAAATAAAATCTTAAGTTTGGGTGGGCATACTCTTTTAGTGCTTCGCAAACCATTTTAGGTCCAAGGTCAGATCCACCAATCCCAATATTAACGATGTTTTGAATGGCTTTTCCCTGAAAGCCTATCCATTCACCGGATCGAATTTTTTTCGCGATGTTTGAAACACGCTTCATTTGTTCTTTGATCTGACCCGAGATAGTTTTGTTNTGGAAGTTCGGATTCCTTAGCGCTACGTGAAGAACCGATCGATCTTCTGATAAGTTAATCGGTTCACCTTTAAACATCGCATCTCTTCGTTCTAACAGTGATGAAGTCGCAGCGAGATCGTTCAATTCCACACGAATCTCATCAGTAATAAGGTGCTTTGAGAAGTCAACATATAGGTTTTCTAATGCAATACTGTAATTTGAAACGCGTTTATCATCTTTTAGGAAGTTACTATGAATAGTTTCTGACGAACTGGATTTAGCTAGCGTAGTAAGCTTTTTCCAATGCCTATTCCTGGTAGGATTATATTGGCTTTTAATGTCCACTCTGGTGATTATACCCCTGATCTTAAGCACATATTCAAGTTTTAGTTCCCAGTCACTAAAGCGTTGATATGAATCATTGCGCAGTAAACGATTAGAAAGCCTCGATCTTCGCCTAGTTGTAAAATAGAATTATGTAAAATACGAGGTTTGCTCCAGTGTGCTCTAGTCTAAAATTTAAGTCCCACAGTCTATTACGTGACGAGGCCCTATATGACTTTTTGGGACGAGGGCAAGAGTGTGACATATAAACGTCTTCTTTTGACTATTTTGATTTTTCTTACAATGGGCTTAATGCTCTATTTTGACCTATATCAATATTTTGCTCTTGATCGTATCAAGGACGAGCAAGTCTTTATTGAGAATTACGTTGCTGAACATCCGTTAGTTGCAGGCATACTCTATTTTGGTCTTTACGTGTTCCTCGCTGCCCTTGCCTTTCCGGGTGCTCTTGTAATGACTATTCTCGGAGGGGCACTGTTTGGGTTTTGGATTGCCTTAGTTTTGGTATCCTTTGCATCAACAATCGGTGCGACATTATCGATGCTAATAGCTCGATTCATCTTACAAGACTCGATTCAGGAACGTTATCGGGATGAACTGAGAGGGTTGAATCAGGGTATTGAGAAAGAGGGTGGTAAATATCTATTCGCACTCAGACTGGTACCCATTATTCCTTTCTTCATAATTAATGTAGCGATGGGGCTGACAAAGATAAGGGTATCTACTTTTTTTATTGCTAGTCAACTGGGTATGCTGGCTGGAACGGCTGTTTACGTGAATGCAGGCAAACAACTTGGACAGATCAATAATCTGAGTGAGTTGCTTTCGTTAGAAATAGCTTTAGCTTTTTCCCTTGTCGGGATCACGCCTATTCTGAGTAACAAAGTCTTGGAATTATTTCGAGTGAAAAGAGCGTATTCAAAGTTTGTAAGGCCAAAAACTATGGATAACGACCTCATTGTTATTGGGGCTGGTTCGGGAGGACTTGTGGCTGCATTAGTTGCTGTTACTGCTCGAGCAAAGGTTGTGTTGATCGAAAAGGGAAAAATGGGTGGGGACTGTCTAAATACTGGGTGTATCCCTAGCAAAACGCTTATCCGCTCGGCTAGATTTTCGGCCGATGTTCAGCGCGCTGTCGAATTCGGTTTTAAGCCATTAACGTGTTCGTTTGATTTTACCGAAATAATGGCCCGGGTAAAAAGAGTCATAGCGAAGATTGAGCCGCATGATTCGGCAGAGCGTTATAGAAGTCTTGGAGTCAATGTCTATTCAGGAACTGCCAAGATAATTTCCCCGTGGGAAATCCTGATCAACGACGAGATAATAAGTGCAAGAAAAATAATTATAGCGACGGGAGCACAGCCACTTATTCCAGCTATACGCGGAATAGATCGTGTTCCTTATCTCACAAGCGAGACGATATGGGATCTCAAGGCATTACCAAAAAAACTTATCGTTCTTGGTGGTGGGCCAATAGGAATTGAGTTGGCTCAGACATTCGCTCGTTTAACCTCGGACGTAACTTTAATCGAGGGGTCAGATATGATTCTCAATCGAGAAGATTCCGATGTCTCGGAGTTTTTAAAGCAGGTGCTAGAATCAGACGGGGTCAAAATACTTACGAATCATCAAGCTGTTTCTATCGAGGAAAGCAATGGTCAGTATCACATTCTCTGTTGTTCTGATCAAAAGCAGGAAGTTGTTCTCGCATGTGATGAATTGATTGTTGCAGTGGGAAGAAAAGCAAGCGTTGCTGACTTAGGCCTCGAAGACTTAAATATTGAAATGACCCCAGAGGGAAATATAGCTTTGGATCAGTATCTGAGGACCTCGCTTCCCAATATTTTTGCCATTGGGGATGTCGCGGGACCTTACCAATTTACTCATACCGCATCGCATATGGCTTCGTGCGCTGCGATGAATGCAATGTTCGGACGGTTCTGGAAGTCCAAGATTAACTATTCCGTCGTTCCCTGGTGCACTTTTTCGAGCCCTGAGGTTGCCCGCGTGGGTTTAAATGAAAATGAAGCAGTTAGACAAGGTATTCCATATGATATTGTAAAGTTCGATGTTTCCCGTTTAGACAGAGCGATCACTGATGAGGAAGATCGTGGATTCGTAAAAATTCTGACTCGACCACGAAGCGATAAAATTCTTGGAGTGACGATCATTGCAGAACATGCAGGGGATGTGATTAGCGAATATATATTGGCAATGAAAGAAGGAATCGGCTTAAAGAAAGTCATGAATGCAATTCATATTTATCCAACCTTCGCGGAAATGAATAAGAATGCAGCAAGCCAGTGGCGGAAGGATAATATCCCTGTCTGGTTATTCAGTTGGCTAGAAAAAGCTCACCTGTTTCTTCGGCGATAGGATTTTGACTCATGCGATGCTCAAAGAAACTAATCGAATTGGCCCGGTTTTTGAAGCTTGTATGTTTGCTTTTGTTTTCTAGTCCATCCTCGCCTAGCTCAAATCTGCAATCGGAATTTATTGGTTCTAGTCAATGCAAAAGTTGTCATTCAGAGATATCTCGAAAGTGGGAAAGTTCACATCATTTCAAATCGATGCAAATAGCGACGGATCAAACTGTACTAGGGAATTTCGATGACCAAACCCTATTCGCTCATAATGTCAGACATAAGCTCTTCAGGCGTAACGAAGAGTACTTCATAAATACGCTGAGTAGTGAAGCGACTTACCAAGACTTTAAAATTGTTCATACTTTCGGATTCTTTCCGTTACAGCAATATCTTGTAAAAATCGGAGATGGTAAGCTTCAGGCTCTAAATGTTGCTTGGGACTCAAGACCGAAAGACCAAGGTGGTCAACGTTGGTTCCATCTTCACCCAGATGAAGATATTACTCCTGAACATCCATTCCATTGGTCAAATCACCTTGCGAATTGGAATAGTCGTTGCGCGGATTGTCACAGTACGAATCTAAATAAGAATTATAATAGTGCTTCTGCGAGCTATAGTTCGACATTCTCTGAGATTAACGTCTCATGTGAAGCTTGTCACGGTTCGGCTAGTAAGCATCTGGAATGGATCGAGANTGGTCAGTTAGCAACAAATAAGGGTTTCGATGTAGAAAAGACTCTCCCTGTTTCTTGGATTCATCGTGCTGGAGAAGCGATCGCAACGCCAAAAGGTATTGTAACTGAGCGCGAGGTCAACATGTGTGGATCTTGCCACTCACGGCGTGTACAAATTGAGGACGCGATACCTCTCGCTAATTTCCATGATCATTATGCTATTGATACTTTAGACCAAGACCTCTATTTTGCTGATGGCCAAATAAAAGATGAAGTCTTTGTACTTGGATCTTTTCTTCAAAGTAAAATGCATCGCGCGGGAGTTACTTGTTCAAACTGTCACGATCCTCATTCCTCTCGGATCAAGATAGAAGGGAACGGGCTTTGCAGTCAATGTCATGCTCCCACAGTATTTGATACACCAAGCCACCATAGACACCCCGATAATAGCGAAGGGGCAGCTTGTGTCAATTGCCATATGCCGGCACGAACCTATATGAGAGTTGATGATAGACGGGATCATAGTTTTCCGGTTCCTAACCCTCTCATTGCGCAAGCAACTAACTCGCCTGATATTTGTTTAACCTGCCATCAGGATCAAACAAGTTCATGGTCTGTTTCAATGTTTCGCAAGTGGGGTGTGACTAGCGAACCAGAGCATTGGGCATTTAGTCAATTTCAAGCTCACCGGATTAATATAAAATCCCTGGATGAGTTAGTTATGTACGCAACTGACCATGGAATTGCCGATATCGTTCGTGCAACTTTAGTTGGAAACCTTGCGACCTTTAATACCACTCAGGCCATGAAGGCGGCGGTAACCAGCTTGAGTGATGAGGCTTCTCTGGTGCGTCGTGCTGCTGTAGAGGCCCTTCGTAGCAGTCCACAAGAAATCCGATGGCGCTTACTATCTCCGATGCTGCGGGACGAATCCAAGGCTGTAAGGATCCAGGCTGTCCGTAGTTTAGCACCCTTGATACCAGAGTTGTCTAAACGAAGACGGGAAGAAATATCCTCTAATCTGGAAGAGTATAGGGAGTTTCTGAAATTACATGAAGATACTCCGGGTGGGCTTTTAGAGCGTGCTAGCTTCGAGCTTAACTTAGAGAATCGAGCGGCGGTGCTCACCAACTATCTGCAAGCCCTGGATATTGATCCGAATCACGTGCCCACGCTTGTAAACCTTGCTGACTTCTATCGCGCAAGTGGATTGGAGAGTCGAGCGAAGAATACTTTATCTCGGGCACTTAAGGTAGCCCCTGATAGTGCCCCAGTGAATCACAGTTACGGCCTATTTCTGGTGCGTGAGCAGAGATACAGCGAGGCTCTTGTGTACTTAGAACAAGGCGCACGTCTAATAAACAGTCAACCGCGATACGCTTATATTTATGCGATCGCCCTTGATTCGATGGGTAGCACTGATAGATCTATAGAATTTTTATACGAGGCCATTGAAACTTGGCCCAATCAATTCGATCTTCTTGTTACGCTTATAAGCTATTTGGAAAAAATGGGTCGCGAAAAAGAAATTTTCCTACCGCTCAGTTTGTTGCAATCCTTTGCGGCAAATACACCAGAGGTACAAGGTTTTACACGAAAATACCCNTTAGAAACAACGCAATAATGTGATTTCTGGTTGATATAAATCGTTATCAAAGCGAGGCATTGATTTGCCTTCGTAGATAAATTTTCCAAAGTGGATTAGAGATATGTGTAAGTATTCAGTCGTCACTTCTTATTAGGGGAATATTGAATGTCTAACGGACCGCTTCAGGGCATCAAGGTTATAGATCTTACCCAGATATATCAGGGTCCCTATGCATCGTTTCTTATGGCCAGGGCAGGTGCTGAAGTAATCAAAGTGGAACCGATCGGTGGGGAACGGTTAAGGGGGCATGGTCGAACACCAATTCCCATGGCATTCATGATGCTAAATTCAAACAAGAAATGTATTACATTGAATCTTAAAACCGAACACGGTAAAGAAATTCTCAGAAGTCTAGCAAAGAAGTCTGACGTTCTTCTTGAGAACTTTGCTCCGGGCGTTATGGACCGCTTGGATGTTGGCTGGGAATCGCTGAAGGAGATCAATCCTCAATTAATTTACGGTTCTGGAACGGGGTATGGTTTGACCGGCCCAGATAGAGATATGCTCGCCATGGACCATACAATCCAAGCGGCGAGCGGTATTATGAGTGTAACAGGAGACGAGGGGCAGCCACCTTCTCGTGCGGGTGGGGCACCAGCTGATATCATGAGTGGTATACACATGTATGCGGGAGTAGTCTCTGCTCTTGTTGGGCTCCAGAAGACCGGCAGAGGGACATTGGTCGAAGTATCAATGCTTGAGTCTATGTATTTTATCCTTTGCTCAGAATTAACCAGTTACCATAAGAATGGAAAGTTTCCCCCGCGCGACAGTGCGCGTTCGCCGGCAGGGTCATGTCCATATGGTAGGTATAAATGTAGTGACGGATATTTGGCGCTTATTAGTGTTTCGGAACGACACTGGCATAGTATTTGTGGTGTGATTGGTCGCGAAGATCTCTTGAATGATCCGAATTTCTCTGGTGTTTCGCGACGACTTGAGGTCGAAGAAAAGGTCAATCAAATAATTGAGGTTTTTACGCGTGTAAAGACCCGAGAAGAGGCTTATCTGGCGTTCCGTGAAGCCAGAGTTCCTGTTGCTCCCGTGAGGGATCTGGAAGAGGTGAGGCGGAACCCACATCTGCATGAGCGGGGTATGCTCCAGCATATGGAGCACGAAATCATGGGAGAACTGATATTACCATCTAGTCCCATTAGATACTCCGATTATGGTTCGCCAGATCTTGCATTATTCCCGGAGGCCGGCGCCCATAACGAGGAAATATATGCTGATTGGCTTAACCTAAGTATGGATCAAATTGATAACCTTCAAAAAAATGGTGTCATTTAACTAACTGGCAAAACCATACAATAACGTCAGAAGTCCATTAGATTTTTTGTAGGTTCATAGCCAAGAGGCATGNAGGAAGAAGAGGAATTTCTATTCATAGAAGCTCTTCGATACGCTCAGAAGGTCTGGCGATAATCGCCTTACTGCCTTTTATAGCAACGGGACGTTCCATGAGTCTCGGTTGATTAACAAGTAGTTCAACGATCTGATCTTTAGTCTTGTAATCGTTTTCATTAAGAGCTAATTGTTTGAACCATTTATCTCTGCGGACTAACTTATCCGGTGGATCTAGTAAAAGATCGAGTATAGTTTTTAGCTCATCCTCAGAGGGCGGTGTTTTCAAATATTCGATAATATGAAACTCTTCATCTCTAGCTTGTAATATAGCAACCGCTCCGCGCGACTTACTGCAATTAGGGTTGTGATAGATTTTAATCATTTTCTCTCCTATCCCTTGTGCAGTATATCTTAGATCGTGGACACATATACCTGTAATGTCTTAAGTATCTATTTAAAGTAAAATCTAGTATAAATATATTGTTTAAAAAGAGGCATTTATGAATGCTATATAATTTGAAATGTAGTTTTTTAATGAGATATTAGCGGGCTGTTGTATTGTTTCTATTATCTTGTGTTGCGTTACATTGATTATTTTCTCTGGACTGATCTACCTGTTTTATGCCGATTAACAACCCCAAAATTGTTTTGCAAAACATTTGATCGTATGTTCTAGTCTTTTTTCTTTTGGCGAGAGTAATTTATATGTCTAGCTTTAGACTTGATGGGAAGACCGCAATTATTACGGGTGGAGCAGGGGGCTTGGGTCGCTCGATGGTTAGGCAATACGCCGAAGCCGGAGCCAATGTTGTTGTGGCTAGTCGCAACCTTGATAAGTGTGAAGCGATTGCAGAGGAGGTTATTGAATCCGGTGGTAAGGCCCTTGCTGTGGCGGTCGATCATACCCAACCAGCAGAGGTTGATTGTATGGTGAAGCAGGTCGTGGATCATTTTGGCTCACTCGACATAATGGTAAACAATGCCGGACGTTGGGGTAAAGGTGGTCCCGCGGAAGATACCTTGCTTGAGGACTGGAACGATATCATTGAAAAATGTCTCACCGGGTGTTTTATATGTTGTATGTCTGCCGGTCGACAGATGCTTAAACAGCAGAGCGGTAAAATCATCAACATCTCTTCTACAGCAGGGAGTAAAGGTAATCCAGGACAATTGCATTATTCAGCAGCTAAGGCCGCCATGCTTAGTCTAACGAGTAACCTTGCTATGATGTGGTCAAAAGACAATATAAATGTAAATGCGATTTTGCCAGGTCTAATTGCTACAGACGAATTAAAGGCTTATAACATTATTCCAAAAACGGAAGATGAAGATGGTAATCCTCTTCCACGACTGACAATATGCCCAACTCCTGAGAATGTTGCAGATTTGGCTGTATTTCTGGCATCACCAGCTTCAGATGGCCTTACTGGTGAGGAGTACCCAGTCCGAACCTGGATGAAATCGGAAAGATTCTGGAAGTAACCCAGATCTCGTTAGTATGGCTCTTGACGAAACGCGTTTTGCTGCCTCCTGTTTAGCTGAGCTTTCTTCTGTACTACAAAAAAAGTCCATTATCTTGGGATGCGATATTGATCGGGTTGCGAGCTACTGGGATGTAGCACCTACCCGTGCTTTGGCACTTTTAATGCCAAATAATACTTCCGAGGTGAGTGAGGTAATGCGGATCTGTCATAAGTATAAGCAGCCAGTGGTTACTCAGGGAGGTAAGACGAATTGTGTTCAGTCTGCCAATTCGAATCCAGAAGAGATTATCCTGTCAACAGAAAAATTAAACCAAATAGAGTCCATAGATATTGTTAATGCAGTAGCCTCGGTTGAAGCGGGCGTTGTATTGCAGACGCTACAAAAGGCTTGTTTAGAAAAAGATATGTTGTTCCCTCTAGACTTGGGGTCGCGAGGCAGCTGTACGATAGGCGGGAATGTGTCAACCAATGCTGGGGGCATTAGCGTACTGCGTTATGGAATGATGAGAGACTTAGTGCTTGGACTCGAAGCCGTATTATCGGATGGCACCATCGTGTCTTCAATGAATCAGATGCTAAAAAATAATTCGGCTTACGATGTAAAACAGCTTTTTATTGGAAGCGAGGGTACTCTCGGAGTCGTTACCAGAGCGGTTGTGAAACTGGTCCCGAAGCCCCTTAGTTGTCAGACGGTGCTAATAGGAGTTGTTAATTTTTCGGATGTAATTGAAATTCTGAATGAAACTCGACGTCGCCTAGCGGGGATCTTGAGTGCTTTTGAGGTGATGTGGGGGCCTTACTTCCAGGCAGTTACAGAGGATGGGGGTCACAGCTCGCCAATATCGCGAGGGCATGGCTACTATGTGCTTTTAGAAGCTGAAGGTAGCGACCCCGAGCGCGATGACCAGTTATTCCAAAAGTTACTCGAACAACTCTATTTGCGGGGAGCCATTGAAGATGCAGTTGTGGCGCAATCAGAGGCAGACCGGATCGGTCTATGGCAGATAAGGGAAGATTTTGGAGTAATTTTAGAAGATACACCCGTGTTTCTTTACGACGTCAGCCTTCCTATCAGCTCAATGGAAGAATATGTCGACCTCACCATTAAGGCAGTGAAGGAAAAGTGGTCTTTGAGTGAAGTTTATGCCCTGGGTCATATCGCCGACGGGAATATACATTTTTTTGTAAGGCCAAACGCTGGCCCTGCCACCTTTAGCCTGCATCAAACTTGTGACGCTTTGATGTATAAAGCTTTAAAAAAATATCATGGATCAATATCCGCTGAACACGGCATTGGTATAGAAAAAAAGCAATGGCTTTCTCAGAGCAGGTCTGAAACTGAAATTAGTGTGATGAAGGCACTGAAACATACCCTTGATCCAGAAAAATTGCTTAATCCTGGTAGAGTATTTGATTAGAGGTTCGAAAAGTCTGGATCTCTTTTTTCCAAGAATGCATTCATTGCCTCCTGATTCGCGGGGGCCCCTCTTAAAACGTCTAATGCGCTATTTTCAGCGCGCACAGCCCTCAACATGGCATCCCTATGTGGTGCCATAATTAACTCCTTGGTTTGTATAAGCGAGGCCATGGGTAGTCTTGCGAGGGTGTTTGCTTGGACCATTACCTCTTCTAGAAAGGTTTCATCAGGGTAAACCTTCAGAGCGAGACCCGAAGAAACACATTCATCGGCACTAATCCATTCTGATGAGAGTAGTATCCAGCTCGCCCTTTGGTGACCAACCAAACGAGAAAAAGTATAGGTGCTTGAGCCCTCCGCTGTAATTCCCAAAGCTGAGAAAGGAGCGCGGAAACGACTGCTTTCTGAGACAAAAGCCATGTCCCCTAAACCCAAAAGTGTGCAGCCTATCCCAACGCCTAATCCGTTGGCGGCGACAATAAATGGCTTAGGGAACTTAATAATAGCTTCTAGCATGCCTCCTAACCCATGCTTTGGGTTTGGCTGCTCACCAGCGGCTCGTGCCTTCAAATCCGCACCCGCTGAGAAGGCGCGTCCAGCACCGGTTAGGACTAAAACTTTAACACTCTTGTCCTGAGTAGCATTAAGGAATTCCTCACATAGAGCGTCAAACAGATCTTGGTTAAAGGCGTTTAGTGCTTTTGGCCTATTTAAGATGACGACTCTTACGGCATTAATTGTTTCAGAGGTAGTTATGTCCAAAAGTGACTTCCCTTTTTTCTTTACTGAGAATATACCAAGAACCTTTTCCGATTGGGAGAAATTACCGACCCTGACTAATCAGGTGCAAAGATAAATTTTAACCTGATTAGTCAGGGACAGGGGAAGCGCAGTAAATTTCAANGCGCCGATTTAGGAAATCCCAATGCCTCCATATTACTGACAAGCTGCTCACCTGCGCGCCGAACATCGACCCGTTTATCGATTTTTCTGATGATCCCAGTATCATCTATGTAAAAGGTCCATCGCCTAGCAAAGCCAACAGGGGTGAGAACGCCATAGGCCTGACTCATCTCTCTAGCCGAATCAGCCAGGATGGGAAAGGTTGCCTGATTCTTTTCAGCGAAGCCCGTATTATTTTCTAGCGAATCGGTGCTAGCCATAAAGTAAGCCACGTCGAAATTTCTGATTTGTTTATCGCTGTCACGCAGCGCTTTACATTCCGCCGTTCAGCCGCCAGTGAAAGCTTTCGGGAAAAAGGCAATTACTACAAACTTTTCCTGATTGAATTCAGAGAGCGTGTAGGTCTTCCCGTCGGAAGCTCTAAGCCGAAAGTCCGGCGCAAGTTCCCCCACCTGTGGGCCCGCATAAAGCATATTAGAGATGAAGCTAACGGCTAAAAAAACTAATTTCCTCATAGTATTACCCATAATCCCTTTGATCCTTTCTAGTTTGCGTTGTACGACCATTAAGACCTATGGTCCTTTATAATTTTACGTGTCTGATTGAAACGCTTTGTGATACCCCTATGGTCAAAGTACTCTAGGATTTCAATCGCTAGATTCCTTCCTATACTGGCCGCATTCTTAAAATCACTAACCGCGATTTCGCCCCTCGCATCTGCTACTTGCTGCAACAAGCTCTCCATTTCCCTAATTTTCTCAGGAAGAAAAACCCGATTTCTTGTAGGCCGACTCAACACGCCTATCTTAACGAGGCGCAAGATTACTTTATCTAAAACTTTCAGTGATACTCCTACCTGCCGAGCTAATTCGATAAGCACCGGCGGACCGAACGCCGACTCCTCCANTACGCGCCTAACCTGCCTCCAGATGTTTTGCTCTTCTTTTGTCAGATTGATACTTGCGGATTTGAGAGCATAGCCACCATCCAGCCTTTTCATATCGTTGTTACTCACTAATTGGATTAAGATCGCCTGGGTAAGAGCGTCGCTCTCTAATCCAGCAATTTTAGCTAGTGCTTCCGAGGATATTCCTCCCATATCAGGATTGTTTTTATGCCATGCATCTAAGGAAATAAGAACTTTATTACTTTGCTTACGGAACCATTCCCTTGAAATTAATAGATTTTCTTTTTGAATAGTATCGGGAACTAATTGTTTTACTAAATCAGTTGGTATTCCTAAAGCGTTACCCCAATGATGAATGTCGATACCTTCTGCTGAGTCCGCGATCAAGTATTCTAATATTTCTTTTTGCCAATTATTTTTATCTAGGCAGGAAGTTATGGTTGTAAGCAAAGCCTTGCGACCTGGCTTCGATCGCCCGCGACTCGGTGCGAAAGGGTCTAGCACCGGGCCGCCACCTAAAGTTCTGGTGGCAGATTGGTCTCTTATAATTACATTATCTCCAATGCATACGTTTATGGGTTTCGTGATAACTATTTGTGTAATCGAAGTGCTACCGGGCAACAATTTTTGCTGGTCAATCAAAGCGATCCTTCCCGAAACATGATTTGCTGCACTATGCACATGTACTGGTATCCAATGTGAGATCGGCGTAACTTCAGATTTGAGAATGCTAAGATTGATATCGAAACGATCGGTAGGCTGATCAGCCGCATTACCATTTAACCAGTTGCCGCGATGAATCAGTGATGTTGACAGGTTATTTCCGGCAATATTAAGCGCGCAACGGTCGCCTGAGCTAGCCGAAGCTCGTCGTCTATTCTGGACATGGAGTCCACGAACGCGCACCACCCGATTGCTTGGTTGAAGATTCAAGAAATCCCCTTCGGAAACGGTACCTGAAAAGACAGATCCAGTGACAACTATGCCTGTTCCTTTCATGGTGAAGCAGCGATCAATTGCGAGTCGAAAAAATCCTCTAATTTCCTTTTCCCCTGNNTGGGTTGCAGCGTTTTCCAATGCCTGTGCTAGCCCGTCAATCCCTTCCCCTGTTAATGCTGATACTGGAAAAATCTCTAGATCTTTTAGGCAAGTAGAGATCATTAAAGTCCTAATTTCGTCTTTAACGAGTGCTATCCTTTGTTTATCCACCCTATCTATTTTCGTTAATGCAATAGCTCCTTTTTTAACCCCAAGTAAATCCAGTATTGCTAAGTGTTCAGTTGTTTGGGGCATCGGGCCATCATCAGCGGCAATAATGATTAGAGCGAAGTCCACGGCACAAACACCAGCGATCATATTGTTGATAAATTTAATGTGTCCGGGAACATCTATGAAACCAAGCCTGCAACCACCTTTGGTATCAACATAGGCGAACCCTAGATCTATGGTCAGACCACGATTTTTTTCTTCGCTAAGGGTATCCGTATCAACGCCTGTCAGGGCTTTCACGAGCCTGGTTTTTCCGTGATCGACATGTCCTGCTGTAACAATAATCATCAGGTTTTTTCGGCTAGATCCAACTGCTTTAATTGGTTAAGGAAGGTTTCTTTATCTTCAAGAGTTCTCACATCAAACAATAGTGCACCATCATGGATGCGTCCTATAACTGGTTGAGGTAATCGCCGGAACGCGCTGGTTATTCTGCGCAGTGTTTCGTCACGACTAGCTTTTATACTTACGGCCTTACTCGGGAGACGTTCCAGTGGAAGGGAACCACTACCGATCTGACTTTCTACATCGATCACACTGATTTCTGCGATCCCTCCAAACACCCTATTCAATGGCGCCACTAGGGTGAGAGCTAGCTGTTCGAGGTCCTCTACTTGCCGGGTTAGTAAACGCAGAGTAGGTAGCCGTTCGTGCAGTTTTTCAGGATTTTTATAAAGGCGAAGCACTTCATAAAGAGCCGCTATGGTCATCTTATCGACTCGCAGCGCACGCTTGATAGGGTTTGATTTAATTTCTTTAATTAGAGACTTTTTGCCAACAATAATACCTGCCTGGGGTCCTCCAAGTAGCTTGTCACAGCTAAATGTGACGATATCTGCACCACTCGCGACAGCCTCGCCAACCAACGGTTCTTTGGGTAGCCCATAGTCGGACATTCTAACCAGATTACCACTACCGAGATCTACAACGAGTGGTAAATCATTCTTCTTTGCCAGTCGCGCCAGCTCGGGGGTCGCTACTTCACTAACATAACCTCGAATCTCATAATTACTTGTATAAACTTTCATCAGTAATGCGGTTTGCTGATTTACAGCATTTTCATAGTCAGATGCGTGAGTTCTATTTGTTGCTCCCACTTCCCGAAGGAGACAACCTGCACGCATCATTATTTCTGGAATACGGAAGGAACCGCCTATCTCGACCAGTTCCCCACGAGATATCGGTACTTCTCTCCCTAAAGATAGGCTGTTTAATGTGAGCAGGAGAGCTGCCGCATTGTTATTTACTACGGTCGCTGCTTCCGCACCAGTTAGCTCGCATATCAGGGTCTCAATATGATCGTCACGATCACCTCTAGAACCTGTATTGAGATCATATTCAAGATTTGTGGCAGACCCTGCGACTTTGATAATGGTGTCGATAGCCGATTGAGGTAGCAAGGCGCGTCCCAAATTTGTGTGAAGTACGATACCAGAAAGATTGAACACGCATCTTAGGGAGAAGTCTTTTTCAGTTTTTAGTTGCTGCTCTAGGTCGATCACGAACTTTGTAAAGCAAAAACTAGGGGTGTCACGCTCACCATAATTTTTCCTCCAATTTTCAAGAGTTTCTCGAATAGTCTTAATAACTTGGTTTCGCCCGTACTGCTCCGAAAACTTATGGATAGTGTTATCTTTCAATATTTGGTCTATGGAGGGGGGGCGACTTGATTTTTCAAGGGGTTTCATATCAGTGAAGATTCTATGCTAGTCGGATAGCGTTCTGCAGTGAGCCAAGCTTTATTATCCAGGGTTCCACAGTGAGTTCAGTGTCTTGCGCCAGTTTCGCTTGAAATTTCAGGGCGCTTACTTCATTTTTCAATATTCCTGACCCTAATACAAACGTTATGCCTCCAGTGTTAAAGATTTGACTATGGATAGGGTCATCTATAGTTGGAGAGGCTGAATAATCTAACATTGACTCAAGCTCCCGCATCGCCGTTAATTGAATAGTATAGTTGTCTGGCGGGGCACTAAATAAGTCAGCAATACCGAGTTCTGTCCTCGAATTAGATGTCGACNTTTCTAACGTATTGCTATTAATTATCATATTTTCGATTGTATTTGGTTTTACCGGCTCTAGTACTGAGTCTTTAGTGATGTCCTTCGCTGCAGCCTTAAAGACCATAGTGCTGCTAGTATCCTGTCGAATTTGGCAGTTCCAAACCCTGTTGGTACTACCATAACAATAATAATATTTCTGAACATCATGAAATTTTTTTGTTAGCTTGGCAGATTAAAGAGAAAGGGTTTTTCCCCAAACCAATAGCTACCACCAAGACTGAATAAGCAAAAAAATAAACGAGTATTATTGGTTTGAGTATCTTAATGCTTAGAGATTTATCCAATTCCAGTCTCCAATTCTAACTGCCTTGGATATGCAAGAGGAACTCATCCTTATGAGGGAAATTGCCATAAATCCCTCCTGTGTGAATAAATACAATGTTGTCTAAGTCCCTAAATCTGCCGAAGGCGATTTCCTGGAGCATCCCATGGAATGCCTTCCCAGTGTATACGGGATCGAGGAGTACGCCCTCGAGTTGAGCGACTTTTTTAATCGTTTCGAAAATTGATTTCTCAGCGCGACCATATCCAGGTCCAACATAACCATCGATGATATTGATCTGTAAATTGTTAGTTTCTAAGATGTTAGGGTACCGTTTTTCCCAGTCGATAAAGTCTCGAGAGATTTTATCGAGAAAATAATCCTCATCATCGCAAACATTAAAAGCTATTGGTTCTGAGGCTAAACCATATAGTTTATTGCCAATAATCAAGCCACCCAGTGTACCTCCCGATCCAGTGGCTGATACGATATACTCTGGTTTTATCTTTGCTCTAGTAAAATCCTCCTTTAGTTCAGAACAGCATTCTATATAACCCCACAATCCGGTTGCATTACTCGCACCGATTGGGATGAAATGGGGTGTATGGTGCGGATATTCCTGCTCTACCTTATCAATAATTTGTTCGAGATCTGCAAAGGCAGTCTTATGCACATAGCTAACTTTCGCCCCTAGTATATAATCGAGAAGTAAATTCCCATCAGCCACTTTAGGGGGACTACCCCTGAGTATTAAGTGACAACTTAGACCTAACCTACTGGCTACATATGCCGTTGCTCGACAATGGTTCGAATGAATACCGCCACAGGTGATTAGTAAATCTGCTCCTTCCGAAATCGCTAGAGCCGCGCAAAATTCTAGCTTACGAAGCTTATTTCCCGAGGCTACGGTATCCGTTAGATCGTCTCTTTTGATCCAAATTCTCGGCCCTCCCNCAACCTCAGATATCCTATCCAGAGGCTGCAGCGGCGTTGGTAGGTGCGCTAACTCGAGTCGGGGGATGTTATGTATCAAGTTCAAATACCATGGGATTGTGAATGTGTTTGATTAAACACTAAAACAAGTACGTCTGGATACCAATCGGCATAATTGGAGCGCTTAAAAAGTAAACTAAATGGTATACTGAGGTCATGAATTATGTCTTCAGCCGTTACTATCCCTTTTTAATATTATTCTGCTTGCTAGGTTGCGAGAACAAAGCGACACAAGTGCTCAATGGTTCNACGATGGGGACGACCTATACNATAAAAGTTGTAACTGAGAATGATCTTAATAGCATGCACGAGGCAATAAAATTCGAACTTGAAAGAATTAACATGATCATGTCTACGTATATCAATGAGTCAGAAATATCGAAGTTTAACGGTACNTCGATCGGTCATCGTATTGAAATTTCGGCGGAACTGGCCGACTTATTTCTGTTGAGTAAAAAGATAAACGCTGTCACGAAAGGAGCTTTTGATGTAACTATTGGACCATTAGTCAATCTTTGGGGTTTCGGTCCGATGGAGGAATCCAAAAACATACCCACATCCGATGATATCGTCCAACACATGCGTCGGGTCGGAATGAGTAAGCTTGGACTAGAAGGTTCGAGAGCCTATCGTATGGCAGATATTTACGTTGATTTATCAGGAATTGCGAAGGGGTTTGCCGTTGACAGTATCGCCTCATTGCTTGAAAAAAATTCTTATAAGGATTATCTAATAGAGATTGGAGGAGAGCTCAAAGTTGGCGGAAGAAATAGAGAGGGTAGGCTATGGTCGATCGCGGTAGAAAAACCCGAAGTTCTCAAGAGATCAATCTTCAGGGCACTCCCGCTGAAAAGCCTTGCCATGGCGACCTCTGGAGATTACCGCAATTATCGAGAAATTGACGGGCAACGATATTCCCATCTAATTGATCCACGTACTGGAATGCCAATAACTCACAAGTTGGTTTCGGTAACCGTTTTGCACCCATCAACTGCCTTCGCCGATGCCTTGGCTACAGGTTTTAGCGTTCTAAGCTTTAAAGAAGCTATGCAGATAGCAGTCAAGCAGAATTACTTAGTATTGTTTATAATAAAGTCGAGTTCGGGGTTTTCAGAACATCTTACGCCAGCACTCGAGAAATATTTAGATGAATTAAGATAAAAGTATAAAAATTATGATTGAGTTTATTCTTGCTTTTTTGGTACTACTGACCGTAGTNACTATTATGTCGATTGGTGTTATTCGCGGGCGGCCTCCAATCGCCGGATCATGCGGCGGTCTAAATTCGTTAGGTGTTGAGGGCGGTTGCGAGATATGCGGAGGTGATGCCAGCCGTTGTAAGCAGCCGAATGATTAAACGTCAGTATTCCGGCAGCTGAGTTGCAGCAAGTGAACCCGAGCTGATTGGGCATTTAATGAGCTCGGGGCTGAAATGATAATGAGTTTCTTATTTAGTACAACTAAGGTTTGGCTCCCTCCAGAGAGGATTCTTTGTTAGAAGACTGGCGACTAATGATTGCGTCTCGCTATGTCCTGGCTAGAGCAGGAGAGAAGCTCACTGCGCACACCTCCATAGTCTCCGGTTTGAGCTTGATCATCGCCGTCAGCGTATTGATAGTTGTATTGTCAGTGATGAGTGGATTTGAGCGAGAACTGAGGGAACGTGTGCTTGGGATACTGCCNCATGCTGTAATTTTCAAACCTGATATCGACTTAAATATTCTTGAGGACGAGCTTCTTTTATCTGAGAGCGTAATTAGCGTTGCACCTCTCCTTGAAGGTAGTGGCTTACTGGTAGCAAATGGTAAAATGGTTGGAGTCGCGATCGCTGGAATAAATTCCGAAAAAGAGGAATCGGTTTCTATTATCGACGACCTTTTTGTTAAGGGTGCGCTAAGTACCCTATCTGAGACCCGCTTTTCCATTGTATTAGGAAAACGACTTGCGAAACATCTGGATATTGATATTGGTGATGTCGTAACTTTTATCTCGCCTGAGGTTCATATGTCTCTGGTAGGACCGTTAAGTACCACTCGTGGGTTCAAATTAGTCGGTATCTTTTCTGCAGGCGCGGACGTAGATATTAACCAGGTATATGTCAATTTGTCCGATCTAAGCGCAATTCAGCGAGGCCAAGGTATAGCAGGGCTTCGATTGCTTACAACGGATTTGTTTGCGGTAGAAGACACCGTAAAGGCTCTGTTATCTGATTCAACAGACCTAATGTACACGTCAACTTGGACTGAACGATATGGTAATTTGTACGCCGCGATCCTAATGCAAAAAAGGATTATGTTCCTGATACTAATGTTGATGATCGCGGTTGCAGCGTTTAATGTTGTTTCGACTTTGATTATGGTCGTAGATGAGCGAGCTGGAGATATTGCTATAATCCGCACTATCGGCGCGTCAGCTAACTCAATACGTCACGTATTTGTTATTTATGGAGTGGTTATTGGATTCGTAGGGATAGCCTTAGGAATAATCTTTGGGATAAGTATTGCCTTCGTTATCGATGACCTAGTCAGCCTGATGGATAGTGTTTTAGGTTTAGGCCTAATGGATGAGTACTTTATTCAGTACTTGCCAGTGGATATACGTCTAGAGGATATTTGTTACGTTGCGTTTTCCTCAATCATTATTTGCGGTTTAGCAACGATCTACCCAGCATGGAAAGCAGCTAAAGCGAATCCGGTTGAGGCATTAAAGTATGAATCCTGATAGTTCAATCCTGCAAGTGAGTAACCTATATAAGTCCTTCACTCAAGGGGGGAAAACTATAGCGGTTTTAAATGGACTAGAACTAGAGGTGAAGGTTGGAGAACGAATTGGTATCGTCGGGCTCTCCGGTAGCGGTAAAAGTACTCTACTGCATATCTTGGGCGGACTTGAGCACTCAGACGCAGGTAAAATTTTGATCCACGGACAGAATATTGTTCAGATGGATGATTTGAAAGTTGATCACATTAGAAATAATCATCTTGGATTTGTTTATCAATTCCATCACTTGCTTCCAGACTTTAGTGCCCTAGAAAATGTTTCCTTACCGCCACTTATAAGAGGACAATCGAAGAACGACGCAAAAATGCTATCGAGAGAGATCTTGCATAAGGTTGGGCTGGAGCATAGAGAAGACCATTTACCCGGTGAGCTATCTGGGGGTGAGAGACAAAGAGTTGCTATCGCAAGGGCTCTTGTGAATGAACCATCATGTATCCTTGCTGATGAACCTACCGGTAACCTCGACGAGAAGACTGCAAGAGACGTAAATGATTTGATGATTTCATTGAGTGATAAGCTTGGAACCTCACTCGTAATTGTTACTCATAACGCTGAGCTTGCAGAACGAATGGATCGGGTAGTACAGCTACAAAATGGAATTTTATCCGAAGTATGAGGGCTTTTTTTTTTATTGGCGTGCGCTATGCATGCTCGCGTCGGGGCAACAAAGCCCTATCATTAATTACGTGGGTCTCGATAATTGGGTTGGGGCTCGGTGTAGCCGCACTTATCGTAGTCACCTCAGTAATGAATGGTTTTGAAACGGAACTTAAGCGCCGAATATTAGGAGCAGTACCTCATGTTGTAGTAGAGGGTCTGCCGAAAAACCAGCTTGCTGGGCTCGATAATGTCATTACGGTAAGCCGTTTTTCGAGCCAGACTGCGTTGCTAGTCAATAAGTCACTGAGTCGCTTAGTTGCCGTATATGGAATTGAACCAGTTGCGGAACATCAAATGTCGATAATCCCAAATAATATGGTTTACGGATCGATTCATGACTTGGAAAAGGATCGCTCGGGCATACTGCTTGGAACTTCTCTGGCTTTAAGGTTAGGGTTAGCTAAAGGTAGCGATGTTACTGTGATACTCCCAATCCTAAGAGATGGTAATTTAAGGACTGAGATATTTCACGCTACTTTGGTGGGGACATTCAGCCTAGAATCGGAGCTTGATTATACGCTTGCTCTGATGAATTTCGATTCCCTAAGTAAATTTACTAATAAAAATCTACTAAGTTACCGGTTACGTCTCGATGAAGTATTTAACGCCCCCGCCGTCACTAAAGAGTTACAAGGCGTAGCGTTGCATGTAAGCGATTGGTCTATGGAACACGGAGATTTCTTTAGAGCTGTCAAGATGGAAAAAATAATGATGTTTATCTTATTGCTTCTTATTGTAGCTATAGCCTCTTTCACGATTGTTTCTAGTTTGAGCATCGCTGTTAAAGAAAAAAAATCTGATATTGCCATCCTTAGATCTTGTGGGCTCTCAAAATATAACGTTACTTCGATTTTTATGGTTCAAGGTACATTAATCGGAGTTTTTGGCGTAATACTTGGGGCTCTGGTCGGACTGCCGCTCGCGTACCACATCACTGAAGTAGTTTCCGCGCTTGAGAGTATTTTTGGTGGAAGTCTTCTAGCAGGTACATATTTCAACTCTATTCCTTCGGATATACGTCTAACGGATATAGGAATAATTATTCTTGCCTCTTTCTCTATAAGTGTTTTTGCTACTATTTATCCAGCTTATTGTGCTTCTAAGCTAAAGCCAGTAGAGATTCTTCGGCACTCATAGTTCTATATTTCTCTTGGGAATAATATGTGGTCCTGTATCTGGACATTTTCCGTTACGAGCATATTTGGGCTGCAGTAAACATAGGGTTACTCGTAGAAATATCAAAAAGTAGTGACGTAATAGTCAATTGTCGTCAAACCACTTGTGTTTGAATGGCCTATCAAGAGAGAGATAATTGCATGGTATCGAATCTTTGCGGTTTGCTTACGAAGCAGTGTTCTTAGTAGATAGTTAAATCAAAACAGGGCAGCTTTACCGTATAGATTGCCTATCCACCCTTAAGCGATAGCGATAACCTCATAACTGTTATATATCAAAGCTATTCAGGGGAGAACATAAAGCAGAACTGCGATGGTATTAAAGGGAAGTAAAAACCCCCACAAATCATTTCTGAATGAAATTGGTACGGATTATATTCAAGTACCTTTTCACTCAGGATGTTCGGGACTTTACGTTTCATAACTGCGGAGGACTGCAAAGACGATCTTTAAGCCCCTGGAAGATGTCTTTCATGTATGTGCATTCATAGTTCCCAAAAACTTTTTTCAGTGCTGAGTTCTCAGTAAATCATGGGGCTAAGATTAGTTTTTTTAATACCTTAATTAACTGTTTATTCTCCCTTCGCGTACCCACTGTAACTCTGAGTTTATTCGACAAGCCGTCATGATTAAAAAAACGAATCAGGATATTTTTCTGTTTCAAAGCGAGATAGAGCTCTGCAGCATTATGATTCTGGGGTGCTGTCACCAGAATAAAATTGGTTTCACTCGGGGCGACTTGAAAACCAAGTTTATTAAACTCGATCCGCAATTTCGAGCGCTCGTGTCTCACGAGCTCACAGTTTTTTAAAGCGTGGGTGCTATCGTCAAGTGCTCTACAGCCAATAAATTGGGAGAGTCCGTCTAGATTGTAACTGTCTCTAGTTTTGCTTAGCATTGGCTGAATAAGTTGATGTGGACCGATACCGTATCCAAGTCTTAGACCAGCGAGTGAGTACCCTTTGCTGAGCGTTCTTAGTATAACAACGCTTTCTATTTCTTTGATGAGTGGCACCGAATCATAATTTTTTCCCGGATCAACAAAATCCACATAAGCTTCATCAAGTAATAATAGACCATCGAGATCTTGTGCTAATTGGGCTATTTTTTCTTGGTTAACTAGTACTCCGGAAGGTGCATGCGGGTTTACTAGTAAGATAAGCTTGGCCCCCGCATCGTTGAGCTTAGCTGCGAAATCGGTTGGTAAATTCCAATCATTTGAGAGCGGTATAGCTTTTAGAGGGCAATCCTGAATTGCTGCGAGAACTGGATATAAAGAGTATGTGGGGGAGGTTGTTCCAATTACTTCTCCCGGATTTACGAAAGTTGTGATCATAAGCCTAAGTAACTCGTCACCGCCTCGAGTAGCAATAATATTATTTCGCTTCACGTTATGGATATCGGCAACTTTATCCCGAAAATCATCAGCAGTGGGAGATGGATACTTCCTTAGGGATTCTGTGGAAAACTCCGCAAGAGCATTTGAGATAAAAGGGGAGGGGGGATATGGGTTTTCGTTTGTGTTCAATTTGATTATTTCGGGGTCGACCGATTGTTCCCCACTCTTATAACCAGTTATTGCTGCTATGTTTTTGCGTTCCCGACTCAATAGAATTACTCCTCACAACAGTCGTAGCTAACTTCAAGAATCTCTACTTCTAAATCACCTAGTGGACGTGTAACTAGAACACTATCACCGATGGTTTTTCCTAGGAGGCTGCTTGCCATTGGCGAATCGATGCTTATCCAGCCTTTCTCGAGGTCCAGCTCGTCTGCGCCTACAATGCGAATCTTGAAGATACCCTTATCAGTACCACGTAACGTTAGCCACGCACCAAAAAACACTTTCTCTTGATCATTAGGCTTTCGGTCAACGATTTCTAAATTATCGAGTCGCTTCGTAAGATACCTAATACGGCCATCTATTTCTCTTAACCTTTTTTTCCCATAAATGTAATCGGCATTCTCAGACCTATCGCCTAATGCTGCTGCGTCGGAGACTTTCTGCGTAATTTCGGGGCGCTCAGTTTTATATAAAAATCGGAGTTCACTTCTTAGGGCATGCGCTCCAGCCGGGGTTATGTAGATTTTTTTTTGATTCATCTATTGACTGCAATACAGACCAAGATCTTTGATTGTTATTGTAAATTTCCAATAAGGTCGAGTCCATCCTTATCGGGGACGAAGGGACTTGAATGAATCAGTGCTAACCCCAATCTATCCGAATGATGGTATTTCAAACATTTTTTATAGTGGCCTGGGACTAAATTATGCGGTTAGATAATCTGACAGCGCAACTTCAAAAAGCAATCACTGATAGTGATTCCTGCGCGCTAGCGCGGAATCATAACTTTATTATGCCCCAGCATTTACTGCTTTCGTTACTTCAGCAGTCTGGCGGTTCGGCTGAGCTCGCACTAAAAGGTTTAGGTGTAAATCTTAATCTATTTGTCGAAGATCTAAATCATCAAGTTGATGAGCTACCTGTAGTACGTCATAACATTGGAGATATAAAAATATCTCCGGAATTAGTTAGAATTCTGAAGCTGGCAGAAAAAGAATCTAATAAAAGAGGAGACCAATATATCTCCTCTGAAATTGCTTTTTTGGCCTTAAGCCAAACCTCGAATTGTCAGGAGATATTCAAAAAACACGGCATTACGCAAACAGCATTGGAGAGGGTAATCGACGAGTTAAGAGAGGGTGAAAAAATTAATAGTCGTAATACGGAGGAAGGGCGGCAGGCCCTAGAAAAATATACCACAGATCTTACCGCCAGGGCAGAGCTTGGGAAATTGGATCCAGTAATCGGTAGAGATCGTGAAATCCGGCGTACCATTCAGGTTTTACAACGTCGAACTAAAAATAATCCAGTACTGATTGGTGAGCCGGGCGTTGGCAAAACAGCCATAGCGGAAGGGTTGGCGCTGCGCATTATCAACGATGAGGTGCCTGAGGGATTAAAAAATAAAAAAATTCTTTCACTTGATATCGGGTCGCTTTTAGCAGGTGCTAAGTTCAGAGGGGATTTTGAGGAGCGCTTAAAGGCTGTTCTTCATTCTCTCTCCCGAGAAGAAGGAAGCACCATCTTGTTTATTGATGAGCTTCACACAATGGTAGGGGCTGGTAAAGCTGAGGGATCTTTGGATGCGGGGAATATGTTGAAGCCCGCTTTGGCTCGAGGAGAGTTACATTGTGTGGGTGCAACAACGTTAGATGAATACAGGCAGTATATAGAATCAGATGCCGCGTTGGAGCGACGATTCCAGAAGGTGTTAGTTGAAGAACCAACAGTTGAAGATACGATTGCTATACTGCGGGGACTAAAGGAAAGGTACGAAATCCATCATGGCGTTGACATCACGGACCCCGCAATCATCGCAGCAGCTCGTTTGTCCGAAAGGTATATTTCTGATCGACAATTACCGGATAAAGCAATTGATTTGATAGATGAGTCAGCGAGTCTCATTCGTATGGAAATGGACTCGAAACCAGAGGACATGGATCGGCTTGAAAGACGACTCATTCAGCTAAAGATTGAAAGGGAGGCATTGAAAAATGAAAGCGACCCTGCGTCTATTCAACGTTTGAGTGAGTTGGAGGGTAATATAAATGAATTACAGCAAGACTTTTCGGAGCTCGAAGACTTACTGGCAAGTGAGAAGCTATCTTTACGGGGGAACCAACAGGTAAAGCAAGATCTTGAAGATGCCAAACTTGACATGGAGACCGCTCGGCGTGCAGGTGACTTAAGCAGGATGTCAGAATTGCAGTATGGCATCATTCCGGGACTTGAGAAAACACTGGAAAATACGGTGGACCTCGATATTTCATCAATGAAGTTATTACGTAATAAAGTGACCGAGGAAGAGATCTCTGAAGTCGTATCGAAATGGACAGGTATACCTGTTTCAAAAATGCTTACCAGTGAGAGAGAAAAACTGCTGGGACTTGAAAGCGAGTTGCATAAACATGTCATTGGTCAGAATCAGGCAGTTTCTGCTGTCTCTAATGCCGTTCGCAGGGCCCGTGCTGGACTCTCAGATCCAAATCGTCCTAATGGATCTTTCTTATTTTTGGGCCCGACGGGCGTCGGAAAAACCGAGCTGTGTAAAGCCCTAGCTCGTTTCCTATTTGATACAGAAGGCGCGCTAGTCAGACTTGATATGTCTGAGTTTATGGAGAAGCATTCCGTTGCACGACTTATCGGTGCGCCGCCGGGATATGTTGGCTATGAGCAGGCAGGCTATCTAACTGAGTTGGTGAGACGCAAACCTTACTGTGTAATTTTACTTGATGAGATAGAGAAAGCCCACAGCGACGTGTTCAATATCCTATTGCAGGTTTTTGAAGATGGGAGACTAACAGATAGCCGTGGTCGAACGGTTGATTTTAAGAATACCGTCATAGTAATGACATCAAATTTAGGTTCCGATGTAATACAAGATTTAGCCGGCGCCGACTACAAAGAAATCCACGGCTCGGTAATGGGTATTGTTAGAAAGCACTTCACTCCTGAATTGCTTAATCGTATTGATGATTCAGTAGTTTTTCATGCGCTTACTAAAGACCAGATACGGTGTATTGCTAAAGCTCAGTTAAATCTTCTAAGAGATCGATTGTTAGAAACTGATATTTCTATCAAGTTTAGGGATGAAGCGATCTCGTATATTACTGACAAGGGATATGATCCAGTATATGGAGCTCGACCGCTAAAAAGGGCAATTCAGAAATTCATAGAGAACCCACTATCACAAGCATTACTAGAAGGTCGGTTTGTGCCCGAAGATGAAGTCTCGATTATAGTGCGCGACGGTTCACTTGAGATCGAGCGAAATAATTAGATAAGTTTTGAATTGCTTTCCCGGACAACGGCCTAGAACTGAGTTCAAAGGGCGGCAGCAGTTCTGTACAAATAGTCATTTTTAATATACTGTATATATATACATATTAAATTAAGGTAAGTCGAGTATGAGCATACAAATCAATCACCCGAGCTTGGCGATGCAGGCTGCCCAACGTATGAGAAAAGTAAGGCACAAAAGAAAAAACAGCCGCGTGATTTGTCATCATCTAAAGATGATGCTTGAGGCCAGAGAGCCTTATTTAGTTCAGAATAAAAATGAGCGTGGTCGGTTAGCGGTTGATGTTGACGTGGGAACAAAAGAGCGCCACCACATCGGTCAAGGCTTACCTTCCGTAAAGCAATATGCTTTCATGCTAAGTTGCTAGGCTACTTTTTCTCTCCTTAACGAAGGCAAGTTGCGGCGCTTCGCACTCAAATTTTTCGAAGATGGCATTCAAAATTGGCCCCATAGACGTCGACACTATTCCAAGTTTTCGTACACCATCAGTATAGCGATGCCTCGAGATTTCGACTTAACGGGCGATCCTACTTCGCGCGTCTTGCATTAGGCTGCTTGCTTCTCCGGTTTAGGGTGCTTTAGGTAATCGCTCTCGTTTTTCGTTGATGCATTACTTATCAATAGGCTTAGTAATATACCTTGTATCGTTAAACTATTAGAAAAGCTTCCTAATTATTTATTCATCATAGTAGCCCAGGCGTTAGCTAACGAGAGAGAAGAACCGTTTAGCGTCACGAGCTTATTGATCTTTCTAGACGCTTGTAACCGTAGTACAGAGTGTATCCATCTCTGAACTACTTAATAGAGCATCTGTTGGGTATATATTTCCTGCTACTACTAGAGATAGGATGATGTGCCGACTCATGAGATAATACTTGAAGGTTAATACTGGGTTAAACATGGATTATATTCATACCTGCGTAATTGGGGGCGGAGTTGTAGGATTAGCGGTAGCTAGAAACCTCGCTACCTATGGCCGTGATATTGTTGTTTTAGACAAGGAATTGAAATACGGGCAGGGTGTTAGCAGTCGGAATAGTGAAGTTATTCATGCGGGAATTTACTATCCACCAAAATCCCTTAAAGCTGAATTGTGTGTTCGTGGGAAGCAACTGTTATATGAATATTGCGAGGAACACCAAGTTGAATATAAACGTTGTGGAAAGCTGATCGTCGCAACAGAGGCGGCTGAGGAAGAAAAACTAAGTGAAATTCTTGAAAACGCGGATGCTAATGGGGTGCTCGATCTGGAATTTTGGTCCTCAAGGAAGATAAAAGCAGAAGAACCAAATGTCAGGGCCACGTTAGCCCTATTCTCGCCATCCACGGGTGTGATTAGTAGCCATGATTTGATGACCTCATACCTGGCTGATATCGAAGCATGTGGCGGTGTTTTCATTGGGGGATCTCTTGTGAGAGGTATTGAGCCAGTGAATGAGCGTTTTGTCGTTAATTGTGATCTGGGGGGAGAATCTTATACTTTTGAGTGCAGTGTGCTGGTGAATTCAGCGGGTCTCGGGGCGCAAACTATAGCGGAAAATATCGCTGGTCTGGAGCAAGGTGTCGTTCCAAAGCTCCATTACTGTAAGGGAAATTACTTCGTGTTCGCGGGTAAATCGCCCTTTTCGCATTTAATCTATCCAGTCCCAGAACGATCGGGAGCAGGTCTCGGTGTGCATGCAACAATAGATATAGCGGGTCAGGTAAAGTTTGGTCCGGATGTGGAATACATAGAAACAGAGAGCTACAAAGTCTCTGATAATCGTCTCGATGATTATTACAAGGCTGTCCGTCGATACTTTCCGAGCTTGGGTGACAGTCAGTTAACGCCCGGGTATGTTGGAATTCGCCCCAAACTACAGGGCCCAAATGAACCCCCAAAAGACTATGTGATACAAACCGAGAAGGAGCATAATATACCGGGCTTGGTACAATTATTCGGCATTGAGTCTCCGGGATTGACATCCTCCTTAGCTATCGCCGAAGAGGTTCGTCTTGCAGTTTCGGAGGTTTACTAGAAGGGTTTAGGAGAGCACCTAGAACGATCAGTTCCCAAGTCTAATATGAGCTAGAAGCTTTCTCATGCTGTTAATGAAAATAGGTGTAGATTACCAATAATAAACAGCTAGCTCACAAGTACGCTACAACCTATAACTCACATAATAATTAGGGTGTAAAGTATTGTTTTCCATTATATTGTTATTTAAAAAAAGGTTCGGTAATCTTTGGTTATCGCTTTGTGTTAGATTGCTCACCAGTAAAAAAGATGGAGGCTGAATTTGTTTGAATTAGTCCAGGCGGGAGGGTGGCTGATGGCACCGATTATTACCTGTTCTGTGATCTCGGTTGCTATTTGTTTCGAAAGGTTTTGGTCACTGAGATCAAGTCAAATCCTACCGAAAAATCTTCTTGCCAAGGTTCTGAATTGGATAAAAAATAATGAGTTAGATGCTAAACGTTTCAAATCACTTAGGAATGGATCACCCCTTGGGAAGATTCTGGCTGCAGGTGTAATGAATCATCGTCGGGGAAGAGACGGCATGAAAGTCAGTTTAGAAGAGGCCGCAAATGACGTCATACATGACCTGGAGCGATACTTAAATACCCTCGGAACTGTCGCTGCAATTTCGCCTTTGCTGGGTCTTTTGGGTACTGTTATTGGTATGATCAAGGTTTTTACAACGATTAAAATGGAAGGCACCGGGAACTCAATGTTACTCGCGGGCGGAATCTCTGAGGCGCTGATAACCACCGCAGCAGGGCTTACCGTAGCTATTCCAAGCCTATTTTTCCATCGCTTTTTTCAGCGCCGTGTTGATAAGCTCGTGATTGATCTTGAGCAAGAATCTTTAAAGCTCGTTGAGATTATGCAGAACAAGGATTTTGATCTGTCCGATGCCTCTAGGTACGATGTTTCGGCGACTAAAGTCAAATGAGATTTCCTCGTCGTAATAGGGATACGTTAGAAATTAATCTCACCCCCCTGATAGATGTCGTATTCTTACTTCTTATTTTTTTTATGGTCTCGACCACGTTTAGTAAGGAGACTCAGCTTGTTATTGATCTACCCGAGTCTTCGATCGAGGAGACTTCGCTGGAAGAAGAGGTAGTCGATATATCAATATCTAAAAGGGGTTCGATAGCCGTGAATCAGAGGCTTATCTTGGATGCAGATTTAGATTCTCTGATCGCAGCGATTACTAAAGTAAGTGGGACCAAAAATACCGTACCCATAGTCATTAGCGCCGACGCAGAAACCCCGCATCAATCCGTCGTAATGGCAATGGATGCGGCGGGAAGGTTGGGTTTTACTAAAATTAAGATATCTACAAAACATGTCCAGCCTTAAAAAGTATGAGGTTTCCGCGGTTATCTCCGATAGAACGGATACTGGAATATACCGGAGGCTACTAGCGTATGTATTTCCTTACTGGATACCTTTTTTTGTAAGCATTCTTGGTTACCTTTTATTTTCTTTTTCTAACGTAGCATTCGTTCAACTCATAAGTTATATCGTTGATTCTCTCCAAGGAAATGATCCATTACAGGAAGGTGGATACGCTAATATTTTATCTGATCTGTTGGGTCCGGCTGAATCGCTCAATCGAACTATCATTCCCGTGGCTATAGTCTTTTTGGTAGTTATGCGAGGGGTAGGCACTTTCGTTGGGGATACCTTCATAGCCTATGTCGCCACTAATTTAGTGCATGATTTGCGAAGACAGCTTTTTAATCAAATGATGCATTTACCAACTAGTTTTTTTGATTCTAGCCAGCAAGGCCATCTGGTCGCCAAGGTTACCTTCCATGTAATGCAAGTAACTGGAGCGGCCACGGATGCCGTTAAAATAATCATCCGAGAGGGTTTCACTGTAATCGGCTACCTAGTGTTTTTACTTTACCTCAATTGGAAGTTGACACTTATACTTTTAACCGTTGCTCCGATGATAGCGATTCTAGTAAAAATGGCCGGTATAAGATTCCGTCGAATCAGTCAGAAAATCCAGCAATCCATGGGGGACGTTACTCATGTTGTCTCTGAGGCTGTTCAAGGACACCGAATCGTTAGAATTTTTGGTGGCACAGAGTACGAGAAAAAGCGCTTTGAAAAAGCTAGCAATACTTATCGACGCCAGTCTTTAAAAATGGTTGTGACGGCCTCTATCGCCACACCGGCAACGCAGCTTTTGGTAGGTCTCGCGCTTTCGGGTCTTGTTTGGTTATTGCTTGACCCAGCAGTATTAGGTTCGATGACCCCAGGAAAGGTTATTGCTTTCATTACGACGGGAGGCTTGCTAGCCAAACCGATTCGTCAATTGGCAGAAGTTAATGCTACCGTGCAGAAAGGGCTTGCTGCTGCTGAAGATATCTTCGACTTATTTGACGAGAAAAGGGAGAATGATGACGGTACTGAAATACTGAAAATTGTTCGGGGCGAGGTAGAGTTTCGGGATGTGTCATTCCGCTATGCTAGTGATCTTCCAAATGTTTTGGAGGCCCTCAGTTTTCATATTAGCCCTGGCGAAACGATCGCACTGGTTGGAAAGTCCGGTAGTGGAAAAAGTACCCTTGCAAGTCTAATCCCACGATTCTACTCGCCGACTAAAGGATCAATATTAATAGATGGAAAGCCAATCGATAGCTTATCTCTAGCGAATCTGCGTCAACATATTGCGATTGTTACTCAGGATATCACTCTATTTAACGACACAATAACCAGAAATATTGCTTATGGAAATCTCAATCATTTTAATAGAGATGAAGTAATTGAGGCTGCTAAAAAGGCCTATATTTGGGATTTTATCGCAGGTCTCGACCAGGGTTTAGACACAGCCATAGGAGACGATGGAGTTCTCCTTTCTGGAGGTCAAAGGCAGCGATTAGCGATAGCTAGGGCTTTTTTGAAAGATGCACCAATATTAATTTTGGACGAGGCCACTTCTGCATTAGATTCGGAATCAGAAAGTTATATCCAATCGGCCCTTGAAGAGGTAGTCAAAGGAAGAACCACATTGATTATTGCTCATCGCCTATCCACTATTGAAAAAGCAAATCGAATTTTAGTCATTGATGAGGGGAGAGTTATTGAACAAGGAACCCACTCAGAATTATTAAGAAAGAGTGGGCACTATGCCCATTTACACACGCAGGTTTCGAAAAATAAAAAACATCAAGATTTGGAGGAAACGGAACAAAGATTGACCCCTCTTCGTAGAAGCACAGAAAGTAAAAGTGAGGTTTTTAATCCATTAGTGCAAGCTTGGTATTCAGAATCTTCCTTATTGTATCTACTTTTCCCTCTAGCACTAGCTTACGAAAGGATAGTTAAATTGAGAAGGCGAATGCTGGAGGCAAATCAAGTAAGGACAAGAGTGCCTGTTGTTATCGTGGGAAATATAAATGTTGGTGGGACCGGTAAAACGCCTCTTGTTTTATGGATCGTGGAGCAACTCAAAAAGCATGGGTTCACCCCCGGCGTCGTTAGCAGAGGATACGGTGGGACCTCCAAGCAATACCCAATTGAGGTTAGTAGCTCATCTGATCCCGCGCTAGCTGGAGATGAACCGGTTATGTTATCACGACGACTTGGCGTCCCAGTTGTAGTAGACCCTGATAGAGTACGTGCGGTTGAATATTTAGATGATAATTTTGATTGTAATGTAGTGGTAAGCGACGATGGCTTGCAACATTACCAGTTGTATCGGGACATAGAAATCTGCGTTATAGATGGACGAAGAGGACTGGGTAATGGTCACTGCCTTCCCGCTGGACCGCTTCGGGAACCTACTGAAAGATTAAAAGAAGTGGATTTCATTGTAACCAAAGGAGATCTTTCTCAGAAAATCGATGTAAACAGTACAGCAATGCAGATGAAATCAATCGATCTTGTCAATATTTCCACGGGGCGAAGGATTTTAACCAAAGACCTGCCTTTTGCCAGCATTCACGCAGTGGCAGGGATCGCAAATCCGACACCGTTCTTCAATACGCTCCGTGAACTTGGCTTTGAAGTTGTAGAACATGCCTTCGCTGATCATCATCGCTTCAGAGCAGAAGATCTCTACTTTGAGGACAAACTCCCGGTTGTGATGACAGAGAAAGATGCGGTGAAGTGCGAGCGCCTTGATAGTCATAATGCATCACATTGGTACCTCGAAGTTAGTGCAATATTGCCCGATACTTTTATAGGTCCCATTCTAAATAGAATTGCGCAATAATATTATTTTTTGGCTCCTCTCATGACAATAGACAAAAAACTAATAACGCTCTTAGTTTGTCCAATCTGTAAAATGGAACTCGAGCACCAAAAACAACCAGAAGAATTAATTTGCCGTTTTCACAAACTGGCATATCCCGTAAGGGATGGAATACCAATTATGCTTGTCTCTGAGGCGAAACGGTTAACCACGGAAAAGTAATGGGTGGTTCAGACCTAAACTTTGTCGTCGTTATTCCAGCTCGCTATGGGTCAACCAGATTGCCAGCAAAAGTTCTCCTAGATATTGCAGGCAAGCCTATGATCCAAAGGGTGTACGAGCAAGCAAAAAAAAGCAAGGCTAGGGATGTCATCGTTGCGACTGATGACTCTCGAATCGGATCAGTAGTGAAAGGATTTGGAGGGGTCGCCTGCCTTACCGCTACAACTCATAAATCTGGTACAGATAGAGTGCAAGAAGTGGCTAGGACGTTTGGTTTATCCGCGGATCAAATAATTGTGAATGTGCAGGGAGACGAGCCATTAATCCCCCCAGAGGCAATTAATCAGGTTGCCAGGGATTTGATTGCTAAGGATGCCCAGATTGCAACACTTGCTGAGGTGATCACCGAGCTCGCGGAGTTTCAAAATCCTAATGTAGTAAAAGTTGTTCTAGATGAAGACGGCTATGCGCTCTACTTTAGCCGAGCTCCAATTCCATGGATGCGCACAGATGACTTAGAAGAGCAGGTCATGTTGCCAAAAAATGATCAGCTCCACGCCCTGAAACATAGAGGGATTTATGCCTACAGAGTATCACTTCTGAATGAATATATTACCTGGGATGAAAGTGGGCTTGAGCAAATTGAGAAGCTTGAGCAACTGAGAGCTCTAAGCCATGGGATCAATATCTATATTGGTATTAGTAAACGACCGATACCCCCTGGGGTTGATACAGAGCAGGACCTTCGCCGAGTTGTTGAGGTGATTGAGAAAAAAATTTAGTGGGGGATAACTAATTAATAAAATTTTTCCAAATTATGAGTTGCGTGAATTTAATACGCTGAAACTGAATTCTAGAGCTGAGAATTTCTGTTGTATCACCAATGAGGCCGAGCTAGAGAGAGTCTGCGACTTTGTGCAAAAAAAATCTCTGCGACTCAACATAATTGGAACTGGAAGCAATGTAATTTTGCCCGAGACTTTGTCTGGTTTGACCATAAAAATCGATATTCGAGGTATAAGATATGGTCCAACCGAGGGGATGGTCTCAATTGGAGCGGGGGAGAATTGGCACGGACTGGTACTGGATACGATTAACCACAACTTTAGTGGTTTAGAAAACTTGTCTTTAATCCCGGGTACCGTTGGTGCGGCTCCGATCCAAAATATTGGCGCATATGGAGTCGAACTCTCTGATTTTTTTCTATCGCTACGAGCTATAGATGTCTCCACAGGAGATTGGATTAACTTTGCGAAATCTGACTGTAAATTTGGTTATCGGGATAGCATATTTAGGAATTCTAGTCGATATGTTATTTCTTCAGTGACACTTAAACTGCACTCTGAATTTAATCCGATACTCAATTATCCGGGAGTTAAAGAAGCTTTAGAATTTAATAATATCCAGTCTCCAAATGCTCAGGATTTAAGCAATATAATATCTAAGATCCGAGAATCAAAGCTTCCAAATCCTAAGCGGCTGCCAAATGTAGGCAGCTTTTTTAAAAATCCCATAATTTCTAGGGACAAATACAGAGAATTGAAGCGTGACTTTGATAATCTCCCATGTTGGGAACAACCGGATGGTATGGTCAAGATTTCTGCAGCGAATATTTTAGATAGCCTAGGCTGTAAGGGTTATTCCGAGGGTGCTCTCGAAGTATCTAAGTCACACAGTCTTGTAATCGTTAACCATGGGAAAGCAGTAGAGCAAGACGTTAGGAATCTTGTAGGTAAATTGAAAGCACTTGTTTACGAGAGGTGTGGTATTCAATTAATCGTGGAACCCATTTTCATCAAGTCTCACTAAATTTTATAGAGTAGCGTCTTAATCATAATCAATCTCGGACGGGCCAACTTATTCCTCGCGCTCGACTCCGTCTTCATCTTCGACGAGAGGATGGCTCTCAGCAGAAATTCCAATTTCAGACTGCTGCTCGAGCAAAGTCTCACCCAGATCGCCTTGGCTTTTTGTCTCCTTTTCCTTTCGAGTTATGGGCAAAGGAGGATCATTATCAACAACATCTGTTATAAGAGGGGGCTTACCTTCTCTGTAACCTCTTGGATCGTTCGCAACTCGTCCCCAGGTACTCGGATGGTGGGAATCAAGATGTGGACCTTGGTAACTTAAAACTTTTGGAGATTGGCGTGGTTCGGCGTCAAGTAGCACAATATCCGTGCGGGGCTGACTGGGCCTTATTCTTGGATCATTGGTGGGTCTTGCCCAGAGCCATGGCTCGTGAATTGAGTCTGGTTCTAATACCTCTTGATCTTGTTTTTTATCCGCTGCGTGACAGTCACTGGAAATAATAGGGTCTCGTGAATTCGCGCCCAAGTCGGCAGAGGCTGCTTGAATTACTGACTCGCTAGGCGTGTGGGTGTTTTCTGACTGCATTAAGGCATCTTGAGACTTGGTTGTTGAGTTCTGAGACCGAGGTTTTCGTTGGGCTCGTTGGCGTTGACCACGATTACGTTTATCATTTGAATTTTCTTGTTCATTCTTTTTATCTTGATTGCCGGCTACCTGTTGATTGTCAGGCGGCTCCTTATACTTTTCCGGTTTTTGACGATTGTCATCCTTTACTTTGATATCGTGCCTACGTTTAACTTCTTTTTGGCCCTCCAAATTTTGTTTCGAATCAACATTAGCTTTTTTCTGACTAGGGTGAGACTTCTTCACAGCATCCTCTAACGTTTTGTCTCGGTTTAAGTCAGTTCTTTTGCGGGAACGGTTAGGTGGACGCTGGCGTCGAGCTCCTAATTTAGTTTTACGCCGTGGAGACCGCGATACAGGCCGCTTAGAGGGTAACCTAAACAGTCCAATAAACTGAGACCACAAACTTGTTTTTTTGGGAAGTTTCTTGACTGGATCAGGAGTAATAGCTTGAACAGCTGCTTTCTCAGGAGGTTGGCTTGAAAAATTCGTCTTCGTCGGTAATAGCTCTGTTTCGTCGGTACTACTCATTTCATAACTCGCGGTTGTTTCATCCGATTCATTTTCGCGAATTCTTTCTACTCTATAATGGGGTGTTTGCATCTCGGGTTCAGGGACCACAACAATTCTGACCTTATTACGCTGTTCAATTTCACTCAAAATATTGCGCTTTTCATTCAGCAAGAAAGATGAAATTGCAATCGGTAAGAAAGCTCGTATCTCTGTACTAGTTTCTTTTAATGCTTCCTCTTCAACAATACGAATCACCGCTAATGCTGTCGACTCCACATCTCTTATGGAGCCAAGTCCGCTACATCGGGGGCAAACGATACCGCTTGTTTCTCCCAAGGAGGCCCGAAGCCTTTGCCGTGACATTTCCAATAAACCAAATTTTGAAATTCGTCCTATCTGAATTCGTGCGCGATCTACCTCTAAAGCCTCTCGCATTCTATTCTCGATAGCACGCTGATTCTTTGCAGATGTCATATCAATAAAGTCAATTACAATGAGACCGCCTATATCCCTCAATCGAAGTTGCCGACAGATCTCATCTGCAGCCTCAAGGTTTGTATTTAAAGCTGTTTCTTCTATATCCGACCCTCTCGTGGCCCTTGCAGAATTTATATCGATAGAAACTAGGGCTTCTGTGGGGTCGATAACCAACGAGCCGCCAGAAGGCAATCTCACTTCTCTCTGGAAGGCTGTTTCGATTTGCCCTTCAATTTGATAACGATTGAAGAGAGGGACATCGCTGTCGTAGAGTTTGATCCTATTTTTGTATTGAGGCATTACCTGTTCAATGAATTCGGTCGCTTGGCTTTGTGCATCCTTGGTATCAACAAGTATTTCTGCAACATCATCGCGAAGGTTATCTCTCACAGCGCGAGTGATAACGTCGCTCTCTTGAAATATTAAAAAGGGGCTTTTGTTTTCTGCCGCCGCCTTACTAATAGCTTCATTCAATTGAATCAAATAATTCAGGTCCCACTGCAACTCCTTGGCACTTCGTCCAAGACCCGCTGTACGTATAATCACACCCATATTCTTCGGAATATCTAGGCTTGATAGGGCTTCTTTCAATTCATCTCTTTCTTCGCCCTCAATGCGTTTTGATATACCGCCAGCACGAGGATTATTTGGCATTAGTACTAGATACCTTCCCGCTAGACTATAGAAACTTGTTAGCGCGGCCCCCTTGTTACCCCTTTCCTCTTTGTCCACCTGGACAATAATTTCTTTTCCTTCCTTGACAACTTCTTGGATGTTTATGCGGCCCCTGATTTTAGATGGAGCAATAGAAAAATATTCTCTTGATATTTCTTTAAGGGGAAGGAATCCATGACGATTTCCCCCGTAATCTACAAAGGCGGCCTCAAGACTTGGCTCGACCCTTGTAATACGGGCTTTGTAAATATTGGCCTTCTTTTGTTCTCTTGATCGGCTTTCTATGTCCAGATCATAAAGTTTTTGCCCGTCAACTAGGGCAACGCGCAACTCTTCATCATGAGTTGCATTAATTAGCATACGTTTCATTACAAGATCACTTTAAATGAATCCCTATGCGAATTGATATCGTCAAAGTTAAGCTGTATCGATTGAATACCAGCTGCTATCTATTATCTACCCGAAGGCGTGACGCCTTCAGAAGTGCATTTTATTCTGAAGCTGCCCGGAAGCTAGGGGATCAACATCAACTTCAGTCAATTTTTTAGATTTCTTCTCTTGCCAATAACTTTTTTGACGTTACATTCACAATCTCGGGATTGCGGTTAATATCGCCCAGCACATCAATTTATCTGGGTCGAAAAAATTCTTGGTTGATTGTGCCGGGCTAAAGCCTCAGCATTACATTACCAAACCCTAAGAGGAAGCACCTGCACGGTGCAAAAATCTCCTCCCAAGTGCAATGATAACGAAAAACATCGAGTTCTCAAAGTCATGGATAAAAAGCGAGATACTGCTCAGCGAGTCAGACAAGTCATTGTCGAACCGGACCACTGCGGACAAAGGCTCGATAATTTTCTCCAAAGAGAGTTGAAGGGCGTGCCAAAATCAAGAATTTATCGAATCATCAGGAAGGGTGAAGTGCGCATCAATGGAAAGAGAGGGAAGGCAAGTACACGGCTGTTTTCTGGTGACACCGTAAGAGTACCCCCGATACGTAGCTCGACTAAAGCACTACAAAAAACGAAGTTGCAAAGTTTGGAAGAAACAATAATTTACGAGAATAAATCCATAATTGTTATTAACAAGCCGCCAGGTCTTGCTGTCCATGGGGGGAGTGGTATTTCGATGGGTGTCATAGAAACTTTTCGTGCCAATTCTTCGACAGCAAGCTCTCTTGAGCTCGTTCATAGGTTAGACAGAGATACCTCAGGATGCTTAATGATCGCAAAGAATAGACGTTATTTAAAAGTCCTACAGAGTGCTTTAAGGGCAACATCGATAATAAGAAAAAATTACAGGGCAATAGTCCATGGGAATTGGCCGTCCAGATTGGGTTTTATTGATGCGCCTATAAAGAAAAATTCACTCAGTAGTGGTGAAAGAATCTCTAAAGTTTCAGAAAGTGGCAAGACAGCAAGGACAGAATTTAGTGTTTTGGCCAGAGGCGGGGGGCTAACATTTCTCTCTGTCAAACCGATCACTGGAAGAACGCATCAAATCAGGGTCCATTGTTGTCATGTAGACAAACCGATTCTTGGTGATACAAAATATGGATATCAAGCTGAGGATGGTGCGATTTCAAAAATAGCTAACTCCTATAGACTTATGCTGCATGCAGAAAGTTTAGAGGTTCCACCGATTGAAGATTTCCCAGGATTCAGCGTCAAAGCGCCTCAGGATGATGCGTTCTCAAGGGTGCTCAGCCACATGGCAGCCGGTAAAACCTAAGCCTTGGTAAAATCAAGGAGATCGAGCTTCAAAGAAGCAAGTTCTTCTCTCAGAAGCATGACAGGCAACCCGTAAACGCAGTTGATGTCCCGACCGCGGGCATCCTCCAATAAGGTCAATCCCGCAGACTCTACTTTAATACTACCTGCGCAGTCATAAGGGCTATCGATATTGAGATAACGTTCTATTTCTTTCTCTGAAAGACAACGAAATTTTACTTCGAAGGTTTCAATAGCGGCCTTTTCTTTGCCGTCATGTGTCAACAAGCATAATGAGGTAGTGAAGGATACCCATTCCCCCTGAAACTGTTTAAGTTGTTTGAAGGCGCTCGCATAATTCTCGGGCTTGTTAAATATTCTCTCGCCTTGATGAGCAACTTGATCGCTAGATACGATCACATATTGCTTTAGTTTGACGTCTAGTGATAATGCTTTCCCATAAGCCAGCCTCATTACTGTGGATTCAGGGCTCTCATTAGGCAATACATGTTCAGGGAAGTTAGGGGCCATCTGAATGAAGTTGACGGCTATATTAGACAATATTTCGGCTCTATACGGCGAGGAAGATCCCAAAACTAAAAAATTAGGGCACTTTTTTAACATTTATCGAATTTCCATAGGGTAATGGCCATAAATTTTTTGACAGCATTAATCAGTATCTCTAAACTTCGCGCGATATGCTATCAGGCCCCCTTCCGGAATCGGTAAATTTCGTCGAATACCTAGACAAAGGAGCTTCCTTGCAAGGTTTCATTCCACTCTCTCGGTTCGTAAGGTTTCGCAACCTTCTAGCTAGTGAGGAAGGAGAGATAGACTTACGGTTACATTTTGAGGAAGTAGGGTCAGGTCTCGCAAGAGTGGTGGGAGCGGCCTCCGCGTCGGTCGAGCTTTTTTGCCAAAATTGCCTCCATGTCATGACTTTACAGGTGGCGATAGACGTCAATACTAGGCTAGTGAAAAGCGACTCGGAACTGCACTCGCTGGCGGAGAATATAGATGGAATGGTGGTCGATACTCCTAGGCTATCTTTAACAGAACTTTTAGAAGATGATCTAATATTGGTGTTACCGATGGTTCCTAGACATGATGTGCCCTGCATTGAGACACTGAAAATAGTGGGGTCAGAAACTCGGAGGCCTTTCGCAGACTTATCTAAATTGCTATTGCAAAGGGAGAAGGATTAATGGCGGTTCAACAAAATAAAGTTACACGCGCCCGTCGGGGACAGAGACGCGCCCACGATAGCTTAAAGGGTGCTACATTGTCAGAAGACCCTACTACTGGAGAGACTCATAGACGGCATCATATTACCGCGGATGGGTTTTACAGGGGAAAAAAGGTCGTTCATAACGAAAGCGGTGAAGACTAGCAACCTCGCCTTACTCCTGATTAAAAAATAGAGAATTTTATGAGCAAACTGGCGTTTGTTTTTCCTGGTCAAGGATCTCAAAAGGTGGGAATGCTGCAAGGCTGGGGTAAGGAGTTGTCTGGAACCTTCGAGCTCGCTTCTGAAGTCCTTGGATACGACTTATGGAAGCTTATCCAAGACGGACCGGTTGAAAGGCTTAATCAGACGGAATATACCCAACCCGCTGTTTTGACCTCAAGCTTGGCTATGTGGTTCATAGCAAAGGAGCGTGGTGCCGCCCCCGACCTTGTTGCAGGTCATAGTCTTGGAGAATATGCTGCGCTTGTGGCAGCGGAAGTCGTAAGTTTCGAAGTTGCAGTAAGTCTTGTACAGAAAAGAGGTCAGCTGATGCAGTCAGCCGTGCCTATTGGCAAAGGGGGTATGGCAGCGATCCTGGGGCTCGAGGATGAAAACGTTGTCGAAATTTGCAGAACTTGTGCAGGGGCCGATATTTTGGAGGCTGCAAATTTTAACTCTCCAGGACAGGTCGTTATAGCAGGTCATACCGAGGCAATTAATAGAGCGCTTGAGGCCTGCAATGCTGCAGGAGCAAAAAGAGCGATAGTGCTACCGGTTAGCGCACCTTTCCATTGTAGATTGATGGAGCCGGCTGCAGCAGAGATGGCCACTATTCTCAATGATACCTGTTTAAGCGAACCTACTATAGGACTGCTGCAAAACGTGGACGCGCATTATGCAAGAACTACTGAGCATATAAGGGCCAATCTAGTCGCACAAATGTCTAAAGCGGTGCTTTGGACACCTATAGTCCAACATATGGTTAAAGATGGGGTGGATGTTATCGTTGAATGTGGCCCCGGCTCAGTGCTTTCTGGACTCAATCGACGAATTGATAAATCTGTTAGTACCCTTGGTATCTCATCAGAGAAGGAGATGGGGGCCGTCATGGAAAGGATAATATAATGGCTCGAGTTGCGCTTGTAACTGGCGCAAGCCGGGGTATAGGTTACGCTATTTTGAAGGCTTTCGCGTTGGATGGTATGGAGGTTATAGGTACTGCAACAAGTGAGGAAGGGGCAGAATCGATCTCAAATACGTTAGCTGGATCCGGTAAAGGCTATGTGCTCAAAGTCGAAGAAAAAACGTCAATTGAGCGATTTTTTAAAGAAATATCGGAAAGTCATGAGTCCCCTCTAGTTCTTGTTAACAACGCGGGAATCGCGAGGGATAATATAGCACTGCGCATGAAAGAGTCTGACTGGCAGGAGGTCATTCAGACAAATTTAAGCTCCGTATATCGAATTACTAAAAATTGTCTCAGAGGTATGACAAAAGCAAGGTGGGGGCGAATTATTAACGTAAGTTCGGTAGTGTCTCGTATGGGCAATCCAGGTCAAAGCAATTACGCGGCATCCAAGGCTGGAATGGAGGGTTACAGCAGGTCTCTAGCGATTGAGTTGGCTGCTCGGGGTATTACTGTAAACTCAGTTGCACCTGGATTTATTCAAACAGACTTAACAAAAGATTTGATTAAAGGGAAGTCAGACATACTTTTGTCTCGCGTGCCCCTAGGGCGTTTCGGAACCTCGGAAGAGGTCGCAGCGTTAGTGGCGTTTTTAGCTAGTGATAACGCCGGATATATTACGGGAGAAACACTGCATATTAATGGCGGTATGTATATGAATTAAGGTTACTGAAATGAGTGCCTGAGGCCATCTGTTAATAAAGCTTGATTGCCAGACGGGCATTTTATTAAAATATTGAAGCTTTAACTGTGAGAAACATTAGGAGTCCCCAATGAGTACGACTGAAGAAAGAGTGATCAAACTGGTTTGTGAACAACTGGGTGTAAAGGAGGAAGAGGTCACTTCGGAGGCTTCCTTTGTAGAAGATCTCGGTGCCGACTCACTCGATACGGTGGAATTGGTAATGGCTCTAGAAGAAGAGTTCGAAACAGAAATCCCGGACGAAGATGCGGAAAAAATAACCACGGTTAAGGAAGCGATGGAGTATATTGAAGCTCACACTTAAAGCAAAGTATGAATGCGAATTGAGGCCGCCTTTGTTTTCAAATGCGGCTTTTCTTTTATTGAGAACTCCAAAGTAGGAATGTAGCTTATAAAAATCGATTATCACAGGAACTTTAATAAGTGAGAACAAGTCTTGGATAACCGCCGAGTTGTCGTAACAGGGCTGGGGATGATAAGTCCCCTTGGGGCTTCATTAGAGAGCACATGGACCGGCCTCCTCGAAGGTAGAAGTGGTATTCGTTCAATAGCAAATATCGATGTCGAGGGCTATCCTGTCCGTTTTGGCGGCCAAGTCCCTGAATTTCCGATTACCCAATATTTAAGCCCCAAAGAAACTAGGCGCATGGATGGCTTCATTCAGTTCGGATTGGTAACCGGTATACAAGCGATGCAAGATTCAGGGATCCAAGTGACGGAAGAAAATAAAAATCGTATTGGTGTTGCTGTTGGTTCAGGTATTGGTGGTATCGCTACTATTGAGACTTGTCATACGGTGCTGGGCTTGCGCGGGCCAACAAAGGTATCGCCTTTTTTTGTTCCATCATCAGTGATAAATATGCTTGCAGGTCATTTGTCCATCATGTTTGGAGTGGGAGGGCCAAATATATCCATAACAACAGCTTGTGCTACCGGAACTCATAACATTGGATTTGCGTCAAGGTTGATCAGAAATGGGGATGCTGATGTGATGTTAGCGGGTGGTTCGGAGAAATCTATTTCACCAACTACGTTGGCTGGATTTGGTGCAATGAGAGCATTGTCAACCAGGAATGAAGACCCGGAGGGTGCCTCGCGACCTTGGGACCGTGATCGTGATGGCTTTGTTCTAAGCGATGGATCAGCAACTTTATTGCTTGAGGAATATGATCACGCAAGAGCTCGGGGCGCTAAAATTTATTGCGAACTAGCTGGCTTCGGCATGAGCGCCGATGCTCACCATATGACCTCACCCGCAGCAGATGGTGCTGGAGCTGCTCGATCAATGCAGAATGCTCTGAGAGACGCGCAAATGGATCCAAAGAACATAGATTATGTCAATGCGCACGGAACTTCGACTCCGCAGGGCGACATAGCGGAAACCGTTGCAATAAAGAGTTGCATGGGTGCTCATGCGTCAAACATAGCAATTAGTTCCACGAAAAGTATGATCGGTCACGCCCTGGGCGCAGCGGGATCTTTGGAGGCCGTGATTAGCATTCTGTCTCTTTATAATCAAATTGCACCCCCCACAATTAATTTGGAAAATCCAGATCCAGAATGCGATCTAGACTATATTCCTAATGTTGCACGGGAGATGGAGATCTCTGCTGTTTTAAGCAATTCATTCGGGTTTGGTGGTACAAACGGTACACTTATTTTTAGACGCTATGAGTAAGACTTTTTATAGGATTTTTAACGTAAAAAGTCTATTTGTCTTCATTTCGATCTTTATCTTTGCAGTAGTAAAAAGCTGTCATGACCAAGTGAATTCGTCAATTAATTGGAATTCCGATGAAACTTTTGTGATCGAGAATGGTGCTAGCCTTGAAAGGATACTAAAACAGCTTTCTTCCAAAAATGTTGTAAAGACATCAGAGCAGTTTCTCCTAGGCTATGCTTTGTTGACCAATTTTAGAGGCACTTTTAAGGCCGGTGAGTATGACCTCTCGAAAATTAAAACTGTTACGGAACTCTTTGTGCTGCTTCGCTCGGGGAAGGTTTTAGAGAGGCAAATTACTTTCATTGAGGGATGGACCTTCGAGCAGTGGCGAAATCATTTAAAGGATTCCCCCTATATCAAACAAGAATTAGGGGAGCGAAAAAATAGTGAGGTTATGGCAATAATTGCAGGGAAGCCCGAGCTCATGCCTGAAGGTTTTTTTTTCCCAGACACTTATCAGTTTACCCGCGGGGACAGTGACATACGGATTTTAAAGCGGGCCCACAAAAAGATGGTCGATGTGTTGGAAAAAGAGTGGGCTAATCGAATGATTGAGGGTACGCTTGAAGACGCCTACGAAGCGTTGATCTTAGCTTCGATAATTGAGAGTGAAACAGGTTTTAAAGGCGATAGAGGGAAAGTGAGTCAGGTATTTGTAAATCGTCTTAGACGAAATATACGTCTACAGTCAGATCCTACAGTGATATATGGTATGGGTAAAACCTTTGATGGGAACCTAACAAAAAAAGATTTGCGAAAAGCTACCCCATTTAATACCTACACCAATTTAGGTTTACCACCCACTCCTATAGGAATGCCAAGTCTCGCTTCGGTCAGAGCAGCACTTCATCCAGAGGAGGGAGAGTATCTCTATTTTGTTGCTAAGGGGGACGGGAGGACATACTTTTCAAAGACACTGACAGAGCATAATCAAGCGGTAGAAAAGTATCAGAGGTCAGGTCGACCCAAGAGTTATCAAAGCACCCCTCAATGAGGCTTTTAAATGGAATTAGGAAATAAAAGGGAGATACTCTGATGAATAGGGGGGCGTTCTTGACTGTCGAGGGCTTAGAAGGTGCTGGGAAGTCTTCTAGCATTAATATAATTTCCGAAGTGCTCTCACATAAGAATATCCCGTATATTTGTACGCGGGAACCTGGAGGTACTTTGCTGGGAGAGCACGTTAGGAAGACGCTACTCTCCAAATCCCAAGAACCTATGCAGCCAATGACAGAATTATTATTGATGTTTGCATGCCGAGCCGAGCATATTACGCGAGTAATCGAGCCTCAACTAAGTGATGGTAAATGGGTGGTTTGCGATCGTTTTACCGATTCAAGTTTTGCCTATCAGGGCGGTGGCAGGGGGTTGAATTTCAGCGTTATACATAGCCTGGAAACTTTGACGCTACCAAAAATAAGACCAGATCACACGTTTATCCTAGATGTCCCCGTGGCAGAGGGCTTGAGAAGAGCTTCGAGAAGAGGCGAAAGTGATAGGTTTGAGCAGGAAGATATTAATTTTTTTGAACGCGCTCGAAAAGTTTTTCTAGATAGATCTCGTGCTAATAAAGCTTATTCGGTCGTGGATGCGAGTAATTCTGAGGGGCAAGTGCAGACCGATATCAAAAAATATCTTGAATCTTTCATTAAAAGCTTTAAGTGAGTTCTACGAATGGATTACTTACCTTGGCATCAAAACAATTGGGACAGGATAACAATGCAATTTATAGTGAGACGCAATCCACATGCGCTTTTGCTTTATGGCGCAAGCGGTCTGGGGAAGCGAGTTTTCGCCGAGTCCCTGAGCTCGCTGCTTCTTTGTCAGGCACCTATGAAAAACAAACATTGTGGACGATGTAGGGGTTGTGTGTTGAAACAAGCAGGCACACACCCTGATTTGAGGCACGTAAGACCAGAAAGCTCTCGACAAATAAAGATTGATCAAATCAGAGAGCTCAATCGTTGGAGTGTGCAAACTTCGCAACAAGGCGGATATAAGATTGCAATTATCTATCCATCGGAGCAGATGAATGTGCAGTCGGCAAATGCGTTCCTGAAAGTTCTAGAGGAGCCGCCACCTCAAACTCTTTTTATCCTTGTTGCAGACAAGGTTCTAAGCATATTGCCAACGGTCCGAAGTCGTTGCCAAAGTTTGCTTTTCAGTGTTCCAAAACATACTGAAGCTTTACAGTGGCTTAAAAGTCAGCATGATCATACCGACAATCTTGCACAGTTATTGATTCAGTCAGGTGGTGCTCCGTTAGAAGTCTCAAAACTTTTGAATGGTGATTATATTCGCCTTCGTAATGATGTAGCTCAAAATATGTTGGCATTACTATCAAGGAAGACTAATGCCTTAGAAAAGGCGGCAAATTTACAAAAGTATCAGCCTATTGACGTCTTAAAGGTGTTGGAGAGTTTTGTCTCCAAGGCAATCAGACTCTCAATGGTAAAGGAAGAAAAGAATATTTCGTCTCAAGATGAAGACGATGCTCCATCTAGGTTATTGGCATCGTTGGAGGTGACTGCGCTTTTTCAATTCAGGGATCAGCTTCTAAAAGCGGTGCGCTACCTTAGCGGAAACTCGAATCCTAATCCGCTCCTGCTTATCGAGGCTATTTTTGTTAATTTGAGTCGCGCTCAGATCAGAAATTAGACTATTGTATTGGAAACACATTGCGCATTACCACGCTAGGGGTAAACTAGCTAGGAGTTTGTGTCGTAACGTTTAACGGAAGTACTGAGTCTTGCATGGGCGTCGCGCGATAATATGTGAAGAGAAGTCGACAAGAGTGGCCCCACCAGTCAGCGTTAATTACTGTGAGGTGTGGTAACGGATGTAAAGCCCTTCTCGATTTGAGGTGGAGACGGGTTCGATTAGGTTTAGTTTAATGAGGAGAAACAATGGTTTCGGTTGTATACGAAGCGCCTGATACCCTTGAGGGGGCAGTGGAACTGTTAGCTAATTCAAAAATTACGGCAAAGGTCCTCGCTGGAGGGACAGATCTTCTTATTCAGATGCAGGGCCTCCATGAGGAAAGGCTTGTTGTTGATGTGAAGAAAATCCCTAGCATGGTTGAAGCCACTTTAGATGAGGAGGGGCTTAGCCTGGGTCCAGCCATGCCCAACGCTGCATTGACTGCGAGAGAAGATATTAAAGCCTTATTCCCAGGATTGGTGGAAGCTGCATATCTCATTGGATCTACTCAGGTTCAGGGGCGATGCAGTATTGGCGGCAATCTTTGTAATTCTTCCCCCGCAGCCGATACGATACCTGCGTTAATCGCAAATGGAGCACAGTGTGTAATTAAGGGGCCGAAAGGTAGCAGAACTATAGCTGCTGAGAACTTCGTAACAGGGGTTGGAAGAAACTGTTTGGGGGATGGCGAATTGCTTGCAGCAATTACTGTCCCTAAGCCCAATGAGAAAACCTCAGACGCTTACTTAAGGTTTATTCCGCGCACGGAAATGGATATTGCTGTTGCCGGAGCAGCGGTAAGTATTACTCTTGGTTCAGAGGGCGTTTGCATTGCGGCTAGGGTGGCGATTGGTGCGGTTGCCACAACTGCGCTTTTGGTTCCTGAGGCTGCAGATGCCTTGATTGGATCGAAATTAGATGAAACTGCCTTGCAAGCAGCTGCGAATGCAGCGAGTAAGGTGTCTAACCCAATAACGGACCGGAGAGGTACTATAGAATTCCGAAAACATGTTGTTGGAGTTTTAGTGAAACGTGCGGCAAAAATTGCAGCAGATAGAGCGGGAGCTTAAGTCATGCAGAAAACACATGTAACTGCGACAGTGAACGGGGATGTAAAAGAATTTCTTTGCGACCCTAGCGATACATTATTACAAGTGTTGAGGGATGAATTGGGCCTAACGGGAACGAAAGAAGGTTGCGGTTCCGGTGATTGCGGAGCGTGCTCAGTGCTTATAAACGATAGATTGGTTTGTTCCTGTTTGGTGCTCGGCGTGGAGGCTAATGGGGAAGCGATCGAAACCGTAGAGGGGATTGGCGAGGGCGATAAGTTACACGTCATACAGGAAAAATTTTTGGAACACGCCGCTCTGCAATGTGGGATCTGTACTCCTGGACTAGTAGTCTCGACCAAAGCATTGTTAGAGGAAAATCCTGATCCAAGCGAGGAGGAAGCACGTTATTACTTGGCAGGTAATCTTTGTCGGTGTACTGGCTACGATAAAATTATAAAAGCAGTTATGGATGCTGCAAAGACTATGAGGGAGAAAGCCTAAAATGAGTGAAGCACAAGACTTTAAATATATTGGACAGCGTACAATTCGCCCTGACGGGCATGATAAGGTCACTGGGCGAGCAAACTATGCAGCAGATCTCTCTTTACCTGGAATGATTTGGGGGAAAATTTTAAGAAGCCCCCATGCCCACGCATTGATCAACAGGATCGACACGAGCAAAGCGGAGGCGGATCCTAATGTTTTTGCTGTCATGACTCACGCTGATATTCCGAATCAAACTGCATCTGGAATAAGGAATATTCTCGCAAGAGACAAAGTTTTTTATCATGGACATGCCGTGGCAGCTGTAGCTGCAGTCTCGGAGGCTGCGGCTGAACGCGCCCTTGGTCTGATAGAGGTTGATTATAGTATTTTAAAGCCTGTGATGAATATTGACGATGCTACGTCCAATGATTCTCCGATACTTCACGATGATTTATTCACAAAGGGCATGCCAGAAGAACCCAAGGCACCGTCCAACGTCGCGTCTCGTAATGAGCTCAGTAAGGGGGACATAGAGGCTGGTTTTGCTGAGGCAGAGGTCGTAATAGAGCGAGAATTTCGCACAGCGACGGTCCATCAAGGTTATATTGAACCGCACGCGTGTACCGTTCGGTATGATGAGGACGGGCACTCGATGATATGGTGCAGTACGCAGGGTCACTTTGCTGTGCGAGCAACGACGGCTTCCATGCTTAATATTGAACAAACCAAGTTGAATGTAATTGCGAGTGAGATCGGCGGCGGTTTCGGCGGCAAACTAGGCGTATATCTGGAACCTGTCGCGCTTGTCCTCTCAAAGAAGTCCGGACGTCCTGTAAAAATGCAGATGGATCGCAACGAGGTCTTTATGGCTTCAGGTCCAGGTTCGGCGACCCGTAACTGGGTAAAAATTGGAGCAAAGAAAGATGGAACGATAACAGCAATGGAGGCGAAGCTATGTTACGAGGCCGGTTGGGCCCCGGGTTCGTCGCCCCTTGGACCCGCCTGTATGACTGTTTTTACGCCCTACGATGTCGATAATCAATATGTTGAGGGGTACGAAGTCGTAGTCAATAAAGCGAGATGTGCTGCCTACCGCGCGCCAGGCGCTCCGCAATCAGAATATGCTTGTGAAATGGTAATAAATGAATTAGCCGATGAATTAGGTATGGACCCTATCGATTTACGTTTAAAAAATGTAGCTAAGGAGGGTACCCAGACAATGTATGGCCCCAAGCTGAAGGCGGTTGGTTTGGTGGAATGTTTGGAAGCGGCGAGAGACTCCGCGCAATACAAGACTGCATTGAAAGAAAACCAGGGGCGGGGTGTGGCCTCAGGCTTTTGGTTCAATGTTGGAGGAGAATCAAGCGTCGTTATCAATATGAACGAAGATGGTACAGGTACGATCGTGGAGGGCTCTCCCGATATCGGTGGTAGCAGAGCGTCAATGCAAATGATGGCTGCTGAAGAGCTCCAGATGCCCGTTGAGGCATTTTCTGCCATTATTGGTGATACTCAAAACTTACCTTACAGCAACCCGACAGGGGGAAGTAGAACGACTTTCGCCACAGGTATGGCCGTGGTAGAGGCTGCGGCAGACGTGGTCTCTCAACTGAAGGAGCGGGCTGCTGCAACCTGGAATATCACGCCAGAACAGGTGGAATGGAAGGATGGGAAGGCATTTAATACCAAGGGTGAAGGGGTCCTGACTGCTGCAGAAATATGTGGCTCCGCAGCTAAAACTGGTGGGCATATCAGTGGTAGAGGCAATATCAGTGCTCGTGGAGCGAGCCCTAGCTTTGCTGTGCATCTTGCAGATATTGAAGTCGATCCAGATACAGGAAAGACCACAGTGGTACGTTATACAGCAATCCAAGACGCTGGCAAGGCTATCCACCCCAGTTACGTGGAAGGCCAGTATCAAGGTGGCTCTGCTCAGGGCATCGGTTGGGCGTTAAACGAGGAGTACGTTTATAGCTCAGATGGAAGATTAGAAAATCCAGGCTTTCTTGATTACCGAATTCCGTTAGCGTCGGACCTGCCAATGATAGAGACTGTCATAGTAGAGGTTCCGAACTCTTTCCATCCTTTTGGTGTAAGGGGGATTGGTGAAACGGGGATAATTCCGCCTCTGGCGGCCTGCGGAACGGCGGTTAGTAACGCTATAGGGATCAGAATGAGTGAGTTACCAATGTCTCCGCCAAAAATACTGAAAGCAATTCAGGATGCGTCTTGACCACTGTTACAGCATGACCGCTCATGTAATTTTTTCTAGTGAGCTCCAAAAGTTCACAGGAGTGAGAGAGGCGACCGTGCAAGCAGAAGACTACCGTAGTCTTGTAATAGAAATCACGGACAGATACGAAGGACTAAGCGCCGCTGATATCGAAGATATGTCAGTGGCGATCAATGGAGAAATAATCGTAGAACCTATGCTGGAAAAGATCGACCATGGAAGCGAAGTGCATTTTTTATACAGGATAGAAGGCGGCTGAAACTGTAGAAAGTTTAGCCTTTGGCATACCCTAAGGGATTATGTTTTTGCCAATTCCATGCGTCTCGACAGATATGCTCCAAAGTCCCTGTAGCTTTCCAATGTAATTCCTTGTTTGCTTTTGTTGGATCAGTGTAGCACTCAGGAATATCGCCAACTCGCCTTGGGCCAAATATGTAAGGAACCTTTACTTTATTTACCTCTTCAAAAGTATGTATTACCTCTAAGACTGAAGAGCCCTTTCCAGTGCCTAGATTATATATCACTACACCAGGCCCCTCTTTAAGTTTAGTGAGGGCAGCGAGATGTCCCAATGCAAGATCGACCACATGAATATAGTCGCGAATACAAGTCCCATCGCGCGTTAAATAATCTTTACCGAAAACAGTGAGCTCTTTCCGTCTCCCAGCAGCGCACTGGCTAATATACGGAACCAAGTTGTTTGGAATCCCATTGGGATCCTCGCCAATATGGCCACTTTGATGCGCCCCACCCGGGTTAAAGTATCTCAGTATCACTGCATTCCACTGTGGATTGCTGTCACTTATATCCATCAAAATCTTTTCAATAATTAATTTAGTTTCCCCATAGGGATTGGTCGTACCTGTAACTGATGATTCCTCTTTAATAGGAAGTTCTGAAGGATCTCCATATACTGTTGCCGAAGATGAAAATATTAGATTGTGAACTCCGTGATTCACCATTGCATTACAAAGATTTATGGTTCCAGAAATATTATTTTCATAGTAAGTCAGTGGGTTCTCTAATGATTCTGAAACGGTCTTCAGCCCAGCTAGATGGATGACTGTATCAAAATCGTGTTGTTCAAAAAGCTTGCTTAGTTTCTGTCTATCAAGCAAGTCCATGGGCAAAAACTCTACATGCTTATCCGTAAGTAGCTCAACTCTCCTAACTGCCTCAAAAGAACTGTTTACGAGGTTATCAATTACAGTGACGTCGATAGACTCTTTGATAAGCTCCAGTAAAGTGTGGGAGCCAATGTAACCCGCTCCACCTGTCAACAAGACCTTCATCTTATTGGAAAGTTTAAATGTGCTTGGAGATCGTCCAGAGCTTGGCTGCTGCTTACTACTTTTATCGTAAACATTCCCATAGCTCGTGCTGGTTTGAGATTTACTCCCAGATCATCAAGGAATATAGCTTCACTTGGAGCGATGGCTAATTGATCGCAGGCGATTTTATATATTCGAGGATCGGGTTTCCTTACTCCTAATTTGCTAGACTCAATCACGACATCAAATAGATTTAGGACTTCTTCCATGGCCTCAGCTCTCTTAGGGTTTCTGGCCATACCAGCCCCGCTCCCCGAGAGCATATTATTAGTGATGCATCCTATAGTCAGTTTGTTCTTGAGTATCTTCAGAGTTTCAACCATTTCGGGTCGAATCTTACCAGCAATTAAAGAAAGTACTGTCTTGCCACAAATGCGTTGACCAAGTAGTTTCGATTCTTGAGAAAATTTTTGATCGAACTCGTCAACTGTTATTTCATTGCGCTCAAACTGGGCCCAAGCATTAGTATCAGGATTTTTTGAATTTACCGTCCTTATAAAATCGATTGGAAAACCATTTTCTCTCTCATATTGGTTAAAAGCTTCAAATGGACTACTAGTTATCACACCCCCAAAGTCCCAAAGAACAGCCTTAATCATAATTGAAATCCCCATAATCTCTCTCCAGCTACTATATGCGAATCAAAAAAATAAAGCATGGGTGATGCAAAAATAGAATCAGGGTACAATCCCTAAGTCGCTTGTATAAAAAAACGCAACTCGTCCAATAAGGCTGGGAACATCTTATGAACGTCATTCACAGATCCTCCATCGTCGACCAAAAGGCGATACTTGGGACGAATATAGAAATTGGTCCCTTCTGCACTGTAGGTCCTGGCGTGAAAATAGGAAATGGTTGCAAATTGGTCTCGCACGTGGTGCTCGACGGGGATACAGATATTGGAGACCGAAACACCTTTTACCCCTTCGCAATTATAGGTGCTGAGCCACAGGATAAAAAATATCAGCAATAAAAGACCGGTTTGTTCATAGGTAACGGAAATGTATTCCGCGAGTCGGTCTCAGTTCACAGAGGTACTGTTACCGGAATTGGAGAAACTCGGATTGGTGATAATAATTTGATTATGGGATTTGTTCATGTTGCTCATGACTGTGTGCTCGGCAGTAACAATATTCTAGCGAACTATGTCGGGCTAAGTGGTCACGTCACAATAGACGACAACGTAACCTTGGGAGGTCAAACCGGTGTCGTGCAATTTTTGAGAATTGGATCTTATGCTTATGTTGGAGGGGCGTCGGTAATTGATAAAAATATACCCCCTTATTCATCCGGTTATGGAAATAGAATTGAGATTAAGAGCGTAAATATAGTGGGTCTAAAGAGAAGTGGCTTTTCGCGGGAAGCTATTGCCGCGATATCGGATGCTCACAAGCTTTACTTTAGGTCCGAGTTGTCGGAAACAGAGGCTTTGCGGCGCATTGGTGCGGAGTTGGGCGACTTTCCGGAGGTTCAGCTATTCACTAGTTTCCTTCAGTCAGTGGGTGGGAAAGTTCACTAGTTTTTGTTTTACATTAAGCTTTATGTTCTTTTTATAGGCCAGTGATATAATCGAGGTTTTTGAAAAAAAGCCTAAATGGTTTTTGGAAGTAACGGATAACGAATGACAAAACTATGGCTCTACTAGATCGCTCATTAATTGGTAAGCATCAGTTTACCAAAGAAGAATTACAGGAATGCGGGAGGGGAACGTTGTTCGGTCCTGGACGAGCCCACTTACCTGTTGGGAATATGTTGATGGTGGATCGGATTGTAGAGATAAATGAAGAGGGTGGCGTTGCGGGTAAGGGTAAGGTAATAGCCGAGCTGGATATAAATCCTGACTTATGGTTTTTTAAATGCCACTTTATCGATGATCCGGTCATGCCCGGGTGTCTTGGGCTTGACGCGCTTTGGCAGCTACTCGGTTTCTTCCTCGCATGGAAAGGAAATGCAGGACTGGGCCGTGCTCTGGGATGCGGAAAGGTTAAATTCGGAGGTCAGATATTACCAAGCGCAGAATTAGTGAAGTACCATATAGATATAATTAAGCTTAGGGAAGGTAAGACTGTCATGGGCATTGCGGATTGTAGAGTATACGTGGACGGTAGTCAGATATATGAAGCTAAACAGGTTAAGGTTGGACTATTTACTTCTCTGGATGATTTCTGAGGGTTTGAAATGAAGCGTGCAGTAGTTACAGGTATGGGATTGGTATCACCGCTAGGCAACAATGTGGTTGAGACAAAACAGTCGCTATTTAACACAACATCAGGAATTAAGTACCAGTCAGCCTATGAAGAAATGGGTCTAAGGAGCTTGGTTGCAGGAAGTATAGATATTGATTTAGATGGAATGATCGAGCGTAAACTACGACGTTTTATGGGGGATGCAGCAGCATTCTCTTTTATATCGCTGAGTGAAGCGATTGCTGATTCAGGTCTTGAGGAGTCTGATGTTTCGAACGAAAGAACAGGAATAGTAGCTGGATCGGGTGGAGCCTCTTCTTCCAATCTCACAGAAGCAGCAGATATTCTAAAAGAGAAAGGGCTGAAGCGTATTGGGCCATACCGTGTTACTAGAACTATGGGCTCTACAGTCTCTGCATGCCTTGCGACCCCTTTTAAGATAAAAGGAGTCAATTACTCCATAACTTCTGCATGTTCCACAAGCGCGCATTGTATCGGCCATGCTGTTGAACTAATCCAACTTGGTAAACAAGACGTGGTATTTGCAGGAGGGGGTGAGGAGGAACATTGGAGCATGACTTCGCTATTTGATGCAATGGGAGCACTCTCTACCGGTCGCAACGACCATCCAGAACTGGCTTCTCGGGCATACGATAAAGATAGAGATGGTTTTGTTATTGCCGGTGGTGCGGGTTTTTTGGTGGTTGAAGAATATGAGCATGCGAGAGCACGGGGAGCAAAAGTTTATGCGGAGATAGTAGGGTATGGGGCGACGTCGGATGGCTATGACATGGTGGCACCTTCAGGAGAGGGTGGTGAACGAGCGATGCGGATGGCGATAGCGACGGTTAATGAACCCATTGACTATATCAACGCTCACGGAACGAGTACGCCGGCGGGGGATCCTCCTGAGATTTCTGCTATATCCAGGGTTTTCGAAGAAAAAATTCCCAAAATCAGTTCTACAAAGTCTTTGTCAGGACATTCCCTTGGCGCTGCTGGAGTTCACGAAGCTATTTATTCCTTGATTATGCTAGAAAATGATTTTATCTGTGCATCAGCTAACATAGAAAACATCGATCCCTTATTTGAAGATATGCCAATAGTAAGAGTGCGTATAGATGGGGCTAATATTCGAACGGTAATGTCCAACAGCTTTGGCTTTGGAGGAACCAATTCCGTTTTAGTTTTCCAGAAGCTCTGAAAATATAAATCGAAATATACAGCCTTTATCGGGCAAAATTTTTAGGGAAAACTTGCTAACTCTGCAAACGCTGATGTAGGCCACCCTATAGGGGGTATTTGGACAGCATGCTAAAAAGAAAAATAGTTGTAATTGAGGATGAGCCCGATATCGTCGAGGTTATTTCCTACAACCTAAAACGTGAAGGATTCCAAGTAATAGCCTCGGCTCGGGGCGATGAAGGATTAAATCAAGTCAGGAATCAATCGCCAGCGCTTGTTATCTTGGATCTTATGCTGCCAGGAAGCGATGGCCTTTCGGTATGCCAACAAATTAAATCAGATTCTTTGACCCAAGATATCCCCATAATTATAGTGTCCGCTAAAGGTGAGGAATCTGATATTGTCATAGGCTTAGGTATGGGCGCTGATGATTACCTTGCCAAGCCTTTCAGTCCAAGGGAGCTCATAGCAAGGGTGAAGGCTGTCCTAAGAAGGGGGGCGGTTACACTGGCTGAGCAGAGTGACAGAATCTTAATCGGAGAGCTGAAAATCGATCTGGTTAGCCATGAAGTCAAGATTTCTGACGAACCGATAAGTTTGACAGCAACAGAATTTAAAATCCTTTACCAAATGGCTAGCCAACCTGGTCGTGCCTTTACTAGAGAGCAGCTACTGAATCGCGTTGTAGGGGATGGTGTTGTTGTGGTAGATCGAAATATCGATGTTCATATACGGTCAATTAGGACAAAAATTAAGGAATATAGTTTAATGATCCAAACAATACGCGGGGTGGGGTATCGCTTCAATAGCGATTAACTAAGCTTGTTAAACTCTAGATTCTTATGGCAATTTTGGGCTCTCCTGGGAGGGCTCGTGTTAGCGTGCACAATAGTCTTTGGATGGATGACTGCAAAGCAGCTTGAAAAAGATGCTCGGTTTGCTCTTGAAGAATCCCTAAAAACTCAGGCCAATACTCTCCAACAGCGTGTAATACCCCATCTTCGAAAAAACAAGCTAGTTTCTGATATCGATCTAAGTAACTTAACCCTCGGTATTAAACATAGAGTAACCCTCATTAACGCAGAAGGAAGGGTTCTCGCAGATAATAGAAAATCCGCAGGATTGATGGAAGATCACTCTGCATGGCCAGAAATTGTGGACGCTGGGAAGAATTACTTTGGAATATCTGAACGCCTTAGCGAAATTACAAAGGAAAACACGCTCTTTGTGGCCCTGAGAATAGACCAAGATGTAAAAGGTTTTATCCGGCTTGCAATGCCTCTTAAAGTGATCCAAAAGCAGCTAATTGTATTGAACACCCAAATATTTTTCGGTGCGTTGATAATCTTAGTCGTTGGACTGGTTATTGGGTTTTTTACTACGCGGTCCATAATGAGACACCTAACGAAAATCAGAAACACTGCTGAACAAATTGCAATGGGTCACTATGACTTGAGATTGTCTAGCGATAAGACCAATGAAATAGGTAAGCTCGCTGGAGCGATGAACGATTTGGCGAGCGAAACTGAAACAAGAATTCAAGAATTAACCAATAGCCGAAATCAATTAGAGACTGTCCTTGCCGGTCTCTCTGAGGGAGTCATTGCCGTTGATGTGGATTACTCAGTTATGCACATCAACGGGTCTGCTCAGCAGATGTTAAAAATAAATTCTGCGCATCTTAAAGGCCGACGCTTACATGACCTAAAACAAACACGTGAGTTAGCACATTTTGCAGAAAGTTGTCTCCAAGAACGGATAGCGCTTCATATTTCCGTGAAGGTGGACCAAAGGAATATCGACGTTTCAGTCGCGCCCCTCGACGGGCCTGATAATCAGCCTATCGGATTAATTATAGTGCTCCAGGACATAACAGATGTGTTATACCTTGAAAAAGTTCGCAGTGATTTCGTAGCGAATGCTTCGCATGAGTTGAAAACTCCAATTGCCGCTATTCGTGGGCTTGTCGAGACCATCATTGATGACTCGAGCATGGATAAGGTTACGGTAGATACATTTCTGTCCCGAATAAAGAATCAAGCTCTTAGACTAGACACCATTGTTCAGGACCTGATTCAACTATCGCGTTTCGACGTCCAGGAAACCAACAGAAAAAATGATAAGTTAGATTTGGGTGCCCTTTTGGTGCGGGTGTACGAGGCCAGGTTGGAGGATGCCGAAGCAAGGGGAGTAACGCTAGCTTTAGACGTTCCTTCGAAGCCAGTCATTATTAACGGCGAGGGGGAGGCGGTCGAACAAATGGTTGCAAATCTTTTAGAAAATGCTCTTAAATATAGTGGCGAGAAGGGGCAGGTCAAACTAAAACTGGAAAACATAACTCAAATGGCACGAGTTCAAGTTTCCGACAACGGTATAGGAATTCCGCTGGAAGAACAAGAACGCGTATTTGAGCGATTTTATCGCGTTGATCGCGGACGTTCTCGTCATCAAGGAGGTACCGGTTTAGGACTCTCAATAGTTAAACATATTGTTAATGCGCACGGAGGAGAGATCACTATCAAAAGTGAACTGGATAAAGGGACAATTTTTGAGGTTCTCTTACCTACAACTGATAAAGTTAAGGTTGGCGAAGCTGAGAGCCCCTAACTATTTCACTCTGCAGTAAGGGCAGTATGACTGCAGGCTTGGCGATTCGCTCATAGCCAAAAGATCTTGTATTTCTCTTGGCAAAACTAGATTTGAGAAAGTCTGGTTAACATATACTTCCTCTGCAATATCTGCGGCAATTTGGAATAACTCATTTGCTAGTCGTTCTGAAGCAGATAGTTCTAGGTCGATAAATACTACCTCGTATTGGGAAATGCCAGACAAAACCGCTGCACTAGAAACGGCATCATCCAAATCCCCAATAGCATCTATCAACCCCAGCGCTAGAGCTTTTTTACCTGTCCAAACTTTACCATTCGCTGCAGTTTTAGCTTCTGTGACAGTCATATTTCGACCGTCGGAGACTAAATTAAGGAATCGACTATAAGCTCTATTTACAGATCTCTCTAATGCATCCTCAAGAATTGGATTTATCGGCTTCAACGGATTGAAAGCACCACTGAGGTTTGTAGTGCCTAAACCATCACCGTTAACTCCAAGCTTAGACAGCGCTGATGCATAACTACGGAACACCATAAATACTCCAATCGAGCCAGTAATTGTGCTTTCCAGCGCGAAAATTTTATTAGCGGTGCTAGAAATCCAATATCCACCGGACGTTGCATAACCACCCATAGATACAACCACTGGCTTACCTTCTTTTTGAACTAACTCTAGTTCTCGACGAATTTCCTCCGATGCTCCCGCGCTTCCACCCGGGCTATTGATTCTAAAGACTAGAGCCCGGATGTTGTCATCCATTCGAACTTTTTCAATTAAAGATACTATGGAATCACTTCCTACGAACCCTGCGGGCTGATCACCCTCCAAGATAGTTCCACTAGCGGTTATAACTGCTATTTTGTTAATCCCCTGATTCGATGTAGAAGCCGTATTCCGCTGGGTTCCAAGATAATCAATGTAAGTTACCTGACGGAATGAATTCCCACTGGCGCCAACCAAACTAATGATTTTGGCTTTCCAAGAAGCTGGGTCGAGTACTTTATCTACAAATCCATAATCTAAAGCAAGTTTGTCAGGATCGTCACCTGACTCGTTCAGCAATTGATCATAATCATTTGTATATCTGTGGAAAGCGTTGGAAGAGATTTGCCGATTCTTGAGAATGGTATTTTTATATGTCTCCCAAAGGCTATCGAGCCATTGCTGATTGCCGATTTTAGCTATCTCAGACATCCCATCTCGGAGATAAGGTTCGACTGCATCTTTGTATTCCCCTGCAGCAAAAACTCTAAAATCAAGATCAAGTTTGTCGAGGAGGGTTTTGTAATAGAGGGGATGTATGCTCAAACCAGTTAGCATAACCCCCCCTAATGGGTTTAAAGACCCCCCCTCCAATATGATTTCGTCAGCAAATGAGGCTAGATAGTATTGGGTTTGAGTATAACTGGAGCCCACCGCGATTATTGTTTTTCCAGAACTTTTAAATTCCTGTAACGCTATTCCAATTTCCTCTAAATGCCCAATTGATGCCTCACCCAGCCTTGCTAGATCTAGAACCAGTAGGGCTATCCTCCCGTCTGATCTAGCATCTTTTATTACAGTCAATAGTTCTTGAAGTGATACTTCTAATGTTCTGTTCCCTGATATTATGCTGCCCAAAGGATTGACGAACGACTTTTGCTCGACGATGGAGCCTTTCGGATTTAAGACAAGAGCGCTGCCATCTTGAACCTTTACTCCTCTGGATTGGAAAAGGGCGAAAAACAAAATAGTGATGATTGAGAGAAATACAATATTGCCGATAGCATTCTTAATATGACTTATCATTAGCCAAAGTCTTCGGAGGAAACTCATATGGTCAATACTTTAAATTCGAAAATGAGGATGCTAACACAGTCAGCTGCTATAACCCGAGATGAAAGATTTACTGCAATGAAAACAAGACTATTTCTCCCTTAAAATACTCGCATCGCTCTTATCAAACATAGAAGTTCGGGAAACCATGCAGATTTTTCTTTGTAACATGCATTTAGATTAAATATCATAGTTTTCAGCTTCTGGATTTCGCGGTAGCACTTATTATCAGATAACCGATGATCGTCAAAAGATAACGCCCTATGCTTTGGACCTCGCAAGAATTGAATGCAGCGCTTAATTTACGGCAGACGAGCTGCAGCGAGATAGGTATACAGGGAGTGAGTATCGACTCCCGCACCCTCTCGAGGGGCGATTTGTTCATTGCCTTGGATGGGATATCAGGGAAATCGCTTCAACACAATATCGTGAAAGCTAGGGATGGCCATAAGTTTATCAGTGCTGCCGAATCGAACGGTGCAGCGGCGGTAATCTGCTCAAAAAAAATTGAGTGCAAGATACCTTCCTTTCTGGTGAACGATACCCTAGATGCCCTATGGGATTTAGCTAAATTTGCACGAGATAGGATGAATGGTGAGGTCCTTGCCATAACTGGCAGTGCAGGGAAAACTACGTCAAGGGCCTGGTTGGAGCAATTACTACGGGCACAAGGCAGTGCGCACGCATCAGTTGCTAGTTATAACAATCATTGGGGTGTACCACTTTCTTTGTCGCGTATGCCCGCGGATGCTGACTACGGAATTTTTGAAGTAGGTATGAATCATCGCGGAGAAATAGCCCCACTTAGTATGTTAATCAGGCCGCAAGTAGCTCTAGTGCTGAATGTTCTACCGGCACACATTGGGCATTTGGGTACTCTTAATGCAATTAGGAGGGAAAAACTTGATATTAGTAAAGGTTTAGTAAGCGGGGGAACACTGTTGTTACCCTTTGACCTAGATCAAACAGGACTTGCGAAAGATTTAAATATACTCACTTTTGGGCTAAGCGATGACGCGGATATTTCCGGAAAAATAATTGAACGTAATGATCCCTGGCTATTAGAGGTGAAAGTCAATCAGGAACGATTTGAGTTTTCGATCCAATCCGGTGGGGAGCATCTTGCCAAGACGGCTTTGGCTACTCTAGCAGCAGTTTATGCTTTGGGTGGTAACCTTCACACAGCAGTAAAAGACATAGATAAACTAGGATTGCCATCAGGTAGAGGGAATCTCTTAAATGTATCGGGGCGTTGTATAATTGACGACAGCTATAATGCGAATGTTGTAAGCATGCAATGCGCGATCGATAATTTAGGGCGCAATCCTGGTGGAAAAAAAATTGCTCTTCTTGGAGAAATGAAAGAGGTGGGAGATCATGGGCCACCTATGCATCATGATGTTCTGATGAGCTGTGAAAAACTCGACGCAGTAATAACCGTGGGTCGGGGTTTTTATGATAGCCGAGAGATCCTGGGAACCAGGCTGCTCCAGCATGCGGAATCCTCTGGAGACATCGATTTAGATAGTTTGGTTGCGTATACAGAACCAGGCGATACCATATTAGTCAAGGGCTCAAACGCAATTTTTTGGCGTCATCAGTTCGTTGATAGCTTGGTGTCTGCCATGAAAAACAGCCGGACTTGATCTTTGTAAGTTGGCGACCACGGCGATTGGTGATTGGCTGTAAAGGCTCTCAAAAGCATGACATAATTATTATCGATGATCGTAGATAAATTTGGAAGACGGTTCAGAAACCTTCGCGTTAGCCTCACAGCAGCATGCAACTATGCGTGCTCCTATTGTGTGCCTGACGGCAAGCGGCTGCTAAAAGCAAAGAACGAATTAGCAGCAACTAGGCTGTTGAAAGGAGTCAGTTTGCTGCAGCAAGCAGCGGGGATTGATAAGGTTCGTATCACTGGTGGGGAACCATTGGTTACCCCGAAATTTGATGAATTCTTATTAGGGGTCACGTCTCTACCTTTGTCAGATGTAAGTCTGACGACCAATGGACAGTTATTACTCAAGAAAAAAGAAGTTATCCAGGAATCCGGTCTGAAAAGGATCAATGTGAGTTTAGATACTTTGAACCCAATTAGATTTAAGAAAATTGCTAGAGGCGGTGATCTTCAGACGGTCCTCAATGGCATCGAGGAGATGTTACATATTGGACTCAAGGTTAAAATAAATATGGTACCACTTAGAACTCAAAACCTTTCCGAAGTGCCCGCAATGCTTGATTATTGTCTAGATCGAGGAATAGAACTGCGCTTTATTGAGTTAATGAGAATGGGTCATCTTCTCAACAGCTCCAGTTTCTCAAATGATTTTGTTTCGATGGAATCTCTTCTAGATATCATAGCTGCTAATCATACTTTCGCTCGCACGGATGCCCCTTATGATTCAACGGCGGTTCGTTTCCAGATACCTGATAAGGGATCTTTCGGAATAATAGCAAATGAAAGTGAGCCTTTCTGTCGTGCCTGTACAAGGCTAAGGCTGTCCTCAGATGGTTATCTATATGGTTGTTTGAGCAACTCCAATAAACACTATATCGGTGATTTAGTCGACTTGCCTGCACATTTGGTTTTACCGAAGCTACAAGGTGTATTAGTTAACTCATTAAGTGATAAGCGGCTTTCATTCCAGGGAGAAGTAACGGTTATGAAATTCATTGGAGGTTGAAATAATTCGAACTAGATCAGTGTTATCAACTTCTCTGAGGGTCCAACTGGTTATTTCAAAAATGTTATGGTCATGCCTACTTGAGCGCAAAGAAGCGTGTTCATGCAGGTGAGGCCAAGTAAAATTATTATCGTGATGAGCATGCTAGCTTTGGTTTTTGCTGGGAATGTTGCTTTCGTTAATGCTGAGGAGTTAATCGAAAACAACGCGACACCGGATTTTGCTCCGGACTACGCTCCAGTAATAACGAAAACATGGTTAGATGTCCCTGATCAAGTCATAAATTCATCTCAGTTAGACATTACTCAGTGGGTCGAAATAGCCAGTCCCTTGCCGGCGGGTACAATCATTGCCGTTGAACAACCGAGTTTCTATTTGGGGCAGTTTCAATCCCTCGATTCCACTCAGGATAATTTTATTTCAGTTGAAAGTGACGCTAGTGTTGTTGTAAAAACGATGAGAAGAAATTCCTTCCCAGGACTTGATGTTGGAAGTAACTTCGTAGTTATTGTTCAATTTACCTCTGAAATATCCTCCAGACAGCGTCTTGGTATAAGGTACTCAAATCTCAGAATTCCGTCTATTAGTTACGATAAATTTGCGCTACCCCTTCTAGTATCAGTTGGGGACGACTTTTATCAAGTTGATGTTGATACTTTCTCGATAGCACCGGGTTCTGCTAAAGGGCTTTTAGTATCTGCCCCATCAATAATACCTACTGGTAAAAGCTTTGATGCGCATGTAACGGTCGTGGATGCATTGGGTAATCCGACAGATCAGGCAATACCAAGTTTAGAGATCTTAATCGATGGGATATTTTCGAGACGTTTGGAGAGATCAAATGAACCTGAACTACTTATAAGTGATCTCATATTCGAAAAAGAAGGTTTGCATAGAATAGATGTTCGGTCATCAGGCGGTTCTCTTCGCGGCAGGTCAAACCTCATCTATGCCGCCAGTTATAACGCGCCCAATATTTTTTGGAGTGACTTCCATCTACATATGAACGATCACGAGAAAAAAGGTGGCTTTTCTGCGGAAGTTCTGCGAGAGCGGAACAAAACAGCGCTCGACGTGCTATCAATTCCTGGGTCGAGAATTTTTTCTAGTGCCACATCCTCAGAGTTCCATAGACCCCTTGTTGAGGGTGGAAACATGATTCTATTGAATGAGAGATATCAAATAGCCCTTGGAGATGTACCGGTAGACCATCGCAGATTAGATGCTAGATATCCAATTTTGGCTGAGATCATTGCTGGTAGGAGCCAATACGAGTGGCTCGGAATAAGGCTTGCGGGCCTAGGATACAAGGTGTCCTTCGTTGGATCGCAAAGCTCACATCTAACCGGAACCCCGAACCAGCATGCTAAATCGGCTCTGTTGGTGAGGGACGGTGAGGACTGGCAAACCGCTCTCAACGAAGGAAGAACGTATGTTGTCTCGGAGGGTAGACCTATACTTCTGGTAAAAATAAATAATGCCGACTCAGGTATGCGAATACCGTATTCTGCGCGAAGGCAAATAAAAGGCCAGGTCCATGCAGCTTATGGTATCCATACTATCGAACTTCTTAAAAACGGAGTTGTTATAGATTCAAAAAAACCTGGTACTACCGCGAATAGTAATGTGATTCAAATTCAAATGTCTTCACCTAACAAGCCGTTGACATGGGATTTACCAAGGAATGGGCGAGAGTGGATCGGGTATCTAAAGAGTTCGAAAGGACGTCTTACAGATGTTTCCACTAAGCGGTACGGCGATAGGCATAATATGGCCAGCTATTCAGGGGATTCATCGAGGCTTGATTTTATTACCTGGACTCATGGAGGCTCGCGAAGTTTTCTAGTAGAAGTTGACAGCGAGGACTCAAAATCATTATTTGAGTTGGCAATAATGGCAGGCTTCGAGGACTCACGAACGCAGCCAAGGTACCGCGAATCGAAGGAAACACCTGCTGTTAGGCTGGTTTTTAGCCTAGACCAGCTGGAAGGTAATGGGATTACTAGAACGCTTGAAACTTTTGGGTACTACGACCAAATAAACATTGCGCTATTAGATACAAAGTTACCTACCAGTTATGACTTTGACTTTGTTGATAGTACTAATGTGCGGCCCGGTGATTATTACTATGTGCGTATAACTGGTGCGGAAGATGAAATGGTATGGTCAAGTCCAGTTTATGTAGGTGGTTTTGACGTTCGGGATTAACATTGATCTGCAAGGTTTACAATGAGGAGAAGAGTAGTAATGAAATACTTACACACAATGGTCAGAGTGAAGAATTTGGAGAAATCATTAGATTTTTACTGCGATAAACTGGGGCTTGAGGAAGTCAGACGGATAGATAGTGAGGAAGGACGGTTCAGTCTAATATACCTAGCCGCCCCGGGGGACTCAAGTGCACAAGTAGAGCTTACCTACAATTGGGATGGAGATGATTTAGGTGAAGGTTCAAGGAATTTTGGTCACTTGGCTTATGCTGTCGATAATATCTATGATGTTTGCCAGCACCTGGCCGATGGAGGCGTTGTAATAAATCGACCTCCTCGAGATGGGAATATGGCTTTTGTGCGATCGCCCGATAATATTTCTATTGAATTATTACAGACAGGGCCTGCTTTAGAACCAATGGAGCCCTGGAAATCCATGGAAAATATTGGGGAATGGTGAGAGCGTTTTGAACGCAAAATGGCTCGCCCAAGTCCAAGAGGAAGTTCTTGATCCTATGCTTGCTATCTGTGACGCTCATCACCACCTTTGGTGGCGTTGCGAAAGCCGATACATGTTGGATGATTTTTTGCGCGATATAAATAGTGGGCATCGCATAGCGAGTACGGTGTTTGTCGAGTGCAATGCCATGTACAAGTGGAATACAGATACATGTTTGGCACCAGTCGGTGAAACTGAGTTTGCTCAAGGTATTGCAGCTATGAGCGCTAGTAATAACTTTGGTCCAACTCGGGTGGCTAGCGCAATAGTAAGCTTTGCTGATCTGACCTTAGGAGATAAGGTTCGGAATGTGCTAGAGGCACACCAGAAGGCCAGCATCAATAGGTTTAGAGGCATTCGTCACGCATCAGGATGGCATTCAGATTTGGCAATCAAAAATTCACATACAAATCCGACAGAAGGGCTCATGTTACGGGATGATTTTCTCAGAGGTATGTCTGTATTAGACGATTTAGGTCTAAGTTTTGATGCTTGTTGCTATCATCATCAATTACCAGAGCTTGTGAAACTGGCGCATAGTTTCCCCAACGTGACCATGATTCTGGACCACTTTGGTGGCCCTCTTGGGATTGGGCCATATGAAGGCTGTCGTGATCAAGTATTCGCAGAGTGGAGCAACAATATTCAGTGGTTGACTGATTGTAGCAACGTATACATAAAGCTTGGCGGTATAAACATGAAATTGAATGGTTATGGTTGGCACAAGAGGTCCATCCCACCTACCTCAGATGAGTTGGTCGATGCAACCGCGCCTTACTATGAAGAGTGTATCAGACTCTTTGGGGCAGATCGGTGCATGTTTGAAAGCAACTTTCCGGTTGACAAGGATTCTTGCTCCTACGCTGTTTTATGGAATGCTTTTAAAAAGATTACTAAGGGAAACTCCACTAGAGACAGAGAAAAACTATTTCACGATACTGCTGTAAAAGCTTATCGGCTTAATACTTGAGCCGCTTGCGATGATTGACCGGCGTCGTATTTTAACAAGAATTGTCCAATCTTTTTCAATAATCGGAGCGTTCTTCGTTAGCTATCCTTTCATAAAGTCATCCTCTATATTTGAAAAGCGTTACCTTGAGCTTGAAGTCGATCTTTCTGATCTGAGCACTGATAAAACTAAAAGGGTCTCTTGGTTAGGAAGGCCGGTTATCATAGCTAGAAGATCACGTCAGGAAATCGCAGCGATAAAAGAAAGCCAAGAGGAATTAAAAGACCCTTTCTCAGAACGCTCACACCAGCCTGATTTTGCAAAAAATAAAAAGAGATCTATGAGAGATGACATCTTCGTAGCTTTTGGAAACTGTACGCACCTTGGCTGTATTGTTAAAGATAGCCCTGATGAAGTTGGAACGAGATTCCGTTGTCCTTGCCATGAAAGTTCATTTGATGGCGCAGGTAGAGTATTCAGAGGAGCATTGGCACCTAAAAATTTAGAGATACCGAACTACGGTTTTATATCTAAAAACATACTCTTGCTGACGGTTGTCAAATAGTGGTTAGGAAACGTCTCCTAATTATTTACCATAGCAAAACTGGAAGCAATGCTACCTTAGCTAGAGCAGTTTTCAAGGGTGCGAAGCATAAGGATATTGATGTTGATGTTAGATTTATGACGCCCTCAGAGGCTGATTATAACGATCTAGTTTGGGCGGATGGAGTAATTTTTGGGACACCTGAAAACTTCGGTTATATGTCTGGAATGTTGAAGGATTTTTTTGATCGAACATTTTATGAGGTCGAAGGGAAGGTGGACGGCTTGCCCTTTGCTATTTTTATAAGTGCCGCTACGGATGGGCAAGGCGCCTTGAACAGTATTCGTGGGATATGTCGAGGTTACAAATTTAGAGAAGTACAAGAGCCTTTAGTAGTTGTGGGGAAGGTTAGCGACTCGATGATCTTGAAATGCGAAGAACTAGGTATGTCTATGGCTGCTGGCATAGACAGCGGAATATTTTAAATAATCATAAATATACTTAGAGACTACTTAACTAAGGATTTTTAGCTAGACCACATATTGACTTTTACGAGATTGTTTCCCTATAGCGAACAAGTTAGTCTTTCAGAAAAAAGTATTTGCTAGCAAAAAATGAAACTTTCGAAAACTCCTCTACTTAAAACGAATAGGCTTATTATCAAGCTTCTTGAGCCTCCTGAAGTACCTCTGATGGTAGACTTTAGGCTCTCTAATAAACTTCACCTGAAGGAATGGGAGCCCGCAAGGTCACCAGATTTTTATACCGAAAGATTTTGGTCAGTCCAGTCAAAGCTCGCCACCAAGCAGTTTCAAGATGGGAAGAGCGTTTGTCTAATTATTATGGATTTAAGTGCCTCGCAAATATTAGGAGTTTGCAACTATACAAATATTGTGAGGGGTACGTTCCAATCGTGCCACTTGGGCTACTCTATAGATCAAGCTAATGAGGGAAGAGGCATAATGTTTGAGGCTCTAAAAATCTCCAATCAATTTATCTTTGAACACATCAAATTGCATAGAATAATGGCTAACTACATACCAAGGAATAAGCGCAGTGGTTCTCTGCTACAACGATTAGGATTTGTGATCGAGGGTCGAGCTGAGTCTTTCATGAAGATTAATGGGGTATGGGAAGAACATATACTGACATCATTAATAAATAGCAAATAAAGCTGTATAAGTTACCGAATCTTTAACAACAGAACTAATAGAATTGGAGTCCCTACCGCTTGAAGCAACATGAATCTCACTAGAACCTGAGTATTAGACCAGCCCATTTTGTACCTAACATGGTCATGGAGTGGATAACGAATTTGGCTAAAAATACCAACCTTAAAAAATCGAAGTAATGCGACTTTAATCATACCCGTCGCACCATTAACCAGCACAACAAACGCGACCACGATAATGAGGAAAGGATTACCGCAAGCCATAACCAGAATTCCAAGCATTAGACCAATTGGTCTTGAACCCGAGTCCCCCATCATAACAGCGCTTGGATAACTGTTATGCCAGAGATAGCCCGTAAGACAACCGACCAGGACAAAAGACATGATCGCCCAGTCTGCGCCCTGCTTATAGTGAGGTACTAATAGATACTCAGAGATATCAGCGTGACCAACTATCCCGTAGAGTATTCCCCCTAGGAATAGTATTGCCATGCTTGAAAGGCTGGCAGATAAACCATCAACCCCATCTGTACAGTTAGTCGCATTGATCGAGGTCCAAATTAATATTGTTGAAGCAATGACAAAAAGCGATGGGCTTATTTCTAGTGGATCTTTATATACTGGTAGCCAAATTACTAGTGGCTCAAGCCCACAGATAATTAATGATGCTAATAAAGCAATTATTAGATCCATTGCTCCGAGACTGTATTCACTCCAGCCCCTTTTACTATTATCATCAAGAAAGCCAACTACCATAGCTAATCCTACGCAGCTTAGGATTCCAATAAATTTCCAATCAAACGGAACAACAAGGAGACTTATTAATATAAATATAGGAATAAATATTACGCCCCCAGACATCGGCTTTCCTATACTTTTATCTGCATCAATTGCATAAGCTCGACCCCTATCAATTGGCAAATACACCCAAAGCTTTGGCATTACCCACCAAGTCAACACTGCCCCAAGTGCCGTACCCAAGCCAGCGAGCGTTATGTAAGAGTTTAGGAGCCTAAGCGGCCCTGCAAGATCAGCAAAATATTGCGCGAGATGATACAACAAGAGAGATTTTCAACCCCTTTTTCGTATAAGTATAGAGCTTATACAATCAGGAGAAAATGGAACATTACTGGAAATATCAAAACACTCCATATAAATCCCTCTGCGGGGAATTAAGCTAACTCATTAATGATAAAAGCTCTGTGTAAAACGAGGAGACTAGTTTAATTCGTGAATCCAATCTCGAATTCTAAGATAATCCTCGTACAATTTAGCTTCTGGACTACCACTTTTAGGTTTCCAGTCATATTTCCAAATGGCTCGCGGTGGCATTGACGCAAGCACTGACTCAATGCGTCTCCCAGATTCAAGGCCATATTTTGTTCCTCGGTCGATTACAAGATTAAATTCGGCATATCGACCTCGCCGATATAGCATGAACTCTTCCTCCTTGGAGCCAAAAGGAATATCTTTTCGGCGCTTAATAATAGGTAGATAGGCTGGCAGAATGTGATTACCGACATTTTGAACAAATGCTAACGAGGATTCAAAACTGGTTTCATTCCAATCGTCGAAGAAAATCCCTCCAACGCCACGAGGTTCCTTGCGATGTTGTAGGAAAAAATAATCATCGCACCAGCCTTTAAGTCTTTTATATAGGCCAGAGCCAAAGGGCGAGCAGGCTTTAGCCGCTGTGCGGTGCCAGTGCAGAACATCCTCTGGAAACGGATAATAGGGGGTTAAATCAAACCCCCCACCAAAATGCCATTGATCTTCGTTTACGAGAAAAAAGCGAAGATTTGCATGAAATGTTGGTACATATGGATTTTTCGGATGCACAATCACAGAGATTGCCAATGCTTCAAAACTCTTTCCTTGCAGCTCAGGATTACGTGCACTCGCCGCTTTTGGAAGAGAAGTACCTTTACTATGCGTAAAATTTACTGCGGCTTTCTCAAGATAGCGCCCATCTTCAAGCACGCGAGGTCTGCTAATTCCTCCATTGGTGGTATTAAAATCTTCAAATAAGAAGGGCTTACCATCTAGGGCTTCCAGTTCGCCGCAAATCTGGGCCTGTAAATCAATAAAATATTGTTTAACTTCTATAATATTTGGTTCAGACATCTAAATACCATACCATGTTTAGCTCCTGCGCCTTAGTTAGATTTAGAGGTCATAACAATAAATTAGATAGTTACGAGAGATAGCTTGGAAATTCAAGAAACAACAGAGTTTAAGAACACTCGTGGTATTTTAGAAAAAAGCTTAAAGTTTATTCGCGGAAGGTGTACGAAGAATGGTGCTTTTGATGCTAACCGTTTAGATGAGTACCAGTATGCTATCTATAATCTAGCTCTATCATTCAGCGAATTAGAAGCTGCAAGAAGCTTATCAAATTATGCACTATCCAGCGGTAGTTTTGAAAAAAGATTGGCCGTTTGTTTTTTCGCTGAAGTCATCCAAACTATAAATGGGCGGCTACTGGCATCATCTCAAGACTTTGGAAGTTTGGGTAAGGTCCCGTTGGGAACATCGTTTATCTCAGAACAGCTCTCAGCAGAAAATCTATCAGAAATTGGACAGGAAGCTCTGGCCCGAAAGTGTGATTTTGTAGAAGCAGAGTTGACTGAAAGCCAAAAGCTAATCAAGAAAACTTTTTTTCAGTTTGCGGAACAACGAGTTGCCCCCATCTCTCAGAATATTCATCGTTTTAATAAGTCTATTCCTGACGCGCTGCTGAAAGAACTGAGCAGTTTAGGTTGTTTCGGATTGAGTATTCCTCAACGTTATGGCGGCCTCTGTCCTGATAATAAAGAAGATAATCTTAATATGATTTTGGTAACAGAAGAGCTCTCACGCGCATCCCTCGGCGCCGCGGGTAGCTTAATCACACGGCCAGAAATTATGGCTCGTGCACTGCTAAGTGGAGGGAGTGAGGAACAGAAAGAATATTGGCTACCCAAGATTGCTTCTGGAGAAAAATTGTGCGCGATCGCGATAACGGAGCCAGACTATGGATCAGATGTTGCCTCTTTGGAGCTAAAGGCAAAACCTGTGGATAATGGTTGGATATTAAGTGGTTCCAAGACATGGTCAACCTTTGCGGGCAGGGCGGATGTCTTGCTAGTACTTGCGAGAACAGACCCGAAAAAGTCCCTTTCGCACCGAGGTTTGAGTCTCTTTATGGTTGAAAAACCGTCATTTATGGGGGAGGAGTTTGAGGTAAAGCAAAGTGTAGGGGGAGTCCTATCGGGTACGGCAATTCCAACCGTTGGCTACCGGGGTATGCATTCTTATCAATTATTTTTTGATGATTTTTTTGTTCCGAATACAAATTTGATAGGCGAGAGAGAGGGCATAAGTAAGGGGTTCTACTTCACGATGCAGGGTCTAACCGGAGGAAGGATACAAACGGCTGCACGTGCCTGTGGCTTGATCCAAGCAGCAATAGAAAAAACGATCCGCTATACGCAAGACCGAAAGGTTTTTTTGAAACCACTGGCGGATTACCAGCTGACTCGGGTCAAGTTTGCTCGGATGACGATGCACTTGTGTGCTGCCCGAACTTTTACTTATGCTGTAGGTAAATTGCTAAACCAGGGAGAAGGGCAAATGGAGGCTAGTCTTGTAAAGCTTTTCTCTTGTCGCGCTTCGGAATGGATAACTAGAGAAGCGATGCAACTGCACGGAGGAGTGGGCTATGCTGAGGAAACCGAAGTGGGTCGCTACTGGCTTGATGCAAGAGTACTTTCTATTTTCGAGGGAACTGAAGAAACATTGGCACTAAAGGTAATAGGACGCAGACTAATCGAGAGCGCCTAAATTGTTTAATCTAGGGTTAACTGCAGTTTTCTGTCCAAACGATCCTACAGGAGGTAAAGGGCTTTGAGTTAGAGCCTTAGCTACCAGATCGGGCAACCCCAACATGCGAAGAATATAGCGTACCGCCTCGTCTGTAGCATCCGAAGCAAGATTCCCTTTTCTAATCTCCCTGTTGATATGCTCTATCATTCCTGCAATTAAGTTTTTAGCAAATAGCGTATCCTCAACCTTAAATCTCCCTGCACTAACGCCTCGCTTGATATCTGCAAGACAACTAGCGTCACTTTGACGAAGTTCTATGGGTCCAGGCAACCCTGAAAGAGCAATAAATGTAAGCCATTCTTGGTTAAATTGGGACTGATAGAAATAAAACTTGAGTGTTGCTGTAATCACCATTGCAGGGTCTTTGAGTCGTGATCTCGTGGTTTCAATCTCCGAGGAAAACTGATCGCGATAATCTGCAATGACTGATTCAAAGACTTGCTGTTTCGTAACAAAGTAGTTATAAAAAGTGCCGGTCGCGACTCCTGCATACTCAGTAATATCTTGAATAGAGATTTTTCCGTGTCCACGCTCGAAAACTAGCGATCTTGCAGCAGCGATAAGGGCTGTTCTAGTGCGAGTTTTCTTTGATGCGGCGCTAGAACGGGGCCCGAGTACGGGTGCTGGAAAGGATTCTGCCTCCCGGGTATTCGGCAAAATATCTTCCATAATCTCTTCCAAAGTCTCGGTTGAATATGCAGCAGACCTATTCAATAATCCTGACTGCGCGAAAAGCCGTAGATATTAACAGTATCTGACCCAAAAAAAGTGAATAGAAAATGGAAATATTCATACAATTCGTCGAAATGCCCCTTAAAGGGCTAATTAAGCGCAAGCATTTGAGTAATCGGTTCGACTAGCTAAAAAAAGGGGATAAAAGTATGGACTTTGAACTAACTGAAGAACAGTTAGCAATCCGGAACGCTGTAGAGAGTATATGTAAAGAATTTGACGAGAAATATTGGCTTGATAGAGATAAAGATGGAAAATTTCCAGAAGCTTTCGTTAAAGCAGTTACGGCAGGTGGTTGGCTGGGAATTGCAATGCCCGAGTTGTATGGGGGTTCAGGCTTGGGAATAACGGAAGCGACAATCCTAGCACATACGATAGCGCGCTCGGGTGCAGGCATGAGTGGTGCGTCGTCAATTCATTTAAATCTTTTTGGACCAAATCCGATCGTTGTTTTTGGTACCGATAGGCAAAAGGCTCGTTTCTTGCCACCCCTTATATCCGGCCAAGACCGGGCGTGTTTTGGCGTAACAGAACCCGATACAGGTTTAAATACGACCAAGCTACAGACTAAAGCGCAGCGAGACGGAGACAGTTATGTGGTTAATGGAAGAAAAATGTGGACCACAACAGCCCAAACCGCAAATAAAATATTATTAATCGCTAGAACGTGTGATGTAGAATTATGCGAAAAGCCCTCGGATGGCATGACCTTGTTCTATACCGATCTTGATAAAACCAGTGTGGAAATAAGAGTAATCGAGAAAATGGGCCGAAAGGCGGTGGATTCCAATGCTTTATTTATAGATGATCTAATCGTACCCGCAGAGGATCGTATTGGAGAAGAGGGCGATGGTTGGAAATGTTTACTTCATGGTCTAAACCCTGAACGTATCTTGTTGGCTGCTGAAGCGGTTGGGCTTGGGCAAGCAGCACTGGAACGAGCATCAAATTACGCTCGGGAACGAATTGTATTTGATAGGCCTATTGGAAAAAATCAGGCTATACAGCACCCCTTGGCAGCTAATTGGATGGAATTGGAAGCGGCAGAGTTAATGGTCTTTAAAGCTGCGGCCCTGTACGACTCAGGTAAATCATGTGGCGCCGAGGCTAACGCAGCTAAGTATCTGGCGGGAGAAGCAGCGTTCAAAGCTTGTCAGCAAGCTGTTAGAACTCATGGGGGGATGGGTTACGCCAAGGAATTTCATGTCGAAAGATATATGCGCGAGGTAATGATTCCGTTGCTGGCCCCAGTTAGTCAGGAGCTGGTTCTATCATTTATTGGGGAGCACGTCCTAGGGCTAGAAAAAAGCTATTAGTACCAACAATAGCTATTAGAACTAGGAGCTAAAGGACTGATTTTCAAGCCAATCTTTTATCATATCGGCCGTGCCTGAAAAAATAATCCTCTCGCTCTTATTCTTCATTTGAAAGGTATACATTGGGTCGTAATACTCCGAAATAAGAAAATTTATCCAAGCTCTATGGCTATCTATAATGCCCTTGGAATGATCAGAGAGTGCTTTTTCTACCATTACCCGCACCTCCTGATGTCTCTGCCCGCCAAGTCTGCGACGAATTGCATCGGTGGAGTTCAGAAGTTGGTTAGAAAATACCTCGAACGCAAATTCTCCATGCAGGTTTTTTAGTTCCTCATACTGACTAATAATATAGTCATTAAGGATTCTTTCTATCCTGTTTTCTCTCTCCTCAAGTAAAACGATGACGGGGGAACCATCCATTGCGGCTTTTATTTTGTGAGGTATTTGGATCCTTCCAATCAATCTTCCCTCGTCTTCCAGAATTTGAATAGGTTCTGAGCGATTTTTAATAAAGTTTATGGCTAAGGAATTCTCAAAATTGATTTGCGAGGGTTGCGGGCAAGCTCTTTTCCCAAACGCTGACCCTCTATGTGATGCAAGACCCTCCAGATCAACTCCGCCCTTAAGATCTAAAATTAGTTCAGTTTTTCCGGATCCAGTGTGGCCGCCAATCAGGATGAAGGCAGGGGGCGATTCAATTTCTGTTAATAAGAAGTTTCTGAGTGCCTTATATCCGCCAGGAATCTTATGCACTTTATATCCAGCTTCTTCAAGCCATCGAGAGGCAATTTCAGATCTTTTACCTCCCCGCCAGCAAAAAAGATGTGTGGAGGGGTGCTTTTTAAGGAAAGAAATCCAGCTTTGCAAGCGACTAGACCTCACGGGTCCAGACACAAGCCGAAATCCCAGTGCCTCAGCGTTTTGTGGACCAGCTGTTTTGTAAGTCAAACCAACTTCGTGACGTTCTTCGTTGCTGAGGATAGGCAGATTTATTGCTGTAGGGAACGTTCCTGCAGCGAATTCCGTTTCGGCTCTGATATCAATGAGGGGGACATCTCTATCAAAGAGTTCTGTGAAGGTAAGTTCCATAATATCTTTAAAATTATATGTTTATGATATTATCGTAAAGTATTATCTTAATTTTTATTAGTATCAAAAAAGCCTACTAATGTTGTCAAATCATTTAGCAAAATGCAGTGCCTATTTTCGGATTTAGAGCATTGGTATAGAATAAGGGGCATCAATTCTTTCTGCTAAAGAAATTCTTTGCTAGATTACTCACTGGAAAGAAAAAAGGGAATTAATATGACAATGTACATGAATGCAGTAAGGTTTATCGTGAAACAAGGTCTGGAAGACGATTTTGTCAAGAAATTTGAGGAAATGGATAACACCGGAGTGTCTAAGGGTTACTTGATAAAAACGGATGATCAAAATTTCACAAGCATTGGATTATTTGATAGTGAGCGGGACTTGATAAACGCGCGACCCAGAATGATTGGTAATCTTGATAGTGTGAGAGGTATGCTAGAGGAAATATCTCCAGAATTAGGCGTTACTGATCCAGTATCAGGTCCGGTAGTCTACAAATTGTAGCGATAGTGGCAATCAAAATGTGTTTTGAAAGCAGCGGTGTGCTCAGAGTGCCTATTTTAGTCACGATACTAGTATTTAACATAATATATATTATACGCATTAATGAAAGTACATTTTCTAGGGTATCAGCCTAAACTAGTGGAATAAACGTGACTTATACTGAACCTTGCTTTTAACCAAGCAGCATTAATTAAAAGTCATACCTTTCTATTTTTAAAATGGTAGGCTCTTAAGTGGTGTTCTAGACATTACCAGTGAGGTAACAGTTGAGATTTGTTTCATTTAACGTTAACAGTATAAGGGTCCGGCTACCGCAGCTTGAAAAGGTGATATCGACCTATCAACCAGAAATAATTGGCCTACAGGAAACCAAGGTAACAGACGAGGATTTTCCGACAGAAGAAATCAATGCCATGGGTTACCATGCCGAGTTCTATGGGCAAAAAACGCACTACGGCGTCGCAATACTATCCAAAAATCAACCAGAAGAGGTAACCTTCGGTCTTCCGACTGATGACGCACAAACACAGCGACGTTTTATTGAGTGTAAATTTAATCTATTAAATCAACGGAACCTTAGCGTAATTAATTGTTACTTTCCCCAAGGAAGTGATCGAAAGCATGCAACAAAGTTTCCTGCAAAGAAAAAATTCTACGTTGACGTGTTTAACTATATCGATAATCACTTCGTGCCAGGAGACTTATTGATCCTAATGGGTGATATGAATATTGCTCCTGTTGATAATGATATTGGAATTGGAGAAGAAAATCGTAAGCGATGGTTACGTGACGGTAAAACTAGTTTTCTTCCGGAAGAACGAGAATGGCTTGATAGGATTACAAAATGGGGTATGACAGACAGTTTTCGGGCACACCATCCTGATATAGATGATCTCTTCAGTTGGTTCGACTACAGAAGCCGTGGTTTTGAACGAAGTCCGAAGAGAGGCCTCAGAATTGATTTAATCTTAAACTCGACAGGTCTGGATGAATTTAGCAAGGACTCCGGTATTGATTACGAAGTCAGGAGTATGGAGCGACCGTCAGATCACTGCCCTATTTGGACGGAGTTTGACGTTTAATTTCTGGAGAATTCGAGAGAGAAGATAACAGGGATAACGCTGGTAATTTCATCTAAGCCTGCTATCGACCTTAAAGCCTCAATCCCTTCTAACAAACCATAATTACCAGCATTGAGTATTAGTGGTTGAACACTCATAACATGCCAAAGGTTCTCCGCAGTTCGGGTAACCTTTACTGAGGCAGGCATTTTTCCATCCACGCCATGAAGATTTATGCTAAGAGGAATTGACCTTAAAAGGCTAGCTCCATGAGGAAGCTCGACGAACTCATCTATGTTCAGTTGAGCGCTTGCAGTAGCCAAAGAGAAGTTAGTCACATCAAATAACATACTTTTTATTCGATCATTCCTTATGGGTATGTTGGTCTCAACACTTGCCAGCCCAATTTTAAGGGCAGCGCTACCATCATCATTCACACCGCCCCTGAGCGTATCAAAACGATGAACTTCTGCAACTACCCCGTTCTTGATTGAAACGAAACTTAAATGAGAGTTCTCGCTATCTAGCACCCAATCCGCGACGCACGTTGGTGCTATGAATACACAGAGTATTAACCATTTATTCATTGGAAGTGTACTGAACAATTTCACGGTAGGATTATACCGAATTTTCAATGATTCGGTCGAGGTTTATCTCCAACGTCCAACCACCGATTTGAGTAGTATTGCACTCGTAAGGCTTACAATGACTGGGCCGAGCTTGAGACTCAAATTAGAACATCAATGCTTCTTTGAGCCGTTTCTTCGATATCTGTTGAAGGAGCTGGTTCAGGCGCCCTATTCTGCTGCTCAAAGCGCAGATCATCCAGCGCTCTTTGTTCTACAGCGGTCAATTCACCGACTACGGAGGATTGTCGCGACCTCTCTAAATCTTGATAGGTGTCGACGTCTGCTCTAGGCTGCTCAAAGGATAATATGACCTCAACATCTCTTTGGGGTCTGACTGACTCATNGTCTAGCCCTGACGCAGGTAGCTCAGATCCAGACTTTCCATTGGTNTTTGTTTCCTTCAGATAAGGTGGGTTAATCACNCTAGCATATCCANTAACTTCGGCCATATTTTCATCTCTTAAAAGTGCGCTACCGGGGNAGATGCAATGTACGGGCCAAATAAAATCTTCATTATTTCCAGNTACTTACTGATTATACTAAGAAGATGAGAGCATTATNCTGCGCATTGATCGGGCAGTATTGCAAGATATGCCTTTTCAGCGGGCATTGAACTGCAGAAACAAACTTAGGCACTGAGTCGATATCGATTAATCTCATCTCTTGTTTTAAGTGCCACCTCTCTAGCTGCCTCGCTGAAGTTTGAGTCCGNAGAGGCAAATAGAATTGCTCTTGATGACGTAATGATCGTATTTCCTTTACCATTNGCAGTCATGGTCGCTTGTACGTTGGCTCCTTGACTTCCAACTCCCGGGAGGAGCAAACTCATTTCCCCCACGATTTCTCTTACTCGTTTGAGCTCAACCGGATTTGTCGCTCCAACTACAAGTCCAACATTGTCGTTAAAGTTCCAATCGGTGCAGGCTAGTTTGGCGACGCGTTCGTAAAGTTTTTCACCGTATTCCAAAGTTAGATTTTGAATTTCCGCACTGCCAGGATTCGAGGTCCGACACAATATAAAGATGGTCTTATCTGATCGAGACAGATATGGCTCCATGCTATCCATACCCAGGTAAGGATTAACGGTTACAGCATCCGCACCATAACGTTCAAATANTTCTCTGGAGTACATTTCGGCGGTGCTTCTAACGTCCCCACGTTTAGCATCTAATAGTATTGGAATATCTAGGCCTTTTATTAACTCAATGGTGAGCTCGAGTTCTTTCTCAGCCCCCAAAGCGGAATAATGNGCAANTTGCGGCTTATAGCAACAAGCAATATCTCGGGTTGCTTCAATTATGGCTTTGTTAAAAGCAAATATNGGATTTTTATCTCTTTTTACTATTTTAGGGAGNCTTTGGTAATCGGGGTCCAGGCCCACNCACAGAAGAGATNTCTTAGCAGCTTGCTGCGAAANTATATTGNTTAAAAAATAATTATCCAANTATTACTCTCCATAATCGCAANCAACTGTTCATCAATAAGACTANTACAAAAGGCTTATTCAACGATGGAANCATTGTNAATAACCCGAAGGAAATTAGGCGTAGTGAGTAGCTTCCCCTCTNCTTCCAATNTCGTGTTCTTTTGTCTGNTANGTTAAACNCGTTTTATAATCGGTCCATCCTTAGAATCTTCTATGGAAAATCCTAGTTCATTAATCTCATCCCTCAATCTGTCAGCAGCTTCCCAATCCTTGGATTGACGCGCCTCGTCACGTTTAGCTAACAGNCTGGTAATCTCCTCTGGTAAATCAANTTTTTCAGGTCTCCANCCTNCAATATCTAGGCCGAAAATTTCATCGAAAGCTAACANGGTTGCTTTTTTGACTCCATCAGCCTCACTCGATCGCACTAGCTCCCATGCAACAGCCAAAGCTCTTGGAAGGTTAAGATCGTTNTATAGATGCTCAACAAAACGGTCGTGGTATTTTTCGGAGATTTCGGTTGGTGGCCCCCAGCTGTACGCTATATCGTACAGACGCATTAGACTGGTATTGGCTGCTTTCAAGCTATCCCAAGTAAAAGACAGCTCACTACGGTAATGAGCCTGTAAACAAAAGTAGCGAAACACCAGGGGCGGGAAGCCTTTTTCCATGAGAGTCTCTAGACGCACAAAATCCCCACTCGACTTTGACATTTTAGATTTTTCCATTTGTAGAAAATAACCATGCAGCCAGAAATTCGCTAACCGGGTTCCTNTACTGGCCTCTGTTTGGGCAATCTCATTGGTATGGTGAATTGGTATATGGTCTTTNCCTCCACAATGAATATCAAAATAATCGCCGAGATAACGAGCCGACATTGCTGAGCATTCGATATGCCAACCTGGGAAGCCAATACCCCAAGGGCTATCCCACTCCATTTGACGCTGTTCGTTAGGNTTAGAAAATTTCCATAGGGCAAAGTCAGTAACAAAACGTCTCTCCCCCTGATCTACTCGAGCGCCAGCTTGAAGACCATCGATATCNAACCGTGCAAGATGGCCGTAATTGTCAAGTTTNCGAGAGTCGAAATAAACTCCATCGCTTGTTTTGTAAACAAACCCCTTTGACTCCAGATCTCTGATGAAGGCGATTTGTTCTTCAATGTGATCGGTTGCCTTACACCANATANTTGGTTCCAAAATATTGAGGCTGTGAAGATNATCCTTGAAGGCTTTAGTATAAAACTCTGCAATTTCCCATGCAGTCATACCAGTACGTCGAGAACCCACCTCCATTTTATCTTCGCCTGAATCTGCATCAGAGGTTAGATGTCCAACGTCGGTAATATTCATCACGTGCCGNATGGTAAAACCTGCATGCGTAATCGCTCGGCGGAGCAAGTCTTCAAATATATAGGTTCTCAGATTTCCTATGTGGACGAAGTTATAAACCGTCGGCCCACATGCATAAAGCCTAATCTCATTGCCCTCCAGAGGTTGTAGCTCCCGAACTTCTCGCTCATAAGTATCAAACAGTTTTAGCTGTACTCGGCTCATGACAAATTCATCGTTTTGATTTTTCAGCGAGCACACGTTCTACTGTCTCAACTATCGTCTGAGTCTGAGAATCAATTTCGATATTTACGTCATCTCCAACGGNAAGAAGAGAAAAATTTGTCGTCCTTAGTGTTTCAGGAATGAGGTTAACGGCCAACTCGTTTGTCTGACGATTGACAGCGGCAATAGTGAGNCTCGCACCGTTTATGGCGATGAAGCCCTTGTTAAAAAGGTAACGCAACCAGTCTTTGTGAACCGAAAAGTTAATACGCCAGTTGTTTGCATCCGTCTCCACGGTGCATACACGCGCAGTGCCCATAATGTGACCAGATACCACGTGACCGCCAATNTCTGAGTTATNCTTCATCGATCTCTCTATATTTACCATAGTCCCAACTTGTATTGATTTTAAATTGGATAGTTCTAAGGTTTCCCTGACAGCGTCGAAGCTAATGGTGTTGTGACAAAGATGAGTAACGGAGAGGCAGACGCCATTGATCGCGACACTTGCTCCGACCTCAANATCTGAGATTAATGGCTCAGTAAATTCAATCGAGAATGTGCTCAGTCCGTCGTCTAGCGCCAAGGTTTTAATCGGCAGCATTGCCTGTACAATTCCGGTAAACAAATAAATCACCTTAATAAAGATTTAACTAGNTTATATAATACGTCCTAAACACAAATATACTGGGGTANTCTGATGATGGCGACGTTAGCATGACGTTTATTTTTTGGAAATAGAGTATTAATGGTAATGACAATAATTGTTCGGCTGGAAAATTATTTAGAGAGATATCGATTCACAGGGAATAATGTAAGCGGAGATGGTTGGGACAGCCAACTGAGCGTAAATCTANGTTTTTTAGAGACCTTTTACNATGGGAACTAAGAAGNCGTGGGTTTTGGTATGCGGTAGTATCGCTATTGATTTTTTAGGTGATTACGATGGATCGTTCGAAAAATATGAAGAGAAATANAAGANACAGGGACTTAATATCTCCCTGCAACTTACTGAAATACGTAGCAGTTTTGGAGGGTGTGGGTTGAATATCGCTTATGGCTTACACAGGCTNTCNGTCCCTGTAATTCCCCTCTCAGTAGCAGGAACAGACTATCTAGATCGATACCAGGAACATCTCACTAAAATAGGTATTGAAACCGACTATATTGCGGTAGATCAATCGCTAAGAAGCAGCGCCACGGCTCTCGTCATAAGTGATAAGCATGGCAATCAAATAACTGGATTCTATGCAGGNGCAGCGTCTTCCCCTATAAGAAGATTACCCAGTGAGATAAGAAATATTGAATCTTGTCGTATTGGTATTTTAGCGCCCGAAGGGGCTTCGATTATGCTGCGACAGGCTAGAAATCTAGCAGAGCTTGATATCCCAATCGTTTTTGATCCTGGCCAAGGTATTGCGGACTTTTCCGAGGCAGAGATTAATGAGCTTGTCCACTTGTCTAAGATAGTGATGATTAATTCCCACGAGTATCAAATATTGCTTGAAAACTCCCAACTTTCGGAAGAACAGCTTCTGGATATGTTGGAGCAACTGGTCGTCACGCGGGGAGCAAAAGGTGTCGATGTNTACGAATCTGGAAGNTGTNTCCATGTACCAGCGGTCGAGGGGATCGCAAATATTGATCCAACAGGTTGTGGCGATGCATTTCGAGCAGGATACATATATGGACTAATGGGTAATTATTCTACAAAAATATGTGCCCGGATTGGCTGTGTTATCGCTTCTATCAATCTTGAAAATAGAGATACTCAAACGTATGAATGCGATGAGGNAATTTTGCGTTCAAGGTACCNATCGGCTTATGGTGACGCTNTAAATTGANTTCAGCCACCATCATTTTTTTAAACGGCACGTCAAGTTCTGGCAAAACTACTCTAGCCAAAGAATTACAAGAACAATTGGAAGAGCCATATTTGCATCTAGCACTTGATCAATTCCGAGACAGTCTTCCAGATAAATTTCGCGGTTTAAATTCCCCGCACGGAACTACTGGCGCGCGCGGTTTGAATGTTGTGCCTAGCTTGGATAATGAGATTCCTATCACTTCAATTGTATTTGGTGAGACGGGGAAGTTGATGTTGAAAGGGATGCGAAGTGCTATGGCGGCANTGGTGGAAGCCGGAAACAATATTATTATTGACGATATTATTTTAGAAACTGAGTTTCTTAATGCCTATTTAAGAGTTTTCAAAGATCTAAAGNTATATTTCGTNGGGGTAAAGTGTGCAATTGAANTCGCTGAAGAACGTGAATCAAAACGTCCTGGCCGTTTCCCTGGTACGGCACTGAGTCAGGTGTCAATTTGTCATGCACANGATCTCTATGACATCGAGGTAGATACAGCAATGACCTCCCCAAGAGAATGTGCTGCCCNAGTTCTGGCCCGCATGCTGTCACCGCCCAGTGCGTTTGACAAGTTGAGGGACATAAGGTTTGGTCCATTAAAAAAATGACGGGAACGAAAAGGTCCGAAGGACTAGTGCAGAAGAAAAAAAACATCCGTGTATATCGAATTTTAGGCTTTTTAGTCTTAGTACATATTATTTTTTTCGCCTATCCAGTTCTNCGAATTTGCTCTTGGCTGCAGCTNGGTCCTTATATGAGTNTTTTCCTNGGACTGCCCGTGATACTNAGTCAAGCACTTACGCGCTCGCTAACTAAAATCGTCAATAACAAGGGAACCCGGACTCTTCGTCATCTTGCTGACTTTTTCATGGGGATTAGTCCAATGCTATTATTTTCCGTTCTTTGTTCCGAGCTTTTGCTAGGATCAGGATTAATAGAGGCTCATCAAGCCGTACTCTACTCATTATGTTTTTCGTGCTCTATTGGCCTAATCGGAATTTATAAAGCGAGTTTCCCAATTATTAAGAGGATTGGTTTAGACTCCGATAAAACAAGAACTAATTTAAGATTTGTTCAAATATCTGATGTGCACATTGGATCAAGAAGTATTAAATTTCTTAAGTGCGTGATCGCACAGATCAAAAAATTGGACCCGGAGTTTCTTGCAATTACGGGGGACTTTATCGACTCCTCAGGTATTGAAGTTAATAGTTTAGTAGCTCTTAAGGAGCTGTCTTGTCCGATCTATTTTGTGATTGGTAATCACGAAAGATACGAGGACCTGGAGCAAATTCTCGACCGACTGGCATCTTTAGGTGTAATTATTCTTCGGTCTACTTATTGTTACCCGCGCGAGGATATCCANGTCATCGGTATTGATGATAAAGATGACCCTATGCAGGTCGAGAAAGAGCTNGCGAGTTTGGAGGTAGACCAAAACGGTTTTTCAATTCTAATGTATCACAGGCCAANNGGATTTGAATCAGCACAAAAAGCNGGNGTAGATCTTATGATCAGTGGCCATACGCATAANGGCCAAATTTTTCCTTTCAATCTAGTNGTGAAAAGCGTGTTCCGTTACCTGGCGGGCCTTTACCGAGGGNCTAAAGGCGACTTGTACGTCTCGCAGGGAACAGGAACTTGGGGTCCTATAATGCGTATTGGTTCAGTGGCTGAGATAACGTTGTTTAGTATTAGAAAAGCATAAACATTGAAAGAAGAAGTCAAAGTCCTTAAAGATCTCCTTTCCAAGAGTAATCGTGTCGTCATCTTTACAGGAGCTGGAATTTCAACCGAGTCAGGTATCCCTGACTTTCGAGGGCCTCAGGGGCTTTGGAAGACGGTAAGCCCCATTGACTTTACCGAATTTATAAGCTCGGAAGAAAAACGGCGCGAACGTTGGTCCCGCCAATTTAGTGGCACTAGCGATGTGGCTCGAGCGAAACCCAATTCAGGTCATATGGCTATTGCAAAACTTGTTGCAATCGGAAAGGTGAGCCACGTTATCACCCAAAATGTTGATGGNNTACATCAAAAATCTGGCATCCCTGATGACCGNATCATCGAACTCCACGGTAATAGTAACTACGCTAAGTGTCTTGAATGCGAGAAAAGNTTTGAACTNTTGCCCTTAAAAACCGAATTTCTCGCTCACGGAACGCTCCCGACTTGTGACCTTTGCGGTGGCATCGTAAAGACGGCGACTATTTCTTTTGGTCAGCCAATGCCATTGCATGCTATGGAATCCGCTGATGCAGCTGCTTTAGCTTGTGATCTATTCATTGCAATCGGATCCTCCCTGCAAGTTTTCCCCGCTGCGAGTTTGCCACAGGTAGCAAAGAATGCTGGAGCTAAACTAGCTATCATCAATAACGAATCGACCAACTTAGATGTCCTTTGTGACTTAGTTATCCACGCCCAAATTGGTCCAACACTTAGTGCTGTAATTTGACTTTCAGTTAGCTAATTAATTCCGTAATTGATGACATAAGCAGGTCGATATCAATTGGTTTTCGAATAATGGTTTGCAAAATTTTAGGTGACGGAAACTTAGTTTGACTAGTACACATTATGAGAGGGATTTTTGGGCTTCTTCGGCGCAGATGCTGTGCAAGCTCTAGACCATCTATTCCAGGCATCTGGTGGTCTAGGATAGCCAGATCGAATGTGACTGNATTAATCTCGAAAGCTTCTAAAGCGGCAGTGGCGCTNGTAAAGCTGGTCACCTTATACAACTTCGTTCTCATAAGCTCAGTCAGCAGCTCGGTAATAATNAGTTCGTCATCAACGATCAAAATATGTTTTCGCTCCGACNCTATTGATGGTTTCTGCTCCTTGATCAGTTTCACCGCAGCTTGCANATGTTGCATTAACTGCAATTGATATCGAGAAAGACTTGTTTTTGCTTTNGAGGTAACCGGGAATGACTCATCTAAAATTAGCTGAATTAACTCACCGTAACTTAATGCTGTATTCGTTAAATGACGTAAATCTCGGACCAATCTTTTTGTCGGTGCGAGCGCAGCTTGTATCCGTTTCTCTAATGCTTTTTGATGAGAAAGATCTTGTATCCAAAGACTTCTATTATTTGTTCCTTTAGTAATACGGGCCGTTTTTTGGGTGCCCCCAGAGACGAATATACACTCTAATTGGTCGCTTTTGGACTGAAGAAAGGCACACAATCGAGACTTATCATCAGTGTGTACGCAGGCTTCGAAGCGCATACCTTCATGTACGCCAAACAACTCACATGCTGCGACGTTGGATCGTAATACTTCTCCTGCTTGGTCGATAAGTACAAAGCCTATTGGTGAAGTCTGTATTAAGTCTTCTGACAAGTTTCTCTACCGTAGTGATTATTTGGGTTATCACAACTAGCTTTCGACTGCTCATTGACCAGCGCACTTTTACGCGTCGAACGCTTCAGATGGCAAATAATGCCCTCCTCTTGCTATCATCTCCACTTTTAACGAAATTTAATCTGTGCTTAACAACCTTACAATTCAAACAATCATAGCCGCTAGCTTTGGAATAGGCTTGGCATTATTATTTGGCAATCCTGATTGGCTTGAGGCCCGCAATCCTCTTTACGACTGTATTTTACTCTTGAAGTCGGTCTTCCTCTCTTCATTGCGTATGCTTATTGCCCCACTAATCTTTTTTTCACTAATAAACGGTATAACCGGAATCGGAAATACAATAAGGCTGAAAAGGCTAGGCGGGGTTACTATTTCTTATTACCTTGTAACTACTAGCATCGCGACAGTCTTAGCATTGATAGCTGTTTTCTTTATACACCCTTGGACTGCTTACCCCCCGGTTATGGAAACCGTCGCTATCAGTGATAATCGGCTACTTGACCCCAATGCCGATTCAATCACTCTTGTTGTAAGTGGTTTGTTGACGCAGGCATTTACAAACCCGTTTTCAGCACTGGTAGACCTAAATATTCTAGGAATTGTTACCAACGCTTTTCTTATCGGTCTTGGTATGGTGCTGGTACTTCCAGCTGATAGCCCACTATTTCGTTCTATCCGCGATATCAACCAAGTTATAGCAAAAATTCTAGGCTGGGTTATTCGTCTCTTGCCAATAGGTATCTTTGCTATTCTATTTGACTTCACGTTAAAGACTGCAGCGGATTCGGGTCATAGTGCTGCCTTCTTAAATCAGCTACTTCACTTCTCTCTCTTGGTGATTTCAATCACTTTAGCTCACGGTATGTTAGTGCTTCCAGCGATTGCTTATTTTTTTACAGGGACAACACCTGTCAGATTGTTCCGTAATATAGCACGCCCTATGCTAGTCGCCTTTAGTACATCATCAAGCTCTGCAACACTTCCTATTACAATGCGTGCAGCAGAAGAAAACTTAAAGATTCCTCCTACTGTCAGTAGCTTCGTACTGCCCCTCGGAGCAACTATGAATATGGATGGTACCGCATTATTTGAGGCATTGGCGGCAGTCTTCCTTGCCTATCTCTTCGGAATCGAACTAACGACTATAATGATCTTTACTATCTTCATGATGGCAATGGTTGCCTCGATAGGCGCTCCGGGAATGCCTTCTGCTTCAATGGCTGGCATGCAGATGGTAATGCTGGCTGTCGGGATACCCCTCGAGGCAATCGCTATTCTGTTAGTAATTGAGAGGCCTCTCGACACGATTCGAACGGCGGTAAATGTCGAGGGTGACCTTGTAGGGGCACTCTTCGTAAGCAGTCGATTACGCTAAATTTGAATATCGCGCGCTAGAATTAAACGTGCAAAATAATGCAGAAACGCCCGATGTCGCGAGGTTATTTTTTGTCTATCTAAGGAGTCTTGACCTTTCTTGCTTACGATAAATTCAAAACAAGTGGTTAGTGTGGCTTCTGCACCAACAACCTCCTGTAGTTCAATATTTAAATAGTCATGCAGTAATTCTAGATCAGCTTCTTCAAGGCCAGCACCTTTAGGGTCAACAACTGCATTTCCCCAAATAGTTGCTAAAAAGATCTGATATTTCTCTTTATCAATGAATTCATCCGTAATTCTGCATCGCTCTAATATTTCGTCGATTGCTGGTGCGTATAGTTCTTTCAGGTTGTTAAGTTCCATGACGATTAGTATAAACTAGAACTCATCTTTTCCCTGTGTCAAACAAATGAGAAAAACGAAGATTATCTGTACAGTTGGTCCCGCAAGCAGCAGCTATCCCATGCTGGAAAAAATGGTCGATGCTGGAATGGACATTGTGCGTCTAAATATGTCTCATGGGGACCATGAGACCGCCGCTCAAGTGATAAAATCGATAAGGACACTAAATCGAAAAGTCACTTACCCTATTGCCATATTATTAGATACGCAAGGACCTGAAATCCGAACAGGTGACCTCGCAACAGAATTAGAGCTAAAAAATGGCTCAGTTATCAATATAAGCGTGCGAGATACAAAAGATGTTGAAGAGTCTTCCTTCCACATTGATTATGCGGAATTAATAGATGCTGTAGCGGTTGGCGACAGGATAACCGTAGATAATGGAATCATTAATCTTGAAGTTTTAGAGAAACATGAACTCGGCACGATGAAATGCAAAGTGATCGATGGTGGAATACTCAAGAGTAAACGTCACGTAAACCTGCCAGGAATTCGTGTCAACCTCCCCGCAATTACGAAAAAGGACAAGGCAGATATTCTTTTTGGTGTCGAGCAGCAGATCGATTTTATTGCNTTATCCTTCGTGCGTCAGGCCGAGGATATTCGTGAATTACGGGAATTAATNGGTGATAAAGCAGGAAAAATAAAAATCATTGCCAAGATAGAAGATCAAGAAGGGGTTGCAAATCTCGAGGATATATTGCNCGAAGCNGACGGTGTTATGGTAGCAAGGGGCGATTTGGGAGTGGAGATCAATGTCGCCGAATTACCCAACGTNCAACGTCGTATTGTTCAACTCTGTGCAGAGCAAGGTAAAAGAGTGATCGTTGCTACTCACCTTTTAGAATCAATGATCGAAAATCCAATACCAACCCGGGCAGAGGTAACTGATGTAGCGAATGCTATCTATGAAGAGGTTGATGCAGTCATGNTGTCAGGCGAGACNACAATTGGTAAGTATCCAGTGCGCTGTGTCGAACAACTCGTTGAAATTGCTGAAACGACTGAGTCGGTCGCGGGACTTAATTTTGTAGCACAACTACATCACGGTGGTGACAAGCAACGTCTTGCTTATACTGCGGTACAACTCGCAGAAACTTTATCGGCTAAAGGAATAATAGTNATTACCAGAAGAGGCTTTATGGCAGATTGTGTAACTAACTGTCATCCTCAAAAGACTAGNATTTATGCATTTACTAATGATTCTCAGACCCGTCGCCGGCTAATCTTGAATCGAAACGTTTCGTCGTTTCGAACCGCGTTTAGCAAAGACCCCGAAAAAACTCTTCAAACTGCTTTTGATGTACTTAAGCTGAGGGCAGGACTTAAGTCNGAAGACAAGGTGGTAGTGATATCAGACGTGCTTGAGGCATCTGGAATCGAGGCTATTCAAATTCGATACCTGCCCTAGTTGTTTAGGCAAATATCCGCCACTTCCCAGAATTGACTAACAAAATGGGTCGTAACGCCCTTCTTAATGTAAGAAGGTATTTCGGAGTAGTCTCTCTCATTATCCTTTGGTANTATAATCTCGTTNATNCCNGCNCTTTTTGCTGCGATAACCTTTTCCCTTATCCCNCCCACAGGTAANACCTTGCCTGTGAGAGTCAATTCCCCGGTCATTGCCAAATCACCTCTTATGGGGCAAGACCTAGCGAGAGATAACAGCGCAATGCCCATNGTTATGCCTGCGCTGGGACCGTCTTTCGGTGTTGCTCCCTCGGGTACATGCAAATGAATGAAAGCATCATCAAAAAATTGTTCATCTGCACCTAATTTAATGAGATTCGAGGCAACGAAGCCATAAGCAATTTGTGCCGATTCCTGCATAACATCACCTAACTGACCGGTCTGCTTAAATCCTCGATTCCCTGCGTGTATTTTCGAGCATTCAATTGCTAGCGTTGTTCCTCCCAGAGCTGTCCACGCAAGTCCATTGACAACGCCAACACCCTTCCTCGCTTTTTGTTTTTTAAATAAAGGGGCTCCTAAATATTGCTCAATATCTCGNGCATTGACGGAAATTTTCTTCTTTTTGTCCTTTAAAAGCTGAACCACGGATTTACGTACAATACTTCCCAGTTGTTTATCTAATGCTCGAACCCCAGCCTCGCGGGCATACCCTTCTATGACTTTTTTTAAGCCTGCATTACCTATCCTCAGCTTACTTGACGGTACTCCAGCTTTTTTTAATTGCCGTTTCCACAGATGGTTTTTTGCAATTTGTAATTTCTCTTCTGCTAAATAACCTGCTAGTCGAATTGCCTCCATTCGATCAAGCAAAGGTGCAGGAATAGTATCTAGTTGATTTGCAGTACAAATGAATAGCACCTTGGACAGGTCTACACGGAGATCCATATAGTGGTCTAAAAACTCATTGTTCTGCTCAGGATCCAAGACCTCAAGCAAAGCCGATGCTGGGTCGCCCTGGTAGGAAGCGCCTATTTTATCGATCTCATCAAGCATTATGACGGGATTACAAACCTCAACCTCTTTCAGAGCCTGTACCAATTTCCCGGGCATCGCTCCTACATAGGTACGCCTGTGTCCCTTTATCTCTGCCTCATCTCGCATACCCCCGAGGCTAAATCGATAAAACTTTCTACCCAGGGCGCTGGCGATTGATTTTCCAATTGAAGTCTTTCCGACACCCGGGGGTCCAACAAATAGGAGAATTGAACCGGATATGTGTCCGCGGTAGGCTCCCATTGCTAAGAACTCGATAATGCGTTCTTTAACGTCACTGAGTCCATCATGATCTTGGTCAAGAATTGTTAAAGCATTTTCAAGATCAAATTGGTCCTCAGACGTTACTCCCCATGGTACTGAGGTAACCCAATCAAGATAACCCCTCGTAACACCGTACTCCGCCGATGCGGGCTCCAAGACCTGCAGCTTTTTTAATTCATCTTGCACCCGGTTCTTAACGTGTTCCGGTGGGTGAAGCCGCTCCATTCTCTCTGTAAACTGATCTGCATCTGCTTGGCGATCGTCTTTCGAAATACCCAGCTCCTGTTGGATAACTTTCAATTGCTGCCGCAGGAAAAACTCCTTCTGTTGATCATTTACTTGTTCCTGCATTTGTTCGGTAATCTGCGCTTGAATCTTAGCTACTTCGAGTTCCTTTGTAAGAAGCAGTAACACCTTCTCCATTCGTGCGTTTAGGTCAAACGTTTCCAGAATGTCTTGTAAGTCCTCAGGCTCAGCCGAAGTTATCGCTGCTGCAAAGTCTGCTAAGGCCGATGGTTCGTTGGCATTAAAGTGACTCAAATAATGCTTAAGTTCCTCATTGTACAGCGGATTGAGCGTCATCAATTCTTTTATGATGTTGATTAAAGCCATGGCGTACGCTCGTAGCTGGCTATCGTCAGCGACCGGGGCTACTTCGACGTACTCGACTCGCACAAGATAGGGTGGCTTCTTTTTTATCCATTCTCTAATCCTGAAACGCCTTATCCCTTGAGCAATAAACTGGACCTTATCCTTGTCTTGTTGGATACGGTGAAGTCTTACCACGCACCCCACAGAACATATGTCTTCAGGCGATGTGCGGGAATTGTTTGAGGGAGCATAACTTAAGGCAAGCAGTTTGTGTGCAGTCTCCCCTACTTCTGTCAGGCCTGAGCCCCATGGATCCGCATTCACAACAATTGGTTGCACGAGCACCGGGAAGTAGGGCCTCTCTCCTAGCGGGATTAACTGAAGCGTATCTGGAAGAACTTCGTCAGGACGAGCAATCTCTTGCTGCCCATCTCGCGGAATATATTCGATTTGGTTATCGCTAACTTTCTTTTTACTCATGACTTTTTTTCAAAGGGTCTTGCCGGAGAAAGTGGGGCTTAAAAATAACTTTTCAAGCAGCGTTTGCAAAAGCGGATTCAATCAGAGGGGAAATCATCTCATCAATACACGAAGGTATGCCTACCAATAGACCTAAGAGATAAGTTTCCGGCATTAAAATCCTATATAACGAACAATATCTTCATTGCCCTCTCGGTCTGACCTGACCGAATTTGCGGCAAACTTCTCATCAGGGTATCCCATTGCAATGCATGTCATTATTACTTGGTCGTCGGGAATATTGGCAACTTCTCGAACAATATCCGAACGCATAATACCTTGGCCATTGACTACGCAACCGAGTCCCTTCGACCATGCGGCTAAAACAATTCCATAACACAATGCTCCGAGGTCAAATCGAGCTTCTGCACCGGTATCTAATTCACGGTCGTAAGTAAGGACACATGAGACAGGAGCGTCAAATTGTCTAAACCCCCTAAGAACCCAGTCATGCCTGCCTTTTTTGTCTTCTCGAGCAATCCCCATGGCGCCGAAAAGCTTCTTTGCTATTGCGACCTGGCGAAAGCGATGATCCCCTTCATATTGTCCATGCGAGGGGATATCTCTTTTTGGTGGTGCCCCTTCTGACATCTCCGTCATGTTTCTCGTTCTCACCTCATCCAGCGCATCACCAGTCAAGACATGCACATGCCAAGGCTGAGTGTTCATTGAGGAGGGAGCGCGCTTTGCAAGTGATATAATCTCCTCAATGAGCTCTTTAGGGATGGGTTTGGTCTTATAGCCGCGGACACTTTGCCGACTCATTACCACTTCTTCAAATTCCACCACTGACCTCCTTCAGGTCTTAATAAACGCATAAGTTGCTAACTGCCGCCAGGAACTCAACTTCGCGAACAACTGCAATTTACCTATATTTTTCAGCATGTTAGCAGGCATAGTGGGCAGATTCTATTACGAAATGAGTTAACAACATATGGCTAGCGTTGCTGGCGGGATATCACTTTCGTTCTGACAGAACTATTGTTTGCTTTGTCCCGCGTTGTAGTCACGATATCTTGTAAATAAGATCGGGTCACAGTTTGAGCGCGAGGCTCCCAATGTTTTTCTCCTTTAGGTCTTGCCACACCTTTGTGCCGTTATAAAACTGCGAAGTATCGAAAAGCCATGAATAGCGCGACTGCCTGTCATAACCGCGCTCGAGAGCGACTTGGTTTAGGGTAGCAATCTCATCGACTCCGCACCAAAGAATACCATCCTGACAGTAGGATGTATTAGCAAAATATCGGCGATAGTCCCCTCCTCCTGGCTTCGGACGTCTCGCATGTAAGATGGCTGAGTGCAGAATGATAATAGAACCGGGTGCAAGAGAGTCTATTGTGATTGAACCGGGTAGATCTGCATATCCGAAATCATATAATGCGCGTCTGTCCATCACTTGACGTTGCGAGCCAGGCAGCAACAGCAGATCACCAATTTCCCCATTCAAACCATCAAAATACATGAAAATATGGACCATAAGATGTGACCGGTTAGTCTGTGGCAACTGCTCGTAATCATGATGCCATGGCTCTCCTTTTTCTCCATCGGCCTGCGAGCTTGCATGCATATGATGATGGGTAAACCGGGTACCGCGCATGAGTTGTGTAACGCGAGCGATGATCCCCGGTTCCGAGGTCAAAAAACCAAGCTCAGGATAATTCATTAATATATCCAAGCGATCGTTGGGTCTGACCCCATTTGCCGTCATTCGATCCATATCGTCTTTCACACGTTGACTGTGCTGTGACTCAAAGTAACCCTCCAAAACAAGATAGCCGTCCGTTTCGAAAGAGTCGATCTGCTGCTGCGAGAGAAGTTCTTCCATCCGACTCAGCGTACAATAGTGGCTTCTCCTGATGCAACCGTTCCACTCGGGGAGNGCTAACTTGTAGGNCNNGGTTTGANNTCATTAGATGAAGCCCGNCACAGNAAGCAATAGCTATGTCCTAGAATACTGTCTCGGCGCCAAAAACCTTTAGTGATGCCGGAAGGAGGGAGAAANTAATCTATATAAAATAGAAATTTAAACTATATTTATCCAAAAATTTGGAGGTTTGGTTAATATAATTAAGTATAAATGTATTCTGTAACTCAGGAGATATATTACTGGGCCCGCCTACTTTGCCGCACGATTACAACTGAATTATTGGCAACATNCATCAGAAGGTGAAATCNGGNCTNGTATCTGTCTCCATTTCCTCGTACGTTTANTTCNAACTTNNTGAAATNAAAAGAGGAANTTAACCATGACTNNAGCNNCTAATTACGCTGGAATANTCAGAAATGTCACATTNGGTCAGGCAGGTTCATTTATTGGNTTTATGACCCTTGCTGCNTCACTCTTTCTTGTCGCCTTTGAGCTGAAACANGGGAGAGATATTGCTGAAGCTGAACTAATGACTCAGCGATATGANATGNCTAACAAANTTAATGGTTTGTATGATTTGGATCTCCGTTTGAGAAGAGAAGAGGTAGTTAGGAAACTTCTTAAACAAGGCATAGGGGCTTTAAGTCCTGAAGAAGTTTCTGTGGCTTGGACAGCACTTGAAGGTATTTTTACCTTGGGAGANTTGGGNTATGAAACCTATAAAATGGGCTTAAAATCCGAAGANGCNATGGAGAATCGATCTNCNANGTTATGCNACANTNANTTGCNNTTTCCCTACTCTTTCTGAAGAAATTTTNGGTGATGGGGAATTCGGNTCACAATTAAAAAAAAGGGCAGCNANAATAGACTGTAGTCAGTTACCATCCCCATTTTTCGATGANCGNCNNNAAGCTCGTTGATGACNAGGATTGTTNAATTTAAGCCGNATAAGAGATCTGATCGATGAGCNGTAACTCCNGAATNCGTTTGCTCANCNTAATCAATTAGATGTTCGAGCGGCANGCCTATTCTTNTGCTATGGATGCTGCGATCTTACCTAACAAGCGCGCAATGAAGTTATTTTTATGATAGATCGTTTCCTCATGGTTTCCTGTGCGCACCACTACCAGGCCCTTAGATGGAATTCCAGCGACGACCTGTCCACCATTACCGTACATTAGAAAGGTGTCGTCCGGAGCGCCGGGCAATAGTTTATACGGAATCTTTTTACCATCCATCTGACAGAAAGCATCACCATTGATATGGTGAAACAATGCAAACGATGGATTAACCTCAGGTCGCTGCACTTTTATGAGGTTGTTAGTGTAATTCGGGTCAACAAAAGGCTTGCCCTGCCAATTGCCATGATCAATGATGATTTGCGCTGATTTCGCGAAGTCTGTCGGGGTCATTTTTATCGACTGGTAACCCAGAAAAACATCGCTTTTTTTCTGCGTCGAAGCATATTTAAGTACCCAATGCGTGCCTTCTGAGAAGGAAAGTGGTTCGAAGATTTCCTCTACAGTCAGNTCTTCNAGGGTCTTTCCGGAGGCTCTTTCAAGAGCTGTGTGAAGAAGTCNGTACGCGGAATTATTGTNCGAGTAACGAGCGAAGGGCAATGCTACGACTTCTCTCGTCAGCGCTGTGTCCAAGTGAGTAATCCCTTGTGCACTTGCTCCCTCTACCTCTGCTGTCACGTTCAGCGTGCCTGGCATCATGGCAAGTATGTTCTGAAAGGTTACTTGTCCCTGCGATTTCGGCATCTCGGGAACAAAGTCGCGGACTTTCTGATCGAAGTGCTCGACATACCCCTGCTGAATCACTCTGCCAACTAGTAAGCTAAAGATGGACTTGGTACCNGAATAGGTCTGTTGAAAATCGGTGGCGACCCTTTCGTTCCAGTACTGCTCATACACGAGTTTGCCATGACGAAGTATTAAGAGGCTGTCTGAGTTGTACCTCTCAGCGATAGACGCTGCGACGTCAACAATCATTGGATCCATCTTCGCTGCCTCGAGCGTGGCAGTCGGCCAGGAAAATTGTNTCCCACCGTAGAAGATTGTTCCAGGTTGGTTGGATACTAGTATGTCTTCAGCCATAACTGCTGTCCCTCTAAAAACCAAATATTGACAGGAGTTACAAGANCTAAAAAGCCCCCGTAGACCTTGTCAATGCAGGGTCGTTCGTCGCGCGCATAGACTCGGTAAGTTTTGACCAATATGACTNAATCAACTCCTTTGANGCAGGATCGTCGATCAGGTTGTCTAACGCGTCCGGGTCTTTATTGTAATCGTAGAACTCGAAAGGTACTCGATATAGAAAGTCATTCACACGAGCAGCAACCGCAGGGTTCGTTCGAGCCTCATCCACCATCGCGTTCCAGGTAAGGCCACGACGCATTGCCGCGTTATTAAATTCCTTTTTCCCATCACTCCAAGCATTCCAGATTAGTCCGAAGCGCTTGCCCTGTATAGATCGCATGGTGTAGTCAACTTTCGTNACTATCGNATTGATCTGGGTATAGACGTAATCACGGTCATCTTGCTTTTGGCCTNGGAGTACGGGCAGGAATGATCTTCCATCCATNNCTNNCATCGCAGTAATCCCGAGGATNTCGAGGATGGTTGGAGCAAAATCTATTCCAGATACAAGGTGNTCCGTGTCATGGGAACCGGGCTTCAATTTACCTGGCCAGCGAANGATCCAAGGTGTGATGGTTGAGTGNCGATAAACATTGGTCTTTGCAAAAGGTACCGCGATNCCATGGTCTGATTTGAACATCACCACGGTATTNTCGTAGAAGCCGGCGGCTTTCAACTCGGTNAGTACTCGACCAACGACGTCATCTGCACGTCGAACCGAGGAGTAATACATGGCAATCTCTTCCCGGATCTCTGGTAAGTCAGGCAAGAATCCGGGTACAACGATTTCATCCGGCTGAAAAATNCGANTCGGTGCTGGAACTTCATCCATGCCCTGGAGGTATTTCAGTTTCCCCAGTTTGGGTGTCACTTTGCCTGACTTGCCCTGCGCTTTGGAGGCGCTGTTGTGAAACGGACGATGTGGATCGTGTGTATTCACCATCAGGAAGAAGGGGCGATCGGTTTGTGTTGCATTCTGCAGAAACTCTGCCACGAATTCCCCATACCGATCTGAACTTCCCCAAGCGGTCTCCTGCTGGTCTCGACTGTACTCGAACGCATTCTTCCGTGAAGGAATCACGTGGCCGGTTTTCCCGAGGATACCGGTATAGAAACCTTTTTGCCGCAGCGTTTCCGGCAAGGTCGGGACATCGGCACGTATCTCATCAAAACCCAGGGCGCCATTGTTGTGCGGATAGTGTCCGGTCATCCACACAGCTCGTGTCGGTTGGCAAATCGCTGCGGTGACGTGTGCGTGCTCAAAACGAAGCCCCTCGGCTGCAAGCTTATCGATGTTTGGCGTCGTTCCCGCTACCTTTGCACCGTAGACCCCAACCGAATCCCGGTTCATGTCGTCAACGTTAATAAAAAGAACGTTAAGGTTGTCGAACGCAACGCTCCAAGGGCTGGAAACAGCAATACAAAACAAGACTACGTTCCTATTAATCACGCTACTATCCTTTTCCGCTTCTGAGATTCATGCTATCCCATTCCCTTACGTGGTTATACAGCTATCCGTTTAGGGGATAGGGGTTATGGAGGTCCTTCTTAAGCCTACCTCACTGTTAGCGCAAAGTCCTTTGGCACGAGCGAGAGCACAGCACGTAGATAAGCGCATGGTTGGTCCTTACAAGTGCATTCAATCGCATCACGGCCATTCAACTCCCAATGCGTGATTAGTGCATTAAGGACAGATTCACTCAGACGATTACGCGCCCTATTTGGTCTGCCCGCAGCATTACCTGATTCACCTTTTTTACAAAGCCATCTAGCCTTCCGAGTTGCGGGTTACGAATCGCTCGAGTCCTTTATACTGGTGCTTGCTTCATTGTCTGAGGTAGCCAGACTCATTAGCCATTTTCCCTCTTTTTTTACCATGACATAAGTACAATTCCAGGAATTCAACTCGTTGCCAGCTTGGTCATAATTCATTAACTGAGTTTG
>NHBG02000003.1 GCA_002167855.2 Gammaproteobacteria bacterium TMED1
AGCGCAAAAGGTTTCTTACGGAAAGTTCATTTAGCGTTTTACGCCAGCCTGACTATACTTAGAGCCTATGCTATTGAGCGATGATCAANTAAATGATCATCGCCAANANCTNATTACTCNTCTTCGATAGCAATAGCCCTNATCCANGTTCCTTCCATACGCCCCACNTTAAGNGGGAAACTCATNAAGAANCAGCGATCNTTNGTCAACGACTCNNTNTTNACNANTGGATANGTAATGGGNATATTNTTNCCNGTCATCGCTCTGTGNGTNGGACANTTATNCGGNTCAGGATCCTNANNNCGAGTNTCCCAACNAATNCCAGGGACGCNTGGNCANANCATCTTNATCTTTTTTTCTTCCGCCAGCCAATANGCCGTTTCNCCATCTATCCANGGCGNATCTTNNNGNGNNTGANTACTNCCCATNATNACNATATCACCCTCTTGAACATTTGATANATGCTCANNAAGNATNGGCTCANCNTTNAAGTGATCAAGCTTNCAGACACAGGCTTCTCCATAATAAGTTTGAAGAGGCACTTCCCAGATTCCTTTCATTCCTTCCGGAAGNCCNGTCCAATTATCATTATGCCGGGTACCTAACTGNATATGNGANCCCATATGNCCNCTAACNCCNCCANCGGGCCANTCTGCTACCGTACCAACATTACANGCAACCANATGTTCAATGGTNCCATCCTTCTCNTTATAGCTCTCTTCCACTATCCAGGGCATGTTATAAACATCTCGCNGCCCTTCNTCAATNGTNTGATCCATCCGCGTNACNCGAGAAACCAGTTCCCAAGTGAGNTCAACTATNNTATGNCCTTNAAGACTAATCATNATNNANANCTCCTATTCTTCNTCNANNGCGATTGCTCNNATAAAACTAGCNTCACTCTTNNNNAACCNNAANGGGAAACCAACATAATAAGTNCGATCTTTTNTCAAAGATTCGATATTAACNAGNGGNTGTACGATGGGAATATTAGCCCCNAANAGCATNCGCCNTATCGGNGAATTATTCGGCGCTGCGATTTTAAGATCATATTGCCAACAAACGCCTGGCACACCAAAGCCNAGCATCTTAATTTTACGATCANNAATTAGCCACTCACAGGTCGTTTNTGANAACCAAGGCTCTTCCAAACCCGTAAANGGACTGGTCATCAANACAATATCCCCTTCCTGAACATTAGAAAGGTGATCTGGCGTTATCTCTTGACCACGAACGTCACCTTCCTTACTTCGTAACGCCANNCCTTCNCCAAGCGGATATTCGCTTGGGTCAGAAATTGCCCTTGGTTTAAGATCCTTCAAATTACATACNGCAGCATCTCCCATAAAGGTTTCAAGAGGCATCTCCCATAACCCTTTCATNTCNTNTGGNACCCCAGCCCAATGNCTNATATGNCCCTTACCACCTTGCANNTGNGAACCATGGTGCGTAGACATTCGCTCNTGATGCCANNCNTCATCNCCNCCAGGAGGNGCNGCATANAGNGTAAANAAAGANTTNTCNCCNGNGAATCTNCCCTCNTTCATCACCCAAGGTTTACCATATGGATCAGTGGTACCTTCTTCAATNGACCCATCGACNCGATAAATTCTCGCCTCTATATGAGGACTAAGATCTACCGGCTTATAACCATCAAAACTAAACATTAAGTTCTCCCTCTTCTCATTATCATCGCGGAGTGTACAGGGACTTTAGCTAACACCCAACCCTAACTAAGTGGATTTCCCTAGGAATATAAAGCTGATTACCATTTACATAAAGATCGCGATCAATGCAGAAGNAATGATAAATANCACTAATCTGGCGTATGATAAGNAGTCGTCTTGATCTCGATTTTTTCTTAACTAATGAATAAAATAGTAAATAATTCCTCGGAGGATGAGGTAGACCGNTACACNCAGCCAAATAATTCAACTGAGGATCCACCTTCCAACTGGTCAAGTACAATCAGATACTTGGGCCCTAGTGTAATCATTTCTGCGACGATCGTCGGGTCTGGAGAAATNATACTGACCGCCAGCCTTGGGGCAGCCGTAGGATTTAGCATGCTTTGGTGGGTACTCTTNTCCTGTTGGAGTAAATCTATTCTCCAAGCTGAACTTGCACGTTATGTAATACTAACCGGAGATACCTATCTACGCGCGATNAATAGAATTCCTGGAAAGATTCCTGGGCCAAAAAAAGCATTTGCTTGGCCTATTGCTCTTGGNATAATTGGTTTTCTAACTGGACTTACTGGCCTTGGAGGATTAATCGGTGGAGCGGGACAGGCAGTCGTTATCATTTTTCCAGAGCTCAACCCACTTATTGCCGTTACCCTACTGGCGATACTTGCAGCAATCCTACTTGGTAGCGGGAGTTATCGTCGACTAGAGAACGTCATGTTGTTATTCGTGATGACTTTCACCNTCCTTACGCTTACTGGCGCAATGCTAATGCAGACAACAGCATTCGCAACTACGCCAGCAGATATCATCCAGGGATTTGAATTCAAGTTCTCTACTGGATTTGCTGTCCTAGCACTCGCTGCTTACGGTTATACAGGCGTCAATTCTGGTGAGATTGCTGCATACTCCTACTGGTGTATCGAGAAAGGGTACCCTGCTCGAATTGGCCGCTTCGACGACTCACCTGAGTGGTATCAAAGAGCTCATGGCTGGCTTCGTGTTTTACGTACGGATATCTGGATTACGCTAGNCCTACTTACCTGCGCCACTATACCTTTTTATTTTTTAGGTGCGGGGATTCTTCACCCAACAGGCGAAAATCCTCAGGGCCCAGATACTATAATTGCCTTGAGCAANATGTATACAAAAACCTTTGGCCCGTGGTCAATCTGGCTTTTTGCGGTGGGTGCTTTCTGTATTCTCTACTCAAGCAGTATCGCAGGACTTGCGGCTGGCGCNAGATTTCTTCCAGACTACTTGATTGAGCTCGGTTTTGTACGCAGAGGAAATTTAAAGGTAAGACTNTCAATGATNCGCTGGTATGGATTAGTCGTGCCTTTTATTAGCCTACTTCTTTACATCAGTTTTCAANGACCAGTAATGATGGTGACCATTGCCGCATGTTATGCCGCAATGATGTTACCTATACAAAGCGGNATAACAATATACCTNCAGCANAAGCGATTACCTGCCAAAGTACAGCCAAGGAAAATCGCGAAATACTTCCTCATATTGATGTTTCTACTTCAATCAGCACTTGCGCTTGCCGTAATCTATTTTACTTTGCTCTAGCATTATCCCCCCTGAAGTTCTACGAACTCCCGATAAGGTCCTTCTGAATTCTCCATCAGTGCGTCATGATTACCCAAATCTTTCACCTTTCCGTCTTCAAGAAAGACAATTTTATCAGCCCTGCGAATAGTCGATAAGCGGTGTGCAATAACTATAACCAAGCGACCCCGCGAAGCGGATTGAAGAGCTTTTACTAACTGACCTTCTGTCTGCGGATCAAGAGCCGCCGATGGCTCGTCAAGAATGAGTATTTTCGAATCTCTTACTAAACCACGGGCTATCGACAAACGTTGCTGCTGTCCAACGGAAAGGGTATCTCCTGAACGACCCAGCACGGTATCGAGACGGGCTGGCATTTTCTCAATGAAGTCCATGCAATGAGCAGTCTTCAAAGCTTCCATCATTTGATCTTCTGTTGCATCTGGATTTACAAAAAGGAAATTCTCACGAATGGACTCGGAGAGAAGAAGATGCTCTTGGAAAACGTAAGTAACTTGGTTTCTCAATGAATCCAGATCGACTTCAGAGAGATCCTTTCCATCGATCGATACTCGACCTGATGTTGGTTTCAAAAGGAACGGGATCATATAGGCTAAAGTGGTTTTCCCAGCCCCCGTTGGTCCAACAAATGCTACGAGTTCACCCAAAGATAACCTTAAGTTGATATTACTGAGCGTTGGTTGATCATCTCCATATCTAAATGAGACACTTTCGAAATTAACTCCCTCCCGAATTTCGTCAATCTTTAAAGTACCTGAGTGATCTCTTTCAGATTGAAAATCAAGGAAAAAAAATACTCTCCGAACTGCTGCTGCGTTCTCCTGTAACTTAAGCCAAAACATACCGAAAAACATAACTGAACCGGCAATACCCCAGTAAACACCAAGAAGGACAGCAAAATCACCTGGTGAAAGTATCCCCTCAATAATCCGGTCGGTAATCAGTATATATACATACAACGCGGCGATTCCAGAGATAGTACTAAGTACGGACACAGTTGCCACTAGTACTGCAAATGCGTAGCGTTCACGTAGGAAAGTTTGAGCACTTCGTTCCGCAAAACGCTTTTGTTCTTTCTTGGCACCACCGAGACTCTGCACCGCTCCAACGTTATTTATGGATTCTTCCATTGCGTTAGTTGCAGCGGCACCTGCAGCACGTTTATTTTGATTTGTACGTCGCAAAGCCCCGGAAAAAGGTGCTGTACCAAGGATAAAGAGGGGTAGCATTGCCCACGCAATCCATATTAATTCGGGGGATACATCCCCATAAGAATACTGAAGTATGTAAAGGTTAATTCCTACCGCGAGCAGCGCAAAAAAAGGCTGAAATGTAAGTCTAAAAGAGAGGTCTGCTGCCTCAGGACAATCATATAAGACTCGATAGACCGAATCGCCAATGCGTTGATCATCGTGTATTGTCATAGGCAAGTGTGTGAGTCGCTCAAACAAGCGCACGCGGAGACGGTTAGCAACCGTTTGATTTAGCCTAACGTAAACCAAGAAATCAAAAAATCCCCAGACACCACCTCCAGTACTAAAACCAAAGCTTAGCGTATTTTCCGCCTTCGTAGCTGCATCTTGCCCCTGAAGCAAACCAGCATTCGTCCAACTAGATCTGGTACCGACTAACACCAATAAAAGAAAATAAATAATACTAAGGGTAAACATTATGGACATGGGATTCATTCCGTCCACATGGTTCACGATTGGATTCATAAAGGGTGGATAACTAACTGCAGTCTCACCAAACGGTCGCTGCAATATAACGTTATCGATTACTATCTTTGCCATCCAGGGTAGTAATAAAACAGGGAAGACTAATCCAAGCTGGAGTAAAAACTTAGCCATCAGAAGTTTCTTAACAGAAAATAGTAGGCGAACGCATCGGCCTAAAAGCCGAAACATGTCTCGGGTAAGTATATCGGGCTGCGTATCAACGCGATCGTCGTACTGGTTCTTGCCAAAAACCTCACCTAGGATAGAGGTAGACTTTTTTTCTCTTCCAGTTGAAATATTCATCATTAACTATCCAAGTCACTACCATCTAGCTCCGAAAGAACAAAGGCTCGATAGCGCCCATTTTCCATATTCATTAACTCAGTATGACTTCCATGCTCAACGAATTTACCTTTTTCCAAAAAAGCGATGTNGTCCGCATTTCTAATCGTAGATAAACGATGAGTAACTAGAAAAATAATCTTTCCTCGACCCCATTCAGAAAGATTACTAAGTACATTATGTTCAGTCTTCGCGTCTAATGATGCGGTGGGCTCATCAAGAATAAGAATGGAGGTATTGCGCACTACTGCGCGCGCAATCGAAAGCCTTTGTCGCTGACCTGCAGATAGTTTTCCTCCGCGCTCGCCCAATTCTGTATCGTAACCTTCGCTCATTGATAGAATAAACTCGTCCGCGCATGCGACCTTTGCGGCATCCTCAATCTGCTGCCTCGATGCACCCGGCATTGAATAACTGATGTTATTCGCAACCGTATCGGCAAATAGCACATTCTTTTGTAAAGCAATTGCAATATTGCCGCGAACATCGTCGATAGCCATTTGCCTTAAATCTATATTGTTAACCAGAAGCTGTCCTTCATCAGGATCATATANTCTCAACAACATTGACATCACCGTCGATTTCCCAGCACCAGTGCCACCGACAATCGCCGTAACTGTTCCTGCGACAGCTTGCAAATTGATCCCGTCTAAGATGTTCTGTTTTGAGTCATACCCAAACTTAACACGCTGCCATGAGACAGTTTTTATTGGCTGAGGGAAATCCTTTGGATTATCTGGATCAATAACTTCCGGCTCCAAATCTAAAAGAAAAAATGCACGTTCTAAGCCAATAAACATATCCTGCATTCGATTCCATATCGCAACCAGCTCTCTCCCCGATTGAGCCAGACCGTTGACCCTTCCCACAGCTATGTTATAAGCACCCAAATTCCACACCATAAAGCCGATCAGAGCCACTGCCCATGCACCAAAAAATGTTTCCCGCTCAATAACGATCCAGCTAACCATCACATATTCGCAGAAAAGCAAAGTTGCCCCTCCAATCACTGCTACTAATACTGTGAGTAATGCCATATCCATTCTAAGAAAGTATGCTGCATCCAGAGCGCGGTAAGAGTCCTTATTAAATCGATCAAGTACGCGGTCCTCCGCTCGGTTTGCTTTTACGATTTTGATAGACGAAAACACTTCTTGAAGCCGAGAGGTTAGATCGCTATTGGCCTTCCGATTATTTAATGATTGACGACGAATTCTGGGCGTAAACCAAATCGTAAGAAATACCATGGGCGTNCCTGCGACAATGATCGTTAAGGCAAATAAGGGGTCAAAAGCCGCCACAATTGCAAGTCCCATAATAACTCCATAGAGAGTTGCTATNGGAGTCATAATTCCTGCNTGGAGTAAGTTGATGATTTGAGCGCTATCCTGATACACCCGGAAAATNGCATCACCTACGCGAGCATTATCGTGGTACTTTAAAGACAACGACTCCGCTCGCTCAATCATTGCGACTCTAAGGTTTTGGTTAATGCTCTGCCAAATCCACATGTTGTAGTATGGAATCAGCAACCACGTGATCCCCCCTAAAATTCCAGAGATAACGCTGAATATTACCAACCTATTGCGGACTACTTTTCTTTGCTCTTTGCTTAACTGCGCCTTTTTTATTTCCGTATTGCGTTCTTCTTTTTGGTCGAGCTCTTCACCCTCATCACTTTTCCCCTTTCCATCGGTAATATTATCAAGGAGTTTACTGATCCCCAATTGTTCTCCCAAATCCTTCCCAAATGAATCGCTAATAGAGGCATCAACATAACTCCTATCTAACAATAAAATCGTCGCCTGCATGGGCTGTAATTTATCTCCGACAAGAACCTTATTCTGAAAAATATCAGCATTAATAATGAAAGCGACGAGAGCAACGGCACTGCCTACTATCGTGACAGATCCTAGGAGAATAAGATGCTTCAACATTGGTCTCATAAAAGGCCATGTGCGAAGGGCAAGCCTAAACATCTTGCTGAAACTTACATCAGGCACGTTACCTAACTGACCAGCCTCTCTGTAACCTTTTATTATTGCTGGTTCACTCAACCGTTTCCCCCCACCGATGAGTTATGCGAACTCGGACAGTACCACATTATCGATACTAAACACGCTAAAGAGGTAAGTATTTTGCTAAATTATTTCTTTTAAAATAATTGACTAAAGACATCGGATTTTGAGAGATTCTATTTTCTGCTCGTCGAGAGAGTGAAACTTAAATCCAACAACACGGAATAAGGGATGAAGATACCAGAAGCCTCTGAGTTTAAAACTATTCACCAAATCATAAAAAAAGCAAAACAGAATCTAAGCCAAACGCTATGGGATTATGTAATTGGTGGCACAGCTTCCGAAACAACATTAAGAAGAAATCGCGCCTCAATAGACTCCAAAGCACTCCTTCCCAAGATACTTAACGACGTATCAGCTATCGATACGACAATCTCGATTCTTGGCAAAAAAATAGCATTACCAGTGATCTTGGCACCTATAGGTTCTTTACAAAACTTAGTAAAAGGGGGAGGAGCAACTGCTGCAATTGCTGCGGAAGAGGCAGGTATTATGAGTATTGCTAGCTCAGTGTGTCATCCAGACCTCGAGGACATCGCTGCAGCCTCTAAATCACCGAAAATTTATCAACTGTACGTTAGAGGTGATGCAGACTGGACTGATAACAAAGTGCAGCGTGCTATTGATGCTGGTTATACCGCATTCTGTCTAACGGTCGATTCCGCAGTTGTTAGCAGACGAGAGCGTGACATTAGTAAAGCAGTAACACCAACTTCAAAACCTGTATCGGGTTACGGAGACCGCGTTTTCCAACAAAGTTTGAATTGGGCCGATGTGCAAAGGATTAAAAATAATTTCGATATTCCTCTGATCATCAAGGGGATCAATCGTCCCGATGATGCCAAAAAAGCCATAGATCTCGGCGTTGAAGTGGTCTATGTCTCCAATCATGGTGGTCGACAGTTAGATCATGGTGTCGGATCCCTCGACCTTTTGCCCGCTATAGTCAAAGCCGTAGAAGGAAAAGCTGAAATTATCATAGATGGCGGTTTTTATCGCGGTACAGATATCGTCAAGGCGATGATCATGGGAGCAAATGCTGTTGGAATTGGTAGACTAGAGGCATGGTCATTGGCGGCAGGTGGTGCTCCCGCGTTGGTGCAATGTCTGAATATTCTGAAATGGGAAATCTCAGAAACGCTTAGTCTTTGCGGAGTTAAGTCTTTCGACGAATTTGATGATTCATTCGTTGTCCCTTCAGAAATGGTGTATCCTCCCGACCTTTCCGCGGCTTTCCCTTTATTAAATCTTGAGGATGAAGGTTACTAAAACTGAACCGCACTATACTATGACTCCACAAAAGAGATTTATGTACAGTACTAAGAACGGACGAGTTGTTCTTTCTAAGAAAATGTCGTAACACGATTTAAAGGGGGTATCGATGCAATATTTTTTTATAGTTCTCTTAATTATAAGCGCAAGTGCTTTTGCAAAAAGCTATTCGCCCTTCGTTGAACGAAAATATCCTGCAAGTGTTTTTTGGGGAGATACACACCTACATTCCTTTTTATCTGGGGATGCCTACTCTATGGGAAATAGAATTAGCCCAGATGAAGCTTATCGCTTTGCGAAGGGTGAAACGATCACGGCCACTGGTGGGGATAAAGTTAGACTACGTAAAGCTTTAGATTTTATGATGGTTGCAGATCATGCTGAAAATCTTGGAGTTTTACCCGCACTGGTCGCTGGAAATCGAAAACTTTTAGCGACCAAACAGGGAAGAGAGTCGGCATTGTTTTTGTCCCAACTACCTTCACTAAAAAGCATATTACGCTCCGATAGTGAGAAAGATTTTAACGTTGGGGCGAATAAACTTCTCGCAGCGAAAAGCACGCATGGAAAAAATTATAACGTTGATGAAGCATTTACCCGGCAGGTTTGGAAAGGTGTCGTTGACATTGCAGAACGTCACAATGATCCTGGGAAATTTACTACCTTCGCTGGTTATGAATATTCCAGTAGTGGTTTACACCGCAACGTAATCTATAGCGGATCCCCGGATGACACTCTCAAAACTATTCCTTTCTCGAGGTTCGATAGCGAAAACCCTGAGGACTTATGGGACTATCTTGAAAAGTATAGAGAACAAACAGGTAGTGGTGTCATATCAATCCCTCATAATAGCAATCTAAGCCGCGGAAACATGTTTAAAACTGTTACATATGAAGGCAAAAGCATCTCACTAGACTATATTCAAACCCGAGCAAGTATAGAACCTCTTGTAGAAATCACACAAATAAAAGGCGATAGTGAGACCCATCCTCTAATCTCGCCGAATGATGAATTTGCCGATTATGAGAAGCACGGTGCTTTTGGTTCGCAAGGCTCGCTCTCTGAAACCAAAAGGATCACAGAATATTGTGAGAAATATTATGCAGAACTTCCACAAGGTGTGCCCTCAGATCCTAAAATAGAAGCATACTGCAAGAGACCACGTGGGAGCAGTTCAAAAGAGAAAACCTCGGGCACCCAAGAGATGATACAAGGCTCCTACGTCCGATCAGCCTTGCAACGAGGTCTTAATATTCAAGCGCTTATTGGGGCCAACCCATACAAGTTTGGCGTGATCGGAGCTACTGACACGCATACGGGAATTGCCACAGTCGATGAAGACAATTATTGGGGGAAAATGGCCATGAACGAACCCAGCCCTTATCGCGCCAATACGCAAAGCCATTATTCGGCTCAAGGCTATGCAGCCGTTTGGGCAACAGAAAATACACGTGAAGCTATCTTTGCTGCGATGGAAAGACGTGAGGTATATGCCACAACCGGGCCGAGGATTACTCTGCGCTTTTTTGGAGGATGGGACTATTTGAGCGCAGAAGCTGATACCCCCGATTTGGCACAAGTAGGCTATTCTCGAGGTGTCCCTATGGGAGGCGACCTCGTTCAAAGCAAAGAAAACAAAGATAAGGCACCAACCTTTTTAATACGAGCAACCAAAGACCCCGACGGTGCTAATCTTGATAGAGTTCAGGTCGTCAAGAGCTGGCTGGACAAGAATGGATCAACAAAAGAAAAAATCTATAACGTTGCCTGGTCTGGGAAACGAGAAATAAATAAAGACGGCATGCTGGCTGCTGTCGGATCCACAGTAAACCTACAAGAAGCAAACTACCAAAATACCATTGGTAGCCCAGAGCTTTCAGTTGCTTGGAGAGATGAGGACTTTAACCATTCAGAGGCGGCTGTGTACTATGTACGAGTTCTTCAGATTCCCACCCCAAGATGGACAACGTATGACGCCAAGACCTATGGACTTGAAGATATTCAAACCAACCCACCAGCAGTAATTCAAGAACGGGCCTATAGCTCTCCAATATGGTACTCGCCCTAGCAACCACTTCCTAATTTTGATTTTTGGGTGTTTATAAACCCCGAATCGGGAGGCCTGCGGCTTCGTAGCAGGCGTCAATTACTTTCATTTGATTGACTGCTTCTTCCGCATCTGTATACGGCGTTATATCTTCTTCAATAGCCGCAATAAATGCATCCAACTGAAAATCGTAGCTAGCGCGTTTGTCAAAAAATTCTCTTGTCGTTACCCCATCAACAGTTAGTTCAAATTTGCTGCCAAACTGCGGTGCAATAGGATTTCTTACNAATAGCGTTCCTCTCGATCCGGTTACCTTAAGCTCAGCACGGGGCTCTCCACCATTCCTCATATCACCAGAAATATGCCCAACTATGCCACTTGGAAAAGTCAAATCAGCGGCCAAAAAAAGATCGACATTAGCCTTCCCTGTTTCAGCAATGGCGCTTACATCTACCGGCTCTTCCCCAGCAATGTGACGCACCCAGGATATTGGATAGCAACCGATATCCATTGTCACACCACCAGCCGTTTCATAATTCGTTCTAATATCGTTCTCCAGGTGACCTGCTACATGAAATAGACCATCGATTTCAGAAATGTCCCCGAGAACACCGGATGCACAAATTTCTTTAGCTCTAATGAAGCAGGGATGATAACGATAATGAAATGCATCCATCANNACNCGTCCAGTTTCTCTGGCTACAANGGCCATNTCCTCNGCTTNTTTGGCNTTACACGCAATNGCCTTTTCGCAGAGAACATGCTTNCCAGCCCTNAGCGCCTTAATAGACCACTCGTGATGCAGNCCAATATGTAATGGATTATANACCGCATCAATGTCAGGATGATTGATAACATCCTCATAACAATCAACAACATTTGCAATCTCATGTTCCCTAGCAAATGCCTCCGCTCGAGATCGATCACGTGCTGCGACCACAAAGATCAGGGCATTATCGTTATTCTTACATGGATCAATCAACGCCGCTGGAGTAATCCTCGCAGCACCCAAAGTACCAAATTTAATCACTATGATGCTCCCTCTGTAATCGCCAAAGTAATCAGATCAATCAGTTGAACATCTGTCCATTCTCCCTTTTCAGCCTAGGCTCGATGGCGCAAAACTTCTCCAGCCTGGGCACCAGTTAATTCGTCATCGACCAAATTAATCTGNCCATTAATCAATGTAGCTTTATATCCGCGGGCCTTTTGTATGTAACGCGGTGCACCGCCGGGGAAATCGTGTGCCATCTCAGGATGAAGCTCAGTAATATTATCAAAGTCAATCACATTGACGTCAGCTCGCATTCCAGGTTTAAGTACCCCGCGATCATGGAGGCCGATAACGCGTGCAGGGCCTGAGGTCATTCGACGTATACCCTCGCCAATTGTGTAGATCTGTTTTTCACGAATCCAGTGAGAAAGTGTAAATGTAGACCAACCTGCATCAATGAACTGAGATACGTGCGCCCCTGCATCTCCCAAACTAGGATACATGTTCTTACTCTTAAACAGTTCGCCCAGTTCATCCAGATCCTGATTGAACATTCGCCACGTAAACAGAGCACGCCCCTCGGACTCCCTACTAATACGTATAAACATTTCAACTGGAGATTCCCCATTTTTCTCAGCTAATGCAGCTAGATTGTCCTGAATATTAGCTGTGTATTTCGGCGTTTCGTCATTACCCTGATAGTAGATCCTATCAAGAGTTACCCATGTTTCCTGTTTCCCGTCCTCTATCAATCTCTTAACGATGTCTTCTTGATTTACCGACGCTATGCGTCCGGCCAGATCCTTCTCACGCAAAGTATCCCAGGCCTCCCCTTGAAAGGGTAACATTCCCTGGAGCCCAAACATGAGACCAGAACCTCGCACTTGAGTGATAGACGTGATATCCCTNCCNTCGCAGAAGCTATCCAACCATCCAGCAATNCGCTTTCCNGAACCTGGCTCATTAGCACCACCGCCACTAAATAAAATACGATTATTAGANGCNCGTGACATTTTGAGAATCACTTCTTCGTTCGCACCAACAGCCTGCATCAGAGCATTACGCGCACCCACTTCTCTACCTATAATCTCGAGCTCCTCGGGGTCAGCAAAAGTCCCCGGGATAGACCGACCATCGGGTAGTCGATGGGCTTCATACCGGTTAGTGGAAAAGCCAAATGCTCCTTGATCAATCGAATCAGCAACAACCTGCGACATCTGCTTCATCTCATTCTCTGTTGCAAGCTCTTCTACCGCTCGCTCGCCCATAACATAGAAACGGACCGCACAATGACCGACCATACCGGCCATATTGAGTGATGGCTTAAGTTCGGTGATGGCATCAAGATAACCTCCATAGTCTTCCCAACTCCAAGGTAAGCCAGACAATATTGCTTGTTTGGGGATATCCTCTACGGTTTCCATCATCCCGGCCAATAGCTCTCTATCATTAGGCTTACAGGGAGCAAATGTCACACCGCAATTACCAAGCAAGGCCGTTGATACGCCGTGCCAAGATACTGGAGTCATCAGAGGATCCCAGCCAATCTGTGCATCAAGATGAGTATGTAAATCAATGAATCCGGGAGTCACCAAGTGACCATCGGCATCAATTTCTTTCTTTCCTTTGGTCTCGACTTCCCCTACTGCCGTAATAGAGCTACCATCAATTGCGAGATCACCTCGGACTGGCTCAGCTCCAGTGCCATCAACAATACTGCCATTCCGAATAACAATATCATGTACCATCTATACTCCTCCCCTTAGAAAATACTTTTATGCTTANATNAGACTNGTTTAAGCGTCAGNTCATACTAGGTAAAGCTCAGAAAATGTCCANTTTCTTTACGCGCTAGCTGNTAAAAAACCNTNATAAACACCNNAGCAGTANGCGNTTTNTNCTTTAACNAGCCANTAGCANNCTNATGTTTNAANGNACTTATTGTGCTANCCTCGANTTTTAAAGAGCNCACCCAATCGAAAACGTTTTAGTCTACAAAGGGGAAGTAATACTGAGACTTCTTGTTTTACTCGTGATTGCAATGCCAATCGCAGCTGAAAAATCCTATTCTCCCTACGCTGATCACGTCTATCCTGCAAACGTATACTGGGGTGATACGCATCTTCATAGCGGACTTTCGTGGGACGCCTACACTTTTGGTACAAACATTACCCCAGATCAGGCATACCGATTTGCAAAAGGAGAGGAAGTTCAAACCTCTGGAGGTGAATCAGTGAGAATTCGCCGGCCTCTAGATTTCCTGATGGTCGCTGACCACGCGGAAAACTTGGGGATAATCCCCGCCCTAATTGCCGGTGATACAAGAATAAAATTGACTGCAGAAGCCCAGGAAATGATCGAAAGACTTGGTCAAAGGCCAACAGCCCGCGAGCTTTTAAATTCTCCCAACGAAAATAAATTCTTAGCAGGCTACACAATAATGGGGATGGCAAAAAAAATAACGGGACGGAAGTTGTCAATCACCCCTTCCCTTAACCTCGAAGTTTGGGAAGGCGTTGTCTCGATTGCAGAGCACCATAACAACCCAGGTAAATTCACGACCTTCGCTGGATACGAATACACAAGCTCTAAATTAGGATTACATCGTAACGTACTGTTTGCAGACGGACCATCACAAACGCTCAAAACTATCCCTTTTTCATCCTATGATAGTGAGAACCCTGAGGACCTTTGGCATCATCTAGAGCAGTATAAGGCCTCAACAGGTGGAGACGTCATTTCCATTCCGCACAACAGCAACCTAAGTCGTGGGAACATGTTCAAAAATGTGACTTATGAAGGGAAATCAATCTCGAGCGACTATGCACACATGCGTGCCAGTATTGAACCGATCATTGAGGTTACTCAAATCAAAGGGGATAGCGAAACTTATCCTCTCGTCTCACCAGAAGATGAGTTCGCTGATCACGAACGTAGTTCTCTGAATGTACAGTACGTAACGGACAAAAGCCGGAGCGAGGAAGATATAGCGAGAGCCTCCTATGCTCGCTCTGCCCTACAAACAGGACTCTCTATTGAATCAGCAGTGGGAACTAATCCTTATAAATTCGGCATGATCGGTTCGACAGATTCCCATACAGGTCTTGCCTCAGTTGATGAAAATAATTTCTACGGAAAATTCGGGTCTACCGAGCCAAGTCTCTATCGATCTACAACACCATGGCTATCTAGTTTTTCTTCCTCGGGCTATGCTGCAGTTTGGGCAGCCGAAAACACACGCGAAGCAATTTTTTCAGCAATGAAGCGACGTGAAGTTTACGCCACTACTGGACCGCGTATCACGCTACGTTTTTTCGCAGGATGGAATTTTAAAGAAAGTCATGCATATCAACCGGATATTGCAAAAAGTGGCTATCGCTTTGGTATTCCTATGGGTGGAGATCTTACGCACGATAAAATAACTAGCGATAAAGCACCCACATTTCTTGTTCGAGCAACAAAGGATCCTGATGGCGCAGCTCTCGATCGTATTCAGATTGTTAAAGGCTGGNTTGACAACGATGGGCAACCGAAGGAAAANGTTCACAACATAGCTTGGTCAGACNATCGCGTNATTAATAGTGATGGGGCATTACCAAGCGTAGGCTCAACCATAAACCTCGCTGAAGCCACTTATCAAAATAGCATCGGCAGCCCTGAACTATCGGCTTTCTGGAGTGATGAAAATTTTGACTCTACCAAGCGAGCGTTTTACTACGTTCGTGTACTTCAGATTCCCACTCCAAGATGGACAGCCTACGATGCAAAATTCTTTGATCAAGAAATTCCCCAAGATCCCTTACCGGTAATTGAAGAACGCGCTTACTCCTCACCGATCTGGTATACGCCACCCTAGGAAAGACTATCGTTTACTGAGCAGCGACACGNTTATANACCTCTAGTGTGCGCTCTGCCAGTTCCGTCATGCTAATTTCCTGGAAGCCAATCACATTAGGCTTGATAGTATCATTGAGCGGTGCCACTAGACTAGAATTTAGACCTTTTGTGCCCGTGGAGGCTCCTACAATCGAGCCACAAGTCGCGCCATTACAATCAGTGTCCCAGCCACCCTCTACGGATCGACAAATAGACTGATGAAAATCCATCTGACCGAAAATCAAAGATCCAATGACCACAAGCGCGTTATTCACGGTGTGCACGCCATTGAGCTCTCCATAGTTTAATTCAACCCAATCCATATACTCATGGAAATCTTGACACTTTTGTATCGTATTCAACGCAGAAAGACAGGCTTCGGAAAGCCTACAATTCTTTGGAATTTCGGATAAACCAATATTTATTAGCTCAGTAGCATCATCAACCAAAAATGCTGCTGCGATAATTGCGGCGAACATCATTTCACCGTAGATACCATTCGCTCTATGAGTCCAACAAGCATCCCGATATGCAAATTCTGCTGCCAATTCTGGATTACCAGCGCAAGCATAACCCCAACCATCGGCACGAATCTGGGCCCCGATCCATTCTCGATAAGGATTACGATTAGTACTCGTATACTCAGACGTTACCCATTTTGATAAGGCCTTACGAGGAACAGCATTATTATAATTCATGATTGCCTGAGCTTCAGCTGTACAGATCGCATAGTAGGGCAAACTAGTATTCCAAGTATTTGCTACATCATGCCACTCGAAATCCCCGCCGAACTTTTCTAAAACAGATAATGCAATCAGGGTGTAATGAATATCGTCATCAGGCTCCATGAAAGCAATATTTTCTCTCTGTGACTGAGGACAATGGATTTTCAGGCCATCTCCCGCATCAGCACCAGTAAAATAAAAGTCAAGGGGCCAATGCTTTCGATTTGTCAGGTAGGTTNTGATCGCTTGTCTNCCAATCATTCCCTCGCGNCCCATAATACCCATTCCCTCAACAGGTTTACCTAGCGCACAACCAGCCGCGCGACCCGTCCATGCCCCGTGGAACTTATCGAGCAAATCTGTTTCTGTTATCTGGCCCAGTTGTCTTGGACCCAAGGGGCGTTCCTTTCGNATACCCTCCAAATCATTAGGCTGAACATAAGGAAATGTTGNATCTCTCGGCAACTGCTCCAGCTGCCGATAAAGACTATCAACGGTTTCGAAGTTCCAAACATCTTTCTCGTTATCCAATGCGGAGATCTGCTTTTTTAACGCTTCGGGAACTGAGCATCCTTCATATTCTTGTTGAACTACCTCGTGCTCCAATAACGCCATTGGTCCTTCCCAGCCAGTAAATATCATTCTCGTGTTCCTTTTATAATTATCTCGCCCTTATGGAAATACTACCTCTTCTGGGTAGTCAGTCTCCTAAACACTTTTACCAACAGATGTACTCCATACGCCCGATTCCGCCATGAAAAACTAGCGGATCTAATGTAACTTTCTGCGTGTTCATTCCCTTGGTAGCCAAGCACATCTCGCTCAAAATTGGACTGTCATAGCTAGCATGATAGTTGATGTCATCTCATAGACTATTTTTCTTCCTCTGCCGCACGCACCTCTGCAGTCCATTCTTTTATCCGCACCGCTCGACGATCATCTATCTCAGGGTTAGGTGCGCGGCCCGTCGGTAGGACTCTACCTTCTGGGTAATCNGCACCCAANGCGCTTCGACTCACTGAAAGACTCCATATTTTGAATTGCTCATAGAGTTGATTCGCTAAATCAGGGTAAGTCTGAATCAAGTTATGNTCTTCNCTTGGATCACCAATGACATTGTATAGTTCGTAGGGAAGATCNNTTTCGTTACCGACATAATCACCATTCTTCACAATCTTCCAATCGTTATCTAACCACATCCAGCCACCGTTCGCTCGGAACCCTAAGGGTTGCTCACGTCGCACGGGTTCCCCTTTGAATACTTCTGCCAAAGATATTCCATCNTGNACCTCATTAATNGCNGTTGAGTCGAGNCCTGCCAAGTCGATTAGTGTTGGGAATATATCGACCGTTCCTGATGGAAAATTTGATACTCTTGGCTTGATTCCAGCAGGCCACTCNACAACAGTAGGCTCACGCAGACCTCCCTCATAAAAATCTTTCTTAAAGCCACGCAAATGTCCNGTACTATCGGGATCCACACCCAACCAACAATTGTGCATGGTTCTCGCGTCGAAACTCGACAGATTTGGATCGATATAATCTCCACAGTCTGATGGATATGTGATAACCGTAGTTTCTCCTTCTACGGCGACATGCGTGTCAGTATCCGCGGTGCCACCATTGTCGCTAGTGAACCATACTAATGTGTTATCAGCTATACCCATCTCTTTCAGACTTCTTCTGAGATGGCCAATCGAGCGATCAATACCAACAATTTCACCCAGCATATTCGCTGAGGTTCGATTGACTTTCCCTAAATAAGGTTCAACATCACTGTCAGCAGCAGCCCATGGACCATGCGGCGCCGAGTACCAGATGACAACAAATACAGGTTTTTTCTCCGTCACTTGCGTCGCAATATACTTCACAGCCTCAGCAACGATCACCTCAGAACCATCGCCTTTAAAAACTTCACGGGTACCGTTCCGGCTTAGCTCAAACTCTGGATAATCGAATCCTTGGTGTGTACTCAACCAATAATCAAACCCCAATTCTCCTGGGTTATGGGGGTCACTTGCCGATAAGGGATGATCTACAAGCTCTCCCGCGATAGGACCAACCTGATTTAAATGCCACTTTCCAAAATGTGCAGTCGCATAACCTGCTTCCCTGAACGCGGTCGAAAGCATCTTCTCCTGTTTATTAATTGAGTGTCCTACTCGAAACGCGCCTGTACGGTCGTTAGTTCTACCGGTGAGAACAGTCGCACGCGTAGGAGTACAACTTGGCGCCCCAGCATAAAATCGATCCATTCTAAGGCCATTCTTCGCCATATCGTCAAGATTAGGGGTTTCCATGAATGGATACCCATAATATCCGGTCTGCGCCCATCCCATATCATCGGCCATTACCAAGATGACATTGGGTTTACCTTCACCAGATACATGAGCTGAAAGAAAAAAAATGATCAAAGGAAGGTATATTATTCTCCCTTTTCTAAAATACTCAAAATTAAACATTCCTACCCCTTCACTTGATTAATATTATTTAAAGCTTTCAGAAGAATAAGTAAGAGCATGCGGACGACAACACCAATTTTTTGGCAAGAAAATTCGTGTAGGAAAACCTATCTCAGCCTACTCCTCAATCTTCACCGAACCCAAGTCACCGTCTATCGTAATCTGCTGCTCGTGTTTTATTCGCTGCGTTCCAATTCCTGTACCAACCACTGCTGGTATTCCATATTCTCGCGCCACTATCGATCCGTGACCCAGGATACCGCCCATATCAGTAACGAGACCGGCTGCATGAGCAAAGAGTGGAGTCCAAGCGGGGTTCGTCATCGGGCAAACTAAAATAGACCCAGGTTTCATCAATCCAAACTCTTCAGGCGTTTTTATAAGACTCGCAGGTCCGGAAACCTTGCCGGGACTGACGGGAACACCCAGTAAGGTATCGCTGTCAGCGTCATTATAAATTTGTGTTTCTTTGAATCTAACTGAGGGATGCTCACTTGCCTCAAAAGGTATGGTGCCTGGCGGATGCAGGCGCTTTCGGGCCTCACGTAATTCTCTACGCTCCGCAATTAGGTTCCGCACTTCATGAAACGGCTGATGATTGGTTTTAGCTTCTATCGCTTCACTTATTTCCTTACTGAAAAGAAAAAAAACATCATCTGCTTTATGGAATATACCTTCATCCACAAAGCGTTTCCCAAGCTCTAACGCCAATTTTCGCAAAACAGGCCAAGGCCAATAGAGGTAAAACATAACCTCTTCACGGATATAATAAAAACGCTGCGCAAACCAAACACGATATCTAAACTGCCAAAACGAAAGCCCCTCAAGTAACTGCCCAATTTCTCTGGTCGCTTTTTCTCTTTTCTGTCTTGCGCTTTCTTCCTGGCTGCGGGGATCATATCCACTATTAGCAACCATGGTTTTCACGTTCGCCAAGAGGCCTGAGGGATCATCTAACGGCAATGGCTCGCCAAAGTCGAGACTATAGCCCAGATGCCCGTAATGCTTAAGATATTCATCAATTTCTGCAACTATTTTTTTACCATCTGGATGGTTCCGTAGCGCTTTCATCAGACGATTTGGAGGCATTATCCGAACCAGTTCATACAAACTGTCAATGGAACGAATTTCTTTGGCTATTAAAAATAAGCTTTCATTAGCTTCAGTCGTTTTCGATTTAAAACCACTTAAGAATTGGCCACTGGTGAATTTCTGATCCGGCAGAATTTCTTTCAAAAAGGTTTGCAATTGATGGTCGGTTATCTTGGCCACACCGAAACTATGACTAGAGTTTGATGACCAAAAAATACCACTAGCATTAGCAAGTTCAGCTACCCCCTTCAATAATTGTGTATCGGACGCTTTGCGAAGATCTAATTTACTCCACTCCTCAGTCCAGGCCACAATATCTGGCATGGTCTTCTCTTGCCACTCGCGCAGAAACTGTTCGTTGCCTTTAACTTTAGTTCCTGCGGACATTCCCATATCCTCACTTGCAGGCATAGTGACCGCGTGGGCCAAGTCATCGAGCTTTGCAGCTTCACTCCATGTCTCAAAAGATTTTTTATCGTCGTCGCTGAGCTCTGATAAAAATAAAGCAAGGTCCTGCTTTTCTAATTCATGATCAGACTGCGCACGATCTTTAACCTCTTGTTTTTCTGCAAATTCCTTCCGAGCGGCTTCAATCTCAGCCGCTTCCATCTGATCCTCAGTCAACGCTTCTGGTTGTTTCTTCTCCCCGACCACCTGAGGAAAATCAAAGCGTTGATAAGCAAAACCATTATGCGTCAAAAATAACGGCCCACCTCCTTCGAAAGGAAGGTCTCGCTTCTTACCGTTTTCCATGGTCTCTAGACCTTCAGTAAGGTATAACTCGTCAAAGAGTGGTGTGCAGGGGTCCGGTATATTTTCCACGATTTGCCGACGTGAAAGAATTTGAATAGGGGCCGGAGCATCCCAAGAAACCTCTATCGGCTGCGGAGGTAAATTAGTGATCGGTCGAGACTGCAGTAACCATAATTTTCCTTGCGAAAAGCCCCACTCGATATCCTGCGGGATACCCTCAAATTCCGTCTCGATTTTCAGCGCCATTTCCCCAAGCTCCGAGAGAGCATCAAAAGAAAGAGACGTCTCCTCGCGCTTTTCTTCTGGGATGTCCTCTAGGATGATCCCTTGCCCATCAGCTGCGATAGCTTTTTGCTGCTTGGTACCAATGATTGTCTCTTTTGACTCAAAGTTTTTTCGATCAAGGACAAAAGTATCAGGCGTAACTTGACCACCAACAATCGCTTCCCCGAGACCAAAGCTTGCATTTACGATGATCTCCGACCGCTCTCCTGTCGCTGGGTTTGCGGTGAACAAAATACCGGAGACATCTGATGGGATCATTAATTGCACGACCACTGCCATTGCGACATCTTCATTCGCAATACCCATCTCATGGCGATAACTCATCGCTCTGGGTGTCCAAAGTGACGCCCAACAATCAAGTACCGCTTCTACGACTGAGTCTCGGCCAATCACATTAAGGTAGGTATCCTGCTGCCCCGCGAATGACATGTCCGGAAGATCTTCCGCCGTCGCTGAAGAACGAACAGCCACGGGCATGTTTTTTTCCGCCAGCAATTCATATGCGTCCCCTATTTCATCGACCATCACAGGGACCAGACTGGACTGACTAAAGATATTTTGAATTGCTGCAGAAGCGGCATCAAATGACAGGGTAAACTCTCCAATCTCAGGCTTTGCTAATTGATTGATCTTATCTTGAAGATTGTTCTCCTCTACAAATTCCCTGTACGCAAAAGTCGTTACATAATATCCATCAGGAATAGCAAATCCTGCTTGCGCCATCTTGGCAAGGGAACGTCCTTTACCTCCAAGAACATCGAGATAAAGGTTCTGCGTTGAGAGAGGCAATACATATGAATCCGACATAATTTTTGGTCCTAATACTTTACTTTAGATTTCGAGGGAGGCGAGTTCGTCACCGGTAAACTTTTCTTCAAGCGATTAATAACAGTACGATGCTTTTTCTCAACGGGGATAGCGGCGAGATTGCTCCACTCATAAGGGTCCCTGTCATGATCGTAAAGTTCTTCGGTGCCATCATAGTAACGAATATAGCGCCAACGCTCTGTTCGTATTGAATGGTTCTGATGACCATAAGTACTAACTACTGGGCGGGGCCAGGGCAATTTTGGTTCTTTCAGTAACGGCACTAGGGACTGGCCATCTAATCCCTCACGCGGTTCTAGCCCAGCGAGCTCAATAAGTGTTGGGTATATATCAAGCAAGCTCACAACCCGATCACTTCGAGAACCACGACGGGTTACAGTGGGGGAAGCGATGACTAAAGTCGTTCTTAAACCGTCCTCCCAAAGCGTATGCTTTCGCCAATGTTCTTTTTGTCCAAGATGCCAACCATGATCCCCCCAGAGCACTATGATCGTGTTATCCGCAAATTGCGACTTAGCCAAGGCGTCAAGGACTCGACCCACTTGCGCATCTGCAAAGCTAATGCTCGCAAGGTAACCTCTGACAGCAGCTTCCCACTGGTTAAACTTCAAAACATTGTTATGGTCGCCGCCAGGTGTACTAAAATTTCGATTATTCGAAATATCCAATACCTCTGTTGCTAGTTTTTTGCCAAACGCTGGGATGTCAGAAAGATCATCATCAATCACCTTAGGCAGCACGATCGATACTTCCGGATGCATATCATAGTACTTACGAGGCACGTTCCAATTCAAGTGCGGCTTTTGCGTGCCATATGCCAGAAAGAAGGGTCTATTCTGAGGATTTTTTAGTTCCGCAATAACCCAATCTGCATTCTTAGCGTCCAACATATCGCCATCATCTATATCTACTGGCCCCCAAGGCGCCCACATCTCCTCTTTTGATAATCTTTTTCGCTTTGGATCCTCTTTGTAGCCTTTAGACCCTGATTTCGTCTTAACAATCTTAAAAGCATTATAGAACTCGTCAAAAGACTGTTCGGTCGAATTATCTCCGTAAGGATTATGAAAAATCTTTCCCGAACCCTTCACCTGGTACCCCTGAGAACGAAAGTACTGGGGGAGCGTTATAGCATCGGGGAGATGTACTTCCAGTTTCTCAAAGTTACCATAGACACCTGAACGAGATGGCATAACACCTGTCAAAAGAGAAACCCTCGAGGGATTGCATAAGGGCGCGGCTGCGTAGGCCCGAGAAAACGACACTCCTTCACTAGCGAGCTCGTCAATATTCGGGGTCAACGTACCAGGATGACCATCCAAATGTCCAACCCAATGGTTCAGATCATCGACCGCAATAAATAGCACATTAGGTCGTGAATCCTCAGCGGAGCAAACGGCAGATTGAGCCAAAACCCAGACAAGAAAAAAGATGCACCTGACGGCGAATCTCTCAAACCCAACCCCGATCACCGAAAGTTTCCCCTTAAAAACCATGGTCTTTCCTACATCTTAATACCGCAGAGCTTCACGAAATCCGCTTTTTGTTCTTCTGTCATCTCACCGAAGATGGGTACCCGAATTTTTGTAACCGGCAAATCTGCATATTCTGGAGAGTCCGACTGGAGCGTTGCGGCAATATTATGGAGTCCATTACCCTCTTCTCCCCCTTCTCCAAGTGCTCTACCTACCTCAGGAGGCCATGCCCCCACTGGGTCAAGCATTTGGCTTGGTCTACCCTCGCTATTAATATCAAGCCCAAAAGGATTTTCACGTCCGACATATTCTTCAATCGCAGCATAAAGCACCTTCTGATCCGCCTGACGCTGCTTTTGTCCCTCACTACCGTAAATAGCGCCAGATTGATTGCAAATACATCCCCAAGGGATTTTCGCGTGGAATCCAGGAATTGTCAGTAGTTCGTCTATGAAACCATCCCCTGCCGTTACTTTCCCTTCCTTTATCATGATGTAATAACCGGCATGGGTACGACCACCTTCCATCAATCGTGCTGGAGGGTGTGTATAATTTTCAGAGAAAGCCCAGGTAATTGTAGAGGGTAAGTTTGCTGCCTCTAATATCTTTAGCGATGCTTCTACGCAGGCCTCGCCCCACGCTTTTGAGCCAAATTCACCAACCGGTTTCAGGGTAGACATNTCTATTACGGGCATTCTCTCTCTCCATTTGTTTNATTTTCANTAANCNCNNTCGCACATTAACATAACATCAAGAACAGAAGATTATCAAAGCGATTGATTAGAATTGCCTTAGTCATGGTGATATTGTTCTAATTTTCCTAAATAAATTTTTAAGACTGAGAGAGTAAAACTAAAAGCGAGTACTAAATGAAATATAAACCGTTAGGTCAGTCGGGAATTGACGCTTCGATTATTGGACTTGGTGGGACGTCTTTTGGTGGTTATCAAGAAGCTGGGGCTCCAGACGATAAACAATCCATAAACGCCATTCACTCAGCACTTGATCATGGCATTACTCTCATCGATACCGCGCCCTCTTACGGGTGGGGACATAGTGAACGTATTGTTGGAAAAGCTATTAAAGGTCGTCGCGACAAAGTAGTAATCGCGACAAAATGTGGCGTTTGGTGGAAAGATAAGCGCGGCTCACCAAATGGCGTTAAAGACGGTAAAGANGTCACTGTGAGCTTACGTCCAGACACGATCCAAATAGAAGTGGAGGACAGTCTTAAACGACTTAATACGGACTATATCGACCTCCTACAATGTCATAAACCCTCAATGCCGCCAGAAGAGACGCCTATCGAAGACACGATGGAATGCCTCATGGATTTAAAACTACAAGGNAAAATACGTGCTATTGGAGTATCCAACGTNTCTCTTGNGCAACTCACGGCCTACAACGAGGCGGGTGACTTAGCCAGTGATCAATTCCGCTACAGCATGCTAACTCGGGATCGGGAGCTTGATATCCTGCCCTACTGCGAAAAAAATAACATCGCAACATTAACTTATTTATCCCTAGAACAAGGACTACTTACAGGGAAAGTAACTCCAAATCGCGTCTTCGACAAGAGTGATTTTCGCAGAGATATCGGACAATGGGCTCCCTGGTTCAAAAAAGAGAACACTGAGCGTTTACTAGAGATGTTTTCCGGCTGGGAAGATTTATTTGTNAAGTACNAGTGNACTATCGCGCAGCTAACCATGGCATGGACNGCNGCGCAGTTAGGGGCATCTCATATACTNTGTGGATGTCGAACCGCAGAACAAAGNGTTCAAAACGCAGGGGCCGGATCTATACAGTTAAACCACGAGGATATTCAACGAATCTGCCATGACCTTGTTGAACTTGGGGATCCCATATAAACGGACATTAACGATAACTAGCAAGGATGCATGTCTTGAAACACGCTAGAACTAGAATAAATAATGACTCCGCAATTAAAATGGAAAACCTCTTGAGTGACCAATCAATGAACACAACGTTATAGGGATGAACAGTATTAAACGTAATTATTATCAAAGAGGCTCATATCCTCAATTGCCAGAAAATTAAGCGTGATTAATAAAAACGTTATTCAATAAAATAGCATCGCTAAACTACCAAAAACGAGGCTCCTATATTAAAAGCTTAATCCACTCTTATAAAAACGGGGTTACTATAGAACCAAAGATCGTTCCACGGGTTTTCATCCACTGTATCCCTCAAAGGCTCCAACTCATCTGTATTCGTCCCGCGAATGCGCAGGTACATTGAACCTTCCACCTCGAGCCGGTGGCTCATAGTTAGCACCTCCCCTTTACGTTGCCACTCATCGTCTGAAAAACGATANGCAACAACCGTACTAGTATTCTCATTTGTCGCAAGGTCTAAAAGCCTGCCTCCAACCAAGCCCGTGATAAGGTCAACGCGATTGACCGATGGATTATCATTGTTGACATTTAGCTGTTGTGGGTCACGTATACTTATCTCTACGTGAACCATAGATTCACCCTCCAAAACTAACTCAGAGCCCATCGTTCCAGTATTAGTACCCGAACTGACTTCAATAGACACCTCACTGACCAGATCCCCTGTGGTCACAAATACTTCTCCTGATCTCAAAGCAGCTAGAACTGATGTGTAGGTTTTTTCTGCATAAACATAGGTCTTAGAGTATTCTCCAGGATAGAAATCGATGCCATCCTCCTTGTAATATCGATGGAAATCAGAATTTGCGGTTACCCACCAATTTCGTCCTTCCCCCAACATCGAGTCCCAAAAACCACCTACTACCGCTGTCATTTGATCAAAACCACCCATGGTAGGATAACCACTGTATGCGCCGCGAGGGGTTCTACCGAAAAATCTCTTTGTAGAAAACCCTTGAAGTCCAACTAAAGTAGCTGCCTGATGACCAGGAGCTCCAGCCATACCGATCGAAACGTCAGGCGCTAAATTATTCCATGCTCTGAACTCTCTCGGACTATGCAAACCATATTCACCATACATGCGCGCAGACCTCGAGGGATGATTTGCTATCAATAAAGGAGGCGACGATAACTCTCGCATCAGCGATAGCGCCTCTAACATATGCTCCTCAGAATCACGACTCGCGTCCTGAGGAAAGGCTTCGTATTTATCGAAACCTTCCTCTAGCTGGAACAAAATATCTCTCTCGTCATGAGTACGAGGAATAATCAAGCTACTGTGGTCGGCACCTGGTGTATTGAGTTCCATACCATAGAACTGCAGCACGTCAGGATACTCACGACGAGAGGCAACCAGTTCTGGATAAGCCTGCTCGCGGTTGAGTTTACTATGGTTTGGACCACCGTGATCGGTAGTTACAATCCAAGATAGACCATACTTTTGACCTAGTTCAGTGTTGCGAGGAATAGGGTTAACAGCGTCACCACCGGGAACTGGTGTGGGCGGCGTAGTAGAATTATTCCATCCCACACTATATTGACTGTGTACATGATGATCACCAGCTAGCCATTTCTTTTTAGCTTGGGCATCGAGTGATTGAAAACCCGTAGCTAGCGCAAGAAAAACTATAGCTCTATAACTAGAATATCTTGTGATCACCTTATTTGCATCCCCGTGAACCCGTTATCCTAAATCGATTTTACTACTTTTTCCCAAAGAACATAACTTCAACACTACAGGAATTGCCCTTTCAAAAAACTCTACGTTGCTAACCCCTGTCCAAATTCTTCAAAATATGCGATCTTCCACCATCAATTTTAAGCTAAGGACCCATGATGACTTACGATCGTTTTGATCTTTCCGGCAAAACCGCTGTAATCACGGGAGGGAATGGTGGTATTGGACTTGGTTTCGCGCGGGCAATTGCAGCAGCGGGAGCAGATGTTAGCATATGGGGAACCAACCCTGACAAGAACGCCGCTGCATTAGCAGAATTGCAAGCGCTCAATCCCAGCGCTTCGGTATTACTTTGCGATGTTTCTAATGAGGATGCAGTTGAAGAATCTATGGCTAGGGTTATTGATCGCTATGGCAGAATAGATGCCTGCTTCCCTAATGCTGGAATAGGCTCGCAAAACCAAAAACCTTTCTTCGAACACTCCAGCGAAGACTGGTTCAAAGTAATCGATGTCAATCTGCATGGGGTCTTCTTTACGCTTCGAGCAGCAACGAGACAAATGGTGAAACAAGGGGAAGGAGGTAGCCTTATTCTTACCTCTAGTGGTACAGCCATACAAGGAGCCCCAAAAGCGGAAGCTTACGCTTCAACGAAGGGCGGGATGATTGCCATGATGATGTCACTTTCCGTTGAAATGGCTCGTTACAAAATTACCGCTAATGCCGTTGTTCCTGGATGGGTTGAAACAGCGATGACAGAAAGAGCTTTTGGTTGGAAAAAGTTTGTTGACGCAGTTATTCCGAGAATACCTATGCGGCGCTGGGGACAACCCGATGACTTTGGTGCCATAGCCGTATATCTCATGAGCGATGCCTCCCGCTGGCATACCGGGGACGTAATCAAAATCGACGGTGGCTTCAGTATTTTTTAAGGATACGTTATGTTTCAACTGCTCAAAGGTCTCAAGATCATCGACCTAACAACTATTGTGCTTGGCCCCTATGCAACGCAGCTTCTNGCTGATCTGGGGGCTGAAATAATAAAGATAGAGTCACTGGACGGTGACCTATTTCGCGCAGTTCGGCCGGGACGACAAGATGACCTGGGTGTTGCGTTCATGAATTTTAATAGGAATAAAAAATCTCTTACGCTGGATCTAAAACAGAAACAGGGTCAGGAAATACTGCACGCATTAATAAAAAAGTCGGATGTATTAGTGCACAATATGCGCGCACGATCTGCAGAACAATTAGGAGCCTCCTATGAAGCACTCGAAGAAATCAACCCCAAACTAGTCTATTGCTATTCACCCGGTTTTGGAGGGCTCGGAAAGGATGCAGACGCTCCTGCCTATGACGATATTATTCAAGCAAGATCTGGACTCACAGCACTCAATGCAAACGCACAAAGCGAGCCGCAGTTTATACGCACTATCGCCGCTGATAAGGTTGTCGGGTTGCATCTTGCGCTAGCGGTTGCTGGTGGAATCATCCAAAAAGAACGGACAGGGAAAGGGGTTTGCATCGAAGTACCAATGTTAGAGAGCATGGTTTCGTTTCTTCTTTCAGAACACCTGGCCGGCAAAACACTTATCCCGCCAGAAGGTGAACTAGGGTACGACAGAATGATGACACCAAACCGAAAACCACACAAAACAAAGGATGGATATATCGTCATATTACCCTACAGCACGCGTCACTGGACACGATTCTTCAATGTGTGTGGGTTAAATGACTGGGCCTCTGCAGACAAGGTTGTCGACCCTGTTTTACGGAGTGAAAATATTGATGCGCTATACGGGAAGATCTCTGAAGTCGCACTGACTAAGACTACTAATGAGTGGGTAAAATTACTTTCCGATCAAGATATCCCTTGCTCTAATGTCAATTCCTTAGAGGATGTGTTGAAAGATGATCACCTACTCGATTCAAAAATGTTTCATGAATCATTCCATGAGCACATCGGTGGTTACTTGGAAATCCGATCACCGTTCCAAGTCAACGGGGAACTAGCACATGAATCGACAAAAGATCGGTTGGCACCAAGACTAGGGGAACACAATCACGATATCCTTGTGGAACTAGGTTATTCAAATAGCGATATCGAAGATTTCAGGCGGAATTCTATTATTACTTAAATGGCAAGGTCCTGGAGATTATAGTCTCTGATGATCTTCTCGTAATTCTCTTGATTCCAACGATAATCATCCTCAAGCCCAATAAAAGGTTCGTACTGATATCTTTTCTCATTCGGGAAATATTGCTGACGCGCATCAATTGCCACCGCGATTACACGAGATCTCTCGAAAACAGTTTTTTCATCATAAACCAGATCAGTACCCTGGCTAAGAGCACCACGCGCTCCAAGGACTGAACTACGCCGATGAAAACCAAATGTCATTGCTACACGGAGATCGGGAGATGTATTTGCAAATGAACAGTGCAGGATTTGCCGGTTGGCAATAGTAACGTCACCTGCTTTACACGGCATAGGGATCGCCTCGGGCAAGAGTTCTGAATTATCATTTTCGGCAACTAGCGATTTTATGTCCGCTCGACCTCGTCTATGAGATCCAGGAATAACCCACAAACAATTTGCGGGAGTACTATCGTATAACTGTACTTGAAAGTTAAAACCATGAATCCCGGGGTCCCAGTTTGGCGCATCCCAATGCGTGACCCCATCCTGGTGCCATGCAACAGAACCGCCTAAACCGGGTTGTTTAACAAAAACTGCTTCATTGAATGGTACAAAATCTTTGCCGTTTATGGCCTCAGCTACAGCTAGCAACATNGGATGACCATATAGTCGTAATCCTGACTTCATGGTTTGACACATCCCACCAATCAAGTGAACGATTTCCTTTGGTGCATCCTCTGCAGGCAAGGGTTCGGTCATTTGCACAGGATGCCTACCACCGAGCAATTCAGTCCCTCCCCAAGGNTCTGAGAGTGGTTTNATNAAAGTATAAGTTCCTCTTTTAAACCCTTCGCCAAAGGCAGGGTTTCCAAACTTATCAACCTTCGAGTGTCTTCCAGTGGGCGCTCGCTCGAGCAAACCATCAATCTCCGCTCTAAGCTCTGCTATTTCTTCAGGCTCAACAACACCCTCGAACACATAGAAACCCTCACGCTCAAATGCCTCTAAAATTTTGTGATCTAGCTCACCATCCTTACTAAGCTTCAAGGGGCCCCGATTACCAGTCTTGTANGCACGCTTTTCGCCCACATCAAAGTAGCTCTTTAATCCTAAAGCATGTTCTTGAGCACTGACTATTGGTGGTTTCACTTTCGTTTAAGCCTTAGCAGGATATAAATTATAGCTATGATGGTTCATCATCTCTCTCAATACAAAACTCTTATACAACTCGCATCTCTTGAATTATACTCAGATCACTCTAGCGCCAATTCTGCCCAGTAGGCTGGATGATCTGATACGCCAGAAGGCTCCATGCCACCGGAAATAAAAGTCANTCCTTTNCCAATAATCCANTCAACATCNTGATTTTCATTAATCATCCGAGTAACGTCAATGTATTCAGAATTGCTAAGAAAGTCAGTCATTATATTATCGTCAGGCCTNGTNTTTAGATCGCCCAATAATACTGCTGGTGACGGCAATGAAGTGAAGTGTTGCAGCACCTGCCGCAACTGCTTCACTCGAACTTCACTGCGATCAAGATGAGTATTCAATACATAGACCACTTTGCTCGCAAAGGGAATTTTAACAATGACCATATTCCTAAAACTAGCCTCATGATCATCGCTGGTAAGTAAAGGTTGGACTTTCCATTCATCGATAGGGAAAAAAGTAACGATTCCATTACCGAAATGATTTTGAAAAAACTGTCGATAAGTAGGGGCAAAAAGCCAACCTGCGTCTAATAATTGTCCGATCTGTTCTGCTTGATTATTCAATCCGTAAAAAAGAGTCCCGGATAATTCGTTCAGACCAATGATATCAGCATCCATCTGCTCAAGGGCGTTTGCCGCGCGCTTTATATCTCTCTTACCATCATCACCCTTACCACGCCGAATATTGTAAGTAGCTATTACAAAACTACTTCCATCAGCCACCCTCCATTCTGATGGTGGACTTATACTTTGACCATACGTCGATTTCCCTGGTATCTGACTGCTGAAGTCCACGAGGAGATAAAAACAAAACCCCACTAATATTAATTTATGAAATCTCCCTCTCAATCGTCAAAACTCCAAATTAAACTTTTTAGTCTGTATTTCACGAAAACAGGTTACCATAGTCAGATCTCCTGATTTCATTTCGAAAACTCCATTTTAATATAGAATAGTAAATTTTGGTTTTGTCATCTTGCATACAATTGATTCAAGGGAACTCGGTTTCGCCGCTATTAGACAGAATAGCAATTGGCTCTGTTTCAGCGAACCCGAGATAGTTTTATCAACTTGCTCCCTCAACGAGATTATTCCCATACTAAACCAACTAGAAGAGCTAGTTGCTGAGGATAAATATGCTGTGGGCTTTGTGGGCTTCGAAGCTGCACGAGCTTTCGATTCTGCGTTTGTGACCCATGATGCATCGGACGGATTCCCTCTCATATGGTTCGGAATCTACACGAGAGTAGAAGTTCTCTCAGAGTTGCCAAGTCCGTTAGATAAAGATCTAAGTATCAGCGAGTGGTCCTCTTCTATTTCAAAAAATGATTACCGAAGTAATATCAAATATATCAAACAAGAGATAGAGTCAGGTAACACCTACCAGATAAATTATAGCTTTCGTCAACGTGCTTTATATAACGGAGACCCATACACTGCATTTTCATCATTTACTGATCAACATTCGTCGCCCTATGCAGCATTTATCAATACCGGATTATTTAAGGTAGCCTCCCTTTCTCCCGAACTGTTCTTCTCACTCGATGGATCACAAATTACATGTCGACCCATGAAGGGCACAGCCGCGAGAGGGAAAACAGCTTCGGAAGATAAACATCAAATAAAGAGACTCTTATCTTCCTCCAAAGATCAGGCCGAAAATTTAATGATCGTCGATATGATACGAAATGATTTAGGACGTATCGCAGTACCCGGAAGTGTAAGTGTAGATAACTTATTTACATTAGAAACCTATGAAACTCTTTTTCAAATGACAACCAACGTATCTGCGCGGACGGACGCATCATTCTCTGATATTTTTAATGCCTTGTTTCCTAGCGCGTCCATCACAGGAGCGCCTAAGATACAAACAATGCGACTCATTCATGAATTAGAGACAGACGCCCGTGATATATACACCGGTTCTATTGGCTATTTTGCGCCAAATAGGCAAGCCCAGTTTAATGTGGCCATCCGCACACTATTGATAAATTCACACGAAAAAAAACTCACATACGGTACTGGTAGTGGTGTCGTGTGGGACTCTCAGGCAGAAAAGGAATTTGCTGAATGTCAAACTAAAACTAAAATTGTCCGCAAGTTAGCCCAATCTTTCGACTTACTTGAAACTATGCGCTGGTGCCCCTCAGATGGTTTTGCTTTGCTTGATTACCATCTGACACGTCTTGAAAAGTCTGCAATGCATTTTTTATTTCAATTTGATAGGCAAGCAATCAGGCGAGAATTAGATAGCTTTACTGCTACCCTCGATGCAACACCAAAAGTTATAAGACTGCTCTTGAATAAACGGGGCAATATTCGCATTGAAGCCAAGCAACTAGTTAACAAAGAAGTCTACAGGCTCACTCTCGCAACGAGGCCGATAGACCCTGAAGAGGTATTCCTATACCACAAAACAACACGACGTGAGATATACGATGATCATCTGCAAGAACATCCTGAGTTCGATGATGTTTTGCTATTTAATAATAAAAAACAACTTACTGAGTCCTGTATAGCTAATATTGTTGTCGTTAAAAACGGCTCTCATTACACGCCCCCAATAGAATGCGGACTGTTAGGTGGCACATATAGGCAGTGGCTTCTTGATAAAGGGGAACTAAAGGAACGCATCATCGACTTAGATTCGTTAGAAACCTACGATGATCTATATCTCCTAAATAGTGTTCGCGGGAGGCTTAACGTGTCCCTAGAGTAATGACTCTTTATAGGTCTCGTTTTTTGGAACTCGTTTTTAAAAATGAAGTATGAAGTTTTCAGTCTGTGATTGCACCATAAGCCGCAGCCCGGAGCTGTCGTCGGATAGGATGGCTTCCCGAAGGAACTAACTGGGTCAAAAATAGTACCGCCATATCTTCATCTGGCGAGATGAAGAAGGCCGTCGAGGCCATCCCTCCCCAATAAAACTCGCCCGGAGTCCCGATGACCTGAGCCGCTGTTGGGTCAAGTAAAACCGCGAAGCCGAGGCCAAATCCAATGCCTTCCATTGTAGTTTCGGCGAACTGTGGCTGACCCATCGCCGCAAGATCGCGATTTTCAGGTAGATGATTTACAGTCATATAGTCTAATGTTCGGCTTCCAATAATTCGTTCCCCATTTAGGGCTCCCCCAGCAGCTAACATCTTGCAGAACTCAAGATAATCTTTCGCTGTCGAAACCAGCCCTCCTGAACCCGAAAAGTAGGTCGTCGGTCTCAAAAATCGACTTTTTTGGGGCGAATCTTCCAACTCATAATACTTGCTACCATTTACTCCAACCCGATAACAAGCACAGAGCCTATCTGCGTTAATTGGGTCCACGGAAAATCCTGTATCAAACATTCTCAGTGGATTAAAAATATATTTTTGAAGATACTGCTCGAATGATTCCCCGGATAATACTTCGCAAAGATATCCTACAATATCGGTTGAGATCCCGTAATTCCATTCCGAACCGGGATCACAGTGCAAAGGAAGCGTGCCCAAAACCTTAACCATCGATGATAAATTTGCCCCACTATAGAGGTTTGCCTCCCGATATAGACCACCAACACGCGTTCCTTCCACTATTCGCCATTTTGAGGATGTCGCTACCAGCCCTGAGGTATGCATCAACAAGTCTCGAACTGTCATCTCTCTTTGCGGCTCTCTCATGGACTCAGTTTCAATGCGTTTAGAAGCTTTGAGAACCTTGAGGTTTGCAAGTTCAGGAATAAAACGACTCACCGGATCATCCAGTTGAAAAAGACCCGATTCATAGAGCTGCATAAGCGCTATGCTAGCTATCGGTTTAGTCATCGAATATATCCGAAAAATGGCGTCTTTTGTCATCACCCTTCCTGCTTCATCATCCATATTTCCATGGACGGATTCATACACTAGCTTGCCATCGCGAACGACCATACAAATTGCCCCAGGAAGCTTTCCTTCGTCTACATACCTCTCGATAAGCCCATATAAATTATTGAGTTTTTTGCTCGACATCCCCACCGACTCCGGCGTGACCTCGCAACTTTCACTAACCTTTTTTTCCATTAGTCTTCTCCTTATCAAGAGGATAACTCAAACGAACAGTTTTTTCCGAAGCATTAAAGTACAATGCAAAACTTTTCGAGACCCGATGAAATGAGTATATTTAGAGTTCTGGAAAACCTCTCTTTGCAAGTTTAACGGATGGAATTAAGTAAGCGATATGGGCGAGATTGAAGAAAGATTGAGTTTAGTGCGACAGCAAATGGCTGATACGGACATACAAGCTCTATTCGTACCGACTACTGACGAATACCTTGGCGAATATGTTCCTGAGCAAAACCAGCGTTTGCGTTGGATAAGTGGCTTTAGTGGATCTGCTGGGCTTTTAATAATCCTTAGAGAGAAAGCTGCCATATTTGTAGATGGACGCTATACCATTCAAGCCAAACAGCAGGTCTCTTGTCATCTTTATCAACACTATCATCTGACGAAAAACCCACCAATTGATTGGCTAATCGAAAACCTCCACAAGGGGCGAGTAGGTATTGATAGCCGTTTGCATTCTTTTAATTGGTATCGAACGATCAATGACCAATGCGAGGCTTCCGGTTTGTCCGTTATCGAGATAGCCAACAACCCGATTGATGAAAATTGGACTAATCGCCCCTGCCCCCAGAAAGAAGTCATAACACTGCTCGATGAAAAATATACTGGTTTGCATAGCGAAGATAAACGGGAACTCATCGGCAGAAACATCAAACAAAAAGGAGCAGAAGTCGCACTCATTACGCAGTTAGATTCTATCGCTTGGTTACTCAATATACGCGGGAAAGATATCCCTCGATTACCCGTTATTCTGTCTACCGCAACTCTCACAGCTGATGGAGACATGATACTCTTCACCGATCAAAAAAAGATCCCAGATAACTTTTTTGAGCATGTTGGAAACAAAGTTACAGTTAAATCTGAAGAGGAGGTTACCTCGACGCTATCTTCCTTCTCAAAACTTAAAGTTCTGGGAGATCCGGGAAGCACCAATGCGTTCGCCCTCCTGAGATGTATTGAGGCAGGCGCTACTATCGTAGAGGACAAAGATCCCGTAGCGCTTACGAAAGCACAAAAAAACCCTACTGAACTGCAGGGAATGCGCGATTGTCACGTTCGCGATGGATCTGCGATCACTCGTTTTCTAGCTTGGCTTGAAAAAGAGGTAGTAGCAGGGCAACTTCATAATGAGGGTTTTCTAGCGGACAAACTTCTTGAGTTCCGTAATAACCTCAACGAATTTCATGATCTGTCGTTTGATACTATATCCGCAGCAGGACCCAATAGCGCTATCTGCCACTATAACCACCTCAATGGAACGCCTGCAAAACTAAGCGTGGGATCACTTTATCTCGTGGATAGTGGTGGGCAGTTCTCTGATGGGACAACGGATATCACCCGGACAGTGGCGATTGGCGTCCCCACTAAAGAACAAAAGCGTATGTTTACCCTAGTTCTAAAAGGTCACATCGCTCTCAGCCAGGCTATATTTCCCAAAGGAACGACCGGAGTGCAACTAGACGTTCTTGCAAGACAGTTTCTTTGGCAAGTCGGGGAAGACTATGACCATGGGACTGGTCATGGTGTTGGCTGCTTTCTCTCTGTGCATGAGGGACCTCAAAGCATATCGAAAGGCATGCCGTCTCAGGCTCTCCTCCCAGGGATGGTATTATCCAATGAACCAGGTTTTTACAAAGAGGGTGATTTCGGAATCCGATGCGAAAACTTAATGACAGTATATGAGACAGAAAATGCAATGTTAGCTTTTGAAACTATTAGCTTCGCACCCTTTGATCTTTCTTTGGTAGCAGTTGAACTTATGACAGAGATGGAAGTTAGTTGGCTTAATCAATATCATGAAAAAGTCCGTCATATAATAGGTCCATCGCTAAGCTTAAAAGAATCTAGATGGCTAACAAAAGCCACTCAAAGGATTGATCAACAAAGATAGCGGTTGCATTTTCACCTCGATTACACGTATTTTTACCGACTTTCACTAGAAACTATATGAGCAAAGCCATAAAAATTACAAGAAACCAGGCTATTAAGGATCTCACCAGCCCAGGAAGACCTTTTGAATTGAGCAGAATGGAAGTATTTGGAGATTCCTGTCTGGTTTTCAAAAACGCTCCTTTTACGTTAGGACAACTCTTTGAAGATAGTCGTTCCGATGCAGAATTCTACGTTTATGAACACGAGCGTTACACATTCGAACAAGTCTATCTCCTTTCATGCAAAGTTGCCCAACTTCTAATTAGTGAATACGGTGTTGTAAAGGGCGATCGGGTCGCTATATCAATGAGGAACTATCCAGAGTGGGTCGTCGCATTTCAGGCTATTACGTCTATTGGGGCAATAGCCGTATGCATGAACGCCCTATGGCAAACCGAAGAAATGGAGTATGGGCTCTCTCACGCGGGTGTGAAGGTGTTATTAGCTGATCAAGAGCGAATTGACAGAGTGATTTCAATATACCACGACCTCAATTTAAAAGTACTTGCGATTCGTCCACAAAAGTCTCTACCAGGAGACATTCCCGAGTTGCATAAGGCAGCAAGCAGTTTTGATGCTTCAATGCCATTTGTGCTTCATGAAGCTGATGATGATGCGACGATCCTATATACATCAGGCTCTACTGGACACCCCAAGGGAGTTGTATCCAGTCATCGAAATGTGATCAATGCGCTTCTATCGTGGGAACTAGATTTTGCAGCCAAGCAGTATGTGATATTCGATGGAGACCCTCCTGAGCAAGAATTTGTTTATCCACCTGCGGTACTTCTTGGGATACCACTTTTCCATGTGGCAGGCTCGCATTCGGTATTATTAGCTTCTTACCGTCATCAGAGACGGGTTGTCGCAATGTATAAATGGGATGTAGAGGTAGGTACAGAACTTATAGAGAGGGAGCGTATCACTTCCTTCACTGCACCGGCTGCGATGACTGGTGATCTTGTTGATGTCGCTCGAGATTCGAACAGAGATCTTAGTTCGCTCATCAATGTAGGAGGAGGAGGCGCACCTCGTGCGCCAGAGCAAGTCTCAGGTATCGCTGAGACTTTCGTGAATGCGTTGCCTGGAACGGGCTGGGGTATGACAGAAACAAATGCTATCGGTACTGGTATCGCAGGAGAAGACTACCTAGAGCGACCAAGTAGTTCTGGACGACCATCCGCAATTCTTGAGGTTGCGATTATTGATGAACACGGTAATCATCTCCCAAAAGGAGAAAAGGGTGAATTAATCATACGTGGTACATCAATGTTTCGTGAATATTGGGACAGGCCTGATGCTAATGCCGAGACCTTTATAGGTCGGTGGTTTCGAACCGGCGATGTTGCCTACTTAGACGATGAAGATTTTCTCTACATCGTTGATAGAATTAAGGACCTTGTAATCCGTGGTGGTGAGAATATTGGCTGTGGAGAGGTAGAAGCCGGGCTACTCGCTCATGACGACGTGATTGAAGCAAGTGTTTATGGAGTTCCAGATAAGCGATTAGGAGAAGAAATAGGAGCTACAATTTATGGTATAAATCCGATTCAGGAGGACCAGCTACGGAGCTTTCTATTAGGGCATTTAGCAAAGTTCAAAATTCCTAAATATATCCACTTGAGTTCTGATCCTCTCCCACGAGTTGCTTCAGGAAAAATCGCTAAACGAGTCCTACGAGATCAGGCCTATACAAAACTTGGTATAGCTTAGTATTGGAGAAAATCATCGTGATATCAGTCGCGAAACTATTGAGTGAATCAGTTCCTGTGGGATCTGATGTTACTGTTCATGGATGGGTTCGCAGCAAGCGAGAATCAAAGGCAGGTATCTCTTTCATTGCGATTCACGATGGTAGTTGTTTCGATACATTGCAGATAGTTGCACCCAATACTCTACATAACTATGAATCAGAAATATTGAATATAACTACTGGCTGTTCCCTTACTATTACCGGAAAACTCTCAGCCTCAGAAGGGGGTGGACAATTAGTTGAAATTCAGGCCGAGGATATCGTGATCGTTGGATGGGTTGAAGACCCACAAAACTATCCTATCGCAAAAAAAAGACACTCTTTTGAGTATCTAAGGACACAAGCACATCTGCGACCTCGGACTAATACTTTTAGTGCAATTACACGAATCCGAAACACGCTAGCGAATGCGATCCACAATTATTTTTACGTTAATGGATACCAGTGGATCAATACGCCAATAATTACTTCTAACGATTGTGAAGGTGCGGGTGAGCTATTTAAAGTAAGCACCCTGGACCTCGTAAACCTAGATTTGGCAAATGGGGTCGTGAATTTTGGTCAAGACTTCTTCGGGGAGGAATCCTTCTTAACCGTATCTGGACAGTTAGAAGTAGAAAGCTACTGTCTTGCCATGTCAAAAGTTTATACTTTTGGGCCAACTTTCAGAGCAGAAAACTCAAATACAAGTCGGCATTTAGCTGAATTCTGGATGGTAGAACCAGAAACTGCTTTTACAGACCTCGACCAAAACGCTAATCTCGCGGAAGACCTGTTGACAACTGTACTACAACAAGTTTTAGATGAGAGAGAAGACGATATGGCGTTTTTTGCTAAACGTATAGCAAAAGATGCTATCGATCGCCTTCGTAATGTCATCGATTACAAGTTCGAAAGAATAGACTACACAGAGGCGATAAGCATTTTACAGAAAGCAGGGCAATCATTTGAATTTCCAATAAAGTGGGGGATGGATCTTCAAACAGAACATGAACGGTACCTAGCCGAAAAGCATTTTACTAGGCCAATCATCGTTATGCATTACCCAGCTGAAATAAAAGCTTTTTATATGCGATTAAATGATGATGGAAAAACCGTTGCGGCTATGGATGTTTTGGTACCCGGGATGGGAGAAATTATTGGAGGCAGTCAACGTGAAGAGAGATTGAATGTCCTTGATGGCCGCATTGATCCTGCCATGAAGGAAAAATTATGGTGGTACCGCGATTTAAGGAGGTACGGCTCAGTCCCGCATGCTGGCTTTGGCCTTGGGTTTGAGCGCCTCTTAACATATATAACAGGGATGGAAAATGTACGTGATGTCATCCCTTTTCCCAGAACACCAGGAAATGTAAGCTTCTGAGTCTTTGACCAACTAGGAATTAAAATGTTACAGCAAGATGGACTGATTTTAGAGCAAATTCAAATTGGGCCTATGGATAATTTTACCTACTTACTAGGCTGTAAACGTACACGAGAAGTTGTGATTGTGGATCCTGCCTGGGATATAGAAAGTCTAGTGAGAATTATTAATGAAAAAGACTACACGCTCAAAGCAGCACTCGTTACACACTACCATCCTGACCACTGCGGCGGATCTTTTGGGAAAAGAAATGTCCAGGGAGTAGCAGAATTAATGGAGCAACATTTAATCAAAGTGTACTCCAATAAATTGGAAGCCGATGGCCTAAAAAAAGTTACTGGTATTTCCGAAACGGATATTGTGAAAGTGGCATCAGGTGACACCTTAAAAGTCGGCGACATTGAGATCCAATTTCTGCATACCCCAGGCCATACGCCAGGATCTCAATGCTTCAAGATAAAAAGAACACTAGTATCTGGGGATACTCTTTTTGTTAACGGATGTGGTCGGGTTGATCTTCCTGGATCTAACGTTGATGAAATGTATCGCAGCCTTCAGAAACTTGCTTCCCTACCTAAAAACACGCTTCTACTGCCAGGACATAATTATGGCCACATACCTCACGCCACGATAGAAGAAACCATTCAACACAATCCATATATGCGTATCTCTAGTCTTGAAAACTGGCGTATGATGCTCAATCATTGATGAAGCATTTCTTTGCACGGTGTGAAGGACATCCTATGTATTGGGCAAAGTCCCAATCTCTTTAGGGCCGCAAGGTGCATAGGAGTTGGATAACCCTTGTGTTGAGCAAAACCGTATCCAGGATATAGCGAATCGAGTTCACACATTTCAGTGTCACGAGCTACCTTCGCAACAATTGAAGCAGCCTTAATAGCATCAAATTTTGTATCCCCCTTAACTAAGCAACCTGACGGACAGCTGAATGGGGGAGCACGATTACCGTCCACCAAGACAAAATCGAGAGGCACACGCAAACCATTTACTGCACGCTGCATAGCTAATAAACTGGCTTCAAGAATATTTATTCTATCAATTTCTTCAACATCCACCCGTCCAATGGAAAAATCAGCAGATGCAGAACAAATTATAGCATTGAGTTCCTCTCTTCTCTTGGCACTTAATGCTTTCGAATCTCTCAATCCGTCGATGCCAATAAACGGATCTAACACCACTGCCGCGGCATAGACTGGCCCTGCAAGAGGCCCTCGGCCAACCTCATCAACCCCCGCACAGTACTCACAACGATACATAGGTCCGGTCACAAAGCTGAAGGATCTCCTTGGCCGCCAGCTTGCCAGAATTGAGACTTAGCTTTTTATGGATGCAATCAAATTCTGACATTAGGTCCTCCTGAGGTTCCCTAATAAGTTCAACCATGGCTTTCGCCAGAGCCTCCGGTTTAGCTGCTTGCTGGATAAACTCAGGTACTAAATCTTTTTGGGCAAGGATATTTGGCAAGGCAAAACGTTGGGTCTGCAAAAGACTTGATACCAATTTGTATGTTATTTCATTCAACCTATAAGCCACCACCATGGGTCTTCGCAGTAACATAGCTTCCAAAGTTGCGGTACCCGATTTCACTAACACAGCATCTGCTGCCGTCATTGCTGTTATCGAGCTATCCGTAACGATAACCGGGACGTTTGGAACTATAGAATGCCATAATCGTGTAATCTGCTCGGCCCTCTTGCAGTTCGTCGCCGGGACCACAAATTTACAATTCAAGGCCTCTGATAATAGTTTTGCTGTGCGAAAGAAAGCCGGTCCAATTAAAGATACTTCGCTAGATCTGCTTCCTGGGAGGATGGCTACTACAGTATCGGTACGCGAAAACCCCATTAACGCCCTAGCGGTTCTTTTTTCTTTGTATCCAGTATCAGGATTAATTTCGAGGGCCTTTGGGTGGCCGACATAGCGCACAGGGATATCATTGTTTTTATAGATCTCAGTTTCGAACGGGTATAGTGTTAGCATGAGATCAACATTTTGTTTTATCCTACGAACTCTCCCTGCCCGCCAAGCCCAAACGCTCGGAGAGACATAGTGAGCTGTAGGTACTCCAGTTTTTTTCATTAGCCCTTCTAGAAAACCATTAAAGAAGTTGTAATCAATACCTACAAAGCAGTCAGGATCAAATTTTTTCAATGCAGATCTTGTGGAAAAAAATATACTGGTCAATTCAGGAATTTTTTTTATCGGAAATCCATTTACTGACAAACGATCTATATTATGGAGAGAATTGAAGCCCTCCGCAGCCATTGCTGGCCCTCCAATTCCAGAGAACAGAATTGTAGAACGCTGCTCTTTCAACGCCCTTATCAAAGAAGCGCCGAGGCTGTCTCCAGAGGGCTCGCCCGCTAGAATCGCTATTTTTAGTGGCCTATTCTCCTGTTCAGTCACGAAAGACCAATAACCATAAAGTTAACTAACCTTTTGTTCCGCACAAGTGAGTTGGGAGGAGCAGACCAGCTCGTTACTCACAAAAGCCTTACCAGCAACCTTCATCCAATGATTACGAAGATTTATGATTTCAACCTCAAGCTTAAGCTGATCTCCTGGCACAACCGAACGTTTGAATTTCGTTTTGTCTGTGCCGGCCAAATAATAAATGTATCCATCCTCTGGGCTTCGCTCAAGACTTTTAAATGCAAGAATACCCGAGGCTTGAGCAAGAGCTTCCACAATAAGCACGCCGGGAAAGACGGGTGTAACTGGGAAATGACCCTGGAAAATTGCCTCATTTATCGTGATGTTCTTAATAGCTAAGATTCTTTTTTCGGGCTCAAGCTCAAGGACTCTATCCACAAGTAAAAAGGGGTAACGATGCGGTAAATATTTCTGAATCTCAATGACGTCCATTAGTCACCTCTTTCAGACTCAAGTTTACGCACTCGCTTAAACAAGTTAGATAATCGTTTGAAAGCGGCTATATTTCGCTTCCAATCACGGCCACGCATTAGACCCGTCCCAGAAGAGTATCGCCCTCTAACTGTTATCGATTGAGTCACTAGGCTCATAGCAGTCACCTCCACCTGATCCGTAATCTCAATATTATCGATTATTCCTACGGCACCCCCAATCCAACAATTTCTACCGATTCGAGTGCTTCCGGCAATCGCCGTACAACCGGATATGATGGTATCCCCACCAATTCGAGTCGCATGTCCTATCTGAACCTGATTATCGATCTTAACACCATCCTCAACGACAGTATCACAAAGAGCGCCTCTATCAATGGTTGTACCAGCGCCTATTTCCACATCATCTCCAATTACTACACCGCGGATTTGAGGAATTTTCACAAACGCTCCTTTGTTTGGCTCGAAACCAAAACCATCTGCTCCAATTACCGCCCCACTATGAATCGTTACCCTATCACCTAAGCAAACCATATGATAAAGAGTTACATTTGGAAATACTCTACAATGTTCACCGATCTTTGAACCTTCACCAACAAACGATCCAGCACCTATTGTGCTTCCATCTCCTATTACCGCCCCTGCGGAAATAACACTATGAGGACCCATACTTACTCCCGCCCCTATAATCGCTTGGTCACTAACGATTGCAGATGGGTGTCGTGTAGCGGCTTGCATGGGAAGAGGGTCAAACAATTTGGCGACGTTAGCCCAGGTTAATCTCGGACGCTCTGATATGAGGTAAGGTATTTGGCAATCCGTACAATCGATTTCTCGCATTACAACGGCACTAGCCTTAGTATCAGTCAGGTGCTTTCTGTGCGACGAGTTAAATAAAAAGACTAGATCTCCGTGAACTGCTTGGTCAATACTGGCTAAGTTCGATATTTCAATAGCTGGGTCTCCCTTTAGGGAGAGATCAAATCTGTCTGCAATTTCACCAAGACTTAACTTCAAAGCATTAAAATCTCGTTAGTTCGCTGAAGTGTCCATTTCATTTAATTTCTCTGTAACTTTCCGCGTTATATCATAAAGGTCACCCACATAAAGCGCGGCATTTCTGGGCAAAATTACGTCATAATCATCACTCTTGACAAGATCCTCTATTGCCTTCTGCAGGCGAACCTCTGTCCCTGAAAACAGCTCAGTCTGTCGGGTTTGTATTTTATTCTGCAGCTTCTGACGAAGATAAGAGAAATCATTCTCTTTCTCCTCAATTTGCTTTTGAAGCTTCATTTTCTCGGCATCGGACATAACTTCCGAATCTTTCTGCAGGCGTTGAATCAGTGAGGCAGCGTCAGAGGAAACCTGCCGAATCTCAGCCTCTTCATCTTTAAACTCTTCTCCGATTTGTGCCTGAAGTTTCTTTGCTTGCTCCGAGGACAAGATAGCTCGCTGCACATCGACGAAGGCGATTTTCATCTCAGCAAGAACGGATGAAGAAATTAAGGTCATCACCACGCTAATTGCGACGGCTGAAATATGGTGTCTCATTTAAGAACCTCCTTTGAGTTTAAAGTACCAAAATTAATGGGTCGGATACTTACATATCCATATATTTATTGCAAAGCATGTCTGCCGGTAAAGTGATTGCGAGAATATAGACTTTAAAGTCGGACCACCCTCCAGTGGGCACAAGTCAGTAGACACAAGTGCATTTTTAGAAGGTCCGACCAATTTCAAATTGAAAAACCTCAGATTCATCTCCACTTTTTTCATTGAAAGGAAAAGCTAACGCAAAGCTTAAGGGAGCGAATCCGGTTATCCAAGTCACCGCTAACCCCGCACTGTATCGAAGTTCACCATCCTCAATATCGTTGCAAATAACAGATACGACTGCACAGTTAGTATTAAAGACATTTCCAGCATCGAGGAAAAGAACGGACTTTATCTGCTGCCGATCTTTAACAAAAGGTAGCGGAAACAATATCTCTGCGCTCGTCTCCACCAGGACGTTACCACCTATGGGATCGAATCGCGCATAGTTATCAAGAGGGGAAGGTGTTCCTCGAGGGCCGAGAGTATTATCTTTGTATCCACGGATAGAACCCATTCCTCCAGTGTAGAAATTCTTGTAAAATGGGAACACATCCGTATCGCCGTAAGCCTCTCCGTAACCAAGATCAGCCCGTAGTCTAAGGGTAAATAATCGACTCAAGGGGAAGAAAATTTGCCCAGCGTAATTAATTCGGAAAAATTCAAGATCACTTCCCGGAAGAGTCATTTCCAATGATACAGATTGAGATCGCCCTGCATTTGGTAACAAGCCGCGATTTAAAGCAGACATAACATAGCTACCTGTCAAGGTATATAAATCAAACTCATTACCTTCTTCAGCAAGAAACCTTGATATCTCTTGGGCAGGAAAAATCCCTTCTTTAAGGACTGTGCTCTCGAACCCCAGATTAAAGCCTAATCGGGAAACTTCACTCAAGGGATATCCGAAATTTATAGAGCCTCCGAACGAATCCGTAGAAAATCTAGCAATATTACGTTCTTCGAAATCGCTTTCCCTAAAAAATACTGAATACCCCCTACTTACTCCATCCAAAGTGTAATATGGATCCATAAAAGAGAAGTTAAAGGCTTTCTGAAAATCACTTCTATTAATTCCTATACCAACACTATTCCCAGTACCGAATACATTATTTTCTTGATAGTTCGCGCCCAGAATGAGGCCAAAATCTCCGGCATAACCAAGACTTGCAGAAATAGCGCCAGATGGCTGCTCCTCTACCGTATAATTCACGTCGATTTGATCTTCAGTTCCCGGAACTGAAGGTGTTTCCACACTAACTTCTTTAAAAAAACCTAGGCGCTCCAAACGAACCTTGGAATGCTCGATGGCTGCCGTGGAAGCCCAACCACCCTCCATTTGCCGCATTTCACGGCGCAAAACTTCATCATGGGTAGCGGTATTTCCTCTGAAGGTAATTCTTCGAACATATGCCCTCTTACCTGCGTCGATGAAGAACTTTACACTTACGGTCTCGCCACCTTCATCAATAATTGGTTCTCCTGTCGCGCTGGCAAACGTATACCCTGCATTACCTAGAACCCTCTCTATCCTCTCCTCCGTCGAGGTCATCAACTGCCTAGAAAAGACCTGGCCTGGGCTAGAGAGAATTAACGACCGAATTGTTTCCTCAGGAATCTCAAATAACTCGCCAGCAATATCTACTGCCGAAATATTAAACTTATCACCCTCAATTAAATTTACTGTGATGTACACATCCTCCATATTTGGAGCAATTGACACTTGAGTAGACTCAATAGCAAAATTTAGGTAACCCCGATCAAGGTACCAAGACTCAAGACTTTCTAGATCTGACTCAAGCTTCTCCTTCGAATATTGATCGTCTTTCTTCCAGAATAAAAGCCATGACCAAGGCGAGAGCTTTAATTCCATCAATTCTAGTAGAGTGACGTCATCCCAAAGGGTATTACCAACGATATTAATATGTTTGATACTAGCAACATTGCCTTCGTCTACATTAACTTTCACAAGCACTCGATTTCTTGGAAGAGCGATGACTTCTGTTTCTATGCTTGCATCATAACGACCCTGAGATACATACTGACGCTCAAGACCAGCCGCTATATATTCTAAGGTAACCTTCTTGAAAATCTGACCAACAGCCAACCCAGAATCAGATAGACCATCAAGTAAGTCTTCGGTTTTAATTGCCTTGTTACCTTCTATCTCTATCTGGTCAATTGAAGGTCTTTCATTAACAATGATAACTAAAACATCACCATCCCTCCCAACTTGAACGTCATCGAAAGAACCCGTTTCAAACAATGATTGAACAATCAATCGTACATCTAGCTCATCTATATCATCACCCGTATTAAAGGGGATAGAACCAAATACTGTTCCAGCCGATACCCTTTGTAAACCCTGAACCCTCACGTCATTAAAAACAAACGCATTGGCATTGGAAAAGGTAAAGGTAAAAGCCAATATAAAAATCCAATTTCGTAGTTGAATCACGGTTTTCTAAAGCCTTGTCAAATCGTTGTAAAATGCAAGGAGCATAATACACATTATGAGGAACATACCCAGTTGCAACCCCCAAAGCTGGACACGCTCCGGAACTGGCTTTCCCGTAATCAACTCAAAAAAGTAGTAGAGCAAATGTCCCCCGTCTAATACCGGTATAGGCAATAGATTCAGCACACCTAAACTGATGCTCAATAGAGCCAAAAACCCTATAAAACTCTCTAGACCCGATTGAGCAGTAGCATTTGCCAATTGAGCAATAGTAATCGGCCCGCTAATATTCTTAGGCGAAATTGCACCCATGATCATTTTCTTAATTGAAACTAAGGTGAATTTTGTGATGTCCCAGGTTCGCTCAACGGCGGCCCAAAGAGCCAAATGTGCTGGATACGTAACCCTTGTTTGCATCTCATCAGGGAAAGGTATTGATTTCCTAGATACACCGATAAACCCCAACATCTCACCTTCTATCTCCTTCTCCTCAGGCACGACGAGGAGCTCTACTAATTGATCATCACGTAAAAGTGAAAGGACCATAGTTTGCTCTGGACTGCGTTGAATCATATGCACCCAATCAGTCCAGGTTTCAATTTTAGTATTATTCGCTTCTACTACTATATCTCCAGTTACCAAACCCGCCTTCGCTGCTCTTCCACCTGCTACCACATCACCAACAATTGCGGGAATCTGGGGATATGACAATTGGAGCCCCAGTGCTCTGACCGGCTGTGGTTCATCAATCCCCCTTAACCAGTTGTTAATTGGAATTACATGCTTTTCCTCGAAATCAGACCCCTCTTTAACTGTAATCACAATAGAACCGGACTCACTCAGTCTTTCGAATAACCGTAAATTAACATCCGCCCAGGTCCTAACCGGGTTTCCATCAACCGCCAAAATCTCATCTCCTGATTGTATCCCTGCGTAACCAGCCTTCGATTCTGGATCGACCTCGCCCAGCTTCGGAACTATCCCCGTGACACCAACGAGAAAGAGCATCCAATAAGCAACAATAGCAAGTAGGAAATTAGCTAATGGGCCCGCGGAAACGATGGCAATACGTTGCAAAACCGATTTATTATTGAAGGCTAAGTGTTTTTGATGATCAGGTACAAAACCCTCACGCTCGTCGAGCATCTTGACAAATCCGCCGAGAGGGATTGCTGCCACAACGAATTCGGTGGCTTTCAATGATTGATTATCGTTAACCTGTGAAGAACACCCTTTATCCTCTTGCATTGAACGCGGCACCGCGCCACGCTTCACGAATAATGGCTTCCCAAACCCTACACTAAAACGCAAGACGTGGACATTGCAGCGCCTCGCGACCCAATAATGTCCGTACTCATGTATGGTCACCAAAATTGAGAGCGTGACAATCAACGCTATAATACTTTGCAGCACTTCGATCATAATACGTGCCTAATTCTCTCCGTTGCCAATTTCCTAGCCTTCCCATCTAACTCAAATACAGTCTCTATTGTATGAACTTCCTCAGCTTTTGTCTTTTCCAAAACCTGCTGAATAATTATTGGGATATCAATGAAGCTGATTAGTTCATTAAGAAAGGCTTCTACCGCAACTTCATTCGCTGCATTTAGAGCTATAGAATGACTTTGGGGTTCCTGCGCCACTTCTCTCGCAATTGATAGACATGGGAACCTAGTATAATCAGGCTCCTCAAAATGAAGACTCTTTTTTGTCAAATCAAGCCTAGATGCTGCCGAAGTTGTGCGGTCTGGCCATGCTAACCCATGAGCGATAGGTATTCGCATATCCGGGTTACCCATTTGGGCAATAATTGAGCCATCCTTATACTCGACCATAGAATGCACGATACTTTCAGGATGAATGACGACATCAATCGAGGCTGCTGGGATATCAAATAAAAGCCTGGCCTCCAAGAGTTCAAGTCCTTTGTTTAGCATCGAAGCAGAATCAACAGAGATTTTTCTCCCCATTTTCCAGTTCGGATGTGCGCAGGCATCTCTAGGCGTCACTGAGCCCATATTATGCTTATCTAGGCGTAAGAAGGGTCCACCAGAACCCGTAAGAATTAGACGCTCAACTCCAGAACAATGATTTTTAGCACCATTGGCAAGACATTGATAAATAGCATTATGTTCGCTATCAATAGGTAAGAGCGTGGTACTATAGTTATTGACTTCGGAAATAAATAAGCTGCCTGACATAACAAGAGCTTCTTTATTTGCCAATAAAACACGCCCACCAGTCCTCACCGCTTCCAATGTTGGTTTTAGCCCAGCCGCGCCAACGATGGCTGCCATTACAATATCTACCTCAGAGTGACTGGCCACATCACATAGGCTCTCCTCACCTCCGAGAACAACAGTACTAAGATCTGATATGCGAGCCGCAAGTTCAAGCGCAATACTCTTTTCACGAAGTACAGCGTATTTAGGCCTAAATACCCTGCATTGCTGCTCTAAAGAAACTATATTAGTATTTGCGCTGAGTGCAAAAACCTCGTAAAGATTTGGATTGGCTTCGATTACTGCTAGCGTATTTAATCCTATTGTGCCGGTGGATCCTAGTACCGTGATTTGTTTCACAAAGTCCCGCCATAATTTAGAACTAACAGTGCATATAGAGGGCTCGCGGATAGCAAGCTGTCAATTCGATCGAGAAAGCCCCCATGCCCAGGCAAAAGAGAGCTCGAGTCTTTAACGCCTGCGTTTCTTTTGAACATGCTTACGGCAAGATCTCCAAGGACGGATACCATGGCCACGAAAACACAACCAATAAGGAAGAAGGCTCCTTGCAAGGTATAAATATCGGGCGTACCAACTAATGAAACCATCAATAAAGCTAGCGAGAAGGCAGTCAAAAGTCCGCCATAAAAACCTACCAAAGATTTTCCAGGACTAACTTGCGGCGCCAGCTTTCGAATTCCGAATGCCTTTCCAACGAAATATGCCCCAATATCGGCACCCCATATCAAGCATAAAAGTAACAAAAGTAGATAGTCACTGTCTGGCGATGCTTTTAGTAAGAGCATCGCTTTCCAAGCAGGAACTAGAACGACTATACCTATCAAACAACGAGTTGAGTGTGATGCCCAAAAGCGTGTGAGCTTGGGATAAAAAAAGACTAAGACAACTGCTATCATCCACCAACTTAAACCCAGTATCAGGATCGCCAAGGATGAGATAAAGTAAGTGGCTGGAAGGAGGCAAGAAAACACTAAAGCGTAGGCCACTCTACTAAGACGACCGAGTCCGGCTAACCGACCCCACTCCCAAGCTCCGATCATGATGATCGCACCAACAAATACTGCAAATTGAGTTTGGGGAAGAAAGAACACACCCGCAATCGCGATCGGGGCGATAACTAACACTGTAAGAATTCGCTTTAAAAGCATTTGAGCTAGATCTCCATCAGATCGGACTCTTTCTTTTCCAATCTTTTGTCCACCTCTTCAACCTTCTCATTAGTAAGTTTCTGCATCAATTCTTCACCTCTTCGTGCGTCATCTTCAGTGACTTCTTTTTCCTTGAGGAACTCCTTTACTTCGTTATTACCATCACGGCGTATGTTTCGAATGGCTACTTTTGCGTTCTCTGATTCTGCTCTCGCCACACGAGTTAACTCCCGACGATTTTCTTCTGTTAGAGGTGGCATTGGCAACCGAATATTCTCGCTCGAGACCGCCGGATTTAGACCGAGATCAGATTTTAATATAGCTTTCTCAATATCTGGAACGATACCTCTTTCCCAAGGTGTGATGAGTAAAGTTCTGCCATCTTCAACAACAACATTGGCAACCTGCGAAATAGGTGTATCGTTACCATAATAAGAGACCAAAACACCGTCTAAAATACCCGGATGAGCCCTGCCCGTGCGTATTCTAGCAAAAGCGCTTTCTAAAGATTCTAGAGTCTTGTTCATCCGCACTTCTGCGTCTTTTAGTATCTCATCAATCACAATAGATCCCCATTTATCACTAATTGCCTAACTGATTAGAGTTCCTTCATTTGCTCCTATAACAGCATTTGCGAGAGCTCCGGCCTTTGCCATAGAAAAAACCCGAATCGGCATCTTATGATCTCTGGCTAAACAGATCGATGTGAGATCCATTACAGCCAGCTGTTTATCTAGAACTTCATTGTAGCTCAACGCATCAAACCTAATTGCTGATTTCTCTTTTATTGGATCGCTGTCGTAGACACCATCCACTTTGGTCGCCTTTAGAACAATATCAGCATCTATTTCAATGCCACGCAAACAAGCTGCAGAATCGGTTGTAAAAAAGGGATTACCAGTTCCAGCAGAAAATATGACTACGTCACCTTCTGTCAAATATCGAATTGCTAAGCGACGATCGTAGTGTTCAACAACTCCACTCATAGGTATGGAGGACATAACGATAGTTTTAATATTAGCTCGTTCCAATGCGTCCCGCATCGCAAGGGCATTCATTACGGTGGCCAACATACCCATGTGATCACCGGTTACTCTGTCCAAACCGGCTGCATTCAGTTCTGCTCCACGAAACAGATTCCCACCACCAATTACTAAACCTACCTGAATACCAATCCCAAGGAGCTGCCCGATTTCTAACGCAGATCGATCTAACACTGACGGATCGATACCTACGCCATCGCGTCCCAATGCCTCTCCACTCAGCTTGAGTAGAATCCTATGATATCTCGGCTTCTTCTTAGCCATTTTAGGTGAGCTGTTTCGCTACCTCAGCTGCAAAGTCTTCCTCAGCTTTATCTATGCCTTCTCCTACCTCGTAACGTCGAAATTTGACTATTCTAGATTCTTCTTTTTCCAGCAGGGAACCTACTGTTATATCAGAATCCTTAACGAAGGCCTGTTCGGTGAGACTGATCTCCTCAAGATATTTCCTTATCCGTCCCTCAACCATTTTTGCAGCAATCTCAGGAGGCTTGCCGCTCTCATTCGCTTGAACCGTGTATATCTCTCGCTCCTTGGTAATCATATCTACTGGCGCTTCATCTGGGCTAACTACTATGGGGGATGTAGCAGCAATATGCATTGCAATATCTTTTCCTAAACCCTCGCTGCCCCCTTCCAAAGAAACTAAAACCCCTATTTTATTATTCGTATGGACATAGCTAAAAACCTGGGGGTCAGTAAAAACTTCTACTCTTCTAATGGAAATATTTTCTCCAATTTTCTGTACCAGTGATTCGCGAAGGGGTTCCACACCTAATGAAAGGAGTTCATCGATTGAGGTCACTCGTTCAGCGTAAGCTTTATCTGCGACCATTTGAACAAAATCAATAAAGTTTTCGTCTCTTGCAGCGAAGTCTGTTTCACAGTTAACCTCAACCATTATGCCGAACTGTCCATCAGAAGAAACTTTCACTGAGATCATCCCATCACTTGCTATGCGTCCAGCCTTTTTCGCCGCTTTCATCCCACTTGATTTACGTAAATTATCTATAGCGCTTTCCATATCCCCGCCAGCTTCAACCAGCGCCTTCTTGCAGTCCATCATGCCAAGTCCGGTACGCTCGCGAAGCTCCTTAACCATAGATGCTGAGATCGCCATAGTTTAACTCCTTATCCCTTGTTATAAGACTCTACTTGCTAGTTAGTCTCGCATTTCTTCTTGATTCGCATCTTGATCGGCCCGGCTCTCGTCAAGGTTATGTTCTGGCAGTTTATCACTAGCTTCTTGAGTAGAGCTTGACGAGTCAGATTTTTCCTCAGAATCCGCTGTTATCTCAACAAATTCGTCCTCACTAATATCAGCGCTAAACTCTGCCTGACCTTCTAAAACAGCATCAGAAATAGCCTCAACGAATAATCGAATCGAACGAATGGCATCGTCATTACCTGGTATTACATAATCGACGTCATCCGGGTTACTATTCGTATCAACAATTCCAATTACAGGAATTTGTAATTTTTTTGCTTCAGTGATGGCAATGCGTTCATGGTCAACATCAACCACGAAAAGCACATCTGGTAAACCACCCATCTCCTTAATACCACCCAGAGAATCTTCAAGTTTTTCTAAAGTCCTCTGTCGAGATAGCGCTTCTTTTTTTGTTAGTTTCTCAAAGGTTCCATCCGTGCTTTGTGTCTCTAAGTCGCGCAATCTTCGGATTGACTGTCGAATGGTCTTGTAGTTGGTCAACATGCCTCCTAGCCAGCGCTTGTCCACGTAAGGCATTTTGGCCCTGGCAGCGTGCTCCTTTACTACCTTCCCAGCGCTCCTCTTGGTGCCAACAAATAAAATTTTGTTGCGTTTCGCGGAAATACCTCGTACAAAATTACAGGCTTCGTGCAAGCGCGGAAGGGTTTTTTCAAGGTTTATAATGTGAATATTATTCCTGGCCCCAAAAACGTATTCGTTCATTTTTGGGTTCCAATACCTGGTCTGATGACCAAAGTGCGCTCCCGCCTCAAGCAGGTCACGCATAGAAACGCTAGACATAGTTACTCCATTTATCGGGTTAAGCCTCCACACACCCCATAATCCAACCAGCACGCTGGCACCCGAATCATGTGTCGGTGTATGTGAGAATTAGTCATTTAAGTTGTTTATTTTATGGGAGGTGTTCAAGGGCACCACTCCGTGAGCACTTATAGCATATCATTCTTCGCAAGCCAAATATTCCCACTATATCTGGTATAGTACCGACCAAATTTAATATCAGTAACCGTATAGTAAGAAAGCATGGCAATTGAACTGAAATCAACAGCAGATATAGAGAAGATGAGAATTTCTGGAGCCTTAGCGGCTGAACTACTTGAGATGATCGAATCCCATGTTCTCCCTGGTGTTACGACAGGAGAGTTGGATAGAATCTGCCACGAGTACACTGTCAATGTGCAGGATGCAATACCCGCTCCCCTTAATTACAGAGGATTTCCTAAATCAATTTGCACTTCAGTAAATCACGTGGTGTGTCATGGAATTCCCTCAGATGACAAGGTACTCAAGGATGGGGATATAATCAATATAGATGTTACGCCAATCAAAAACGGTTTTCATGGGGATACTAGCAAAACCTTTTTTGTTGGCAGACCCTCTGTGCTGGCGGAGAGACTAGTGCGAATTTGTCAAGAGTGTATGTACAAAGGTATCAGTAAGGTTAAACCCGGCGCGCATACAGGTGATATCGGACAAGCTATACAGGTACATGCAGAAAAAAATCGTTACTCTGTTGTACGAGAATACTGCGGACATGGGATAGGCCGAATTTTTCATGACGAGCCGCAAATATTGCATTACGGGAAAGCTGGCACTGGTATTTCGCTGGAACCAGGAATGACTTTCACCATCGAACCGATGATTAACGTTGGGAAGAGAGACGTGAAGGTGCTCCCTGACCAATGGACTGTGGTCACTAAAGATCACAAACTAACCGCACAATGGGAACACACCATATTGGTTACAGAGACTGGTTATGAAATTCTTACTTATCGTAATGATGACAAAATAGAGAAATGTACTTAGTGAATTATTTTGCGGTCGGAGTTGGTTCGATGAATGAGTCCTCTGAGAAAAAAAATCCGCTTCTTTTGTATAAAACAGCAATCTCCGATTTCAATAAATCAGCAGAAAAAGCATTTCGTCAAGGTACAACCGCCAATCAACTTATTTCAGATAGATCATCTTTTATAGATTCTATTATAAAATCAGCATGGGGGCGTTTCCATTGGAATGAAAATCTAACCAATTGGAGAAAGACTCGTATTTCTCTTCTCGCCGTTGGAGGATATGGTAGAGCAGAGTTGCACCCTCACTCCGATATTGACCTTCTGATCTTGCTGGAGAGATCAAACTACGGCGTACACCGAGAAAATATCCAAAGCTTCGTTACGTTATTATGGGATATTGGACTAGAAGTCGGCCATAGTGTTCGGTCTTTAAAGGAATGTCGAAGCCAAGCCAGTGCAGACGTAACTGTTCTGACCGCGCTAATGGAAGCCCGGACAATCGCGGGGGATGACGAGCTACCCTATAAAATGGTGAGGCAAATTGGACCTAAAAAGATATGGAGCCCAAAAAATTTCTACAGAGCAAAACTAGAGGAACAAAAAGCCAGACATAAGAAATTTAACCATACAGAGTACAGCTTAGAACCTAATATAAAAAGCTCTCCCGGAGGACTTAGAGACATACAAACCCTGCTATGGATTGCCAAGCGTATTTTCGGGACCCACACGGTTGGTGATTTAGTCGAAAAACAAGTTTTAACCAAGAGTGAAGGGGCAACCCTAATTCAGGGGAGAGACTTACTTTGGAAAATTCGCTTTGGACTGCACCTCGTTGCCAAAAAAGAGGATGACAGGTTATTCTTTGAACACCAACAAGCTCTCTCGATAATGTTTGGATATCGGGATTCAGAACAGCTGGCTGTAGAGCAATTTATGCAGGACTATTACCGTACAGCGTTGGAGATTAATTACATTAACGGTCTGTTGCTGCGAAATTTTGAAGAACTAACGGTAGAACAGGCATCCAAAATAACTCCAATCAATAACCGATTCCAGTTGAGAAATGACTTTCTCGAGGTAACCAGAGACACAGTATTTCTTGACGAGCCTGCCGCTCTAATGGAAATTTTTGTGATTTTAGGAAATAGAGAAGATATTTATTGGGTACGTTCCGCAACAATCCGCTTAATTCGAAAACACGCCTCATTAATTGATGAAAATTTTCGGAATAGTAAAGAAGTTACTAATCTCTTTCTCGAGCTCCTTCGCTCTAAGTATCACTTATTCACTCAGCTTCGTAGAATGGAACGCTATGGAATTTTGGGAGCCTATTTACCGGAATTCGGGCGGATTATCGGCCAAATGCAATTTGATTTATTTCATATCTACACTGTGGACGCTCATACTCTTCAGGTTGTTCGAAACATGAGACGCTTCCGCTATAAAAACCAAGAGCAACAATTTCCTATTGCTGCCCATATTCATCATCAGTTACCCAAAGCAGAGCTTCTATATATTGCTGGTCTTTATCATGACATCGCAAAAGGATTGCGCGGCGACCATTCGAAGTTAGGAGTGATCATAGTAAGACAATTTTGCGAAAGGCATAGACTTGGTACCTGGGATACAAATCTTGTTTGCTGGTTGGTAGAAAATCACTTAATGATGTCTACAATTGCTCAAAGGAAAGATATCCAGAACCCCTCAGTAATCCGAGAGTTTGCTCTCAAGGTTCAGGACCAGATTCGATTAGATTATCTTTATTCATTAACCGTAGCTGATATAAATGCGACTAATCCGAGTCTATGGAATAGCTGGCGGGCATCACTGATGCGTCAGTTGTACCTGGAAACAAGGAAGCTTTTGCGAACAGGCCTAGAAAAATATGCTGATAGGAATGACTATTTAAGTCAAGTCAAAGCGCATGCGTTAGAAAGACTACAGGAGCATCAAATCACACCCGACGAGGCCTTAGAGATATGGCAGTCTTTAGAGGACGATTACTTCCTTAAGGATTCCATCTCTAATATTGTTTGGCAGACGATTATTATGAAGGAATATGGTCTCTCTAATAGACCCGTAGTTGCTATTCGGGATGTGACACAAAGAAGGCGCAATGACGAGGGAGCGACGCAAATATGCGTTTATATGAAAAATGCGCCGCGTATTTTTGCGTCCATAGTTGCAGCACTAGATGCCCTTGCTCTAAATGTAGTGGATGCAAAAATAGTGAGTTCAAAAAACGCAGCGGTCCTAGATACATTCACGGTTTTAGATTTAAATGGGGCGCCAGTGGGTAATAAACCATTTCGAACAGAACGAATTAAAAGCAAACTATTGAAATACTTGAGCACACCGAGCCAGCCTAACTTGAGTTCAGGAAGGCGAACATCACGTGCCCTGAGACACTTTATGCTCAAGACAGAGGTAACGATTATTGATAATGTGGATCATTCAATACTTAATGTGATTGCTCCTGATCGCCCGGGATTGCTGGCCAAAATTGCAGACATCTTCGTTGAAATGAATATAACAATCATTAATGCCAGAATTACCACTCTGGGTGAACGCGTTGAAGATGTCTTTGAAGTTAGTAAAAACGGTAAATCAATTACGGAAAGCTCCATAAACCAGAGGCTTAAGGAAAAAATCTGTGAAGAACTAGATTTGCATGTCGCAAGGGCCGGCACATGAACAAGCATTTAGATAGTCTGCATCCCTATCCATTTGAGAAACTAAATGGATTGGTGGCGGATGTCACTCCCCCCGAAGGCAAAAAACCGATATCTCTTGCTTTAGGAGAACCAACGCATCGAACTCCAACTTTCTTAATTGATGCCTATTGTGATCCAGAGATGATCGCAAATGGATTTGGCACATACCCACCCACCAAGGGTCTATTGGAACTAAGAGAAGCAATAGCCAATTTCGTAACCACACGCTTTAATCTCAGCAGAGCAATCGATGCGGGTACCGAGGTACTTCCTGTCAATGGAACCAGAGAGGCTCTATTTGCGATCGCGCAAGTCTTAATTAATGGGAGCGGACTCACGTTTATACCCAATCCCTTCTATCAAATATATGAAGGCGCAGCGATTTTGGCTGGCAGCACAACTCGATTTATTCCATGTGATGAGGCTAATAACTTTAATCCTGATTTTAGTGAGATTACCAAAGCTGAGTGGGAGGCGTGTTCGTTAGTTTATCTGTGCACCCCTGGAAACCCAAGTGGTTCGATTATGAGCATTGAAGATCTACAGTACGTTATTAGAAAATCTGATGAATACAAATTCGCTATTGTTTCAGATGAATGCTATTCGGAAATCTACTCCAAAAACCCCCCACCAGGATTGCTGGAGGCCGCAAGTGCTATGGGACGTCACGACTATAAAAACTGCATAGCATTCAATAGCTTATCGAAGAGGTCAAATCTTCCCGGATTACGTTCAGGATATGCATGCGGCGATTCAGAGATACTAGAAAAATTTCTGCTTTATCGTACTTACCATGGCTCTGCTATGCCTATCCAAAACCAGCGCCTAAGTGCTCTCGCATGGGAAGAAGAACAACATACTATCGAAAACAGATCTCTATACGCGGAGAAATATGAGGCCTTTTTAAAAATAGTTAACCCGGTCTGGCCTATGCAACAACCAGATGCAGGCTTCTACCTCTGGCCAAAAACACCCATCCGCGACGAGGAATTTACTTTACAGCTATTAGCACAAACTAATGTCAAGGTTGTCCCGGGAAGCTATTTAGCACGGGAAGTCAATGGAGTGAATCCAGGAGCTAATCGAGTTCGCTTGGCTATGGTACCCGAGCTTGAGAAATGCGTAGAGGCAGCGCAAAGAATAAAGCATTTCTTAGAACATCTACGATAACCGAATGCTCGTAGGTGTAGTAGAATTTCGGATTCGGGCCCAAGGAGTTAGTCATGTTTAGCTTAGCATTTGGAGTGGCAACAAAAAATTCTCATGGCGACTGGTTGGAGGTTTATTACCCAAGGCCCCTGATCAATCCTGATCAAGCCTTCGTCTCTATGATTTCTAGCGTTTTAGGTTACTCCCAGGGAAACCGAGTAATCGAAGTGAACGACGAAATGACAGTTAAGCTATCAGAGATAGCTGAAATGGAGTACCTTGCGGTGCTCAGGGAATCTGTCAAGCCCATCGTGGCCACGCTGCTAGAAAAAGATAGTAGTCCTAAGACGGTCCCTGAAGCCTACCTTAAGCTGCATCTTCTCTCTCACAGACTAGTTCACCCAAATGAAGTAAATCTCGAAGGATTGTTTGGGGTACTACCAAATGTTGCCTGGACCGATATTGGCGCAATAGACCCAGAAGAATTAGATCTTGTGCAACTCAATGCACGAATTAATGGTCGCATAGTTGAGGTATCTTCAGTAGATAAGTTTCCAAAGATGACCAACTATGTTGTTCCCTCAGGCGTCCGAATTGCACATAGCGCAAGAGTAAGGCTCGGAGCTTACTTAGGCGAAGGTACTACGGTAATGCATGAAGGATTTGTTAACTTCAATGCTGGAGCAATGGGTCCAAACATGGTCGAAGGACGGATTTCCCAGGGGGTGACCATAGGAAGCGGGACAGACATAGGTGGTAGTGCAAGTACGGCAGGTACACTCTCGGGAGGCGGAAATACATTAATCACAATAGGCCAAGAATGCCTTATAAGTGCTAACGCCGGTACTGGCATTCCGCTGGGTGATAGATGCACAATCGAGGCAGGACTTTACATAACACCGGGAACCTTGGTGCAGGTAATGGATGAGAGGAAAAAGAACATAGCAGTTGTCAAAGCCCGTGACTTAGCAGGTCACTCCGACATGCTATTCCTTAGAAACTCTCAAACTGGAGTTGTGGAGTGTCGAAGCAACAAGAAGGCAATTGAGTTAAACAAGATGCTTCATACAAACAAATAGAGCTTATCATTCAAGGAGACAAAGAAATCGCGAGCTTAGACGATTTGACCCTGAGCCTAACTCAGGAACTTATTTCTAAAAAGTCGATATCACCGAGCGATAAAGGCTGCCAACAACTCCTAGCATCGTATCTCACGGATATGGGGTTTACTATTGAACATATGCCCTTTGACGATGTTTCAAATTTGTGGGCTACCCGCCAAGGATCGACCCCAGGGGGGATTTTGGCTTTCGCTGGGCATACTGACGTAGTCCCGCCGGGACCTCTCGATGAATGGCAATCAGATCCGTTTATTCCTGTAATCAAGGATAACTTATTATTCGGCCGGGGAGCTGCAGACATGAAAGGAAGTCTTGCAGCTATGATAACTGGTATTAAACGATTCTTAGATCAAAACTCCAAATTTAGTGGAACCATCGCAATGTTGATAACTAGTGACGAGGAGGCGAACGCGATCAATGGCACCATAAAAGTAGTTCAGGAACTTATCACGCGTAAAACTCACATAAACTGGTGTATAGTTGGAGAGCCTTCCAGCGCTAAGGAGTTAGGCGACGTCATACGTATTGGGCGACGTGGATCTTTAAGTGGAAATCTAAGAGTAATCGGTCGCCAAGGACATGTGGCTTATCCACAGGACGCCATAAACCCTATCCACATAGCTATGCCCGCTCTACAAGAGTTGAGTAGCGAAACATGGGATGAGGGCAATGAGTTTTTCCCGGCGACCACAATGCAGTTTTCGAATATCCACGCAGGAGGCGGAGTGAACAATGTTATCCCAAGCGTTTTAGAGGCCATGTTTAATTTTCGCTACTCGACCGAGACAAGCGCTGAAGAACTAAAGGCTAGGACAGAAGAAATTTTAAAAAAGTACAATATCGAATTTGAAGTCGAATGGCGATTATCTGGTGAACCCTTTATTACCCATGGTGGTGAACTAATCTCAGCGGTACAAGCAAGTATTAAAAACTGCTTAAATATAGAAACCGAATTATCAACTTCAGGAGGTACTTCCGATGGAAGATTTATTGCACCTACTGGAACCCAAGTAGTTGAACTAGGCCCGAGCAACAAGAGTATTCATAAGATAAATGAATGCGTAGATACTAAAGACCTTCTTAACCTGTCGCGGCTTTACACGAACATACTCCAACGTATGCTTACCAACGTTTAAGTGACAAAACATTTGCCAGATATTGAAATTTATATCAGGTACGTATCAAGTGAAGCCTTGATATCTTGGCTTGAAAGTCAGTTCGACGTAAAAGGAAAGTTTCCTTGCCTAACACTCACCCAGGAAGAAAAAGTTACGGACTGTCTTATCGTCTCCGATGCAGTGGAAGGGGGTTATACCTCCGTATGGTTTAAGTCAAACGGGACACCATGGAGTACAGACCGTGACTGTGCGAGGGACGCATATAGGTATCTAAAAAAAGAAGTACGGTGTAATGCATCGGCGACTTCTAACGATAGTTTACAGTGGCTTCAATTCGACGAAAAGGGAGAGATCCCAATCTCATGGTAAGAAGTAAACTTGTACTTTATGGAATAACAGTTATAGTCAGTTTGTTATTTTTTGTTATTTTCTATACGCCAGCAAGCCTCGTATATAAACTTTTCCAAGATGATATAGCTCGCTTACCAGATACCAGTATTTTTCAAATTACTGGGAGTATCTGGAATGGTTCTGCTGACATTCAGTATCGCAATTTTCCAAGTTCAAAAATTAATTGGATATTGGCACCCAAATCACTGCCTAATGGCTATGCAGAATTCACTTTAAGAGCCTCTGGAGTTAACCATGATTTGGAGGGACGCTTCGTTACAAACGGGAACCAAGGAGAGTTTCTAGGGCTGCGAGGAATAATTGATAGCAAATATATTAACCAGGTTGGTAAATATCATGGAATTTTCCTGTCTGGAGCACTTGACTTTAGGGACATCAATTTAAGTATTGATGATGGATGGTTTTCTTCGGTCTCAGGGAAGATTGATTGGACGGGCGGTAAAGTCATGTTCCAAACCGAAGATGGAGGCCAAACCGTAAATTTACCCGCACTAAATGGCGTAGTATCCTTAAAAGAAAAAAAATTAGCTCTTCATGTTTACAATGGAGACCAGTTAGGGTTTTTAATCTACTTGCAACGTGATGGATGGGTATTTTTGCAGTTCAAGAGTAGATTTTTATCTCTCGCGGGTTTTCCTGGTGGAGAATACTTCGATCCAGACTCTGTAATTTTCACGATCGAAGAGAAGATTTTGTGATATAGAAAGCGTTCATAATCCTTGATAAGGTACGCTTATACCGAAAATCATTGGTACAGCTTGGACACACTAACCCCATATTGGAAAAAGTATCGGCAGCGGCTAGCGACGCCTATGGCGTTATTATTAGTCGCCCTCATAGTAATGATAATTGTAGATGTAGTTTTCTTTATTATGGAAAACACAAATCCAGTAGACGCTATACACCAAGGTAAGCTTATGCAATCAAATTCGACCCCACTCCAGAACATCAACTTTTCTGAACTAAACCTGTTCGGTAATTTCGGGGGAGAGGGATTATCTGAGCTTATTGACGCGCCAAATACACAGCTTGCCCTCGAGTTATTGGGTATTTTTAAGTCAGGAAATGGCGATCATTCTGCTGCCGTTGTTGCGCAAAGAGGTAACGCAGGAAAAGTGTATCGTATTGGCGACCGGTTGCCTGGAAATGCAACATTAGATTCTGTACATGACCACTTTATCCTAATCAACCGTGTATCAAGATTAGAAAAATTGACTTTCAACGAAAAAAGTTTCAGCGAGACTAGTAGAGACCAAAGACCTAAGCCTCGTACAGAAGTTAGTAAGGGCGAGGCAGACGAAAAAGATAAAAAGCCTAAAGGTATAGCATTAAATAAACGTCGCAAAATGGAGTCAAGTACCACACAATCGAAGAATTCACTAGGAGAAGCATTACTTCAGTTGATCAAAACACATGGTAATAATGCTATTGACAGCACCTCAGCAGTTTTAGGTGAAAGCGGTATCGCTTTGGTTGAGGGAAACAATCTGAAAGGTTACCGACTAAATTCTTCAAATACTATGCTTAGCCAGGTAGGACTAAAAACTGGTGATATCATTGTAGCTATTAACGGGACTCCTTTAGGAGAAGCCTCGAATGATGCCGAGGTGTTAGCACAGGCTCTCGCGAAGAAACAGGCACGTATAGAAATAAAAAGGGGCACAAAAAATCTTTTTCTCACCGTTCCAATTCCATCGAGGTAGGAGAGTTTATGAGAATAATTTTGGTACTTAGCCTACTCCTAGGCATCCAACTTCCCCTGGAAGCCCAAAATGAATGGACGATCAATCTGCGCAATACAGATCTGAGAGAATTCATTACACAGGTATCGGAAATATCAGGAAGAAGCTTCGTTGTAGATCCCAGAATTAAGGGTAACGTGACAGTGATCTCGAGTACTCCGATGGATAAGAAAAGCGTTTATGAATTATTCCTGAGCGTACTCCGTGTTCACGGTTTCGCTGCTGTGCCCGCGGGCAGTACCACTAAAATTGTACAGCAGGTTTTGGCGAAACAAAGTGGTAATCCATTTGATTTCGAAAAAGTAAATTCAGAAGAGATCATAACCCGAGTAGTTTCAGTAACTCACGCACCAGCCCAGGAACTAGTAAAAATATTGCGACCCCTGATTCCGCAACATGGCCATGTTGCGGGGTTAGAGGTACCTAACGTGTTACTAATCAGTGATTACGCGAGCAATATTAATCGTCTAGAAAATATCGTAAGGAAAATTGATGTCGTAGATAAAAAATTCATCGAAATTATTGATCTAAAAGAAGCCTGGGTCGACGATATGATAGTACTCCTGCAACAGCTTGCACCAGATGAAATTGGGGAAGGAGCAAAAGGGCCAAATAAAGTTACCGTCGTAGCTAGTGAGCGCACAAACAGTTTAGTTGTGAAAGGCGAGGAAGATACGGTCCAGAGGGTCTCCAAACTGGTGCGAACCTTAGATGTACCAGCAAATAGAGCAGGCACAGTGCAAGTAGTACGGCTAGCTCATTCCGACGCAGGGAAAATGGCTGACCTTTTATCTAATCTCGTATCCAACGGGGTTGATGAGAAGGCAACGAATAGTCAGCAAGTACGTACGAATATTCAAGCAGACCTCTCTCTCAATGCCCTCGTTATCAAGGCAAAACCATCAACAATGATAGAATTGAAAGAGCTTATTAATGATCTCGATGTTCGCCGACTGCAAGTACTCATAGAGGCAGCTATAGTAGAAGTAACAACGGATTTCGAGCGGCAATTAGGTTCTGAATTATTTATCGGTGACAAGTCGAAGGCCAGTCTTCCCCTGGGGTTAACAGCACCGAATAGCACGCTAGCAAATATATTGCAGTCAATCGCTACTCAAACACCAGCTTTGACAGATCTTGGAAGAGCACCTCTCGTTGGAGGCGGACGACTGTCGGAGACTTCTGCGAGCTTCGCCTTCATCATTCGTGCATTGGCCACAAATAGAAATGCAAATTTGTTATCTACCCCGAGCATTACGACAATGGATAATGAAACAGCGAAAATAGTTGTCGGCCAGAATGTCCCCTTCAGAACAGGCTCGAGTTTAACAGGCAACCAAAATAATCCGTTTACTACCATTCAAAGAGAGGATGTTGGCCTAACATTGGAGGTCACCCCACATATCCATGAGGGAGCATTGATACGCCTTGAAATTCATCAAGAGGTGTCAGAGGTAGAAGAGAGTAGTCTTCTAGCGATAGGAGAAGAAGCAGCCGCTGACATAATCACAAGTAAAAGAACAATCGATACAACAGTTTTAGTGCATGATGGGGAAGTAATCATTCTAGGCGGTCTGACTAGAGACAAAATTTCAAAAAATCAATCTGGCGTGCCCATCCTTGAAAAACTTCCAGGACTGGGAAAACTATTTAGCAGTGAAACAAAATCATATGAGAAACAAAATCTCTTAGTCTTCCTTAGGCCAACGGTACTTAGTACTCAATCAGATATAGCATCGGTCACAGAGACAAAGTACTCAAATTTATACGAAGTTGAGATAGAGGGAAAAAGCTCAAAGCTCTCGGAGCTTTTTAATGGAAATACTAAGTAAGTTGTTTACTTAATATTTCAAGTTTTATCCTTTCATCAGGTGGAACAACTCTTGATTCCGAGATTACCGTAAAAATATGTCAAAACGAATGGATGAACCCAACATTGTATTTGTAGGCTTTACTGGCAGCTTTGACTTGTCATATAGAGGCCGTTTCATTACTACCCTTGGGCATTGAGTATTCATCGCTGAATCAAATAAAGCCATAACATCCTCATCCTTACCAAGGAAACGCTGGACAATTTGCATATCACCCTTCACCTTCGCACTTTTTTTCCTATCAGGAAACATTGGATCGAGGATAATTACATCGGGGACGACATCCATCCGAGAAAGATAATATCGGGCATCCATAGCTAGCAGGTTGATCCGCATTGCAATATCACCCAACTCAGGATGTCTTAACGCCCGCTTAAGAGCATCTTCCAAAAGAAACGCCAGTACATGTGATCTTTCAATCATTGTTACACAACAACCTAATGATGCTAGAAGAAAAGCATCACGACCAAGCCCACCAGTACAATCGAGCACTTTAGCTAAAGATTTCGCCCCAGCAGCTCTGGCGATAAGCTCCTTTTTGACGGTGATATTTTTAAGTCGATGAGCAAAATGACCTGATGAAAAATCTATCAATAAAGGATGTTGTCGAACAAAGGTGTCTGTAAGACGAAGGCCTTCTTCGGACTTCTCCAGTACGAAACGACTCACTTCTTAACATCTTTAGAGGAAATATTTTCTCTCAAGTACTTCGGTCTTGCACTAAGCGCATCGATAAAATCACCTTTTTTAAAAGATGCCGCACCAAGAGTCAGTAAAGCTGTTGGCTGTAATTGGATATTAATGTCAATTCCTAGCATGTCGATATTAAGCGATTTTTCAAGCTGTTCACGAAACATCCAACCATCACCCACCCCAATCCAATCCCCAGTCAGCTCAAAGTCTATCCTATTCACATCAAGAACTTTTTCGGTCGTTATTGGCTTAGCTATATGCTTTTCTATTTTGTAGACACCAAGATAAACCTCTTCTTTTCGAGCATGAAGGGCCACGACGTTATATTCATTACCATACTTTTGATAAGAAGATTGAGCCAAACAGGCCAGAGAGCACACAGGTACAACGGGGATTTCCAAACCATATCCTAACCCCTGCACTACGCCAACTGCTATACGAAGGCCAGTAAAAGAACCTGGACCTTCTCCAAATATGATGTAATCAAGTTGTTCAAAAGTGAGTCCATTTACTTCAAGAAGTGAACTTATGGCAGGAAGAATATCCCGGCTGTGAGATCTTTCTGATGCACGGATATCGGTAAAGACATTCCCACCTACCTGCAACCCCAGGATGCAAGAAGTTGAAGACGTATCAATTGCTAGAACGTTCACTGATTTCACTAAGGTACTTACATGCACCATCTAATTCAATCCATTCCATATCGGGAAGGCTTGACATGACCAGTTCGCCATACGAGTGTGTTTTGATTCTAGGATCTCCCAGAACAAATAGTCCTCGGTCAGTTTCTGACCTAATCAATCTCCCAAAACCTTGATTTAACCTAATGATAGCTTGTGGCAACAAATAGTCTACAAAACCATTCCCACCTCGCTGATTTTCTGCCTGCATGGTCGCCCTCACTAGCGGATCTTTGGGACTAGCAAATGGTAACTTATCAATTACTACACAAGTTAAATTAGCTCCCTTCATATCAACTCCCTGCCAAAAGCTATGGGTTGCGATCAAAACAGTTCTTGGAGTTTGTCGGAATGTAAGCAACAATTCACGTTGAGGCAAGTCCCCCTGACAGAGTATGGAGAAAGAGCCAGCCAGCCGCTCTCGCACAATATGTAAAGCTCTATAACTAGTGCAGAGAAAAAACGTGCGTCCTAAATTACTTCGTAAAATAGGAATAATCGATTCCACTAATTGATGCGTGTGCTCATCAGTTCCAGGCTTTGGTAATTCTAAAGGTAAATAAGCTTTAACTTGTCTCTGAAAATCAAATGGGCTAGAAAACACTTTCCCTATTGCATTTTCGATACCGAGCGCTCGTTGGATATGGTTAAAATTACCATCTATGCTTAACGTAGCAGAGCAAAATATCCATGCAGTACTAGACAATAATCCGCCAACCGTTTGCGAAATATCTATCGGTGACAGATGGATGGTAAAACTTTCTTGGGACTTATCAATCCATCTTAGAGAATCTAGTAGTTCAGAACTCTCAGTAAGTACACGAAAATCGCTAGCTAACTCCTCTGCACGATTGGTTATATTCTTCATACCTTCACTGCGCTCAGATACATTATTGAGCGTCAAAACTAAATTAAAGAGAATGTTGTTAAGTTTTTTAATGATCGATTGACCGCGTTCCCTCAGCCAATTCTCGCATTCGATATCTTCAGCCAAAACTTGACGCACCATCGCTAAATTTTCGCTTTCTAGGAGCGAGGCGAAATTAAGTAATTGTCTATCATCATTACCAAGCAGAGACACCTCACATCTAAGATCTCTAATCAAATCAGCCAAGCGTTTTGTACTTAAAGATTTACCAAAAAACTGCCTTGCAATCTCTGGGACTTGATGAGCCTCATCAACAACAATCGCTTCTATCTCCGGTAACAAGCTGCCCAAACTATCCTCTTTCAATGCGAGGTCAGCAAACAGTAAATGATGATTGATGATAATAACATCAGCTTCCTGTGCTTTTTTTCTAGCTAAATATAGAGCACAAGTTTCAAAATCTGGGCAACTTGAAGCGAGACAGTTTTCTCTAGTACTAGTGATGAGAGGCTGTACATCCTCATCAACTGGGGGAGCATCAGATAACTCACCGGAAACTGTTGTAGATGCCCACTCGCGAATTCTTACAAGCTGAGCTAAGCTCGCTTCGTTTGAAGTCATGACACTTAAAAATTTATTTAAACGATGAGAACAAAGATAATTACTTCTGCCTTTTAGGAGAGCAATTTGATGGAGAGGGAAGAGTTTACCGAGAAGCGGTAAATCTTGAAAAAAGAGCTGGTCCTGAAGTGTCTTGGTGCCAGTAGATATTATTACCTTTCGATCCGATAATAAGATTGGCACTAGATACGCAAAACTCTTCCCTGTACCTGTGCCTGCTTCGTAAAACGATACCTTTTTATCATGCAAGGATTTTTCTACGGCTTGTGCCATACGTAATTGCTGTTCACGGGCAATAAACAGAGGGATCTCTTGCACTAGAAAACCATCATTGTCAAAGTATTCGTGAAGTTGAGTCATAAACCCTCGTCAATCGAGAAAGTAAGGTAGAGGATATGGGCACCAATGATATAACCGGAATTATTCTAGCTGGAGGTGCTTCCCGCAGAATGGATGGTAAAGACAAGGCATGGCTTTCATATAATGGTAAGCCTCTAATAAAACACGTAATTGAGCGGATTGAGCCTCAAGTTGATGAGTTGATACTCAGCTATAGCCAATATCCTGAAAAGTACCAATCCCTTCCTTATGCCTGCTACAGAGACTACAAATTAGGATTCCAAGGCCCACTGACTGGCATCCTCAGTTGCTGCAGATATATCTCCACCCCACTTGTTTTTGTCGTACCGTGTGATGTGCCATTTATACCGACTAACATAATCCAACGTCTTTCTCCTCACATTAAGGAACATGAAGTCGTTACCCCGCATGACGGTATTAGAGAACAATATTTAGTCTTCCTATCTAAAGCTACGACGCTAAACTCAATTCATCCGTATTTAAGTTCTGGTACCAAGTCTGTAAGAGGCTGGCTCTCGCAACAGTCGAAATGCTCTGTAGACTGTTCTGAAGAAATGGGATCTTTTGAGAACATAAATACACCACCCCAGCTTTCTTAGGATACTTTAGGCGGATGGCTTAAATAAAGCCCTCTAAAAAGAGGGCTTTATTTAACTTCTAACGCTTCTTGGTCGCTACCTTCTTCTTGGTCGCTACCTTCTTCTTGGTCACTACCTTCTTCTTGGTCGCTGCCTTCTTCTTGGTCACTACCTTCTTCTTGGTCGCTGCCTTCTTCTTGGTCGCTGCCTTATTCTTGGTCGCTACCTTCTTCTTGGTCGCTAC
>NHBG02000002.1 GCA_002167855.2 Gammaproteobacteria bacterium TMED1
TTTTCTTCCTCATAAATCTGGGAAACTTGGTTTTTCCCATGACTGGAGTACCAACGGAAGTGCTTTTTTGTTTAAGAATAGATCCTGATCTTTGCGATTTAAGTCATAGTGAGTTGTATTTTTTACTGACTCAAATTCACCACGATAAAATCCTGCCGGTAGCCCACTACTATTTCCTTCTTCTTCATCTATATAGGTAAAGAGCATTTGATTAAAATAGTCACCATAATCTTTTGTTGCCTTATAGATAGCAACCTCCCTGCTGAGCACAGCAACGTCTCTGCCAAAGATTGTTTTGATTTCAAAAGGACCTGTAGGATACCCACCCTCCAAAGGCTTTTCTGGAGTTAAAGAATCGCGCCAACTCACAGTGCCTTCATTTGTTTCTTCGTCAAAACTTGCAAAGTGAATACGCGTTTCGCAGTTTCCTTCGTTACCGATACCACAGCCACCCCTAGGGTACCCAACATGTATGGTAGCAAGAGTCCCCTCCGAAGTGCGCGCACCGGTTAGTTCATTAATGCAGCTTCGCAGGGAGGTGCAGTCTGTCAGGGTATGCGTTGATTTGTAAATCTCTACTTTATCTGCTGTTCTACTAAAGCGGACGTCATAACCAGAAGCTCCCTCCGGAAAAGGTTCTACGGGACAATCATCAGGGTGGTCAGGACACGCCTTTGGGAGAACATGTTCGGCGAGTTGATTACTTAGGTTTTTTTCAGTTAAGCAAAAGCGCTCTTTTATGGAGCCATCCGGTGTTGCATAAGCGAGAATACAATTATCTTCGAACGTATAGTTTTGTCCAAAATCCTGCTCTTGAACGTACCCTGACTCGCTAAGAACATAGGTGTCCTGATCGAAAACACCCTCATCACATGCCGGTTCCCAAGAATTGCCGCTATGAAAACGTTCTAGTAGGTTGAAGACGCCATCTATTGCAGTTGCAAATTCAATCCGCCAAGTGGTTTCACTCTTTGTGCAGACGCCATTAATATCCCTTGGAAAACGTTTTTGAGAGATGATGGCTACACCTTCCTCCCCGATTTCCTCTATTGTTTTAACTTGACCTTTGCCAGTGATCGCAGCAGCAACAACGTTCGCTACGATGTTAGGATTCGTCGACGAAATCGACTCAATCGTTTCCTCGGAGACCGTATCAACACGCGGATCTAAATTATTACTGAATAGGGTCATTTCTTTCGCGGTAGTAACAGCCGATGAGATCGCCTCAGCAGCAACCTCAGTAGCAGCCTCCACTCCTGTTTCCACGAGTGCTTCTTGTGCACTATTAATTAAAGGTTCTTGTATTTCCTGTAGGACAGTGACGAAATTCTCTGCGGCTTTTTGTGCGCCTGCATCATTCTCGGCTATATAGTCGATACCCATAGGATTATCTAAACCGGTCGTTAATTCTATAACCGCTTCTATCGCATTTAAAGTGTCTTCTGTTCTTGGCAGTGATGGGGATTCATAAAGATTAATCGCCGCAACTGTCGTATAGACGGTTATGTTATTTTCCGTTTGGCCTTCTTTTACAAAAGCGGGTGCTGCTAATGTGTAGGCTTTAGTCACTTCACCTCTATCTAAATCCTCCGTTTCTCCTGGGATCGCTTCGGCAATTAATGTGTAAGGAGCTGGATCGTAATTCACGCTTAAGGTGTAGGCACCATTTGCATCAGTGAAGGCAGAGTCTTCATCGGCATCACAAAGAAGATTATCGTTTTTATCAATACAGACTTTTGCGTTAGACAGGTAGCCATCAATGACCCGACCACTGATTGTAGTGTCATTAGTCTGAGGGGTCGTTGATGAAGATAAATCAGGAGAGGTAGCGCTATTTTCAGCACTTCCCCCACCACCTCCTCCACAGGAGGTTAAGAACACAAAAGATAATACTAGTGCAGAAATTGAGAGTACATTGGGTCTTGGCATGGAAACCTCCTTGTTAATATTACCGTTCATAATCTTATTCTACTTTTTGCTTGGATATACTTTATAAGGAGACCGTTTTCCTAAAGATTCATGGCTCCAAAGAAGTCATGTCTTGGTTAATTCGCCGCCATCAAGTTTAGCTTGGCTCGAGGTTAATCTATTTGCTTCTGTAAGATCGTGCGTCACTAACAAGACTGCCACGTTCCGTTCATCAAATATACTGATCAATTCAGTATACAGCTCTTCTTTTAATTCTTGGTTAAGAGCGCTAAACGGCTCATCCAGCATCAAGAGTTCCGGTTCGGGTGCTAATGATCTTGCAAAAGCGACTCTCTGTTGCTCGCCTCCCGATATTTCACTCGGAAACTTATCAAGAATACTGGTGATTTTAAATAGTTTAGTTAGGTCAGCTACGATCCTATGTTTACTAGAAACTTTATCAATGCCAAACATAATATTGTTTTTGACGGTTAAATGAGGGAAAAGAGCTCGCTCTTGTAAAACCATCCCTAAATTTCTATCTTCTGTGGGGACGGTCATGACATGATCCGACACGACTCGTCCATTAAGCAATATTTTACCTCGTTTAATCGTTTCAAATCCCGCAATACACCTCAACAGGGTGCTTTTCCCAGAACCCGATTCGCCCAGGACTGCTATCCTTTCACCCGGTTTTAATTCGAGATAGATATTTTTTAATATCTCCTCATTTCTGTAGGCATGACATAACCCGTCTATTTTAAGAACAGAATCACTCATCATTAATTTCGCCTAGAAGACCTTATCATTTTCGTTAAAAATATTAGCGGGATCAATCCGATTAGCACTATCGCTATTGCAGGTCCTGCCGCCTGCTGCATTCTCTCTTCTGCAGCATACATATNTGTNGTTACGGCAAGTGTNTCAAAATTGAAAGGCCTNAANACTAAAGTNGCNGGAAGTTCTTTNACTACTTCTGAGATNACTANTAATACAGCNGTNAAAAAACTTGNTNTCATTAANGGNAAATGGATCTTGCTAAGNAGTCNCCANCCNGAGGAACCTAATAGTTGNGCAGAGTTGTCAATAGAAGTACTTATTCTTGTGTAGCCTGANTCAATTGCNGAATTAGCAAGTGCGTANGCCTTTATTATGTAGGCTAGTAGCAAACCNACTAATGATCCCGTTANTACAAATCCGAATTCAGAAACAAAACTCTGATCTAAATACACGAATAATTTCATTATTCCGACGGCGAGAACAAGTCCCGGAAGTGCATACCCAATAGATAGAAAAGATTTAACCCTACTTAATAAGTCACCTGTGTTTATACGAACCGAAAAATTAATTAGTAGCGCGACAAAGGCACAAATAATCCCTGAGGATACTGCTAGAACAATTGTATTAAGCGAGGTTGTGAGGAATCGGGCATTTAATATATTTATATTAGTCTCAATTGCCCAAACGATTAGTTGGGTAATGGGTAGGACAAAGCCTATGAAAATTGGAATAAAGCAAACAAGAAACGGGATAAATGCTTTTAAACCTTTAATTTCGATTTCTGCCGAAGTTGTAAATGTGGAATTATTCGTTGTATGTTTTATACCTTTCGTCATTCTGCGTTCAATAAAGTAAAACATAGTAATTACTAGAAGTAATAGTGAAGATAACTGCATTGCTGTATCTAGATCATATAGGCCATACCACGTTCTAAAAATTCCCGTTGTGAATGTCTGGACNGCAAAATGATCGACTGCTCCAAAGTCGGACAGAGTTTCCATTATGACTAACATTACTCCACCGATAAAAGCAGGTCGTGCTAAAGGAAGTATGATTTTATAAAACACCTGGAATTGACTGAGCCCTAGCAATCTTCCAGCTTCTTTTAAGGACCTAGATTGATTTAGAAACGAGTTTCGNGTGACGAGGTAAACGTAAGGATATAAGGTGAACGCAAAAACGATTATGGCCCCTGGGATATTTCTAACATTTGGAAAAAATATGTAAGTTTGCTCTAAATCAAATAGCTTCCTGATAAGATTATTTGCGTCTCCATAAGAATCAAACAAACCAGTAAATGTATATGCAAGAATATAGGTGGGGATAGCTAACGGGAGTATTAAAGCCCATTCAAAGATAGCTTTCCCAGTGAAATTATAGTTAGTTACCACCCATGCCGTTGATATTCCTATCGAAAGTGCCAATAAGGTAACTCCTCCAACGAGATACAAGGATGTAGATACATAGTCTAAGAGGACATAGTCAACTAAGTGCTGCCAGTTTCCTGAATAAGGTCCCAGTATACTAAAGAAAACTATAACGACTGGCGCGATGAAGAGACCCGCGACAAAAAAGGGCAGAATCTTCCAGCGGATTCTTGGAGAAGCTCTCAAAGGAACGCTAAAAAATCAGGAGCATAAGTTTTATTATTTCCATCCCGCCCTGTCCATAAGCCTTATTGCATCCGGATTCATTTCTCCATATACCTTAACTGATGTGTTGTCTTCTTTGAAATCAAGTCCAAAACCGGACATTTCTTTACTNANAGCAACATTTACTATTGGATACTCATAAGATTTGCTCACCATATNTTNTTGTACTTTNTCTGAAAGTAAGAACTCNAGGAATAAGTTTGCATTGTTTGGGTTCGGTGCATATTTAAGGATTCCAGCACCGCTTATATTAATATGCGCCCCGCTTCCTTGTTGATTCGGGAATACCATTTGAACTTTTTTCGCTGCTTCTCGCTGTTCTTCACCTGCGGACCCTGATAGCATAATTCCGATATAGTAACTATTAGCGACGGCTATATCTGCTTCACCATTCGCAACCGCGATTATTTGTGCCCTGTCATTTCCTTGCGGTTTACGAGCAAGATTTTTAACCAAGCTCTTTCCCCAAGCTTCTGTTGCTTGCTCACCATTTTTTGCAATTAACGATGCGACGAGGGACTGATTATACATATTACTTGAACTTCGAATAAGAACTCTTCCTCGCCATTGTTCGTCAGCTAATGATTCATAAGAAATATTCCTAATCTCATTTTTTGAAACCGTGCTTCGGTTATAGAATATTACTCGAGCTCGTTTCGCAATTGCTGTCCATTCATCGTTTGGGCCTCTTAGATTCGACGGGACGATACGAAGGACCTTAGGGGATTCTATTGATTGGAAGAGACCTTCTTTTTGAACTTTCCAAAGGTTGCCAGCGTCTACCGTGAAGAATATATCTGCAGGAGAGTTTTTACCCTCTGCTTTCAATCTTTCCAGTAAAGCACCACCCTTACCAGAAAGGATGTTAACTTTGATGTTTGTCTTCTTAGTGAATTCCTCATAGAGATCATAATCAGAATCATAATGTCTAGAGGTATAAATATTGACTTCTTGCGCGAACAAAAAGCTATCTATGCAAAAGGAAAGTAAGAAGGTAGACACAATTATTCTGAACATACTTTCTGCTTATTTAAGTGAGAATGATTCTCATTATAAACTAAAGTAGGTCCTATGATTATTTTTATTTAATTTTTCAAATAGGGTCTCAAATCGCTTACTACGCTTAGTCACGTTAATGTTCTTCTGGGAGCAAGGTATTAATGAGTAGCGGCGCAGTACGAAGAACGTTTCATTTATGCCAGAATAATGTACTTTCAGGATCAAAGAGAAAGTAGGGATGGAATTTTCTGATCTCATCGGTATTGCAAAGCAAACGGCTGCTGACGTAAAGGATAAGATTGGCGATCCTTCGAAAACGGTTAACGACGCCGTCTCAGATGTCGTTAGCAAACTGAACGAAGCCTTGCCGCATTTAGCGGCGTCAGGGTATAGGATGGACGGTTTAGATATCGAAGTTGGGATCCCACCTAAGGTAATACCCCATTTCGCGGTGAAAGAGGTTCTCGACGAAACTATAGAAATGTCATTGGTTGCGCTGGAAGGTAACAAGTTGGGTTACGCTTTACTAAAAAGCTTACTTCAAGCAAAGGGTCTTCAACAAAAACTTGAGATAGAAGGAATGAGTTTTTCCCGAATAGAAATTGAAGTTGGATTGATCCCAGCTGTGAGACTTTCGTACGAGCCAATAACTTGTAAAGATTAATCGAAAAAAGGGCGGGTCATGTTGACGCCTCGATCGAGTATTTTGGTCATGATTTACGGCATCGNGGAGAAGGGCCTAAGAGCATTTTTGAACATCNNTTTCACGCCTTTAACTATTCGCATCCGATTTACGCTTGTTTTCCTTCGATTTCTTCTAACTTTTCGCGGAGCTTCTCTGCNTCTGCAGTGAGAAAGGAATATTGCCTGATGTTACCATTGCGTTGCGCGTGCAGAGCTTCCTCCAGTTTCGCGTGATATTGTTTACGCAACTGCTTCTCTGGATTCTTTTTCATCCAACCAAACATAATTTTCCCGTGTTTATAATTCGTACGTCCAGCAGCTTAAATTAGACTTCGAAGTACTTGATCAGTGCGCTGGGAACGTGCTCACGTCATTCGCTAAATCAGAGCGTTCGAGCGGCCTGCTAGAACGAGTTTCAAACTACCAAGTAGTAGTGGAACTCCATTGAGCGCATAACTAGCCTCCTCTGAGTCTATACTAATCTAGATAATAGCGAAGTCGATAGGGTTGATTGCACACTTCGTAAAATCTATGAATTGTGAGCACTATAGGTTTAACTTATAGTTATTGTCCTAAAATGATGAGGTCATCCTTATATGGGCTGGTCGATTAATAGGCCTACCGGCCTTACTTGGCACAACGATAATCTATCTACGAAAGGATACACCTTATTCACACCTCACGGTGANANCCATACCTACCTNATTGATATTCAGGGAAGAATAGTTCATGTCTGGAAGTTTTCTGACATCAGACCTGGCTATGGCCGCTTGCTAAGCAATGGCAACCTACTGATAACTGGTTCCGATGTCGATTTACCAGATCCGCCGANAAACGANCCGACAAAACCACCACCACCATTCGAACGGCATATAACGCGCTTGGGTGGCTATCATACAACTCTGAGAGAGGTTTCTTGGGAAGGCGATACTATTTGGGAGTACGTCAATCGGGCGCAGCACCATGATTTTCATCGGCTCTCAAATGGTAATACTATCGTTCCAGAGTGGGTTGAGTTACCTCAAGACCTCCATAGANGGGTAAAAGGGGGATTCAAGGAATATAGGGAGCGGCTNCCNAGACTNCTCGGTGANGATTTAGTTGAGATAAANGCCAAGGGAGAAGAAGTTCGTCGTCTTCATACTTGGAAAATGCTAGACCCTATCAAAGACCCTATCCGTCCTGATAAACGCCGCTGGGAGTGGACTCATCTTAATGGATTAGACATCAATGACACGGGTGAGATTGTCATCTCCTGTCGATGTAATGACCGGGTGTGTGTAATAAATGATTCAGGTGAGATGATATGGAAATGGGATAAAACCCATGGTCAGCACAATCCAACCTGGTTAAAAAACGGCAATATTCTCATTTTCGATAATGGCGATTCCAGTTCGCGCGTTATTGAGGTGAACACGTCGAACAATGAAATCGAGTGGCAGTATAAAGGAAAGCCAGCACATCAGTTCTATAGCGGACACATCTCTGGCGCCAATGCGCTAGACTCCGGCAATGTACTAATTTGTGAAGGGACCAGTGGAAGAATATTTGAAGTAAATCGTAATCAGGAGGTTGTTTGGGAGTGGATTAATCCTTTCCTTAATCATAACAGGTACGGAGAGGCTTCAGTGAGTATCTATCGGGCTCACCGATACGCCNCCGATCATCCAGCCCTAAAAAATCATGATCTTAANCCTGATGANTACTCCAATCTAAACCGCACAAATAATCTCGTGTGAATGGATGGTCGATAGATGCTTGAGCTNTTAGCATGCCAAGTCCNGAGTCCTAAGNTAACGNNTTGGATTANATCCNTTGTCGCTTTACTACGATCCTTTTGGTACGCTGAGAGGGCNACCGTTGGGTCGCAAAGGTGAGGNTAGGGCTTGTTTCAGGACATAATGTTTCCCTTGCCTGATACCTAATTATGAACGTGAGTTAATGTTTTTTGAATTTCAGGTAGATAANACATAANNATCAAANAGNNTCTGTGGAGTGNNAANATAATGAAGGNCCCAAAACAGTTAGGTCACTTGGTGATNAGAGTGAGAGATCTCNANAAGGCNGANGAATTTTATACCCGTATTCTTGGCTTGAAAATCATGCAAAAGTATCCAGACAAGGGTTTGTTCATGTCGGCTAACGAGGAACTATCTCATGAGTTAGCNATTTTTAGGGCAGGTGACGATGCTCCGGGTCCAGATGAAAAGCGAGTAGGACTCGTTCATATGGCTTTCCAAATGGATTCTCTAGATGATCTGAGAGAAATCCATCGGAGGTTAAAATCGAATAAAATCAAGATTGTTGGTTACGGGGATCACGGTCTATCGCTTGGCGTTTACTTTCTCGACCCCGAAGGAAACGAAATAGAAGTCTATTATGAGGTTCCTAGCTCAGACTGGATCCCAGATGGACAGCATTTATTTGATCAGAAGCAGGTACATTTTGGCGGCCAGCAGAAAATCGCTGATTTCCTTGAGATCGCCGATCCCAGCGTCATTAGTCAGTAAGTTCTTGTCGAATCATCTGTGTTAGATGTCTTTAAGAAGTCGGGAAATAATTAAAGTGGCGATAAAATCGATTTTTAGAGACCAGCTAAAAATTTCAGTAATTGCTCATTGACCTCTTCAGGTCTCTCTTGTTGTAACCAGTGACCTGCGCCTTCCATTTTGATTATTTCTGTCAGGTTGGGAAGCGTAGTTCGCATGCTTTGAACTGAGATTTCTTCATTACCTCCGATAAGGTCATGTTCGCCATACATGTATAAGGCAGGTTGGTTTATGGTTGTTCCAATGAATGGAGCTAAAATTCCCGGTAGCGAGTCTATATTTCGGTACCAGTTCAGACCTCCACGAAAACCGCTTGACTGAAAGGCTTTTACATAATGATCGAGATCTTCCTGCGTCAGCCAATGGGGGAGCTCATTTGGAATAGGCATGAGGGAAGACATGGATTCTCCTTTTGGGAAGTGACCATCCCACCCAATGCTTCTAATCCTGTCTTTTACTATGTCACCGGAAACAGAATAAAAGAAACCGAGCATTGAATGCCTGATATCTGCTTCGAGATCTAATTCGGCAATTCCAGGCTCTTGGAAGTACGAACGATAGTATTCCTTTTCTCCAGCATTCTCAGCCATCATCTTGGTAAGAATAAGTTCTTCAGGTACTTGCATGGGGGGGTTGTAGGGCACACTCAGAACTGCCACAGCCCTAAAAATGTCAGGACGCATTAGCGCGGAGTACCAAGCGACGGGTCCACCCCAGTCGTGGCCAACTACTACCGCCTGTTTTTCATCCAATGCGTTGACCACACTTACTACGTCTCCAATAATCTTAGATAGGTTATATGACGAAATCATTTCTGGTTGACTTGTTCCTCCATAGCCTCTCATATCTAGTGCAATGGCACGATAACCCGCGTCGGCTAATATTGGTAATTGATGTCGCCATGAGTACCAGGACTCCGGGAAGCCGTGGCAAAGTATGACGAGAGGACCATCCCCAGCAGCGACGCAATGAATGTTGATGCCATTTGCTTGTATATCTCTGTGTGTTAAATCTGCCATAAAAAATCCACCATTAGCCATCATCATGAGCAAAACATTTTAATGAGCATCATGTTATCTTACAAAGTTTGTCGACAAACATATTTCCTAGTTTTCTTTTACTAACATTTACAGGAGTCTGAGTATGAAAGAACCTGATTTTGATGGGCAACTGGCTATTAAGGGCTCCCCAGGTTCGCCGTATACTAAAAAGATGCTTGCAGTTTTGCGGTATCGGCAAATTCCTTATCGGTATCTACATACCCATATTCAAGCTCAGTACAATCTTCCATTACCTAAAGTTTCACTCCTCCCCACTGTATACTGGCCCGGCATGGATGGAGAGCTGGAAGCGGTAGTTGATTCGACCCCTATCATTCGAGAGTTAGAACGAATATATCCTGAGCGATCAATCATCCCAAATGACCCCGTTGTTGCATTTCTAGACTATCTGATCGAGGACTACGCCGATGAGTGGGTGACCAAAGCAATGTTTCACTACCGATGGCATTTTGAAGATGACGCCAGCTTTGCTGGCAGTATGTTACCAAGGTGGGGTCACCTTACTTCTAGGGAGGATGATCTTTCCATAATGAACGCTTCAATTCGCGACCGACAGGTGAAACGGTTGTATGTGGTAGGTAGTAATCAAGTAACAGCACCGGTGATTGAAGCTTCATATATACGATTACTTGACATATTGAATGCTCATATTCGATCTGGTCCTTATATCTTAGGAGAACGTCCTTCCGCATGCGATTTTGGCCTTTATGGTCAGCTAACCCCCTTAACACACTTTGATCCCACTTCCGCAAAGATCTGTATGGAGCGCACGCCACAAGTCTACGCNTGGGTCGATGTCTTGGAAGATTTATCAGGGGAAATAGTAGATGGAAACTCCTGGTTCACGCGTGATGGATTACCTGAGACCATAATTCCCTTGCTAAAAGAAATTGGTAGAGTTTACGTCCCCGCCTTACTTGCTAATGCTGCTGCAATAGAGTCAGGATCTAAAGTTGTAACAACAACGATAGATGGACAGAGATGGGAACAGAAACCATTCCCTTACCAAGCTCGCTGTTTATTTTGGGTTCGTCAAGCTTATGCGCATTTAGATCAAGAGGATCGCAATGATTTGAACCAGATTATCGCTGGAACTGGAATTGATAGACTGTTCCATAAGTCGTCATGATTGGTTGACTAATGAGATGAAGTATCCTGAAAGCGAGGAGAAGAAGCTTTGCAACTTTAGTAGAGACTGCTTTAACTACTCTAAGTTTATAAGTTTTAGGGAGCGATGATTATTGCGACTGGGCTATAGCGTATGGAGGCATCTTTGGAGCAGCGAGGCGTCAGGTATTTTTTTGCTATCGTTGGGTTCCATTGGCTGNGAGCTTTAAAAATCAAATGTTGCTTGTCCTGAGCNTTCAAAAAAGTTTTATCCTGTTATTTAAGGGCAAGGATACTCTTTATAACTAAATAAAGGATCCTTCTTCTTATCAGGAGTTAAAAATCTAAAACACGTTTGAAANCCTGTCGTTTCTTTCTTTTATTGTATTAGCTTCTATCTCTGAGATTTGGTCGGCGGTAAGCTCCGCATTTGCTAGTATCTCGCTATTTCCTTCCCCTAATTCTGGCGCACTTCCCTTGATACTTCCTGGTGTCTCGCTGAGCGATACGAGGTTTCCAACTGTTTTTATCGTGCCAAGTCCTTGTGCTTTGATTTCGGTTAGGTAGTCATTAGCAAAATTTTGTTCATCCTCTAAGACATCTTCCCATGAACGAACCCTTTCCCAAATGATATCGGGTTGGGAGTTTAAGAAGTCCTCCCATTCTTGGACTGTTTTGTCTTTGAAGGCATTTGAAAGAACGTTTCGGATCTCAATACTGTCTGCTTCGGTTAAACCTTCCCCGAACCGCTGCCCTGCAGTTTGAAAGCGTTTATCGATGGGGAGATCCCAAGTTTCCATAAAAATACAGAGTGCGTCCCAAGCTTCCTGACCCATGACTTGTGCTAGGGTGATCCAGCCTCCGTCCTTTGTTTCGTAAACTCCGTAGAGTCCAGGTATATTTGGATAGTGGTTACCGTCGCGATTTAATGTTGCACCAGTCATTGACACCTGCGTTATTTCCCACTGTTGCAACCATAACGAGGCACCTAGAGCGCTTGTTTGTACTCTTTGTCCACAACCATAGCGTTCTTTAGACAGTAGTGCGGTCATAACACCTAGGGCCAGTTGCATCGCCCCGGCTGTGTCTGTAATTACCGCTCCTGGAAATGCAGGACCAGAGGTAGAGCTTCCTGTATGGTATAGAAGTCCGCCGCGCGCACAGACTGCCCCATCAAGCATAGCTTTATTTGCAGCTGGCCCCTTGGGTCCAAAGCCATTGACTGAGGCGTAAATTAATTTTGGAAACCTTGCCTTCAGTAAATCATAACTAAGCCCCATTTTTTCCAGTGCGGATTCACGATAATTGGTAAGGAATACGTCGGCTTCCTCCAGGAGAGAGAGTACTGCTCTTGAACCCAAGTCGGTATGTATATCTAAACATACTGACCGTTTGCCTCGATTAACTGCGACGAACTGCGGAGACATCGTCTCTAAAGGGTTTTCATTTTGTCTGCCTCTAATATATCTAGATCCATCTCCGATTGGGGGCTCGATTTTTATAACTTCTGCTCCCATATCCCTTAGGTAGAGCGCCGCAGCTGGTCCCTGGATAGCAATAGTCATTTCGATGACGGTAATACCTTCTAAAGGTTCAGGCATAGGACGAATCCGGTTGCGAATATACTTTAAGAATGCAGTAATTAGAGTCACTATTGAAGAGATAATTGTGTATTGGCGGGGTCATAAAATATGGATCAGAAATTTCGATGACAAAGTTGATTAATTCGAATGAGCTGGGTGAACTGCTGTACGAGCCTAATGTTGCTGATGTAACCGGCCAAGCTGTGCTCGGTCTGGATTTGCGAGGGACAAAGTTCTCTGAAAGTGAGGCGCAACTATTACGGTCATGGATTCCAAAGCAGCCAATCCCGATAATCGGGCTAGTAAATAGCAAGAACTCGATCTCCGATTCTCTTGATATCGTGATAGAGAACGAGCAGGAATGCCTAACTATAATGAGAAAAATAAATCAGTATCCAAAAGCGAGTGCAATACTTGTTCAAGTCACTCGAGCATCGGAAATTTTGCCCTTTCATCATGGTCTGTCCGTGGAGTCACTTGGTTATGCAACACTCCAAAGTGGAGAAGAGTTCTCACAGTGGTTTTCAGTTTATGGAAAGGAATTTCAGGGAAAGTCCAATGANGATCCCGCTAATCCTATTTTACTTGAAAGGGAAAGGGGAGAACTCAGGATCACATTGAATACCCCTGTTAACAGAAATGCGCTCTCCTTAGCGATGCGAGATGCCTTGAGCGAGGCTTTCAAAATGGTTGCTATGGATGACTCGATAAGTCGCGTGGTGGTATCGGCGAGTGGGACCTGCTTCAGCGCGGGTGGTGACTTAACAGAATTCGGTAGTATTACAGATTTTTCAGAGGCTCATGCCATTCGCAAACTTCGGATGCCAGTTCACTATCTGCTACCTCAAAAACACAAATATGTTACGGATATACACGGGGCATGCATTGGTGCAGGAATAGAAATCTTTGCTTTCTCCTCTATTATTCGAGCAAAACGCGATGCTTTTTTTCGCTTACCAGAAATCGAGATGGGACTAATTCCCGGTGCTGGTGGTTGTGTCAGTATTCCTAAGAGAATTGGACGACAACGCACGAATTACCTTGCAATTTCTGGTAAGAAAATTTCGGCGGATCAAGCAATGCTATGGGGTCTAGTAGATGAGGTCTTCGATTAATCTAATTCTTTTTGCGTTCGATCATAGATGATTTCGCCGTCCATAATAGTCATTCGGACATTTTGATCTGAGAGATTACATTTTAATGATGACCATGGAGCATCGAGAAGGCAGAAATCTGCAGCCTGGCCTTCTTTTATGTGTCTGGGCTCAAAGGGGTTAGATAAATCTCCAATGAATTTTTGCAGAGCAATTTCTAACGGTATGCTTTCTTGTCTACCCAGATGATGACCGGATTTGGTTTTACGATCTACAGCCGAGTTAACGGCCATCCAAGGGCTCGGGTTACCAAAAGGAAAATCGGTTCCAAAGGCAACAGGTATGTCAGCGTCTAAAAGAGTTTTGCACCGGTAGAGGAAGGAATGGTCTTTTTCAGGGATATCCACGAAGTAGTTATCTCCCCGCTCGTGAATGAAATTCGGCTGGGTTACTACACCAAGATTGAGCTCGAACAGTTGATCGATCAGGATAGGAGGTACTACCGAGGCATGCTCGACTCTATCGCCGCAAATAGTCCCCGCGGTTTTAAATGCTGCAAGAGCGTAAACTAATTCAGTTTCAGTTACACAATGCACGGCGATACCACGGTTGGATTGATGGCTTATATTAATAATTTCTAATAGGTCTTCGAAAGTCGGTAAACACGATTCATGCAAATGCACTTTCGTTTCNCCGAGACTTATTCGGTTATTATGACTATGCATTTTACTCAAACATGGACGGCCTGAGAGCCTCACTTTTTGTAACAGATCTCCTGAGGCTTGTAGACTTTCAAACTGATCCCAAATAATTGAATCATTAGTGGGAGTCATATCGTTGATACCGGTAATACCTAATGCTGCTAACTTTTTGCTTGCGATATTGATTGGGGGCATCTCGCTCCGGGTGACACGGCTTAAGATGTCGTCTGTATCATAAAGACGTCCGTCTTTTCTGTTAAGTAGATTTCGGTCATGAAGGGATAGATTTGTTCCTGTCGCTTGAATAATCTCTAATCCCAGACTGTTTAAGATCCATAATCTTCCTGACCGATGCTGAATTCGGATTGGCCTTTCAGGTCCATTGCTATCCAGCCAATTCCGGTCGAGATTCTCAAGTACACTCTCATGAAAAGCTGTGCCGCGTAACCAGCCATTTCCCTGTTGCTCATTTAAAATATGGCCTAATTGTTCTTCAGAGCTTATATCAGGTGGACCGCAGCACACTGAGTTGAGTGAGGCAGCATAAGAAAATAGATGTACATGGTGATCATTTAGGCTTGGGAGAAGGAGTGCACCTTGTGCATCAATAATAGTTTCCCCNTCTTTTTTGATGGTCCCAATGCTGGTTACAATCCCATCTGACACTAATATATCATTAGTATGACCTAACGAGGGTAGGAGTACTGCATTCGTGATTAGAATTTTTTGACTAGGCACTCGTTGGATTGAACCACTCACCAATGATTCGTCTCAGTAGTTTACCCGTTTCATTATATGGTAGCTCAGAGGCGAAGCAGATAACCTCTGGTACACGAGACGAGCGAAGATGCTCTTGGATATGATCGCAGATTTCCTCTTCTGAGAAATCGGCTCCTTTGACCAATACAACTGCAAGCGCGACGGCTTCACCCCATTCCTCAGAAGGTATGCCTACAGCAGCAACATCTTGGATTGCTGGATGCTGATGCATTAGATCCTCGATCTCGCCAGGTGACATATTTTCCCCTCCACGAACTATTACGTCATCCGCTCGGCCGCAAAGATAGAGAAATCCATATTTATCTAGGTATCCTGAGTCACGCGTGGGGAACCAACCATCATCCTCGAGACCCTTGAGACCGTCGTATTCACCCGATACCTGAGGACCGCGTACGAAGATTTCACCAGTCGCCAAAGCTTCCAGTTGTTCGCCGTCTTCATCGCGAATTTCAAGCTCGATAGAGGGTAAAGGTTTGCCAACCGACCTCAGTCTTGCACGGATTTCATCNTCATTACTCGCTATTGCTTTTCGGTGATCNTCGGGATCAAGTAATGCAATAGTTGAACTAGTTTCCGTCAGCCCATAAGCGTTGGTAAAACCCACTTTTGGGAATTGTTCCAAAGCTTTTTCGATAACAGGCAGTGGCATTTTCCCGCCCCCATATGCAATCGATTTTAATGAATTAAAATTTGATGATGCCTGCTCTGACTTGCCGAGCGTTTCCATAATGCGAGTTAACATTGTTGGTACCAAGAACGCGCTTGTAACTCTCTCTCGCGAACATAGTTTTAACCACTCAACTGGATCAAAATTTGGAAGTTGCACAATGTGTTTACATGCGTAAATTGAACTCATAATCGCTGATATTCCCGCGATATGGTAAGGGGGTACAGAGACCAAGGTGGCTTCTTCTTCTCGGGCGCTCATAAATTCGACTGAACCGAGAATATAAGAGACAAGATGCTCATGTCTTAAAATTGCTGCTTTAGGGTTGCCTGTGGTCCCACTTGTGAAAAGTTGAACAGCAACAGCAGATGGATCCTCACACCAATTTATTTCGGGTTCATCATTGCCGAAGACATCAGTTATGAAATTGATTGATTTTTGAATTATCCGGTGGTTGTTCGAGTGCGAAAAATGAGGATTGTCAGTAATCAAATAGGCTGGATCAATGCGCGCTAATAGCCCCAAAATTTTTTCTTCACCTAGCCGGTAGTTTATAGGTACATAGGGTAGACCAGCCATTGCGGCTCCCATTAAAGCTATCGGCACAGCGGGATTCGTTTCTCCAATTAGGGACACAAACTTACACTTAGAGCTCACAAACTTACTAGCTGCCGATTTCGCTGCAATATAGAGCTCTGCGTAGCTGTACTTGCTTCCATTATGGGTTAGTGCACACCGGTCAGGACAAGCTTCGGCAGCCATTTGCAAAAATAAGGCAATATTCATCGGTTAGTCTGAGGATGGAAGTTTCTTCGTATCTTTAGTCATTAGCTCCACACCGTCACAGTAGATGGAACCTTCTCCGCTTTTAACGCACAGAACTTCAATCGTCTCGTCCTCATTGACGTAACGCTTACCTATAAGACACCCGTGCATTTGTTCTTGGTTTGGCTCGGCTTGCGTTGACTCCTCTGACATGGGAGCTCCTCCACAGGTCAGGTCATTACCGGACATCGCTTTAATTACCATAATTTCTGCATCACATACCGAACTTTTGAGTCGTGATCCCGGTTTTAACATATTAGTCATCCCTTTTTTTGTTGTGCAAGTTCTCTGACTGGCTGAATCTCAACGTCTTTTCTAAGGTTGGAGTATACTTCCTTATTAAGAACGACTCACCTGCTTCGGTCACTACCACTTTATTATTGGTTTTTGTTTGCTCTTAATAAGAAGTTTGGCAGTTACTTAGTGATCATCTTTTGTACCTGCAAGGTTCGCTCTGCAAGTTCACTCATTTTGATTTCTTCAAAACCGAACACCTTTGGTTTGATTGTGTCATTAAGAGGAGAAACAAGTGTGGAGTTTAGTCCTTGGGCGCCACTTGCTGCACCAACGATTGAACCACACGTGGCTCCGTTACAGTCTGTATCCCAAGCACCTTCGACAGAGGTACAAATAGATTTATGGAAATCCATTTGTCCATAGATCATGGATCCAATTATCACCAGAGCATTATTGACCGTATGCACCGGGCTAAGGTCTCCATAATGAAGCTGAACCCAATCCATATAGGAATGGAAGTCGTTACAACGAGCTATTTCGTCAAGGGCTGCGTGAACGGCCTCTGATAGTCTGCAATTACGCGGTATCTCGGATAGTCCAATTGATATAAGTTCTTTAGCATCATGCACAACAAATGCACTCGCTATAATTGCAGCAAACATCATTTCCCCATAAATTCCGTTGGCTCGATGCGTCCAGTGGGCATCGCGCCAAGCAAACTCTGCGGCAAGCTCAGGGTTCCCTGCACACGCATAACCCCAACCATCTGCCCTTATCTGAGCTCCTATCCATTCGCGATACGGATTTCTGTGTGTGCTGGTGTAATCTGATGTTACCCAAGCGACTGACTCGCGTCCCATTAGAACGCTCCTTGGAACGGCATTATTATAGTTTAAAATTGCTTGGGTTTCGGCAGTACAGATTGCGTTATAGGGTAGGCAATTGTTCCAGGCGTCCGCAATATTTTTCCAGGAGAAGTCCCTGCCATGCTTTTCAAGGACATGCAGTGCAATTAGCGTATAGTGAATATCATCATCTGGTTCCATAAATTTTATATTTTCTCTCTGAGACTGTGGGCAATGAATTGAAAGTTCATCCCCTACGTCAGCACCGCTAAAGTAAAAATCTAGGGGCCAGTGCCCACGATTTTCAAGATATGCTCTGATCGTCTGTCTTCCATCCATCCCGTTTGATCCCCGCATACCAACCCCCTCGACAGGTTTTCCAAGCGCGCAACCACAGGCACGTCCTGTCCACGCCCCGTGCAACTGATCAAGNATCCTTGCGCCGCTTAGAGTTTCTAGCTTTCTTGGTCCATCGGGGCGAGCACTTTTGATGGAATCTAGATCGTTTGGCTGTTCGTAGCGAAAAGCAGTTGATTTGGGTAATTCGCTAATTTGATCAAACAGAGGATCTATAGCCGAGATATTCATACGATCCCCTTCTTGATCCAGAGAGGCTACTTGCTCCCGGATTTGGTCTGGAATTGGATGCCCCTCATACTCTCGTTGTACCAATTCTTCTTTTAATAAACTAAGTGGTGAAGTCCAACCTGTAAACATTAATCTCTCCCTTAAATTAAGTGTCAGACAATACTTGAGATACCCGCTATCGACCAATTNTTGTCTAGCTTGCCAACGAGATAAAGATGGTTTTCTTTCTCCCCAGTGTCGAAAGCAATAGCAGAAGAGATGATTGCACCACTTGCACTGGTCTGCAAACTTTGAATGACGGAGGCAATGATTTTACGATTTTGATCTTTATTCCAATATGCCTGCATTTCGAGTGCGCTCTTGATAATAGTCACAGCACCCACTTCAACGATGACGAAGGGGAGCCGGCAAAGCTTTGAGCATCCGACATGATCCCTTTGCTTGGTAGTTTCAACAAATTGTTCGACGATATGTGCACAATCGTCCCCGATAACCGCACTGGGTCCATCAAACGCCTGAATACTAAATCGGGCCTGAATACCCCAAGATTCTTGAGGTTTAGTCATAATGTAGGTAACTCTGTTTGATCGTATTGGTTTGCCACTCTTATCGTAGCGGGTCCAACCACCTAACAAGTGTACTTTACGAGAGGATTCATGGAAACGGACCGGCTCCCTACCTCTTGTTTCGACCCAGCCTGTGGCTTTGCGTAATGTCCAGTCCGCCTCTGCCGCATACTCTTCTGGTGTTTCAACAAGGAAGGAAGTACTTTTTGCATCCGTTCCTTCTAGTTTTGTTGTGGGTGTTATTCTAACGTGAGGGTAGCTGTTAACGGCAGCCCATGCGACTTTATCTTGGGCTCTATCGGCTCGAAAAAATCCAAAGTAGGCGGCTTCTGGTGATTCGAAATGATGGGGAAGATCAGTCATCTAAGGATACTCCTATGCTACTTCCTATTGGCAATACTTTCTTATCCAGATTATTTCCTTTCAGCATGGCTTGCTTGAAGTGTGTCCCTGGTTTAACGTCCTATGTTATTAGATTATAAATAGGTGTGCTCTAACCTTCTCACTTTTTTCTAAGGGGAAATGTTGCTCAAATTGGCCGTCATTGCAGATGACTTGACAGGGGGTATGATGGTCGCCAGTCTTCTGGAGAGAGAGGGCGTTTATTGTCCCCTGGTGACTTCTCTTGACGCCCTGAATGAATTGGATGATAGAGCCGAAGCAGTTGTTATTGGGTGTAAACTGCGAATTGTTCCAGCAGAACATGCCGTGTCTGAAGTACGCAGTTACGGAAAGATGCTCCTCGGAAAGGGTGTGAAGCGGATATATTACAAATATAGTGCGTTATTTATGTCGACCGACAAAGGTAATATTGGTCCGATTTCTGAGTGTCTTATGGAATTAACCGGTACTGATCAAGTGCTTTTTTGCCCCAGATGGGCCGGCTGTACNGTTTACATGGGAAGGCTTTTCGTAAATCAACTTATGTTGCATGAATCTGGAGCGAGCCGTGATCCGGTGACACCTATGACTAACTCCAATCTGGTTGAAGTATTGAAGGCGCAGAGTAGGGTAGGCGTAGGCTTCCTTCCTCTTAATATCGTTCGTGGCAGTAAATCAGGGGCGTCAGATTTCCTTAGAGCGAGGGTAAGTGAGGGAGTTTCGTTTTTTATTACCGATGCCCTTGATGATGACAAAGATCTGTCGCGTTTAGCTGAGATAGCGATAGATATGCCTTTTTCTACGGGAGCAGATGGGTTACCTGTTTATCTAGCGCGGCTGCTTTGGGGCGGTATGTCGTGCAAAGAACCGAATAATATATTGCCGCCTGCCCCAGGTTGTACAGCGGTATTAGCAGGCAGCTGCAGTGGGAAAACTAATAGACAACTAAAGATATTCGAAAAACAATACCCCCTCTATCGAGTAGATCTTATCGAGGCCTCAAGAAATTTAAACGTGGTTAACGATATCACGGAATGGGCACGCAGGAGATTGAGTGATAGTCCCATCGGCATAGCGACAACATTAGATAATGTTGGGGTTGCTCGTATACAAAAAGAGTTGGGCGGAGATATAGCAGCAAATTTAGCCGAGAATATTCTCGGGAAGGTAACATCGAGATTATATGACTTGGGAGTACGTAAATTCGTTGTAGCTGGCGGTGAAACATCAGGAAAAGTTATCACTACATTAGGGCTTGATAGGCTAAAGGTCGCCGCATTCGACTACCTCGGAGGGGGATATTGTCATGCTGAAGGATCTGATCCAATATCGTTAGTTACGAAGGCAGGAGGACAAGGTGAAGAGGGTTTTTTTGAACAAGCGATAGAGAGATTACGCTTAGCAGATGAAAGTTTAGCCGACTGTAAATAGACTTTCGGATAAGTCATTTATGGTCAAAAGAAGTTGAGATATTTGATTAAGACAAAATAGGAGTAAAAAAGTTGGATAGTCGATTGCGCGACGAAGGGGTAAGTAATCCGTATGAGCTCGCTGATACCTCTTATCTTGATGAGGCATGCGAAGTCGTCACGGAGCTGAAGGCCCGTCAGCGTGAGCAAAACGTGATTGCCCGCGAAGCAGGAATTAAAAACAATAATGTCAATCCATTGATAGATAGGCACATGGATATCAGTGTCATCAAAAATTTATTTTATGATCAAAACGTGCAAACTGTATTAGATGAAAACCTAGGAAGGGATCTTTTTGTCTGGCGTACAAATTTTTTCGTGAAGAAAGAAGGTACTGGTGATAATAAATGGCATCACGACAGGCACTTCGAAAATGGTGATGACCCTATAGATATTTTTAATACGGACAATCATTTCACGTTACTGATAGCGTTAACCGATATTGATATGAATGCGGGTAGAATAGAGTATCTCAAAGGTACCCATCGGCCAATCCCAGGTTTTGATCGGGATATTCCTCGTCATTTTCTAGAAACTCCAGCGACTGTCCAAAATAGAGTTACTCCTTTACTATTTGAACGGGGACAGTTTGTCGTGTTTTACTCCTCATTAATACATCGCAGTTTGGCTTTTGGCGAAGGTGAGGGTCGTATTTCGATGGCAGCGCGGCTTGCGAGAGTAGGGACAAATTTCCCAAGCTATGGAGCTTCAAACCCAGCAGGTGGAGCCCAAGCCGAGGCTGAGCCAATTGTTTATTATCGGGAGTCGGGGATATTGGCAATAAACTAGTAATAATTAGCTGAATTTTTAGGATAGAAATTATTGAAGAAGTGAGATAAGCGCAGGGCTTGGTGAGGTGGTACCGCCTGTGGATACAATGTCGCAGCCTGGTGGACTTTGTATTGACTAGAACTTGGTTGAACAGGGTTCATTGGCAAGGGTTTACCTCAAAAAAGTCGATTGTAAAAATAAACCGTCCTTCTCTCTATGTTGACGACAATGAGGTCATTTTTTTAGGAACTTGTAAATCTCGTCAATCGATATAGCGCTCTCGCCTTTTCCGAAAACTGATTCCATGACTCTTCTGGCAGATTACTTACATCTGCTAGAAAGTTATCCGGTAGAAAATACTGTCGATAGTAGACAATACTCAGCATCGTTCTTGGTTCTTGGGTTCTATTTGGCATGCCTCTATGCCAAGTGCGCATATCACGAAGTACAATCGATCCTGCTGGCATTATTAATTGCTTTGAGTGTTTCTCCGACGACCTTTCATTGGAGATCCTCAACGTGGAGGTTTCATATTTTTCGCTATCGACAAGCAAGTGAGAGCCAGGCCAGATTTCTGTTGCTCCATTTTCTACCTTGAAGTCATCGAGAGCGATGTTGACAACAATAAGTAAAGGTGGGACCGGTACTTTAATTTCGGGGAAAATGTGTCCGCAATCGCGGTGTATGTTCTGTGCTTCACTGCCAGGGAACGAAGTATTGCAACCGTAGGGGAGGCATCCGAAAAATCTATCCCCAAGGATGCTCCCGAGTATTTGAAAGACAAAAGGATTTTCAATTATCAATGGATCGATAAACGGCATCGACAATGGCGAGCTTACTCCACCGTGACGGCGATGACGGGCGAGCTCTTCCATAGTTGCCCGATACTTAAACCCTAACGCCTGGTTTACTGCTTTTCGAACTTTTTTTAGAAGATTACTTGGAACAGCCTTCTCTAAAACAACATACCCTTGGTCGATAATGAGTTGTGTTGCGCGCTTTTCAGTCGATTGCGTTAGTACTCCTGCTTTTCGTTCTTCTCTAGAAAGTTTCATAACTATCCACAGGCTTAGGCAAAGCGCCAATAAACCATATATCCGAAGTATCCGTCAATCCATCAAGAATTGATCGAGCTGCTCACTTAATTAGACAGTATTTTTTCATTCATTTTGCTCGTTGATCGGCTAAATAATAAGTTAAGTAGTACTTTTGATTTTTTTCCTCGAGTAATATTGATGAATGGCTAGGAGGTGAAACCATGGCTAATGTGTCTTATAAAATACACGGTGAAATAGCGGTCCTCACAATGAACGACGGTAAGGCGAATGCTATGAATTGTGAAATGATTGAAGAGATTAATAGGCTGTTAGATCGAGTCGAGAGGGAAGCGAAAGCTTTAATAATTACGGGGCGGGAGGGCATTTTTTGTGGTGGGTTTGACCTAAGAGTTATCCACTCAAAAAAAAATGAACGTAAGCGGGAGCAATTATTAAAGGGAACTAGGTTAGCTATGCGGCTTTACGGGTTCCCAAAACCTNTAATTGCAGCAGCAAATGGTTCGAGTGTTGCTTTAGGGGCATTTTTGTTGCTAACAGCTGATTACCGAATTGGAATTAACGGTGCATTCAGAATTGGTATAAATGAGGTAGCGATCGGAATGTCGTTACCGCCCTTTGCATTGATGTTAGCGCAATCGCGCATTAGTGGGCAGTTTCTGACGAATGCCGTTATTAGTGCTACCCTTTACAATCCTCAAGAGGCTGTCGCTGTAGGGTTTCTTGACGAGGTAACTGAACAGCGAGATCTATTAAGTCGATCAATTAAAAAAGCCGAGACTTTGGCCAAGCTAGATGTTGATACCTTTGCTAGAGTAAAGCTTGATATTAGGGGAGCGAAAATACGCAATATTCTAGATAAGCTGCCAAATAATTAGTTTGATGAGAGCTTCTTGCCTACACCAGTTGATTACTTCCCAGCTGACTTGGTCCTCCAAAACCTGGCTTATTAACCCTACATTCAGTTCATCCCATCCAAATGTTAAATAGTCCACTCAGATTAGCTCCCTATTTAATTTTTTGTGTAAAGAAGTAGAAGGTTGATCTTCTTCTAAGAACGGGTCCACTAAGCATGCTCTCTTTAAGAAAATCATTAGCCATGAGAATCGGCAGATACTTTTTGGACGTACGTTCATGTGTTACAAGAANACCGGGTGAGCTTGTCTAATATGTTCCCTTAATGGAAGTATTACCTAAGAGAAATCGTACCACCGATAACTTAGCAATTTAGTAATTCATTTCTTTTATTAATTAACGTCTGCATCCCAATTGTAGGCACGTTTTGCGTTTTCAGTAAAAAATAGCGGTTGAACGTTCTCTCTTAAGTTCAAGGAGGTCAACTCTGCGCGCGCGCGCCCCCAAGTAATGGTTGGATACTCTGTACCAAACATCATCTTCTCTTTACCGCGCGTGTTAATGAAGTGGACAAACTGCTCTGACCAGTATTTAGGTGCAACTGCACAACAAGTCATAAAGATATTCTCCCAATGCATCAGGGTGGAAATAGCTTCTTCTATCCATGGTTGTCCACAATGCGACATGATGATTCTTAGTTCGGGAAAATGGAATGCAACCTCATCATAATAAATAGGGTTTTGCACCCACCCTGGATTTCGTGGACCAGGCATACCGGCATTCATACTGACGGCGATATTCAGCTCACATGCTTTTACGTAGAAGGGCCAATAAATACGATCTGTCGGAGGTAGCATGTATCGAAATGGTGGAATGCGAAGACAGCGAATTCCATAGGTTTCGTAGTAGTGAACAACCTTTTGTATTTCCTTAAGATTGTTACGNGGGTCCACGATCATGGCAGGCAATATTTTTCTGGGGTACCGAATATGTGCCTTACTTACCCAAGAAGCGTACTTTTCCTCCATAATAGAGATTACGCATGCACCAATATCATTTTGGTTTAGTTGATTAAGAAGTTCGTCCACATCTTCTATCTTTCTGCGGTGTTTAAGATCCTTAAAGAGATAGCTGGTGGTTCCTTCTTGATTCTGATCCAAAAAATGTGAGTTAATGAGGGAGTCGATTGCTCTGACACTCATTTTGTTATTCCAACATTAAGTTGGTTTCTAAATATACACAGGAAGTGTTCATCCTGATAGCATCGATCCTAATGCGGGCTAAAAAAGGTTTGTGATTAGATGTTTTGGCGAATGAGCACATTTATCCTTTCGTTATTAATCCCCAATATTTCTTTTTCGTGGGAAGTTGTGCAGGAAGAAACTCCAGTGCTGCCGATGGCGCCAGTAACGCAAACCATATGGAAGCAGGTTGTGGAGCCCAAAGCGGAATATGATGTGGTCTCTGTTAACCGTTACCGTAATACAGAAGTAAAGACAATTGCTGCTGTATTCTTTCTACCCGGTATGAATATGAATGGAAGACTTTCCATTTTAAACGAACGTCATAATCTTTGGTTGTATTTAGCGAATAGAGGTATTGATATTTATGCTATGGATTACCGCACGCATTACGTCAGTCATGAGGTTAGACAAATAGACTTTATGAAAGATTGGTCTATAGCAACATTTGTTAATGACGCCGCTATGTTGGCTACTCAAATTAGGTTGCTCAATCCTCAGCAACCCCTTTTTATTGGTGGATTTAGCAGGGGGGTTATTTATGCATATGCGCTTGCCGGCAGAGAGAGTTTCCAAGGTCTCATTGCTTTAGNTGGCGGATTTAAACAAGCCAACCCTAAAGGTTTTGATTTGCCATCGGCGCTTAGGCAATTTGATATCAGGGCTGACTTTGCCAGCGTCCTATCTCGAAGGGGATATACTAGGAGAACAGCGTTGATGAGATCTGTGGTAGATGATCCATACGGCCCTGCTACTAATAATCGCTATGACACTATCGGCGATGAGCTAGCTAATACGCTTCATCGAGCTTTTGGCGCTGGCGCATTAGCGAACACAAAAGATAGGTTATCATCCATTCGTATACTTGCACAGCAGCTGATTGGCTATGATTGGTACTTTCCCTCTATTCAGACTATTGAAGCTCGGTCGATTGCGCTGCAAGATGATGATCCAACCACAGAACTAGACGATCACTTCGGTGAAATGGATTTGCCGATCATTTACTTTGGTGCCTCTAATATGGGGGCTGAATATAATCTAAGTGGTTTCTACTCCGCTGCTAGGAGTGGTTCNCAAGATATTACTCTAAACCTCTTGGAGGGTTATGGTCATTTGGATGTGTTGGTTGCGAATTCTGCAGAAGAAGATGTCTTTCGAGTGATTGAAACTTGGCTCAAAGATCGTATTAACTAGTGTAAGCCTAAAAACTCTAAAATCAAATGCGTGCGTTCCGCAATTTGTTCAGCCTCAGAATTTAGGCAAGCTTTTTCCCACGGCGGATGGATGTCTAAAAAAACAATAGCATTAAAGTCCAATACCTTAATGTTTCACCTGCTCCTTCCATTAGACGAGCAAGCGACATGGCAGGAGAAGGNCATTATGGCCATTGTTCTACCTTAGAGTCATGTCGGCAACTTTTACGCCAATAACGGGGGAAGTCACGATACGTAAACCATAGCTCTAGTAGCATAGGGAATACGCCAGCGGCTGCCTTTTCTATATTNCATCCCTAGTTATTCTAGCTCCTTGATGGATGAAATAATCTTACTCACAATGCCATACTCAATTGCCTCGTCGGCAGACATCCAGTAGTCTCGATCCGTATCTTTCTCTACCTGATCAATTGGACGTCCCGTCTCGTCAGATATGATTTTATTTATGCGGGTTTTAGTCTTCATGATCTGTTCTGCTTGGATTTTTATGTCNGTGGCATCTCCTTGGGACCCGCCAGATGGCTGATGAACCAAGTAACGCGTATTAGGGAGAGAGAAGCGATGCTCTTTCTTGGCAGCGAGATAAATATTAGTTGCGGCGCTTGCAACCCAGCCCGTACCGACAACGCGAACCTTTGGCTTAATAAATTTGATCATATCGTAAACGACGTCACCAGATTCGACGTGTCCCCCTGGGGAACTAATATAAATCGTGATGGGATCGTCACTTTCAGTCGACAGTGCTAGTAATTGTTCTGTCACCGAGCGTGCTATCTTCTCGCTTATTTGTCCAAAAATGGAGATGGATCGAGACTTAAACAGTTTCTCATCCATGAAATTTATACTAGAAGCTTTACTACTTTCACTACTTTCGGAGTCATCTTTCATGACATCTTTGGTCCCAAAATTTTTCAGGTGAGAAGCATATCAGCGAGGATGGCTTTGCGCTACCGTTGCCTTTGTCATAGGAGTGTATGCTAGACGGATTGGTCCAAATGATTGGTAGTTCTGGGATTAGGGGAAATCTATTTCTGTTTCAGATTGATCTCGAAAATATTGCATAGCCGGCAATAATCTTGCTTATAAATCTTAACTTTGTTGAACGAGGTTTGCTCATCTAAATCTGGGAGCGTTGTTGTCTGACCAATATCAATCAATGTATTGCCATGTATTTCGAAATTCGTTTATTCGCGAGTTGCCAAGTAACATCTCATTCCCTAGTCAAGGTAAAGTCTGAAGTAGAGGTAAATTTTTTCTGTTGTATAGGATATCAGCGGCGATCCCAACCACGCTGCGTAAGTAGGCTGATCTCTAGGGTAAGAAGAATTTAGTAAGTACAACGAGACTTTAGGACGCAGGGGTAAGGACTTTCCCTCCAGGAGCATTCAATTACCTTCCTTCGAAGGGTCGTCGCGTAGCGTTTGGAGGCCTATATTAGTCCACTGTTCAATATAATTCTTGATTTTTGTCACTCACAGAAACGGATCCAGTCTTATTTTGTAAACCGATCCATTCAATCGAACTTATTTCTAATTTAGAGAGACTATTTGCTACCCTTGAATGAGCCGTTATAACCTGATTTGATTACTGTGTAATAACAGGAGACATTAAGCAATGCCGGAACACTTATCAGATGAAATGCTGTCCAGGCGAAAAAGTGCTGAGGCATTTATATCGGAGGTAATTGAACCACTAAATAAAGAGTCCTCAGTAGATACTGTTGCGAATGATGTGCGAGACGAGATTATAGCGGCTTCCAAGCGTCAAGGATTTTATTATAAGACACAACCAGCGGAATTTGGTGGCCATCCGGCAGGCATCATAGAATTAACCATGTTAAGAGAGCTCTGGTCGTCAGCTAACTCACCGCTGACAGATTATATTTTCGGCCCCGGACCGGGCATTCTTCATGCGGCCAAGGGTGATTTAAAAAGGCAATATCTTGATCCAGTAATGCGAGGGGAAAAGCGAGGAGCTTTTGGCTTTACGGAGCCAGATACTGCAAGCCGTCCTACATGGGGCAGACTTGATGGTCAAAGCGTACTGGTCTCTGGTCAGAAATCCTATGTTACGGGGGGGGCTGAAGCAGATTTTGTATCAACTCTTGTAAATATTGAAGATTCGAATGGTGGTAAGCTAGGGACCGCCATGTTAGCCATTGATATGGCTGCGGAAGGTGTGGTGATTGAACGCGAGTTTGCTTCTATGGAAGGAAGTGGACATGTCTCGATAATCTTTAATGCCGTCCGCGTGCCTATCACCAATGTTATTGGAGAAATTGGTCAGGGTTTACCAAGGGCGCTTGAAAACATTGGTAACATTCGATTGATGGTCTCTGCTCGCGCTACTGGTATGTGTATTTGGGTGATCGATCTTGTCAGGCAACATTTATTAGCGCCCCATAGAACAGGTACCCCTTTGGGTGAACGGGAAGCTGTGAGACTTAGATATGCAGATATGCGTATTGAAGTCTATGCGGCAAGGAGCGCGCTGTATCGAACAGCGCGCTTAGCTGAGTCAGGAGAGAATGATGTGAATGAGACCAGCGCAACTAAAATATTTTGTACGGAAGTCGCGGGGCGAGTAGTGGATATGGCTGTGCAGCTCGTGGGTGGGCAAGCTCTTGTACGGGGGCATGTTTTGGAGAAAGCTTATCGTCAAGCCAGGTCTCTCCGGTTGATCGAGGGAGCCAATGACCTCCTGAGGATTAATCTCGCGAAGGGAAGCCTCGATTTAGGCAAGGGCGAGTTGTAAAATTTATTCTGGGGTAAGGAAAACCGTCTGATTGAACGCATTGAGTCTACTGGGAGGTCTCATAACTTCTCATTATCTTCGGGAGTTGTTGACGTCAGATCTGTCTTCCCCTTCTCTGCATGTTACCCCTAATCCAGCTAATTTTTCCGCTAGAAATTTAGCTTTGTTTTCACAGTATCCAATTTGATTTTTCGCGTTCCAAGGATACTCAACGCTACCCTCTTGCGTTTTGTTGTAAACAACCCTGCATGGAACAGCTTTTGGTGGATCCAGATANTCAATGCTAATCAGTCGAAGATCGCCTGTCTTACCACATACAAAACTATTTTGTGTACTATCGCTACCGCTTGCCCCACTGCTAACCAGTATTATTGACGCAAGTATTGCTTTTAAATTTCGGATACGAATTGTCAATTGACCCTCTCCCCAGGTGCTTCTAGTAAAGCTAATTCATTTCGTTCATTGTAACAAGGCTCGAAATTTGTTCTTTCTATACCAATAACAACGGTTATCATTAAAAAATTAAGACTTTTTTATTTTTTTGCAGGAATAGAACCTGTTAAGCAGCGTATATAATGTGCTAGAGAGGCACTAGGACTAATATTTATAGGATTAGTCCATCCTGCTTTTCGTGAATTTACAAATTAAGAACAATCTAATCATGGTCAATTTNTTGGAGCACGACAGAGAAGCCTTTTGGCGGGACGGATATTTTATCCTGAGAGACTTTGTGCAGGAGAAACAATGTATCGAGTTGCGAGATATAGCCAAACAACATCTTATGAGTCAGCTCGCACCTGTTGAATATGAGGTAGATGTACAATATCCAGGTTCACCAAAAAATCGTGATGCTGAAGGAGGATCAACGCCAAGAAGGCTCTTACAGGCTTTTTCCCGACATAAAAAGTTCCGTTACTGGGCCCAGTCTGAGCAGCTTGTTTCTGTTCTAGCGAAGTTGTTTGGGTCAGCAGATATTTCTCTCTCCCAGTGTCATCACAACTGCATTATGACTAAGCAACCAGGCTACAGTAGTGAAACTATGTGGCACCAGGACAATCGTTATTGGTCTTTTGATGAGGAAAACCTTATTAGCGTTTGGTTGGCGCTAGGTGATGAGGATATCCAAAATGGTTGTTTACAAGTGATTAAGGGATCTCACAGGGAGGAAATTGACCCAGATCGTTTTGACGCAGCACAGTTTTTGCGAACTAACTTGGCATCAAATAGGAAGTTAATAGATCAATCTATACCTTTGGAGTTATCTCTTGGTGATGCNCTTTTTTTTCATAGCAGGCTGTTGCACGCCGCTGGCAAAAATTTGACGGGGAAGACTAAACTGTCGATTGTCTTTACCTATCACGAAAAGAACAATCGTCCAGTGCTGAATAGTAGGTCCGCTAGATTTCCAGACATTACTATAAAACCCCTGTAAATCGGTAGTAGGGTGCTGAGCGATACCTTTACTTAAGTGTTTTCTGTTAAACTTTAGTTGGGGGCNCTGTTTGGAGTATTGAGGTTTCAGGTAGCTTAGCTAAAGCCGCCTTGCTAATAGTCCTTGGAACTTTAAGGTTCTCTCAATACTTATAAAATTAGAGTGCACGAGCGTTGGGCTCGTGTTTTTCTGGGTGTGGGATGCTATGTCAGTTGTTGAAAAACTAGTTAGTCAGGAAATAGAAGGGAATATTGTTAGTGATGTAGTCGTGCGATTCGCGGGCGATTCTGGTGATGGAATGCAGTTGACGGGAAGCAACTTTACAGAAGCCACTGCGGTCTATGGTAATGATTTGGCAACATTTCCAGATTTTCCAGCTGAGATCCGTGCTCCTGCCGGCGCCACTTTTGGTGTTTCAGCTTTTCAGATCTATTTTGGTTCGGAGGACGTGACTACTGCTGGTGATGAGGTTGATGTGCTAGTAGCCATGAACCCTGCTGCACTGATAACCAACCTTGGTGAGCTGGTAAACGGGGGATTAATTGTCGTCGACAATGGTTCTTTCACAGATAAAAATCTAGTTCGTGCTGGATATTCTAGCAATCCTCTCGATGATGGGTCTCTAGACTCCTATCGACTCATTACGATTGATATTGGTAAGCAGGTGCTTGAGGCTGTGAAGCCATTCGGTTTGTCGCATAAGTTCGCCTTACGATGTAAGAATATGTGGACACTTGGTCTAGTTATGTGGCTTTTCGATCGGTCACGGGAAAGTACTGTTGACGGTCTGAGAGCGAAATTCTTCAAAAAACCAGAAATTGCCGAAGCGAACGTTGCAGCGCTCAATGCTGGGCATGCCTACGGTGAGACAGCTGAACTGCCGAGTGGTATTGAGGTTTATAAGGTGCCTAAAGCCGATGTGCAGCCTGGTTTATATCGCAATACGACTGGCACNGAAGCACTAGCTTTCGGTCTGCTGGCAGGAGGACAGCTTGCAGAACTACCCCTAATGTTTGCGTCTTATCCAATAACCCCCGCGTCCAGTTTATTGCATACTCTTTCGAGTCAGAAACAATTTGATGTTGTAACATTTCAGGCAGAAGATGAAATCGCTGCCGCGTGCGCCGCGATTGGGGGATCTTTCGCTGGTTCGCTCGGCGTTACATCTAGCTCGGGTCCAGGTATATCTTTGAAGGGCGAGGCCATCTCCCTAGCGTGCGCGACTGAGTTACCTCTTGTTATAGTGAATACTCAGAGGGGTGGGCCGTCGACGGGCCTACCAACCAAGACCGAACAATCGGATCTTAATCAAGCTCTTTTTGGTCGTCATGCTGATACTTCTCTACCAGTTATAGCTGCAGCAACTTGTGCGGATTGTTTTGATGTCGCAATTGAGGCCGTGCGAATAGCCACGAAGTTTACAACTCCAGTAATTTTATTAAGTGACGGTTATATCGCAAATGCCTCAGAGCCTTGGCGGGTCCCTGACTTTGATGAATATGAATCCTTCCCGGTCCAATTTGAGACAGAGGCAGAAAATTTTACACCTGCAAAGAGAGACCCTGAGACGTTGGCCCGTGTTTGGGCAAAACCCGGAACAGTTGGTTTGGAACATCGTATTGGGGGTATAGAGAAAAGCTTCGAAACAGGGGATATTTCGTATGACCCTGATAATCACCAAAAGATGACAGATGTGCGCAAGGCTAAGGTCGATCAGATTGCCAATTATATCCCTGACCAGAAGGTTAGTCTTGGCGCAGAAGTTGGGGCCTTGGCGGTAGTAGGTTGGGGTTCCACTTATGGAGCTATCCATCAGGCGGTAAAACGCTGTCGTGCTGAAGGGCTTGAGGTGTCCCACATCCATGCACGGTATATGTGGCCATACCCAACAAATTTTGAGCAACTATTGAAGGGCTTTGAACAAATTTTGGTGCCAGAAATGAATATGGGACAGTTCGTTGAAGTCATCCGTTCAAGATTTTTGATCGATGCGAAGCGCTTAAATAAAGTTTCGGGTCAGCCATTTAAAATTCGTGAAATTGAGGAGGCGATTAAGTCTCTTTTGGAGTCATCGATATGAATGCAGAACAAAAGCTAACGCTTAAGGATTTTTCGTCAGATCAAGAGGTGCGTTGGTGTCCGGGTTGCGGTGATTACGCGATACTTAAGACGATTCAAAAACTTATGCCTACCCTTAGTGTGCCTAAGGAGAAAACGGTATTTATCTCTGGTATCGGTTGCTCTTCGAGGTTCCCTTACTATATGGAAACGTATGGTTTCCATACTATTCATGGGCGAGCGCCAGCCATAGCCACGGGGGTAAAGTTAGCAAATCCGGAACTTGATGTATGGGTCGTGACAGGAGATGGCGATGGACTTTCCATCGGTGGTAATCATTTGCTGCATGCCCTCAGGCGTAATATTAATCTTCAGATACTATTGTTCAATAACGAAATTTATGGCCTTACCAAAGGACAGTATTCCCCCACTTCGCAAGTCGGAACCATGTCACCGTCTACACCAAATGGTTCTGTTGATCTACCGCTACGCCCCTGTACGTTTGCAATTGGTGCAGGAGCTCGGTTTGTTGCGCGTAGTATCGATACTGAAGCCAAGCATCTGACCTCTGTGCTTGAGAGAGCACATGACCATCAAGGTGCATCCTTTGTTGAGATTTATCAGAACTGTCCTGTATACAATGATGGAATATTCGACTATATCAAGGACAAGAAAACAGCAGCAGAGTCAAGGCTAATACTTCAGCATGGAAAAGCTCTAACATTCGGTGATGAAAATCAAAAAGGAATTCGATTGAACTCAAGCAATATGCAGCTAGATATCGTCACGATTGGGGAAAATGGTGTGGAGATGGATCATATTTTGGTGCACGATGAAACGAATAAAGTTATGGCGCAGATGTTAGCCGAGCTNACGGGCCCAGACTTTCCGGAGCCTGTTGGGGTCCTCTACTGTGATCCAACTGAGTCATATGAAAGTGGCGTCTATGCCCAGCGGAATGATGTTAGAAAGAACTTGGGTAGTCCTGATGTAAACGCATTGCTGCGTAGTGGTCACACTTGGAATGTAGAAAAGTAGGACTTACTGATGCCTTTGCCAAAGATAGGTTGTATTGCACCCACATTTTCTCTGTTAGACCAAAATGGTGATAAGGTCGTTTTGTCAGACTTTCAGGGAGAGAAAAATGTTGTACTGTACTTCTACCCAAAAGCACTCACCCCTGGCTGTACCGTGCAGGCTTGTGGTATTCGAGATGCGAAGAGCAAGTTGTCCACTCGAGAGGTAGTAACGCTAGGAATAAGCATCGATCCTGTTGAGCGGTTGTTGAAGTTTTATNAGAAAGAAAAATTGAACTTCCAGCTACTTTCAGATGAAGATCATGAGGTGGCTGATAAATACGGTGTTTGGGGTTTAAAGAAATTTATGGGCCGAGAATATATGGGTATAAAGCGGATGACGTTCATTATCGGTAAGGATGGCAACCTAAAGCACATCATGGAGAAAGTAAAAACGAAAACGCATCATGATGACCTACTATCTGTCTTAGATAATATTACCTAACATTTTCGATTAGTGACCCGTCGCAATTTGAGCTAGATGCGAGCTCGAAGACAAAGTGGTAGTGTCAGATTAAAGCAGGGCTAAGTTTTCGCGCTTCATGAGCTATCTCCTGAACATGAGCATCTTGGATGCTAAGAGCCGCAAGTGCTTCTTCTAGGCGAAGTAAATATTCGAGATTATCTCCGCTTGGTCCCCGCGAACTGAGGATTTGCTTGGCGATTTCAGCAGGCTTGGCAATGCCGAGAAAGTTCGCATTCGTCGTATCGGCAAAGTAGGTGAGACCAGTGACCTTTTTTCCGGTATCCAAAAACAAATCTACCTCTAATCGCCGGTAACCCCCTCGCTCTCTATAATCAAGCGAGCACAGCGTGTGTTTAAGAGTTTCNGCGGGTAGNCTGTATGCGAGCCCCCAACAACGATTATTTGGTGTTTGAGTTAAGGTTACCACTCGACCGGGGCTATTGGGCACGCCTCTATGGTCAGTTGATCCTTGATAGAAACGACGGCTCCATCCAAAAATATACGCTTTATTTTTGTCTATGAAAGGGAAATTGACCTTCCATAAGAGAGAGCCATATCCGAAAATCCAAAGATCTTTTCGCATTATCATCTTTCCATCGGTACCATCCAGATTTCTGTCACAGAGGTTACGTTAATTGAGTTGGCTAGACTAATGGGTTTCGTTAATTTGATTCTAAGTGTCTTTCAGGCTGCGGGCTTGGCATTGATTAATTTGCCTACTTTTTTAGGAGACAGTACTAAATCTACCCAAGCCTATGGGCCTCACCCGCGTCAGGTCTTGGATTGGTATATGGGTGAAGGTAAGAATCGTCCGCTTGTGATTTTTTTTTATGGAGGAAACTGGCAGGCGGGACGGCGTTCTGACTATCGTTTTGTGGCCGATTCGTTACTAGGAATCGGTTTCGATGTTGTTATTCCCGATTATCGTCTCTTCCCCGAGGTTAGATTTGGAGAAATTATCGCTGATGCAAGAGCTTCCGTTGACCATATTCTTGGCCAACGAGATAAAAGGGTTTTTTTGATGGGGCATTCAGCGGGTGCACAGCTAGCTGCTTTATTAACTTTGGATAGTCACCGAGATCATATTCTAGGTTTTATTGGCTTAGCTGGACCCTACGATTTTTATCCTTTTACTGAGAAGATACATTGGAAAATTTTTTCCCCATCTTCAGATTACTGTAAATCACAGCCTGTTAATTATGTGAACCCATTGGCGTCTCCACTCTATTTGTTGCACGGTGAAAACGATATGAGGGTTCGCAGAGGACATTCAAAAAGCCTGATGGAGAAGCAGCGCAAGGTTGGAGGTAAAGCTGATCGTGAGGTGTATGCGAGCATGGGACATGTTGGTATCATATTATCGTTTGCTCGGTTCCGCCGTCATCGGAGTACTGTTATATCTGATATTCGCAGATTTATTGAGAACGAAACTAGGGAATGTAGCTTTGATTGAAGAAGTTCTTGTACACACAAATAATCAGGGATTGCATGACATGACCAAACCAATTACTGATTTGGTTGCCTCATCAGGGATTTCTGAGGGCCTTTGTACTCTATTTGTTCAGCATACGTCTGCGAGTCTCTTGGTTCAGGAGAATTATGAAGTAAGTGCGAAGAGGGATCTTGAGGTTTGGCTTAATAGGTTGGTACCAGAAAACCCTGAGCAATATAGTCATTCGTCTGAAGGCCCGGATGATATGCCCGCACACATTAAATCTGCGTTAACAGCCACTAGCGTGAATATCCCTATTTTGGACGGAAAACTGGGATTGGGCACTTGGCAGGGTATTTTTTTGTGGGAACATAGGCGGTCTGTACACACAAGAAAAGTTTTAGTACATCTGGCCTGAGTACGATCTTATTTGATCGCCTCTCATTCTTTGATCCCTGGAGTAGCAGTTGACTTGTGAAACACCGGGTCCAATAACAAATCCTCTGGCTCAACTATCCTATGACGGAGCAAAGGTGGTAACGTGTTTTTGCCGAGGGATCAAGATTGCAATTGGGTTCATTGGTACCCTAGACATATTTGCCCTTTTGTTATTTCGTAAACACTCAGTAGATTGAAGGAAACGGAGCGGAACGCGTATGCAAATTTGCTTTCCAATACTGGGTCTTGGTGGTTGGGCTAATGAGTTATTTTTGTTATCGCGTTTACTTTTAATAGATGCGTATCGCCGGCTTTCGGGGACTGACCAAGATAGTATAAATGGTATTAAGGGGAAGCCACAGTAATCCTACTAGTTGCACAGTATGTAGGACGGGTGAGGCGCTATCGACTATAGGCTCGCCCCTGCTTGCGGCAGAGCAGTGTTTTGTCCCTGTTAAAGATTATCCGTACGGTGGGTTAAGTAGCCTGGTTAATTTAGCGAGCAATTTCGACTGATGATAAACGGACTTCCCGTGACTAAATGTTTTGAAGCCGTCATACCCGTGATATACCCCCATTCCACTAGCCCCAACCCCACCAAAGGGCAGTTCTTCTTGAGTAACATGCATAATTACATCATTGACCGTAACACCACCAGAAATGGTCTCACGTAAAATTTTTTCACGCTCTTCTTTATTGTTACCAAAGTAATAAAGTCCAAGCGGCCTCGCATGCTTATTAATATATTCAAGTGACTCCCCTATGTCTGTATACGTCTTTATTGGAAGGATAGGTCCAAAAATTTCTTCCTGCATAACGCGTAGGTCATCGGTTGGATTTATAATAAGTGTTGGAGGTATTCGGTAGTGAGACTGATGATTAAAATCCTCATCGGCTGAATTCAACTCGATTACCTCGAGCCCTGCAGACTTTGCCTCTTTGACGTAGCTGTTAAGTCTTTCGTAGTGATTGCGATTTATAACTGAAGTGTAATCAGGATTACTTCTAAGGGTGGGGTACATGGTTGTGATACATTCGCGAGACGCCTTTAAAAAGTTTTCTTTATCTCTTTCTTGAATAAACAGATAGTCTGGAGCTAAACAGATTTGTCCGGCATTCAAGGTTTTCCCCGCCATAATACTTCTCGCAGACTGTTTGATATTGGCGTTCTTACCGATAATTACTGGCGACTTACCTCCTAGCTCAAGAGTGACAGGTACGAGATTTTCCGCCGCGGCTTTCATTATCCTTTTGGCGACATTGGTGGAACCAGTGAACAGAAGATGATCAAAAGGTAGAGAGCTAAATATATTGCCCACGTCGGTTCCGCCTAAAAATACTGCTATTTCTTCTTCATCGTAGCGACATCTGATTAGTTTTTGTATTAGTTCCGAAGTGCAAGGCGTGAATTCAGATGGTTTGAGCATAATACGATTTCCAGCGGCAAAAATACCTGCTAGCGGCGAAAATGTCAGTTGTACTGGGAAATTCCAGGGCGTTATGACTCCAACTACACCAAGAGCTTGATATTGGATTTCGCCCCTGGCTCCAAGAAGGCTGAAAGGAAAGGTAGAGCGTTTTTCTGGCTTCATCCACCGACGTAGATTTTTTGCAGCATGTTTTAGCGGCAATACAGCGGCGGTGATATCGGTCATTCTTGATTGATGCTTCGAACGATGACCAAAGTCTGCAGACATTGCTTCGCAGAGGATCTTGCTGTTTGTTTGGAGCAAACTAATCGCGCGATTAATCCGATCGATTCTTGTTTCTGCTGTGGGGTTACCTTCTACCTTTGAGGCAATACGTTGCCTTTCTAAAGCAGTAACCATTTCTTTATGTATATCCATGATCACCCATCGCTACTACGTGCTATTTTATGTTCGTTTTAGGGGCCGTCGAGATTGTAATTGAAGCAATCACAGCGAATGTGACAGGTGAGGATTTTGCACTCATTCCCACTCAGTAGCTTTAGTTTTGAATGCCCTTGTTACTTCCCTAATTAGAGAACGCCAGCTGTTGGGCAATTCATTATCGGCGCGCGAACGCTTTAAGTACTCCGGTAAGTGTTCCTCTAGTTCTTCGAGCACCCAAGATAGAGGGTCGGATGCCTTGATGGTGACAACTGGTTCATCGAGGTAAGAAATACCAAGATGGTAATGGGGTTCTCTTTCGAAGCAGTCGAATCGGATAATTTCACAATTTTTCTCAGCTACCGGTCCAAAGATATGTACGGTAGGTCCTTTATCATTTGTGATATATCGATAGATAAGAGCCAGTTGGTAGGTCCCCACACTTTTTTGGAGGGCATTTTTAAGATCAGGAGGATTAAATTTTCGCATTACCATGTTGAGTGCTCCGACTTCTTACTTCTCTCGATAGGGTATCAAGTTGATCGTGATATTGGTACTTTCCTCCAAAGAAGTAAAAGGCCTATGGGTGTTAGGTGTGACTTATAAGGTCACATTAAAACAATATCTCTGATGGACCCTTGAGCTACTGAGATCGAAAATCTCTTATTGGTTGCCAAAACTTGTAGATTAGTCCTGTTGCTAAAATAGAAATAAACCCACCGAGTAGCATTGTGTTTCCCGCCCCAATAGCACCGACCCAGACTCCGACCCATATAGTGCCAATATTATTAGCTGTTTGCGCAGCGACTATCATTAGGGAAAACGCTCGACCACGCATTTCGTCCGGCGTGGTTAACATGATGGTCGTTTGTCGAACTGCGACCGTAACTGCGTCTGCAGCCCCCAAGAGACCGATCATTAGCATACCCATAAAGAGCGTGTTTGCAGAGCCAAAGCCAAGGAGCAAAAGCCCATAGGCAAANGAAGCATAGAGTACCAGCATACCTTTGGCTGAATAACCAACGAGAAGCATGGCGAAAAAAGATCCCAAAATCGCACCAGTAGAATTCGCAGCCCCCAGTAATCCCGTTGCACTCGCGCCGCCGGCGAACAGCCCTAGCGCTAGTACTGGTAGAATTTCCCGATAGAAAGAGGTTGTAGTGATACCAATATCAAGGAGAAATAGACCGGGGAGAATAGGGTGCTTGGAGATATAACTAAAGCCATTAAGGGTCTGCTGGACTTGTGATAGTTCTTGATCTTTACTATCCCTAACCTTGCCTATAACCCTAATGCAGAGGGGTAAAAGAGCCGTAACCAGCGCGATGCTTCCGCTTAGTATAAATATGACAGTTAGATTTGCTTGAAACGCGATAATCGCGAAAAGCAGCGGCCCTGCGATCGCTGCACCATTTTGGGAGGCTGTGTCCGTAGAGGCTGCAAGAAGTAATTTGCTTTTGGGGANAATAATGGGNACTAAAGTGGAGCGAGCAGGACTNGNTAACATGTGNGCGCCNGCTGTAATCGCGATAGCCACGTACATCATAGTGGGCGTGAGCACACCTTGTGAATCGAGCAAACCCAGTGATAGTAATGTTATTCCCGTTATTCCATGACCCACAGTGATTAAACGCTTCCGATCCACTCGATCTGCCAGTGTTCCAGCCCAGAGTGTCGCGGGAATTTGCACGATTAGCTGGACGACGCCTATGAGACCAACTAAATAAGCTGACCCAGTTTCATCCAAAAGCCATTGGGCCGTACTCAGGATTCGCATCCAAACCACTACCGATCCACAAACTAAAATNGTCCAAAGGATGCGATAATCTCTGTAAAGAAAAGCACCCCAAGGCTTGTTTTTCATATGGTTGTAAGTGGATTACTTTGGGTTGAGCTCGCGCTCAAAAGTGCCAGTCGACTGGAACTCCATCGATGGCGTAACTGTCACCAGTTTTAGGTCCAGAGGGCGGCCAAAGTGGATCCATATTTTTCGCATTCCATTTTTCGTAGCTGGCTTTTATCTGTTCAACCACGTCTTTGTTGGAGTCAGCAAGGTTGGTTTGCTCACCGATATCCTCTGACAAATCATAAAGCCAGTATCTGTTCCCGGCATAGATTAATTTCCATTTGTCTTGTCGTGATGCCCATATATCGCCTGATCGCCAGAACAGTTTTTTATGCGGTGCCCCAGTGTTCGAGCCGTCTAAATATGGCAGCAGATTAACGCCATCCATTACGGTTTCTTTCGGCAGTTTGCCCTTTACTGCTGCGACTACGGTTGGAAATAGATCGAGCGTGCTTATAGGATCATCATAGGTAGCGCCTGTAGGAATCTTCCCCGGCCATTTCATTGCAAAAGGTACACGAACACCGCCCTCAAACATAGTGTGTTTTCCTTTGCGTAGGGGAAAATTATTGGAGTAACCAGCAAATCCAGCACCATTGTCGCTCGTAAAGATTATCAAAGTATTTTCTTCGAGACCGAGGTCTTCAATTTTATCCATTACGGCCCCAATACTATCGTCCAACGCAGATGTCATTGCTGCATATATACGAGTTGCCTCATCCTCAATAGTTGGAAAGCGATCATAATATTTTTGTGTTACTTGGAGTGGTCCATGNACAGCGAAGTGCGGTAAATAAAGAAAAAACGGTCGGTTCTTATTTTCCTCAATGAATCTGACTGCTTCTCTCGTAAATGCTTCGGTCAGGTACTCGCTTTCTGAAACCTCGGTCATTCCTTTCAGCAAAACATAAGGACTTGTTGGAGGGGATTGATTTGCCCAACTGTCTGGGGGCGCGGCAACAAAATTATCTTTTTCCATTGACCAACGAACACTCTTCGAATTGTCTTGAGTTGGGTCAAGGTAGTTTACTGCTCCGGGGGTGAGACCAAAGAATTCATCAAAACCGCGATGGAGTGGGCTGTATTGCTTTGCATCTCCAAGATGCCACTTACCCACTATGCTCGTCACATAACCTGCCTCCTTCAGGACATCGGCCAGTGTTACTTGGCTTAGTGGAAGTCCGTTTTCTGGCCCTGGAAGATATTCGTGTCCAAACCGCTGCTGATGGCGACCGGTAAGGAGCCCTGCTCGAGATTGAGAACAAACTGAGCTCGAGACATAGCCATCAGTGAAGAGCACACCTTGGTCCGCCAGCCTTTTTATATTTGGAGTTGGGACTTTATCACAGCCATAAAGTTCGGTATCACAATAGCCAAGGTCATCAACAAAAATTAGAAGGACATTCGGCTGAGTTATCTCTTTGCTGCAGACATGTGATGCAAATAAAAGCGTGAATAAAAGTAATTTTTTCATTATTGATCCGTAGGCTTGGAGTATCTTTTATAATTTATGTATTCTTGTCAGTGAGAATACGCGTCTAAAGTGGTGCCTGTAAACCACTGGATCATAATGTCATGAAGTTGCTGTGTTGGAAGGATCTGAATTATCAGTTTCCGCTACAAAACATGATCTATGCGTGAGATTAAACGTTTATTTTGGATGAAATTTGGAGTGATGCTCACTACTGATCAGATCAAAGCTTTTCAAACCAAGGGTTACTTGGCGGTTGATAATGTGATTTCTCAAGAGGAGTTAAAAGAGCTCAGAGCGGTCACAGAAGAATTTGTGGAGCGCTCTAGGGAGATCGAAGAAAGTGACGATACTTTTGATCTTGAGCCCGGACATTCGTCTAGGTCTCCGCGGTTGAGGCGTATCATCCGTCCTGTCAGTAAACATCGAATATACGAGAAATACGTTCACCACCAATCTGTTTTAGATATTGTAGAAAAGTTAATTGGGCCGAATTTGAGATATCACAACAACAAAATAAATATGAAAAATCCGGGTCACGGGTCGGCCGTGGAGTGGCATCAAGATTGGGCATTTTACCCGCATACCAATGATGATCTTCTTGAGGTGGGTATAGCCCTTGATGATGTAACTGAGGGAAACGGTCCATTGTTGGTGATTCCTGGAAGTCACAAGGGCGAGGTCTGGGATCATCACCAAGACGGCCTATTCGTTGGTGCAGTCACTGATCCGAGATTTGACCCCAAGGGTGCGGTACCGTTAACAGTGAAAGCGGGAGGTATCACACTGCATCATGTGAGAATGCTTCACGGTTCTAAACCTAACACATCAGACAAGTCTCGCCGCATGTTCTTTATAGGATTCTATGCCGTTGACGCTTGGCCACTGATACCCTCTGGTCAGTCACTTGAGGAGATGGACAATTGCATCGTCAGAGGGCAACCAAGTCTTGAACCCCGGTTAAAAGAATTACCCGTGCGACTTAGTTTGCCCCGTGTAGAAGGTGGGAGTATTTATGCTCAGCAAGAGAAGTTGCGAAATTCTCTTTTAGGATCGCGGGGCCAAAACGTTCCAAAAAAAAGTTGAGGGGGAGAGATATCTCAAAAAATGAGAATAACTAAAGAGCATGAGAACCACTATCGNGAGCATGGGTACGCNNTGGTTGAGAACTTCTGTAAGCCAGATGAGCTCGCTGCAGCGCTAAAAAATTTTGATGAGGTCGTCCCAGGATGGGCTAGGTTCGCTGAGGATCCAAGTGGCCCGCGACCAGAGTATTTTGATACTAGGTTTCCTGACCAGCGAGGTATTCCTCATTTTCCGTACAAGGGCGATACACTTAATTATCTTACCTTTCATCCAGAGCTATCTCGGTTTGCGACTTTGATGGGTGAGGGAGAGGAAATGTACTGTGAGCAATCGCATTTGACATACAAGGCGTCTGGGCAAGGTCCTCAGCAAGGGAATGNCGACCAGCCTATGCATCTTGATTACGGGAACCACACGCTTGCTTATCCACCTGACGTACCGAAGTTTTGGCAGACGGCTTATCTTTACTACTTTACTGATGTGACTTTGGATTGCGGCCCAACCGCGGTATGTTCTAAAAAGCACTATCCTGAGAGGATTCTTTTTCCGCGCATTTACTCTCGGGAGGCCCGTCCAGAAATTTATGATAATGAGGTTAAAGTCGTTTGTCCCGCGGGGAGTTTGCTGATGTATAGTATGCGTACATTTCATCGTGGAACTGTCATAAAAGGGAAAAATCACGCGCGATTAGGCATGTTTGTTACCTATGCTCCCAAAGCGTGTCGCTGGATGGGGATTGTCGGTTGGCCTGTTTCTGCTGGCAAAAAAGAGTTTCATGATTGGATTGTTGGGGCTTCCGTCGAAGAGCGCAGTTTGCTTGGGTTCCCAGAGCCTGGGCACGAATTCTGGACTGAAGAAACTCTAGATGGAGTAAATGCCCGCTTCGCAGGTATTGATATGTCGCCATATAGGAAGAGTTAATGGCGCATTACTTGGGTTTGGATGTTAGCACCCAGTCCATGACGGGAATTATTATCGATAGTGATTCCTGCAGAATTATCATAGAAGAATCCATTAATTATGATCAGTACTTTTCGAAGAAATATCGGGTTCATCATGGAGTAGTAGAGAAGGGTATAGGAGTAGTGCATAGCTATCCCCTGATGTGGGTCGAGGCTTTAGATTTGCTTCTTGCCAAAATTCGGGATAACGGCTTTGACCTCTCTTCTATAAGAGCCTTGTCAGGGAGCGGGCAACAGCATGGTACTGTTTACCTNAATAAGAATGCCCCCGATGCTCTTAAGTATCTGCTCCCAGAGAAAACTTTGGTTACGCAGTTGAATGGCATTTTTTCCCGGGATACTTCTCCGGTCTGGATGGATTCATCCACTATGCCTCAATGCAGGGAGATTAAGTGTGCGCTGGGNGGAACACAAAAAGTATTAGAGCTCACTGGTAATAATATTTTTGAAAGATTCAGTGCNCCTCAGATTCGAAAATTTTTTCAAGAGGAACCCAAAGCTTACGAGACAACAACGAGTATTGCGCTTGTAAGCTCTTTTATCGCAAGTGTGTTGGTAGGTAAAGCAGTACCGGTCGATGCAGGGGATGGAAGTGGTACCAATTTGATGGATATACAAAAACGCCAGTGGAATGAAGCAGCAATGGAGGCTACCGCACCCGATTTGTCTAGGAGAATGGAGCCTGTCGCAGAATCTGGTGCCATTGCAGGAACGATCCATGCCTATTTTGTCAAAAAGTATGGGTTTCGAGAGGATTGTTTAGTACTGCCATTTTCAGGTGACAACCCAAGTAGCTTGATCGGACTGGGGCTTGTCGAGCCGGGTAACATCGGGCTTAGTCTCGGGACTTCAGATACCTTGTTTGCGTGTATGTCTGAACCGAGAGTTTCCCACAAAGGAGAGGGGTGTGTGTTCGCCTCTCCGGACGGAAGAAACTTTATGGCACTGATTTGTTTTATGAATGGGAGTCTTGCAAGAGAATCAGTGCGGAATAGCTATGGACTCAGCTGGGAAATGTTTGGTCGAATTCTCGATAAGACCAAGGCTGGGAATGAGGGTCGCTTAATACTGCCGTACTTCGANTCAGAAATTGTCCCAAACGTTCCTGCTGGCGTGCACCGAAAGTCATTAGCTCCGGAAGATGCTGCGGGGAACGTAAGAGCAGTTATTGAAGCTCAAGCCATGTCCTCGTACATTCACTCTCGATGGATGGGCATTGATGCTGCTGATCTCCATGTGACTGGCGGAGGGTCCGTTAATCAGGAAATCCTTCAAATATTCGCCGATGTTTACGGATGTCCTCTAAATCGTTCTGTTACCACTAACTCTGCGGCGCTAGGTTCAGCCTTTATTGCGTTGAAAGGGCATCAGCCGACCATGGCATGGCAAGAAATNGTGCGACCTTTTCAATCCTCGTTTAATGTTGCCACCATTTTTCCTAGAGATGAAACTCGCGCAACTTACAACGAACTTATAGGTGCTTACGCTGAGTTAGAGAGTGCATCAATCTAGCGAACATAAAATCGCCTTAGTACTGCCCTTCCTTGGATATAGTCTTCCAAGAGGCTTTTATCCAGTGAGCACAGGCGACGGCGTGATCAAACATCGAGTAACCGTGGCCCCGACCATAATCAGGCCCAGGGATAAACTCAGTTGAAATTTGTCCGAGCTCACTATCCTCGTGAGCTGCGTGGTATCGCAGTAGCTGTCTGACAACTTCTTTCCAGGGCTCTAATTTGTGTTCTGCCCATCCTCCTGGAAATTGTCCGGGCTCTGGCTCAAAGAATGGATATTGGACACCGCGTCCAGGGCTACCGTCCGGATAGCGGTAGCGCGTGTTTTTTGGGTTATTAGGGACAGCTGCCCTNGCATGACAGTGATTGACAAAACCGCGATTGATCCATTCTTGGCATATACTCCCGGGTTCAAAAGGATCAAGAACTAATTCACCCGAATCGATAGCGGATTTAATATCAAAAACCCTCTGTTCAATTTCGTTATCGATCTTAAAGATCACGTGTGAATGATCAAGCGTCATTCGAAAGGGAACTCCGCGCTCTTCAACCATATCCGCAACCTCGCTTACCCTCCTAAAATCCTCTGACCACATTTTTATGTGAACCTCAAGAGTTGGAAGGCAACCACAGCGCTCNCCCAGTTCTGCTGCCTCCATGTAAAAACGAAAAACNTCTTCATTGGAAACAAAGTTGCCNTCGGCATGCCTAGCTCTNATCTGCGTGTTATGGACTTTGCTCCCAAGTTTCGCGGACAGTTGCAGTTTCTCTTGGAAAAGTTGTTCATCTTTGCCGAGTTGATAGGCCCATCCGCCTGCCAGAATAGGAATATCATACTTTTCACTAGCACGAAGATAATCATCCAAGAGACTTGGATCTTCAGGGGTCTTGTCATAGTAGTCATAAATGCCACTTTCTTTGACCATTCGGAATCTTGTATCAAGGTCAATGGCTTTAGATTGATCGGCATAAAGAATACCTTTCTCCGTAATTCCGAGTATCAGTTTATTCAAAAAATTCCCTCCCACAGAAATAATGGAAGAATAANGCAAAATAGTACAAATTAAACTTGACACTTTGCTGACATAGAGGAAAATCTCTCATTGCGACTTCTGGGGATTTAAAAAGAGCGTCGCGGGGATTTTTCTTTAACGCAGGGGAATTTAATGAATAACACAAAAAAACTGTTGCCATTTTTGGCAGGAGTCTGTTTGGCTGTATTCGGTCTCTCATCTGCCTATGCGCAAGACGGCGGAAGAGGTTTCCAGATCGAGGAGATCGTGGTAACAGCTGAAAGACGAGAAGAAACGATTAATGATGTTCCATTATCATTAACCGCATTTAATACCGATGCCCTTGATCAACTTGGGATTTATGACGATCAAGATCTGGAAGCACTTACTCCAGGCCTCCAATTTGGTCAAGAAGAGGAAGGTGATGGCCAGGGTACTACGATGCGTGGTATTGGCACTTATACCGGTGGCGCGAGCCACGCAGATACCGCTGTAGCCGTTTACGTTAACGGCGCGTACAGCCGTTCTCAAATGGGTATTGCTGGCAATATGTTCGATATCAATCGAATAGAAGTTGCTCGAGGCCCACAAGGTACATTGCATGGTAAGAACTCGATCGGTGGCTCTATCAGTTACTTTATGAACAAGCCGACCGACGAGTGGGATGTAAAAGCCATGGCAGAAATTACAGACCAGGTGACCCAGCGTGTTTCTATCGCTTTTGGTGGTCCATTAATTGGTCCATTGAGTTTCAGAGTTACGGCGGGCAGCTTTACTGGCGACGGGGCACAGGAAAATATCGGTCTTGGCGGAGATTATGACGCCCCTGATCTGATTACCTACGCGCCGCAACTTCGGCTTCAGTCCGGTGGTCTTGATATCAATGTGCGTTACTCCTACAGCCATGATACGGGTATACCCAGAAGTCCTTTAATGCTTTATAACCCCGAAAGAGATATCCCTTACATCTGTGACGGGCCGTTTGCACACAACACAATGTACGATCAGCTCACAGACGACAATCTGACAGGAACCATCGGTGGCGTGCCCTACTCATGTAATGGTAGTTATGCTGAACCAGAGAATCCTTGGTATGGTTATTTTGAGGATTCTCCTGCAGTAGCCGATTGTGGTCGCGCGATTGCAAACAATTGTGATGAGCTGAAAAATNTTCTTAACGTGAACCGCCCTGGCACCTCTGATATTCTGAGAGAAGGTTGGGAGGTTAACGCCTCTTTAGAGATCACTGATGGCTTGGTGCTCGAGTATGTTTATGGAGAGAACCAACTTGATCAGACCACCTCCCGAGATCTCGATCTAACTAATCAGATCGCTCCGCCAACGCCTAACGGTACTTGGTACGACCGGCGTAACCGCTCTCCTTTTAAAATGGAAGATGAGTCTCACGAGCTTCAACTCGTTTCAAACTTTGATGGTCCCCTAAACTTTATTGTCGGAGTTTACCAGCATGAAGGCTTTAACCTTTGGGCGGTTTCTAGAGACAACTTCGCTTGGGATCCGATCAACTATGGAGATACTTTTGCAGCATGTACAGCAGCGGGTTTCGAAGGCTCCAGCTCGGATTGGGGTGGTGATTCTACCTACTGTACTGGAGATCCAAACGGAGATGTTCTTGGTATAGATCCAGTTGACAACACCACGCAGAATTATTTCGGTACCGATTCAATATTGGAAGCCGAGGCCTTCTACGCTCACGTTACCTATGATATGAACGAGCAATGGTCCTTCGCAGCGGGTGCACGATCTACAGAAGATACAAAGTATCGTAATGTGCAGTTTATTTACTGGGATAAAAGGGATATCGACTATATGGGAGATACTCCGTTTACCTTCATTTATGAAGCTGTTGAGAAGCCAACGAGCGCTAATGACTTAGATGCAGCACCAAAAGTGTCTTGGGATGCGGTTATCTGGTCAGTGGATGCAGAGTATCGTCCATCTGANGATTATATGATCTACGGTCGTATCTCGACTGGTTATCGTGCAGGTGGGTTTAATGACTCTAGTGCCTATAACCCTCCCATAAAAGAGGAGCATCTCGTTAATTATGAGGGCGGCGTCAAGGGTTTGTTCATGGATCAGCGACTGAACATGCAGTTCTCAGCGTTTTTCCAAGACTTCCAAGATCGCCAGCAGGTAGCAGAGATGGACGCAAATCTACCTCTGTGCTCGGCTACTCAGACTACGCAATGTCTGCAGCCAACGGCTTCAAGTCCCTTGCAGGAGTACACGACGAATATCCCAGACTCTGAAATCTATGGTTTCGAGGTTCAAGGTGATTATTACGTTACTCCCCAGTTCAAAGTTGGCGGTTACTACACTTTCTTAGAATCATCGCTGGGTACTTTCCAAGCGACGACTCTGGGCGACCCGAATCCGCTTGTAGGTACTCATACCTACTTGGACCAGGAATCAGGGGAGATGAGGACTACAGCCTATAACTTGCCAAAAGACTGGACGGGTAGCAGATTGCCACAGCAGCCTAAGCATAAGTGGGCCATTACAGCCTCTTATGAAACTTCCTTCGATTCAATTCCTGGATCATTCAATTTCTCAGGCTGGTTAAACTACACTGGTGAGAGATATCCGATGGTTCGTAATATCGAGTCGCAAATAATGGCAGCGTACAATCGCGTGGATGTGAGAGCTACCTGGACCTCTCCTGACGAGAACCTCACAATATCTGGTTTCGTTCAGAACTTAATGGATGAGACTGGTTTGGTTGCTTACCTCCCATTTGGTGGGGGAACAAACCCACTTTATGTTCCAAAAGGAACACTTACCGATCCGAGAAGGTTGGGTGTGATTGTTAATTGGAGCATGTAGTAGCGAACCTATATGATTGGTGGGTAGCCCACTAATCTGNTTTTAAGAAAAACCCTCCCTCTGGAGGGTTTTTTTTGTCAAAGGTTTGGGGTTGGCACCACACGATTGAGTCATAGGGGAGGTGGTTCCTCTCGAGACTTTCACGGGTTGAAATACAGCAAAGGAAGTGGGATTCTTTTAGTCCTCTGAAACCTCGCCTTAAATGCGGTAGTGATATTTATTAATGAAACTTAAAAGTCTAGCGACACTGCGCAAAGCAAAAACCGGACGAAAATCTTCTTGGGATACTAGTGGTCGTAATAGTGATTTTTGGACGATACCCCCGGGAGAGTCAAGAGTACTTGCAGAGATTGAGGGGCCTGGGTGTATTACCCATTTGTGGATGACACAAAGACATCATTATCGAGAATGTTTGCTAAAGATTACGTGGGATGATGCTGTTTTCCCATCCATTCTGTGTCCACTAGGAGATTTTTTTGGACTTGGACACAGTATTGTAAACTCTTACCAGTCCTTTCTTTTTACCGCATCGACTCGAGACAATAATCAGTTTAACAGTGGTTGCGCGCTTAATTGTTATATGCCGATGCCTTTTGATAAGCATGCAAAGGTGGAACTAATAAATCAAAGTAACGAGCCCCATAGACAATATTTTTATATCGATTATGAACTGTATGACTCGCCTCTGGGTAATTCCGGGTATGCTCATGCAGAATTTAGAAGAGCAAATCCCTTTAACGGGTGGGGTCCAAGGGTCGAAGTAAATACTCCGGAAGCTGATACGATAAATAAAGGGCGCGACGCTTGGAATAAGAACTATGTGATTTTGGAAACGGAGGGTCGCGGTCACTATATCGGTTGTAACCTTAGCGTGACGAACTTCACGGGTTCGTGGTGGGGTGAAGGTGACGATATGATTTGGGTTGATGGTTACAAGTGGCCGCCCGATTTACACGGTACAGGAAGCGAGGATTATTTGAACCAAGCTTGGGAAATGCAAGATAATGCGTATCAGCGTAACGGATCGTCAGTCTTTGAGCACAATACTAACGGGTATCAGACAAGTTACGTCCATCATCTGGAGAATCCAATTCACTTTAGTAAAGAAATTAAGGTTACCATTGAGCACGGTCACGGAAATCACCTTTGTAATGAAATGAGCAGCGTTGCTTATTGGTACTGCCAAGCCCCAACCAGCGTTATAGAACCTCCATCGGTAGTTGAGAGATTACCGGTACTAAAAGACGAAAAAAATGAGTGGTTAAAATAAAGAGGTAACCTTGCGCTCCAGACTCTATGGTAACGGAGCACCCTCGAAAAGTTCTCTCGCGAACCTGTATGCATCTGTGCCAACCTCTATACCTATCACTCTGCCAGGAATATCGTCGGCTGGAGGGTGCAGTCCACCCCATATTCTTGATAGCCCGCATTGGTCTGCTGCATCTCGATAGGTTGCCCACTGCAATGTCATATCAACGCTCGGACCATCTTCAAAGACGAGGAAGTCATTTTTTCTTATTCCAAACTCGCTCATTCCTCCCGGAAAGAACGGGTCACCAGTAATCGCGGTAAGCACTTCTGCAGCAGCTCTGGAATATGTAGAGTGCCCCGAGACATATCCAGCAAAGGGTGGGGTAACGAAAGTCGGGCGTTGATATGGCCACCAGTTCTCAGCCAGAATCCATTGTACGCCAGCGACATCCGCGCTCGGGTCTTCGATAAAGTCGGGACCCTGCCAGGCTCTGAACTTTATTTTGCCAACATGTTCATCTCGAAATCCAGATACTGAATCAGTTGCTTCGACGAGTTCTATTAGGCCGTCGTAAAGAGGTATCCCATCAGGGTTGTAAGAGGCAGCATTCGGATCGGAGCTTTGACCGAGTTCGGCCAAACCTCTTAATGCTGAAATGGGACGGATATAGTCATACCAACCTTTTATTCCCCAAGCGGTTATTGCCGCGTCGTGCATCGCACCGCCCAGTGTGAAGTAAGCCTTAATATCCCACTCGAGATTGTCTAAAATGGGTCCTGAGCCCGCAAAACGCTTCTCCAACAGAGGGTGATCATTAACTTCATTGAGAATAACGAACCAATGCCCTGGCGGCGTTTCAGACTTGGGTCCATCGGCCCAGAACTCCGCTAAAACTCTGGTGTAATCTCCCCTTGGAACTAGTTGGGGCTCATAAGCGGCGCCTGTCTTAGGATTTACTTCGTAACCTTCACTCGAATCACCGCCATTAATTATGTCATAAAATAACGGATAGCCGGCAGGCGAGGATGGATAGGACGAAATATTGCCGAGTGATGCAGGCGATATATCCATCATGATCCCGTCTGCAGGATCAAGATGCGATGACCACGTTGCCACGACAGCAAAACTCCAGAGGTATTCTTCCATAAGGGCACCGGCGAAAGAAGGCGGTCCTCCGGGATCGTGATAAACCCAGTAATCGAAGTCATCTCTTGTAAAAATCGTTAGGTCTTCTTGGTCAAGTGCGAATGGTAAGACCGATCCCCATTCTGCACCAAGGAATTCTGGCTGGTTGACCTGGGTATTTCTTAAGATGGTTTCAGAAGGTGAGGTGGGAACCGCCACAGCGGGATTACCCGCTTGATCTCGAAATTCTATTAGGTGTAGGGGTTGCCACCGATTTAAGTCTGATACTAGTGGGTTTCCCGGTAGTTCAGGACGAAGTTCTAGGTTTACAGGCTCATAATGTTGGTTAGTATAAAAATTTTCTTCATTCGATCCGTCGACGAGACCAAAATTGATGTAACATTGCGCGATAAAGTTGCCTAAGGCCGCAGCGGAGCCATTACTAAAGTCAGTTGATGTTTCTTCGATATCAAAATTATACAAGCCCATCAATGCCTCAGCATCAAGAGCTATTTTTTCTGTACCTGGAGATTCAATAAACCGATGTCTGATAAGTCTATATGCAGCGTAACTGACGGCTTCGGCACGCGAGGTCATCAGGTCGTCAGGGAGGCTGATACCTGTAAAACCGCAATCGATCCGATTGGAATCTCCTAGTAGCCAAGGTTGTTCCAGTTGAGCGTAAGCAGCCCAAGCATCGTACATAGCTGATGAAATATGGAAGAGATTTCGTGCATGTACCACGGGTCTTGCAAAATCATTTCTGATTGCCTGCAATAAAACTTCGTTCCAACGACGTGCAATTGAAACATCTGTGTCGGGAGCAACACCGGGTATAAAATTAGCCCTAATATTAACTGGGCTTATATTTGGTACCGTGAAGGTGGTCGTCGGGTTGGTTCGATCAGCGAACTCTCCACCGTCCTGGCTGGACCAGTGCGAGAAATAGTAGTTTGTGTCTGGGGTGCCTGCAGATATGCTCACCGCATTCCCTGCGGTAACTAGGGCGGACCCAGTGCCATTTACTACTTCTAGCCGGATATTAGCATTAGCAGTACCGGCGGCTGAACCAGAAGACTGGCCACCTCCGCTTCCACCCCCGCAACCAATTACTGCGAGCAACATGATGAAGGTAGCAAAAAATCTGCTAGCCAATGGAATTATTCTTTGCATAAAACCCATACGACAATTATACGATTAGTAGTGCAAAAATGGTTTACTCCATGCAATATTACTACACTACTGATTTTTTGCACGTAAGGCTAATGCACGTAATGTCTCAGATTTTTCCCAGGTGTCATCATTTAATAGTAGTACTAATGATTGCAATATCCGCTGGTGGCTGCGGCGGTGGTAGCGGTTCTGTATCATCAGAGTCCACTTCGAGCGCTATGCCTGTACAAAACAACCCAGCTCCTAGTGAAGCTTCAGTCACTTTTACGAGGATTAACGATTCAGGTTTAAGTAGACCTTATTCAACTGCCGAAAAAAAAGATGACACAACGCCTTTTTTGAGCGGGGGCCTTGCGGCAGCTGATGTTGACAAGAATGGCTTTGTAGATCTCATCGTAGTTGGTGGTAATAGTCAACCAAATCACTTCTACTTTAATGAGGAGGGAGTCTTTGTAGAGTCTGGATCTAATCTTGGCGTTGATGTGATTAATTGGGGTAGTGGTCCTGCATTCGGTGATATTGATGGCGATGGTGATTTGGATCTTTTTATCGGAGCCGTAGAGGATGATCCCGTATATCTTTTTGAGAATAGGGAAGGTGTTTTTGTTGATATCACTGCTTCAGCGGGTATTGCGTTAACTGCCGAGAACACGATGTCTGGTACTTTCTACGACTACGATAGAGATGGTTTCCTTGATCTCTTTCTTACCCATTGGGATGTTGGACGTTACTCTGGTCAGGATACTGAGACGGTTTGGCGGAACAACGGTGATTTGACGTTTACGAATACTAGTATCGACACAGGGATTGCAGATAACCTCATTGAGGGCACCACTGATTGGACCTTCACACCTAATTTTAGCGATATTGATGGAGACGGTGATGGCGATCTGCTGATGACTTCAGATTATGGTGAGAGTCAAATATATCGCAATAATGATGATGGCACATTCACGCGAATTACGAACCGTGATGTTATTGTGGACCAAAATGGGATGGGAGCAGCGATCGGAGATTATGATAATGATGGTGATATGGATTGGTTTGTAACCTCCATCCATAATCTTGAACTTACTGGTGAGCAAGATGACATCGCTCGAACCTTGTTTGGTAACCGTTTATATCGTAACGACGGAAATGGTGCGTTTTCAGATATCTCTAATGGCACCGGTATAGCGAATGGCGGTTGGGGTTGGGGGGCTTGTGCAGCGGACTTTGATAATGATGGATTGCTCGATATTTTCCACGTGAATGGTTGGATAGATAGTGCGCTTGGGGATTTTACTGCAGACCGACTCAGGTTTTATCATGCCACAGGAAATGCTGAATTTCGTGAACGGTCAGCGGTTGTAGGGCTAGATGATACTGGACAAGGTAGAGGTGTTGTGTGTTTCGATATAGAGCGAGATGGAGATATTGATATTGTGATTTCAAATAACTCTGATGAGCATTTATTACTCTATCGAAATGATTCTGAAAATGAGAATCACTATCTAAGTGTTCGTGTTGTCGGGCCAGGTGGGACTAGTCATGGTATCGGTTCNCACATCGCTATAACCACACCCGATGGAGAGAGACAAGTTCGTGAGATGGGCGGCAAGAATAATTATGTATCCCATAATCCTTATGAGGTTCACTTTGGGTTAGCTGAGCAGACGCAGGCTGATATTACAGTTACCTGGACTGATGGTTTGGTGTCGATGCAAACTGTGCAAGCGGATCAGCAAGTAACGGTTACTCATCCAACGAGGCAATGATTTTTTTCGGGTACAAACCGCCAGAGAAAAATTCCAGTTAACCAATTTTTTCTTGACAAAATTANTATTTCATNAATACTCGCTTTCGAAAAACTATTGAAAGAAAAACTTTGTGTTTCGATTCGACGCTAGAAATCTGAAAGAAAGCAACTTCTCCGCGTCTGCGATGTGCTTGCTCCTCGTTTTTGTTCAGGTTGCTAGTGTTTGGCATGAGGTCAAGCACGGGGACACGTCTTCCCATGTTGAGCATGAGCATCATCATCATGAACATAGGGAGTTGTTCGCAGGTGCCGGATCACGGCCTGAACACATAGGCTATACTCTACCTGCCGCAGCGCAGGAACATCCTGATTGCTCTCTTTGTTCGCTCCATACGGGAGACGTAGAATATGTCGTCGCGATTATAAAGGAAGATCAGCGAAGACTTAGTCAACAAGTAAATGCTTTACCGTCGTTAATCCTTCGCAAACATAGCTACCATCAGAATGCCCGAGCTCCTCCAATAAGCTGAAGAATGTTGGTCTATCAGTAGGTAAATTTTACCTGCAAAAATATCAGTTTATTTATGAGGATTTGTTGTATGAATCGTTACATTGTTTTTCCATTTGTTTCTTCTCTGGCGCTTTTTATATCAGCGGCTGCGTATTCTAGTAGTGATGAAGAAACCCTAGTTATAGAAGAAATTGTCGTCTCGGCAGCTTTTGAGAAATCTCAAGAAGATTTAGCCCTACCAATTTCAGTAGTGAAAGATGACGAACTACGGAATAAAGCGGCGGCGTCCCTGGGTGAAGCTTTATCAGAAGAGATTGGAATTTCACTTTCATCTTACGGCACGAGTGTCGGTCATCCGGTTATCCGAGGCCAAACAGGCAATCGCGTTAGTGTCTTACAAAACGGTGCCACGGTAGCTGATGTCGCCAACCAGAGCCCAGATCATGTGGAGGCAGTTGAGCCGCTAACCGCAGATAGAGTGGAGGTTCTTCGTGGGCCTTCTACTTTACTATATGGTGGAGGAGCAGTTGCAGGGGCTATAAACGTGATCGATGGACGCATTCCTGAGGTGGTTCCAGAGAAACCTCGGTTGATGATTCAGCAATCAAATAACAGTGTGAATAGTGGCGATAATACTGCGATACGTATTGATACTGGTTTTGATCGTTTTGCCTTCCATATTGATGGCTATAGACGAAAAAATGGAAATGTTGACATCAAAGGCTTTGCAATTGACGAGCTTGCTGTAGCTGCGCGTGAAGAATTATTCCATGGCGATGATCACGATGATGACCATGACGATGATGACCGACGATGACANGATGATGACCATGGCGATGAGGAAACAGAAAACACCTTTGGCTATCTGAATAATTCGGATGGTAAAGCGAATGGAGGAACTTTTGGTTTCTCTTTTGTTGGTGATAATGGCTTTTTTGGAGTTTCAGCTAGCCGAACAGAGAAGAGTTATGGTCTTCCTGCAGGAACTCATGCGCATCATGAGGAAGAAGGCCACGATGATGATCATGGCGATGACCACGATGATGACCATGATGACGATCATGGTGACGATCACGACGATGATCATGACGACGACCACGAAGAAGGCCATGCAGAGCACGACCACGGTGGACATGAAGGCTTAGAGTACGTTCGTATCGATATGGAAATGGATCGTTATGACGTCCGTGCGGGATTGAACTTTGACGAGGGTTGGATGGAGAGTTTACGTGCATCGCTTGCTTTCACGGATTACAAGCACGATGAAGTAGAATACTTTGAAGATGGTGACAGCCACGTTGGTACCACCTACGCCAATGAAGGTTTTGAAGGTAGAGTTTCTTTAAAACGAAGGTCTATGGGTTCATGGGCGGGTGTATATGGTTTGCAACTTTCTGAGGCTGAGTTTAGTGCTGTAGGAGAAGAGGCGTTTATCCCGCTGAGTGACATTTCAAGCTTAGGTGTATTCGGCGTTGAACGATATGACGGTGGAAGTTTCTTTGCGGAGGTTGGTTTTCGAATTGAGCTAGGTGAGGTAGCGACGGGAAGTTGTGTTTCTGAAGAGAATGCATTTAGCGTCAGTGGCAATCTGCTTTATGATCTTACAGAAAGCTCCAACGTGGGGTTTGTTGTCTCTCGTTCCCAAAGGTCTCCTTCCGTAGAAGAATTATATTCTAATATTTCGCAGGTCTCCTGTGAGAGGGATCCTAGTGATGAAAGTTTGGTTCTTCATGCGGCGACAGGCTTGTTTGAAATTGGTGATGCTAACTTAGCGAGTGAAACCGCTAATAATATTGAGCTTACTTATCGTTTAACTTCAGAATTGCTCAACGGTGAAATCTCCGCTTATCATAACCAGATCGATGACTATATTACGTTGGCACTGAGCAGTGAGACCATGGCGCAATGGATGGCTATGGATGCGACATTCAGTGGTATCGAAGCAAAACTAGCCCTCCGTCTCACAGAGCAAGAAAACTTTGCTGTAACTGGAGTTATTTTTGGGGATGCAGTTCGTGCTGAGTTTGATGCAGGAGGTAACGTTCCACGTATACCTGCTTCTAAAGCAGGGGTTAGAGTGAAAATGTTTAGCGATGACTGGTCAATTAACATCAGTGCGACCCGTTTCATGGAACAAGATAACGTAGGCAACTTTGAGGTTCCTACAGACGCCTATACAGCGGTATCTTTTAATGCTGAGCATAGCTGGCCCATGGCAAAAGGGATTTATTTAAATCTGTTTGCTCGTGGGGACAATCTGCTTGACGAAGAAGTTCGTCATCACGGATCGTTTACGAAGAACTACGCTCCAGGCGCAGGAAGAAGTATTAAAATTGGATTCCAAGTGAATTATTAGAACTGGGCTTCTGTTGACCCCGATAATGGCGCCTGAAGGATTAAAAAACGTGTGAGTCGTCCTTCGGGCGTACCTTGAGCATGGTTTCATTCTCGCGTACAAGGCTGCGAAGATATTCGGGGTCCTGACTTTTTTCGAAGACTTCTAGGGGTATTCGCCCCTTGAAGTCTTGAAATGGAAGCATGTATGGTCGACAGTGCTGACCTAGCATCGTGACCCGCAATCCGGGAGTAGTTTTTCGGTAGGAGCCATGCCATAGGCCACCTTGGAACATCACTAAGGATCCAGCGGCTGCCTCTACAGGCACCGCTCTTGGAAGTGCTTCACCCAACTCCGGGAATCTTTTTTCATGGTGGCTCCCTGGAACATAGGCCAAAGCTCCGTCTTCTCGAGCATAATTAGTCAGGCACCAATTCATATTTGCGATGTGAGGTTTATTTGGATTCCATGGCGCGGGAACCACATTTTGATCAACATGGAATCCGGTTGTTTCTTCCTGATTCCAGGTATCCGGTGTTTGCCATTTGATCCAAGCATCACTAACAGCAAGACGATGGTCTTGCCCGAGCATGTGCGTCATCAGTACTTTTTTAACGGGATGGGTTAACACTTTCTCAAAGACTTGATCCTCATAAATCATATGTTGCAAGATGATGTGTCCAATTTCACTAGGGCGACCAGGAAGTGGACCGGAAGGGCCCTTATCTAAATCAAACTTGATGCCGGTACGGGCCTCGCCCACTCTTAAAATTGCGTCTCGTAGTTGTTCGAACCAGTTATCATTTAGCTTCAGCGTTGACTGTGGTACAACAGTGAGGCCAACTTCGTCTAACTCCTCAATGTGTCCCGCGAGATTGTACTCTTCTATTACCTCGTCAATATTAACATCTGCTTTATCCAACATATTATCTCCTAGATTTAGTGGTTCCATACATTAGGATTATTCAAGGTGGGGCGACGCTCATCAAATTCGTGGTAGTACATCACCCCAAGCAATAAGCCATAGGTTCGTTTCGGGTGAATAAAACCAGTTGAAACAGCATTCGGAGACTCCTGCCAACCACCGCCGGTTTTTAATACGCGTTCTCTTACTATAGGCAAGGCATCGGTATGAACTGATGCCATATAGATTCCGCCGATATTCTCTGTCTTTGCTAAGAATCTACCGGCCGCCTTTTTATGTTCATAAGGATTGAGGTACTCGAGACTATCAAGGGGGCCTCCCTTACGCGGATGAAACCAGGCAATAGCACCGTCATAGCCCCAGATTTTACTTGTATAATAGGTTGTTAGGGTATCTTGTATTGAAAATAGTTCCCTGTAAAAGTTTAGGCCTTCATCGAGATTGGGAATGGTATATGTAATTTGCCAGATATTGTCTATGAGACCCACTTTTTCTCGGTCCCTAATTGGGCTAAGGATTACACCTGTTCCCCTTAAATCTTCTGGGTAGATAATAAAGCGATCCTGCTGCTGACTTACTTTAATGCCAGCTTGTTTGATTTTTTCTGCAAGTAGAGAAGGTTCTTTTAAGGCAAAGCCTCCTGCAAATATTCCGCGTTTGCCACTAGAAATGAAGCTGGCGACGGGTCCGGGTCCAGTGGGTTCGTATAGTTCCAATTGGTCATAACCCCACTGTAGGGTGACACGTCGGGCGTTCGCTATTACATCTTTTGAGTCATCTACAACAACGCTTTCAAAAATCATATTTAGATTAGTTGCGGCCTCGTCAGCATCTCGCACAGCTAGTGCTAATCGATCTGTTTGTTCTAACATAACTCGTGTGCGTCGTGATTTGGATTATTGGCAATAATGCAGGACGAGCGGGAAAAAACAAACAACAAAGTTGGTGTCTTTATATTTTCGTGGGTTGAGGATTATTGCTGATTCGAAGTATAGCTTGTGAATTAGTTCATGGAGGTCATTGGCATCGGCGGTAATTGGATCCCCAGTTCCGTTCAAGTAAAGATCCGAAGACCCAATACTGTTGCGGTGGTTCCACAATAGAACTTTGTAGTACTGGGCTAAGTATTTGGCGAGGACTCCCCCCATGACCCGCGCCCGGTTCCCTGACTCCTGTATGCCATATCAGGTTTGGGCCAGTACTACTGATTTCATAAGTGATGTTGTAACCATCAACTGGAATCGTTGGTCTTCTCTTGGTCGCTTAGCATCTTTTGCACTCGAAGTAGCCCAGACATTTCTCGAGCATTACTCATATCGAACAGTTCGTTTTTTCTCTCCAAAAGTTCTTCATATGTAACATCAGCAGAAAAGTTTAGTGGTTCATTAATATAAGTCGCGCTACAAGAGAACCTACCGTTGCCTGCATGAACTGTTTTGTTGGTGGGAGCATCATCATCGCAAAGTAATAGAACGGCAGGACTCACTAGTTTCGGATGGCGCATCGGATCTGGATTTTCAGGGTTTACTTGAGCACCAGGGATTGTTGCTATGAGGCGTGTTTCGGCGTCTGGTGCAAGCGTATTCACGCGAATGTTCTTAGAGAGTCCTTCAATGGCCAACACATTCATGAATCCTAACATACCCATCTTTGCTGCACCGTAATTAGCTTGCCCAAAGTTACCAAAAATTCCGGATGTAGAACTTGTGAACAGAATTCGACCATACGCTTTCTTCCACATTATATTCCAGGCTGCCTTTGTTACATAAGAAGTACCATTCAAGTGGACATTCATCACTATATCCCAATCATTCAAGTCCATATTTTTGAAGCTTTTGTCTCGCAAGATGCCCGCATTGTTAACCAGTATATCCAATGTTCCATATGCATTAAGAGCATCATCAATTATTGATTGTGCTCCTTTTTTATCGGCGACTGATGCTTTATTTGCGATGGCCTCCCCACCAAACGAGTGAATTTCATTCACAACCAAGTCGGCCATATCACTTTTGCCTCTGCCATCATCTGATCCACCCAGATCATTGACGACCACTCTCGCGCCACGTTTCGCAAACTCAATAGCATGCGCTTTGCCTAAACCACCCCCAGCACCAGTAACCACTACAACCTTATCTTTAAAACTACCCATCTTGATCACCATTTTTGATGTTCGGTTGACGGAAGATTACTATCGCCACTAAAAGAAGTGAAGTCGCGCAGAATTTGCTGATAGACTAGGAAATCAGAGGTCGTTGTTGGCTTCTTGGTTTGATCTCGCTACTAAAGGAAATATNTATGATCCATGAAACAATTATTCGCGGTGGGAAGGTAATTGATGGAACCGGGCAGCCATCCAAACGGGTAGATATCGCAATTGATGACGGGCGGATCAGCCGGATCGNTGATCTTTCTGAAGAAGCTGCTGGACAGATATTAGATGCAAGCGGAAAAATTGTGACGCCTGGTTTTGTNGATCTNCATACGCACATTGANGCCCAAGCTGGTTGGGATCCTAATATGACGCCAAGTTCNTACCATGGGGTTACTACCGCGGTGATGGGTAATTGTGGCTGCTCTTTTGCTCCCGTGCGTAAGGAGAATAATCGGTTCTTAGCAGAGATGATGGAAGCGGTAGAAGATATTGCAACTGATGCGATACTCGATGGTCTGCCTTGGAATTGGAGTAGTTTCGGTGAGTACCTCGATACTATGGAGAACTTTAACCCCGCGATAAATATGGTTGGAATTGCGGGGCATTCTACGATTCGCTATGACGTCATGGGAGATAAGGGTTGCGATGAGGGTGTGCAAGCGGACGAACGTGAGTTGGCGAAGATTGTTGAGCATGTTAAGCAATCGATAGAAGAAGGTGCAGTAGGGGTATCGATTTCGCGTTTCATGAACCATAAACTTTTGGATGGTCGACTGATCCCAGGAACATTTTCTGATCAGAGAGAAGTCCGGGCAATTCAAGAGGCTTTGGTAAAAACTGGTGGTCCAGGCACCTTGTTTCAGGCCGTGCTCGATTTTGCAGGGCGTCGTGACGGAGAGAAAGAGATACTAAGGACAGGGGCCGAGTTAGGTTGCCATGTGGTATTTTCAAACGGGATTAGAAAAAATGTTGATGATGGTGGTGTATCTGGTTGGGCAGAGTTTCTTGAGCTCAATAATGAAGGTGGTAAGCAAATGTCCTCTTGTGTACATACTCGACCGAGCGGTTCATTTTTTGGATTAGCACAGACGGTCTTTCACCCAACTCAAACTGAATTGAAACCAAATTGGGAAGCCGTAATGTCGCTTGCATCTATTCCCGAAAGAGTCGAGGCGATGAAGCAACGTGGTATGCGTGAGAAACTGATTTCAGAAGGAAAACAGATGGATCAGTTTCTTAGTTTTGCGCACTTGCTTCATCCTATGGGGATGGATGAACACCCCAGTTGGGATATCGATAATCAAAATACGCTTGCAAGTATTGCCGAAGCCGTTGGTAGGCATCCAATAGAAGTCTACGTGGACCGTATGATTGAATCTGAGGGTAGAGAATTATGGAATCTTTGGGCATTCGGAAGTTCTTTGAAACAGCAATGGGAGCTTATGCGTTTGCCTCAGGTTATCCCTATGTTGGGGGATGCGGGCGCACACGTTGGTTTGTTCACGGATGCTGATTCTCCCACTTTTTTATTAAGTGAGCTTGCTAGGGACCGCGGTATCTTTAGTCTTGAAGAAGCAGTGCATCGAATAACCGGTCAGTCTGCTCAGGTGATTCGCTTGAAGGAACGGGGCGAGATTCGTGAGGGCTGGCATGCTGATATTAATATTATCGATTATGAGAATCTAAAGTGCTGTCATCCCGAATATCTGCGTGATTTACCTCATAATGTTGGTCGTATCGTGACCAAAAGCGAGGGATATGATGCAACACTTGTTGCCGGTAAAGTTCTAATCGCGAAGGGCGAGTTTACTGGGGATAGAAGAGGCAAGGTGATTCGTGACTTTGGTCGAGGATAAGCTATTACGCATTTAGCGCCGAATTGGCATCGCAGCGCCAACACGTTTTCTCCAAGCATGCAGCTCTGCGAGCAAAGACTTCGCTTTCTTGGGCTCACGTTCCACGAGATCGATTTGCTCGCCAGGATCATCTACGAGGTTGAATAACTGGGTTGATCCATTCTCGAAATATTCGAGGAGTTTATAAGATCCGGAGCGAATAGCCCCGCCGGGACTTTGTTGCCCGTGATTAGAGTAGTGTGGGAAATGCCAGAATAGTGATCTTGTTTCGACAGTCTCACCCTTCAATGCATTCGCAACGCTTGTACCGTCAAGATGTTGGTTGGGTAACGCAGATAGGCCTGTCATCTCCAGGAGCGTAGGATACAAGTCTGCGCTGCTCACCGGTAAGTTGCTTACTCGGCCTTGTTGGAGACCTATTTTTGGCCAATAGATGATCAACGGCACGCGAATACCACCTTCATAGAGCCAACCCTTGCCCCCTCGTAGGGGCACATTTGAGGTGGCGTACATGGTATCGATCGGTAAATCATAACCTTTCTTGCCTTTACCATTTGACATGCCACCATTGTCCGAATAGAAAACGATAATGGTTTTCTCCGTATCTTGGTTCTCCTCAAGTATTTTTAGTATTCGCCCAAGACTCTGATCAACACTCTCTACCATCGCGGCAAATTCAATATTATCCTGATGTTGTTTTATTTTGACGGTTCGTTCGCCTAAGTAGCCATGGCCGGCATGTGTTGGCTCTTTTATCAAAGCATCGAGTTGGTTCCTTGTCATTGGTGTCAAATCGTCAGGGTTCCCCTCGAGGATAAAGGCGGGCGCGGTTTCTGGTAGCGCTAATGAAAGTTTTTTTCTGTATTTCGCAACCAGGTCTGCTCGTCCCTGAATCGGGTCATGAACTGCGAAATGGGACATGAAAAGAAAGTAAGGTTTCTCTGAAGGTTCATCAATAAAATTTATCGCGAGGGCTGTAAGCCTATCGGTTAAGTACTCGTCATTTTTCCCTTCTATGGTAAGCCCATCCATGCCATAGGGGGGGTGATAGCCCCCTCTCGGGCAGCAGCCGCTGCCCTTGGGTGCCTGGAAGTCAAACCCCTGTTTAGCTGGGCCGAATTCGTCATTACCGAGATGCCATTTACCAACGATAGCAGTACGATAGCCATTTGCCTTGAAGGCCTCCGCAATTGTAATTTCATCGAGAGACAATGCTGCTACCTTAGGGGCAGTAATAATAGCTTCATTATCCATTGCAGGACGTCCGGGTAACCATTCAGTCAGTTGTAATCGTGCGGGAGATTTTCCAGTAAGAAGGCTTGCTCGAGTAGGTGAGCAAACATGGCTTGCTGCATATGCATCGGTAAAACGCACGCCCTTTTCGGCTAATGCATCGATATTGGGCGTTTCATAGAAATCACTTCCATAAACACCGATATCAGTCCAACCCATGTCGTCTACTAAAAAAAGAATAACATTTGGCTGATGGGTGCTATTGGCAAATGATGTAAGTATCCAGGAAAAGTAAAGACTGATCAGGAGTAAGCTTTTTTTCATAAAAAAATTTCCTGGAGATTAAAAGATATGGTGCCTTTCTGTTTCATATATCAGTCTAGCTCACTAACTTAGTAGGCGTTACACTGATAACTGCTAAAACTAACTTTTATTTAAGCTTCGATTGTTCTTGGGGAAGAAGTCAATGAAACCAAACATTATCGTCATTCTAACAGATCAGCAGCGCGCTGATACTTTGGGTTGCTACGGAAACTCCACTGTCCGTACACCCAATCTCGACGCCCTAGCCGAAGATGGTGTTTGCTTTGAGAGAACCTACTGCTCAACGCCACTCTGTACTCCTGCTCGAGTATCGATTCAAACCGGTGCCTATCCCCATAGACACGGGATCGTTGATCTTTGGAGTGAGATCCCGAATGAACAAACGGGACCAGTACCAGGTTGGCACCATCCTTTGGAGGATGTTATGCCTTGGTTGGGTCATTATTTTCGAGATGGTGGTTATGAGACGGCATATATCGGCAAGTGGCACTGTATGACAGGGTCCGATCGAAGAGGCTTCGAGGATTATTTAATCAGGATTGGTTCCTACGATACTGATGTAGGCGCCGAAGACCAGAACGATTGGTTACGATATTCCCTTGCACAGGGCTATGAGATGTCTAAAGGAAAACAAAATGGTGCTGACCATAAATTGAAGGACTTAAATTATGGCGTATCTTTGTATTCGGAGCGCGACTTTCCCGCGACTTACGCATTTCGAAAAGCAATCGATTTTATTCATCAGGAGCACGAGAAGCCCTTCATTCTATTTTTATCAGAGACTTCACCCCATCAGCCGTTTGCTCCACCAGAGCCATATGATGAAATGTATGATGCCTCAGAAATCGTGCTTTCGGAAAACGTTGAACATTATGCATCACCAAAACGATTTATTGAATTGCGGGGGCACCCAGCAACCTTTCGCCAGTATCGAGAAGCAAGTCGNGATCAATTAAAATCTGCTTGGGCGCACTATTTAGGTATGGTAACGCACCTTGATGATCTTGTTGGCACCTTGGTGGAGGCTTTAGATTCTTCTAAACTGAAAGATAATACTATGCTCGTATATTCAAGCGATCACGGCGAGATGGGAGGTTCTCATCGATTGCAGGACAAGGGTGCTTTCATGTACGAGGAAGTGATGAGGGTTCCGTTGCTTGTTCACTGGCCAGGGAAAGTAAAAACCGCAAGGTACGAGACACCCGTCAGCCAGGTATCGCTGCTACCAACCTTGCTTGATATAGCGGACATTCCAGTTCGGAGTGAGATGGATATGCCTTCTCTTGCGGACAGTTTTATGGGTCAGAGAACGCCCATAAAACAACCTATATTTGGCGAGTATAATCGTTTCTATGGTCAATTGTATCCAGTACGAATGGTTGTGGATGGCGTATGGAAGTATGTGCATTATTTTGGTCCAGAAGGCGAGTTATTTGATTTAAGTACTGATCCAGGGGAGATGAATAACTTAGTGAATAACCCAAACCACGAGGATGATCTAGTTCGGATGCAGGCATTACTCGCTCATTGGATGGGAAAAAGTAGTGATGTATTCGGAATGGAACAACGATTTCAGATTTAGGTCATTATTTTTAGGGGGTATACCAAATAGGGGATGTGTAGGCGCGCTCTTGCGTGATCATCATTGTGTCATCAGGCAAATCAGTGAGCTGGTAGAACTGGGCATCGTACGCTGTCCATCTGGGTGTNGGTATTTCCAGTACACGTAGGTAGTAGAAAGATGGTTCGTCCGTCTTGAAATTAGGATCAGTCCATACGGTAGATAATTCTGGGTCACCAATACTGTTTGAATAAGAGGCATTCTTAATGTCTATAGTGCTGATTAATTTGGAGACTCCGCCATCNGCTGTTTCAGAGCGGCCATCAGATAATGCGACATTGTAAATTTTTTCGTGTAGCTGACCATTACTATCCCTCCATCCTTTTATTACTTGTACTCTGTCGAGGTTAGCCCCGTCGGCTTCTTTCACTGCCTGGATGAGAAAACTTGGAGATACATTTCTTGGAGCGAGAGAAAGATCGCTTCCCATAGGTACCCCTTTTGAATAACCGATTTGAGCTGGGTTTGGGTTTAACAAATCCTTAGNTACATAGTTCCANCCNCCAAAAAAGCGTACGGTAATTCTTGGTCCGGTAGAGGCGTAAACCTCTCGTCGAAGTAATGCATCAAAGATAGCTTCCCTGGTGTTCTCAGTCGCCCATACTGCGGCGTAACCAGAGGCGGCGCGATCCATGGCCGCAATGCGGGTACGATATGGGCTTGCCTCACCGAGCGCTGTACTACCCCAATAATTGTCTTCGCTAGCAGTAGATAGTGAATTATGCGCATCGGTACTGCCGATTACACCGAATTTAAAAGGATTAACCCCTAGCTTAGCGTATTGATTTAGTCCTTCCTTCAGGGCTGGCCTCGCATAGGATTTTGCTTCTTTTAGTGTAGCCCCTCCTATTTTGGACCAGATGTGCGTTTCGTAGTCAGCAAATTCGTCAGTGGGTGANACGAGTGGATGCGTTTCCCCATCACCCTTCCTTTGAGTGATCTCGACTATGGGCTCCCAGCGAGAGCGCTCGCTCGCGTATTCCTGGGTGAAAGCTTCGCCCTTTAAGGTGTTGGTTTGGAATGTGAAGCCTCCACTTAGGTTTGAATTGTGGGGGATAGCTAATACCTCTCCCTGGGTTNTTTCCTCGTAGTCCTNTAAATACTTCCAAAGNTCCTGTGGGTCGCTGCTATCAAAACGCGAGTATGGAAGTACCTGACTAGTTACATCTTTACCACCTCGAAAAAGNACATTTCTATGGTTCATTTTCGATTTCGCACCCGCGACGGGNACGGTTGCACTCCATTCAAAACCGATGAAAGTTGTGAATATACCAGGATCATTNTGTCGTTCAGCATTCGCGATCACTTCGTCCCAAATAGTCTGTTGAAATTTTTTGGTGAGAGCGTAGTCGGCATGTCTTGCTCCAGAGGCGGCCGATAGCAGCCTACGCCTTTGCAGAAAGTATTCTAGAGAGCTAACTCCGAGGATTTCGCTCACTGGGGGAAGTTCTGCGACTCTTTTAGACCAATAATCACGGGCCTCAGTTTTTGGAAGTGAGCCACCGCCGATAGCAAGCTGGGGCAGAACTCCAAGATTTTCGGCATGATCTGATACCATNAGAAAATCTAGGGGCCTTCTNAGCCTAACNTCTTGNCCGCTGCTCGATACCACTGTTTCTCCTTTTGCGAAGCGATACGCGTCGTCTGGANTCAGTCGATTTCCATTGTGAAAAGCGTCATGTGACAGCGTGCTGTGGAGATGAGTATCACCCCAGTAGACCTTGGTTGGATAGTTTCTTTCAACAAAGGGCGAATAGGTTTTTTTTGGTGACCCTAAGGCGGCGTTACCATGGATGGAAGCATATATGATAACTGTAAGAGCGAAACTTATTATTTGCTTGCTCATGACCATAACCATCTTAAGGAGTCAGCAAAAATAGCCCCACCATGTCTTAAACTATGAGTGCCCTCCCCAAAGATAAACCTATAATCGTAGCCAGAGAACTCCAACGCGGATGCCATATCTTTATTGGCAATGGCCCAATTCCCATAAAGTATATTTAGGTCATCCTTACCTGATTGGAGAAGCACTTTAACTGGTTTTCTTTCGGTACTTCTCACCAGATAGGGATAGTTATGACCACCCCGAATATTCGTGAATGAACCACAATGGGATAATACGCGACCAAAACTAGTCGGAGAATGCCATGCAGCGTTAAAAGCACAAATCCCTCCACTCGACATACCGCATATTAGACGCCTCACAGGATCTTTGTTTAGCCCGTATCCAAGATGATTTTCTACTAGAGGGAGTATTTCCTCGTTGATGAAGGAAACGAATGTG
>NHBG02000007.1 GCA_002167855.2 Gammaproteobacteria bacterium TMED1
GCTATTTCATGACTATGCTCTTTCTTATAGGAGCGTTATTCATCGCATTTGACATCAGGGCGCGAGATGTCAGGGAACGAATTGCAGATGTGCTCGATACTCGCCCGTTCACTAATTTCGAATTCTTGATTGGTAAATTAATTGGGATCGTATTTGTAGTTTGGATTCCAATCCCACTGATCATAATTATGTTCCAAATATTTGGGGCTATCGCGATGACGATAGATCTTCCCGTTGGCCAATTTGTAGAACCATGGTCGATCTTTGGCTATCTTTTTTCCTCTTTAACAGCATTATTGCTTTGGACAGCATTAATCATCCTTTTGTCGGTTGTGCTTAAAAATCGCTTTTTAGTAGCCGTTGCGGGAAGTGGTCTTGCCCTACTTCAATTCTGGATAGCCACAAGTCAGCCTGTCTATTTAACAGCACTAACGACGATCTTGCCCAATTTGGAACTCGCCTCCGATATCCTACCGAGAGCGCTCCCAGATAATGAGTTTGTAAGATTATCCAGTCATTGGATTTTAGCATTCTCTTTAGTCATATTTGCCGCGCGGCTTTACCCTCGCCGTGATAATCAACTCGTTAACTCGCTGCATGGCGTGATCTTATTTGTAATTGCGAGCAGTTTGCTCCTTTACTTCAGTTACAACTACCTCCAAATAGTAAACCAATCAGATAAATGGACTGCCCTACACCAAGTAAAAAGTCTAGAACCCTATGGTGACATGCAGTCCTTGACTGGGAGCATCGAGTTAGATCGGAGCGAAGGTATAAGCATTGACGTAGTGGTAGAAATCTATTCAGAGGAGGATTTAAGCTCTCTCATCCTTACCCTTAACCCAGGTATTAAAATAGCGCAACTTGGGGTAAACGGTCTTCGTCCGAATTGGACCCACCAGGATGGTTTGCTTGAAATAGAGTATCAATTACCTGCTCAAGGTACTGCCTTAGTGTCCATAAAGGGTAAAGGAAAACCAAATGAATACTTCGGCTATCTCAATACGGCCTATAACTTTATGAAGGCTTTACCGAATGAGGTAGAGATTTTCTTCCTCGGCTATAAAACAAGTATTTTCGATCGCGAATACGTAGCGATGACACCAGGTGGCCACTGGTTACCTTCCACAGGGACAGATCTGCCACATGATGATCCACGTTCACACCCTAATGACTATTTTCAACTTGATCTAGAAGTCGGCGTCCCTAAGAACTGGCTTATCGCAGGACCAGGAAAAAGTGAGAAGCTGAGAGATGAAGGAAACTTTTCCTACTTTCGATTTAATCCACTTAACGCAATATCCCAAGTCGCATTACTTACCTCTAGATTCGAAAAAAGAGGGTTCCAAGCAGCAGGAATTAATTTTGAAATACTTTACTGGCCCGAGCATGAAAAAAATTTCACTTTGTTTGAACCTTCAGGAGAAAAGCTTAAGGAAAGGATCGGTGAAATCTTCACAGCTGCTCGAGATAGCGGATACCCCTACCCCTATGAAGCTTTAACAGTGGTTGAAACTCCGAATATACTAAGAGGATACGGTGGGGGTTGGCGTATGGATACAACACAATCCGTGCCCGGGATTATGATGCTGAGAGAAAATAGCTTTCCCGCTGCTCGATTTAACTTTGATTCTAACTCTTATGATGATGAAGAGGGCGGCTTAGCTGTCGCTCAAGTCAAAATTCTTGAGCGCTTTTTTGAGAATGATTTTAGTGGAGGAAACCCTTTTACCGGATTGGCAAGGCATTTTTCGACTTTTCAGACAAGCGCAATCGGGGAAGGCGCGCATGCAATCAACTTTGTACTAGAAGATTTGACCAGTATGCTTCTAACAAAGAAGAGAGGTTACTTTTCAGCACATGAGTTTCAATTTGCAGGCCCTCTTCGAGGTCAGGTTATCACTTCAATGCCATACCTTAAGCACTTATCGATATCACAAATTCTAATTGATACCGTAACCGATCGTCCCTCTGTTTGGGATCGAGCATTAGGTACTTCCCTCGCCTCTCTAGAACCCAAAGATGATCCAGCACAAGTGCTTAATGTGCTCACGTTAAAAGGACACGCTGTTACCAATGCTCTACTTGGAGGCCTAGGTTACGAAGAATCAGGACGGCTAATCAGTGAGTTAGTTACCCGCTACAGAGGGAAACATTTTACTTCAGAGGATCTCTCATCTTTAGCAAGTGAACTCGCAATTGAACTTGAGCCTTTGCTGGGTGATTGGCTCTATGACACAGCTTTACCCGGTTTCTTGGTTTCAAGCTCTAAAACAATTCGCCTTAAAGATGATCAACAAGGTAAACCTCGTTATCAAACGACAATGCATGTGCGTAATGATGAACCTGCGCCTGGATTAGCGAGCCTAGCGTATCAATGGGGTGGAAGAAAAGGCAGTATCCGTTGGGATGGTACAACGCCTTATAGGATACCCGGGAAGTCAGCGATCGAAATTGGTATAGTAACTTCGTCGCCAATACATCAGATCTACTTTCAACCTTCGCTCTCACTAAATCGAGAGAACATGCCAATTCAAATAAACCGACCAAATTCTCGAGACCAAATAAACCTATCACCTTTCAACGGTAGTCGACCCAGTGATTGGCAACTGCCGCCAACCTCAGACATCGTTATTGATGACTTAGATCAAGGTTTCTCAATCGAGAGCGATAGGCTGAATCCTACGGAAATGCAATACAATGGCCCGGGTGGATCAGGCCGACTAAAAGTTGATATCGATCAAGGAATCCCGCAACACCATGCAATATTTGGAAATCCGGAGGTATGGAGCCGCGCAAAAGATGATAAAAGCTGGGGGAAATATCGTCGCACTCATGCTCTTGTAAGAAGTGGTGAGGGCGATCAATACGCAACTTTTGAAGCGAAGATTCCTCATGCAGGAGAGTGGAGACTTTCTTATTTTCTTGCCCCACGATTCGCCAACGGCATCGAGAAAAAACAAAAGCTAGATAAGATGACGGGTTCAAAAAAAGGACAAGAAAGCTGGAATAGAGAAACAGAGGGGGCTCAAGCAATCTATAGGCAAAACCTAGTAGGTCAGTTCTCCATGTCTCTCATATCAGATGGTAACAATCAGAAGATTGAGTTTGATGGTACCTTTGCTACGCCAGGATGGAACGATCTCGGAGACTTCGATCTGCCGGCTGGGAAAGTAAGCTTAAGGATATCAGATGATAATTCTGGCTCCCTAGTAGTGGCAGACGCTATCCGTTGGCGACCCACTGGAAGAGAAGGCTCTACCAAACGAAACCTCACACTGAAACAAATGGTTGATGGACAAGGATTAGCAAAAAATGATTAGACGGAGAGGGTTATTAGCTTCACTGTTAACCATAGTAGCGGGCTGTGGACAGCCAACGAATACTCCAGCTATAGACTTTCTGATCCCTGTTGAAGTAACAGATATTAAAACTAATACTGTTGAGGAGATAATCTTTACAACTGGCACCGTGAGAACACGAGAGAATGTTGTTCTAACGATACAAACACCTGGTTTTCTAGCCCTTGCACAAAATAAAAAAGGGATCAGACTTGAAGAGGGTATGTCTGTAATCTCTGGTGATTTGATTGCTCAAGTTACTGGCGAAGATGCCCGACTTGCAGCGGGAATAGAAGCATCAGAAGAACACCTAAGATCCGCCAAGACTGAACTCGAACGCCGACAACAGTTGTTCAAACAAAGACTCATATCGGAGGCTGAAGTTTGGGCTGCTCGAACTCAATATGAAGACCGTCTCCTCGCCTACGAAACTAGCCAACGTACTTTCGAGAAAACCCGTATCACCACGCCTATCGATGGTACGATTCTAGAACTTGCAAGAGATTCTACCGGACAGCCCATAGCCGATGGACAGATGGTCAACCAGGGAATGAATGTCGCAAGAATTGCGCCTCTCGATAAACTGATTGCTGATCTAGAACTAGTTGGGCCAGAATATGCGAGAGTAGTGGTAGGCCAAAAGGTACGCATAAGTCACTACGCTTTTGCTGACCGTACCTTAGAGGGCGTCATCATTCGTCTTTCTCCTACCATCGATTCAAGCACACGTACTTTTCGAGTTGAGGTTGAGGTCGATAATGATGAGGAGCTGTTAAGACCCGGTATGTTCATTCAGGCTGGTATTATCGCCAAACAAGCTCAGGACGTCCCTGTCGTTCCCAGAGATGGTATAACGCAGAGAGGTGGTCGTAATGTGGTATTTGTCATTGAAGGCCAGCGTGTAGTTCAGCGAGATGTCTTACTCGGGCTTGCAGATGATCTTCAGTTTGAGGTTTCACAAGGCTTGCTCGTAGGAGATCGAATCGCTATACGTGGTCTCGAGACACTTACTGACGGTACGCGGGTACGAGTAATAACCCCGTGAGTCTTGCCGAAAGTCTTGCTGCGCTTGCAGCGCGCAGGCCAGTAGCAATCAGCGTAACGGCAATAGCTGTAGCGCTCGTAGGCTGGTTATCCTGGCAGCAAATCCCCGTCGATTTATTACCTGATATACAAAGTCCTACTATCGCAGTCTCGATACGCGCTGGAGATAGACCACCAACCGAAATGGAGCGACTCTATGGCGAACAATTAGAACAGCGTTTGTTCACAGTCCAAGGTATTCGTGAAATCACCCAGGTTGCTCGAAGTGGAAAACTTGTGGCCACAATTATTTTCGACTGGGACGCGAATATAGAGATTGGGCTTATAGAGGTACAAAAGGCTCTTGGCCCAATTGGTGTGGACACTGCCGTAGAGGAAATTATAGTCCGGCGCTTTGATCCTCGCCAAGCGCCGGTGCTTACTTATGGTCTTATCGCCCCCAACGGAAAACTTGATCTCGCGGAATTACGACAGCTTGCGCGACGACAGATTGGCCCAAATTTAGAGCAATTGACAGGTGTCGCAGAGGTCCGGGTAACGGGCGGCAGAGAAAAAGAAATTCGAATTCAATTAGATAGCTACAAGCTTGATGCGTTCAAAGTAACGCTCGCTCAGATTGAGCAGCGGCTCCAAGCGGAGAACCTCGACTATAACGCTGGAACTTTGGATCAGGGGTCTCAGATATTTCTTGTAAGAGGGCTCTCTCGGCTCAATCAAGCAAGTGATATTGCTCAAGTAGTGGTCAAATATATAACTGCTGACGACGGTAGTCAGCAGGCTATTAGAATCTCTGATATAGGTAGCGTAAATCTAATTGACCAAGACTTCGACCATCTAGTAAGAGTTAACGGGATTGAAGGGGTTGGTTTAGCTATTTACAAAGAAGCTGGTGCTAATACTGTCGAAGTATCCAAATTAGTACACGAGGCAATGAGGAATCTCAGTCTCGATCTACCTAATGTGCAACTAATCGAAGTAAATGATGGGGCTGCTCTTGTGAAAGACGCGCTTTCAGACCTTCAGATCGCTGCAGGCGTCGGTATCTTGTTAGCACTTGTCATCCTTGCATTATTTCTCCGATCCCCGGGAGCGATACTAGTTGTCTTCGCCGCTGTACCTGTATCAATCTTAGCGACTTTATTTCTCATGGGATTAAGTTCGCAGACCCTAAATATAGTAACTCTGGCTGGGTTAGCGCTTGGCGCCGGTATGCTAGTTGATAATGCAATTGTCGTCGTTGAAAGTATCTACCGAAAGCTTTCTGAAGGGGAATCTCCGCTTAGCGCGGCATCGAGTGGAACGGGTCAAGTTGCGGGGGCTATTGCAGTGTCTACACTAACAACATGTGTCGTTTTTCTACCCGTGATTTTCGTTCAGGGTATGGCTGCTCGATTGATCGAGGGCATCGCATTTACAGTTACCGCATCCTTATTTGCATCCCTTATGGTTGCCATGATGCTAATACCTGCTCTAGCCAAGTGGTTCATGCCGACAACCGGTAACAAATCTGAAACTATTTTTCCAACATATCGATATCGACTCGAAAAATTAGTTAGGAGATTATTAGCAAGGCCAGGGAAAACAGTAAGCATCGCCCTGTTAGCCTCGGGGCTGGCTGCCTATTCTATAATACAACTTGGAACCGAGTTGCTCCCCTCTGCTGATCCTAGGCAATTCTCGCTCAGAATCGTTGGCACCCCAGGACAAAAAGTAGAGTCGACATCTCGAGTTATTGAAGGTATTGAATCAATGATGAGTCAAGCAAATGGTAAACATCTGGAAGCGATGCTATCAGAAATCGGCCGCTTACCCGAAGACTCAAGACTAGTTCGTATGGAATCAACGGAAGAAAATACTGCAAAGATTTCTGTTCGGTTAAGTGATGAAGGCTTACCCGGCAAAGAACTTGCTAACTACTTAACACCTCATCTAGCGACATTGGATTCGATAGAGGCTGATTGGCAAATTGGATCAAGTGCAATCTCAAATGCACTCGGAGGGACAGGACCTGCCATCGTTGTTGAGATATCGGGACAAGCTTTACCAGATCTAAGAAGAGGGACCGAAATAATACGACAAAGGCTAATCAAATTAAGTGAACTTTGGAACGTGCGGTCCTCTTTCGAAGATGGTCCACCGGAGCTCCGAATAGTTCTCAAGCAAACAATGGCTGACGGTCTTGGTATTGACCTACGCACATTAACCCAGGTTTTAGAGACAAGTTTAGATGGCAGAGACATCACAATACTGTCGAATGGTGATGAAGACCAACCTGTGAGACTTAGAACGGATCAAGCAACCCGCGAAACTCTTGAACAAATTATCTTTCGATCCAATCGAGGACAAAAGATTACTGTTGGTGAAATCGCCAGTTTCCAAGAGGTCGCCGGAGCACGAGAAATTTTTCGAAGAGACCAACGCAGAACAGCAACCGTTACAGCAGAAATTTCTGAGCTCGTTGAATATCCCCTAGCCCTTGTCGCGGTAAAAAAAGCCTTAGAGGATCCTCTTCTGCCAGGGATCAATGCACAACTTCGAGGAGAAGAGACAGAACGGGTTAGAACCATCAATGAGCTTAAACTAGCGGGAGCTTTAGCTCTCATTTTAGTTCTTATGGTGCTCGCAGGATCATTTGAGTCCTTTATTCACCCCATTACAGTATTGTCTGCGATCCCTCTTTCGTTAATTGGAGTTGCATTAGTTCTTTTTCCAACGGGATCGCCAATTGGTGTGATGGCGATTATGGGCCTGATTGTACTCGCAGGTGTAGCAGTCAATGACGCGGTATTGCTTTTAGCTACAGCGCGTCAACTAATGTCTAAAGGAGAAGATAGAATTGATGCGCTTGTTAGTGCTGCTGGCATCAGATTGAGACCGATTATAATGACCACATTGACGACTGTCATGGTGCTATTACCTCTTGTTTTCGGCACCGGAGAGGGAGCCTCCTTACGCGCCCCCATGGCTATCACAATAATCGGTGGAATTATCGCATCTACTATTGGGTCACTTCTCGTGCTGCCATGCATTTATTTACTGCTTGATCGAGTGAAACAGAGGCAAGCGTAATGTCCTTCCTCATGCTTTCCATACATCGCCCAATTGCCGTAGCGATGTTTTTCATTGGAATAATACTTCTGGGAGGTATAGCTTGGCAGAAGATACCGGTGGAATTATTCCCCAGATTAGTTGGAAGCGAAATAAACATAAACTTCTATCGCCCTGGGAGCAACCCAGAAGTAATCGAAAGAGAAATTCTATTGCCCCTCCAAGCACAGGTATCCACCATGTCAGGTATTGCAGAAACACGAGGGCAGATTCGTGGATCAAATGGCCAATTTACAGTCCGCTTTGAGCCCAAAATCGATATCAAGATTCGCGAGTTCGAATTGCAACGCACTATTACAGAGTTACAACGAAATCAGCCACAGGGCACTTCACTCACTGTTACTTCCACCGGGACGCAGGCAATTTCCGAATTAGCAATGGTCCTTTACATCGTTGGTAAGAATAACGATAGTAAGAATGCTCTCTATGATATCACTGATCAAATGATCGCACCCAGATTCGCTTCAATGTCTGGGGTTAGCCAAGCAATGGCTGTAGGTGGTTCAAAACCCCAAGTTACAGTCACTGTCGATCCCGTTCGGACGACTGCACTTGGAGTTACCGTTGATAGCGTCGTGACAATGGTACGCAATACTTTAGGTCGCGCCCAGTATACAGGGAGTATGAATAGTGAACGAGGACAAACGTCAGTGGTACTGGATGGAAGGCCAATGGGTCTCCACTCTCTCTCGAACAGTCGTATTGAATACGATAAACCTGCACTTTTACATCATACAAGTGAGGTAACTCTAGGACCGGGTCCCGAAAATGGACTATTCCGCGTTAATGGTGAAGCCTCTGTTGGCCTAGTCATATATCAGGATCAAGATTCTAACCTCATTCGTCTTGGCAAAAATCTTCGATCTCGTATAGCGGAAGTTAAAGAGGAACTAAATCCCCAAGGCCTAGATCTCGTTGTAGGCTTTGATGCCGCTGAAACCATCGAGACCCAAATTGAATATCTGTCTAAGCTTGGAGCCTCAGGCTTTTTAGTCGCTTTAGTCATACTATTTTTATTTCTCCGACAATGGCGTGCAGTCGCTGTAGTTGCTTTAGCTGTTCCAGTAAGTCTTATGGCCGCTTTAGCATTTTTATACTTACTAGGCCAAACACTAAATTTAGTCTCACTGTTTGGTTTGATGCTGGCAATTGGTCTAGTAGTTGACAACAGCGTCGTCGTTTTTGAAGCCATACAAAGGCATTTAGAGCGAGGACAAAATATAGAAACTGCTGTCAATAGAGGCTTGAGAAGAACGGTTAGGGCAATTCTGGCTGCAAGTACAACCACTGCAATCGTATTCTTACCAATTATTTTGGTAGATATTGAAGATCCTATGATCCTTCAATCAGTCATAATCCTGAGTCTCTCTATTCTGTTACCTCTTACCGGTTCCCTAATAGTCGCGATTGGTTTGGTGCCTTTACTCGCGCACTATCTCGCCGCCCCTGCTGCTGCTCAACGCATTAGCATCGCAAAAGCTCGACGGAGAGAAAAAGGCAATCTCGTACCTCCGGACCAAGCTAAAATATTTTTCAGCATAATCGTAGCAAACGCTCTTAGATATCCATCAACTTGGATTGTAGGTACATTAGTTGCCATATTACTTACCGGAGCGATCGTACTACCGTGGGTCAGCACCCTCGGTAATATTGACCAAGCAAGCGAGCCCGACACTATTCAGCTAATTGCAAGATTCCCATCTAATAGATCGCTAGAGGTAACGAGTAATGCTGTAGCAATTCTAGAAAATGTATTACTCGAGGATCCTTTTGTGGAATCTATTGAAAGCCAAATCGATGAAAATGGTGGATCACTCGCTATTCGTCTTGTCGATAGAGATGAGCGACCGGAGGACTTTAGCGCTCAATCAGTTCGCAACAAAGTTTATGAAGCAGCTCGAAACGTAAAAGGAGGTTTTCGAATTCTTCGTCCTGGTGATGAAACTCGTGGTGGTGGCGGTAAAAGTGCTGGTGATGCTTTTGGTGGGACCCCAACAGAAATCATACTTTCTGGACCCGATAGTGAGGTGCTGCTGAGTCTTGCGGAAAGTGTGGAATCCCAACTGGAATCAACTCCTCAGATATCGACTGCGTGGACAAACGTCCAACCGGGTATGAGTGAATTTTGGATAGAACCCATCGGACCAGTCTTCGAATCTTTAGGTCTAACTTTCAGTCAGGTTTTGCCTGTCTTACAACTAGCAGGGCGGGAAGGGCAACGGATGCCGATCGGCTTTGTAACTGATAATGGCCGAGAATTGCCAGTCTTCGTCACTCGAAAAGGTGCTCGTGAGCAAAACAGTGGCATGCGTGATTTAACCCGAATGCGCATACAAACGCCTGCTGGAGTGATGCCCGTTACAGCATTAGCTACCATGCGCCAAATGCCGCCGCCAACCGTCATATCTCACCGTAACGGTCGACGTGAAGTGAGCGTCATGTACCGACTTCGTGACGATATTCCTGACACTGGGCCAACTCGGCTTAGTATTGAGAGAGAAATTTCGGAACTGGTCCGAGCGATTCCAAAACCCAGTGGGGTTAGTATCGAAACAACAGACAATAATGACACAGAAGTTTGGTTCAAAAACATAAGTGTCCCTGCAGTCGCTCTACTTTTTCTTGTGCTAGCTACTCTATTCGAATCGCTTACACTACCGTTATTGATACTCCTAGCATTACCACTGACAATACTTGGTGCTATTTGGGCTCTCGCTTTTGCTGGCATTGCGTTTGAGTTAATGGCGGCAATGGGAGCAATCGTTCTTGTTGGTCTTACCGTTAACCCCGCAATACTTTTAGTCGATAGAATACAGCAACTGATGAGAGAAAGTCGTTGGAGTTCTGGTGCTGCAGCATTTGCAGCAGTAAAAGAACGTACAAGACCAGTTTTAATGACATCTGCAACAACTATAGCTGGACTATGGCCACTGGCTATTGTTACGGGAAGAGAAAATGAAATTTGGCCACCTTTTGCTACGGTAGTTATAGGGGGGCTGGTGACCTCTAGCTTATTAACACTGGTACTCATTCCTGTAGGCTTCATACTCTTAAACAAAGTAGATAACTTTTTCATTCGAGCAGGTCCATGGCTTGTGCTGTTCTGGATTAGCTCGACGCTCATAACTATGATAATGCTGTTATGGACAGAAACTTTGACGGCTTTACCATGGCAGATAATCAGCGCACTACTAATTGGAGGCGCATATTTAGCATTGATTATGCTGATTTTTCGTCCAAAAGAGGTACCGGTTCTAGATCTAGTTAATGGGTGTCCAAAACTCACGGTAACCCATTTACACAAGAAATATGGAATAACAGGGCCTCTTAAAACCGCTTTATTAGCTCCAGAAATTTACGCTGAAAACGTTATTTCACGAGGAGGGAAGGTATTCCTTCCTTCAGATGCACGAGATCGCTTTGCACCCTTAGTACTCGGTATTTTTGGACTCAGTATCGTCGCGATAATGGTTCAATCTGCTTTTTGGGAACTGTTTTTTTGGATGATGACGGGTTTCCTTCTCACGCGACTGATTACAGAAGTTCAGAGATTTCGTGGACATGTAACACAGAAGGGTAAAGCTCTGCATAGTAGAATCGAAGAAAGACTTATATACGCAGCACCCTGGTTAGTTATCATTTTGTATTTACTATTCACTGAGGTTAACCTCCTTACGCAGGGCAGTGAAAAACCTAATGCTTATTTTGCCAGCGCAATAGCTGCGTTAATTGTCTTAATAGCACAAGGTATGCGACGCAGTGCAGAAAGGCAATCGAGAGGGCTTCTCTCTCGACGGATCTCACACAGCAGAATTAAAGCAGTTATCAATTCATGGCGTGGATTATCGGCACGACTTGCTGGTCTAGATCTCCCCGATGATCCAATAGTTGCCTTGTCAGGAGTGAACTTTGAAATAGAGAGAGGAATGATTGGTATTCTTGGCCCAAATGGAGCCGGTAAAACCACCCTGTTAAGACAGTTGGCGGGGATACTAAGTCCAACACGCGGAACCATACGTTATGGGGGAGTCCAATTAAAGCGTATTCAGCATTACCTTGCTAACTGGGTAGGTTACTTGCCACAAGATACTGGTCTTCCTGCCGGTATGTCTGTAGTAGATTATCTGAATTGGTATGCAGCTCTCTATGGCATCCCTGCGTGTGAACGAAAACAACGGGTAAAAGATTTACTAAGTGAGGTTGACCTTTCTGATAAGAGAGATGAAAAAATTACTGAACTCTCGGGAGGGATGCAGCAACGGGTAGCTATTGCGCGGACTTTATTACGTATGCCTCCTGTAATTATTGTTGATGAACCAACCGTTGGTCTTGATCCGAGGGAAAGAATTCGATTAAGAAATCTTTTAAGCAAACTTGCCAGAGATAGAATTGTTCTTATCTCTACCCATGTAGTGGAAGATGTAGCAGCTGCTTGTGAGCGAGTTATAGTAATTGCTAAAGGAGAACTAGTTTTCGATGGTGGTACGGAAGAATTAGCTCATAGAGCGACTGCTAAAGTTTGGGAAGTAAGAACACAACAAGGAGTCAAACCTATCATTACCACCCAGTCAATTCGAACCCATGAAACACCCTCAGCAGATGGAAAAACTGTGCATCGCATACTCACAAGTGATTATATCGACGATGCAGAACCTGTAAAGGCAACACTGGAAGACGGTTACATTTGGCTTTTATCTCATGCTGATACTAGAACATAATTATGAAACTAAAAATCGACTTTGATTTTATACATTATGCAATGATCGCCCTGGCGGGACATCGCTTCTGGTTTTTACCCTTATTAGCTTTAGTTTGGATTATGTTCCAATATTTTTTGAGAGTGCGTAATGGAGTAGAGATAATTAATCTCCTAACCATTCAATATACGATTATCGGACTACCCCTAACGGCATTAGCTATATTTTTTGGTGTCAGGGTTATCGCCGGAGAGTTGGACGAAAGGAGTCTAGAGATAGCGTACACCATCCCTGGTGGCTCTGAACGACTTTGGCTTGCTAAACTTTTTTCTGCTTTTCTTATTCTCCTTTTTACCACAATAATTTTATCATTATCTGTTTACACCCTCTTTAAACCTTTCCCATTAGGCATGGTCTACGGTGCACTTCAAGATGCATGTTTTTATATGATTTTGGCGATGGCAATGGGCGCACTTTTTCGTAATACGACCACAGGAGTTATTGGTACGATTCCAATCTTAGGATTGAATATCTTACTAACGGATTTTGGTGAAAATCAAATACGTTTCCTTCCCTTCTTCAATCCTCACGTATTTTTAGAGCCTTCTAGTAGTTCAACGATAATCGATGGAGGCTTTACTAGTCCAGAAGAGCTCCTAGCGTGGACAATCCAAAACCGGATTACTATTATATTGCTAATGAGTTTCACCCTCTTCCTGGCGCTTATGAGGGCAAATAAACGTGAATCCATGCTGGATGGAATCTAGTCCGTCTCTAGACTATTTGCTCACTCTTTCCTTTTTTTCTGGAGGTTTCGTAGATGAAGCGGTCTTTTCACGATCTGCGAAAGCACTTTGACTAGTCCCCCCAATGGTAGCTCTAGATTTCTTTTTACGTACTTGTAATTTCTTCATTTCAGCTCCGATGAAACATTTTGGATGGCATTCGAAACTATTGACTCTAGTTACTTTTGAGTTACCGTAACATGATTCTTCTATCAACTAAATATTGACTTGTTAACTATCCCTATTAGATCTACCGATAAAGTATTCCGACTTCCTGTCCTTGTCGATACAACTCAAAGAATCAACAGCTTGGTAACCGGCATTTTCAAGGATAATTCTACTTTTGAGCTAGATGTCCTTAACTAATGACCGGCTTGAGATCAAAGCTTTTGGAGCAGCGACATTTTGTTTTCCGTTGTCTGTATTAGGGACAGGCTCTAGAATGGGGAAGATTCCCAACAATCCTCGCACTTTAATTTCATATCCTTAGATCGCTCTCACCTTTGCAGGAAAATATGGTTCTGGTTTATGGTTAAATCCTTATAAACATCTTTAAAACCATTTGGCCAGAGGACTTCTACACGATTAACGGAACTGGCAGTACCTAAACCGAAGGTTAAGGGCAATTCAACCTGGGTTAAATAACTTCGCGTGGGCATTATAGATCTGGTCTGCTCTGTGCCCCCGGCATAAACAATAACTTTGGCACCAATCGCCTCTGGATTTGGAGGTTTACCAACCAGAGTAACCCGAATCCAATGATTTTGACTTGTCTGATCATTGCGGAGGAGAACGAAGGATCCACCCGTCTGGGTAATCGCAAGATCGGTGTCACCGTCGCTATCAATATCTGCATAGCTTGCCCCACGACCTACAAACTTGATGGGATTTAAAGAATTACTAGCTGGCTGATAGGTTCTCGAACAACTGTCACCACAATTCCAAAATATGTGTAGCGGCTGTTCGTAATACTGACTGCTTTGTACACGATTTATCTCCGGTTCTACATGCCCGTTTGCTGCAACAAGATCGAGCCGCCCGTCCAAATCAAGATCTACGAATATAGTGCCGAATGTCAGAGCTTTACGACTATAGGCTCCGATACCAGCGACAATAGAGTTATCGCTAAAAACGCTATCTTGCCCTCGCTTTACGTAGAAAGATGACATCTCGTTCGAGAAATTCCCAATTGTAATCCCAAGCCGCTCATCATTAGCATAGTAAGCTGCATCAATACCCATCGCTCCAGTAGCAGAACCACTATTATCAAAAGCTAAACCAGAGGAAACTCCAGACTCCTCAAACTTCCCATTACGTTGATTAATGAAAAGAAAATTACGAACGGTGTCGTTCGCAACGACGACATCAAGCCATCCATCGCCATTCACATCGAGTGGGTGGACAGCAAGCCCTTTCCCAACTGGTGCGCCTGATAACTCGTTCGCTACCCGGACTCCCGCGTTCTCCGAGACGTCAGAAAACTTACTGCCGTCGTTACGATAAAGTATTGAATTAGTGCCAGCAAAATCAGTAGGGGGACCATAAGCATTTCCCAGTCCAGTCAACCTATAGTCTACCGATTCATTTATTGCCTTTGACCAAACCACATAATTACAAACAAAAAGATCTAAATCACCATCACGATCAAAATCGAAAAATGCTGCACTAGTGCTCCAACTATCTTCAGGGCCGGCGACTCCAAGCGATCGCGTAACATTCTTAAAACGATTTCCGCTAATATTTTTAAAGAGAAGATTTCTTCCGACCGTCGTTACGAATATATCGCTCCAACCATCGCCATCATAATCCCCTATCGCAACACCCATACCATAGTTCTGAAGATCCAACCCTGTTTGCTCTGTAACATCCTCGAAGGTACCATCTCCTTTACCTCGGTAAAGCTTGGAACTTGTCCCCTCAGTGGGCTGTTCCGTCCAGGGCCAATTCGTTGAGTTGATGAGCAGAAGATCCTGGTGTGAGTCGTTATTATAGTCGAAGAACGCAATTCCCCCTCCCATAGTCTCGGGTAACATGCGACTCCCGTATGCTCCATTCGTGTGCGAAAAATCAATACCAGATTGTGAAGTTATATCTGTAAGCAGGATAGTTGGAGCGACTACTAATTCACTGCGTCTTGGACCAGTTACCTCAGCCTCATCGACCATGATTTCCTGTTCCTCTCCACCAAGCAAAACTAAAGTAATAATAATACCTAACGCAATTAAGGCTGATATTGAAGACGAGATAATTAAAGCGCGTCGTATGACTTTCTCATCATTCTCCATATCAGCGCCTATGCATATCGTAAATGACGATACTTTCAGCTGCGTAATTTGCGGCTGGATCTTTTTGTCTTGCTTTCGTGATAGCAAGGTCTCGAGCGTTATCATCCACGCGGTAGTCTTTATGCAGATCTCGATGTTTCGTTGCAAGATCGTTCCTACCCCCCAGAGCGTATAACTGGGAGAGTCCGTAATGTGCAACTACGTTTTCCGGATCTAAAGCTAGGGCAGCCATATAGTGAGCTTCCGCCTTATCTCGCCAAATCTCATTTCTAATCTCCATCTTCGACTTCTCGAAATAAGCCTGGGCCAGCTGATTTTGTAGCCTATAATCTAGCGAAAAATCAAAGCCTCGCTGACGGGCATCATTAAACTGAGTTCTAACCAGCGTTAGAAGTCCCTCTATTGCCCCATCAAACTCACCATTTTGCATATCAACTAGAGCAGAGAACCACGCAACTGACCAAGGATATGCTCCTTTTTGCGCAGCCTCATTTAGGAAAAGGGCAGCCTCCTCTAATCTTCCCTCTTTTATGTAGAGACGTGATAAATTTAAAGGTCCCTCAGGTCTTCCTAACTCCCGAACTTTTTGAAAAGCCAACTCTGCTTGCCGATATGCGCCTTTCCTAAACATTCCAATCCCATAATCGTTCCAGCGTTGCCACGACCTCTCGCTCGTGGGAATTTTCTTCGAAGAAAATTCGACAGAATCTTCTGAGATGGTAACTATTGGCAAATCATTCTTAGTGAACTCCTCCCCCTGAAATGCCTTTAGGTATTTTGTATCAAACTTACGATACTTGAGTTTAGCGGTCACTGAGATTGCACCTTTTACGGGTTCAGGAACCTCAAGCCGATAGTGTATTGTGTCCGAAGAACCCGGCGGTATTTGATGGTCGTATAATTTGGTAAAGATATCCTCAGCGTTTCTCCTATCAATGCGGTTACCCTCTCGATCCAGTACATAAGCATTAACAAAATGAGCCAAAGGGTCGAGCCGTCCTTCCCTTAGATCAATTAGACCACTATTACCAATAATTTCGCCATCTTGAGTTGCTATTACTTCCAACCAAACCTGATTCGAGTCTGCGGTACCCTCTGTAAACAAGTGGCCAACCGTCAAAGATCGAATGACAATATCTAATAAATAGACTTTACCCGGTTCTAGAGATGGCACCTCTGGTCGAATGGGAGCAACAATAGGGGCATCGATATCGACCCCCGCCCTGATCCCAAAAATATCTACCCGAAGGGAATCCTTCAGCATCTCCTCATGGGCCCGATTAACATCTTTAGACATCCCCAGTAAGTAAGGTATAGCTGTATTCGCTGCCGGAAATTGATGTCCGTGAACTGTTAGTAACTTGCTCTCATCGTTTATCGCTGCGCCAAAGTCCTGCGACTTGAGAAGAGGCATGTGGCAATCTGCGCAGTTATCTACTGCCTTATCAGGATAATAAAAACTTTGCACACCGTGTCCGGAGACTCCGCTCAGCAGAAAAGAATCATAGTGGTTTTGTCCACGCAACCATTTATATTTATTCAAAGCTTCCGGGATATGGACTTTATGACAAGTACCACAAAATTCTGAACTCTTGTGAAGAGGTTTAAGAAAACTTTCTTTATGTAGCTGGGGTTTACCTTTTATCAATAATCCGTTGACGAAGGCTAAATAGGTATTATCAGAAAATGCGAACGGATATTCTTCCGGAGCAGATATAACGTAATCCGCATTTCCTCTAGGGCTGCCCAATCGCTCTATTGCATGACACGAAACACACGTAATACCAGCATGGGCCGTAGGGTGGTTTTCATCGTCAAAATCAACCTCATCAAAAGCACCAGAGAATAGTGGAACAGGATCATGACAACCTGCACAAAACCTTGAGGCCTGTACATCGCCATCATTTAAAAACGCCGCATTTCGAGTATTCCTGACCGAAAACAAATATGCGGGGTTGTTAAACGAAGAAAAGCGATGCGCACTCACCGCCCACTGAGCATGAATATCAGAATGACAAGATGCACAATATTCATCACGCATCAATGCATCTGATGAAATCAATCGGCCTGTATCAGTACGTGCGAGTGATGGTAAAAAGTTACCCTCTGGCCTCGGTTTCACAGGCGCTTCGGCAAATATGAAAACACCAAGGCTAATTGCTAAACTCAAAGACCCAACTGCCCCTCCAACCTTCCATCGAATTCGAGGGCCTGCCAACCGATGCATCACAAACAACCAACACGCGAGAACTGGCGTGACCACGTGTGTCCAGTAAATCAATTGCCGTTTACTAGGATGTTGTATTTCAAAACCGGGTAAGCCACGGGTTAAAAGGATGCCAGACACTAGCAACATGATTACTACTACAAACAACAATAACCCTAGTTTGACTGCGAGTCTATTTGGTCGGTTTATCGCTTTCCTCAAATGTAAAGCGATAAAAATGATCGTTGGAATTATCACGACGAAGCCCAGGATTAAATGGACTAGAAATGCGTATTGATAAAATGCTCCCTGATAATTGGATTTGGGTTCCGCAGTTAGTTCTGAATGGTCACTCTCAGCGATCGCTTCAAGCCATTCGAGAAAAGTAATACTACTTAGATAGACCGAATCAACAAACAGGATCGCAAAGAGAAAAAATATCGCTACTAAAAGCTTACGGAGCCTAGGGCTGATAACGGATTTATCGACATGACTCATGTCTTTAGCTTAAAAGCCTTCCTGGAACCGAACATTATACTTCGAATGCAAATTTTTCCGACGTATGTCATCAGCATAAGCGGGTACTGGTAAGGGGGTGACAGTTTCCCCATCTTTTGTATAAAGATCCATGTCCTTGGCCCAACCACGAAAATCCAGTACGAAGTGCCGGCTTAGTCCCTGGGACGGGGGATGCAATACCGGAAACTCCATATGAAGCTCTTCACCACCACCAATAATGGCAACCGCACCATCCAGATCCTTAACTAACTCAGTAGCATCCCCAAGCGCAGTGTAGAACCCTCTCTGGAACTTGGTATCCCAGTATGGAGCCCGCTGCTCATAATTATAGCTCGGGGCTTTCTGAAGATTATTGGTCCTCTGGGGAAATCCAATTCTGTTTACTTTGACCAAATCAGGCTTCACAGATTGGTGCCTTATCTCTACATCATTAACTTCGTAAACAATCTGTAACTTATCCCAGTATATCTCCATATTTGAGGATAATCTAAGCGCTGAAGTACCCTCTCTTATTTCTTTCAAAGGCAAGGTCATTTGACGAGGCATTCCAGCCGGGTAACCGAACTCTTCAACCAAAGGATACCAGTTTCCAGTCTTATCCCGCGCTTCGATAGATACTGTACGATAACGAAGGCCCGCCTGCCAGGCAGCGAAGACAGTTTGAGAATAGGGGTATTCTACCCACCCATCTGCTACTAGAGTAGTTCCAGTAACTTTGATCGGTGCCGAAAATTCGAGAGTCAGTTGCTGATCCTGCTCTAAAAGCCCTATGAAACGACTATCTAAATTCCCAGGATCAGGGGCCTTTTGATCCACGCTTGTCAGTAAAGACGTTACCTCGAAACCGTTTCTATCAGTAACACGATTTGGGATCACATTCTCTTTGAATATTATGGGTCGACCTGTAACCCCCTCACCCATGCGCTCATCAAGTACCATTGAGTACTCATTTGGTAAGTCGTAGGCGTGGATCGTTGCTGCATCAAGATATGCGTTTTCTTCCATAGGCTCCGTTAGCTTTACGTGATAGCTGCCATGGCGCTCCTGCATTATGTTTTGTCCAAGGAGATAGCGTTCGAAAGGTCGAGGTTCCGCATATTTTCCAGGAGACATAAAGAATCCGATGCCGCCTACGCCGAGCACATCGGTAATAAATCTGTATTCATTTCCATCCCATACAAAAATTACAGGACAACTAGCCAACTGACGCTGTGTTTCAGCGATCGCATGTAATTTTCCTGACAGTAGGTCAATTTCTGTTTGGGTGACCCCGTCTGACCAAGTAAGTGCAATATAGTCGGCGTGGCTATGTCCACCCAGTCCAAAAGAGAGCGGCATCAGGCTTTGGCCCGGTCCGGAATGGGAATCGATTACCACATCAACCGTCCACCTGCCCGAAGTACGCAATCGAGCTTGTGTCCCAATGCCCGATCCGTTGGACCGCATTTGATCCGCTTCACTTCGGCCACTTGGCGCGACGGAAAGGAACTTAAAACGCCCTGGACCAGGAGGCCATTTATCCACTCCAGTTGAGCTGGCCGTAATTACTGAAGGTCCATCCTCAGGGTCAATATTGGCAACCACGGCACTTTGCAAACCCTCAATTGACTGACTGTGAACGATGCTTCCCAAAATTGGATCAATGATTTCAAAACCGCTACCATGGGCACGTATTATCTCTTGACGGCCATCCCCATCAAAATCAGAAATGGCTAGTTCGGAGAGGCCATTGCTTTTTGATCCTTGGCTAAGAATAATTTTGTTAGTCCAAAGGAGTCCGTCGTAGCGCCAAACTAAAAGATTGTCATTCAGATCGACCCCATAGATTTCTTGATGGCCATTCGCATCAACATCTCCGGTAGTAATTGATTTCATTGGGGTATTTTTAAAATCAAAAAGTCCAGGGAATGGCTTATATTGCCACGTACGGTCATTCTGCCAGATAACGTTGTCCTCAGAGCCGACTATCACAATATCCAAGTCTCGATCGGCGTCTAGATCCACAACAAGTACTTGGCGACCTCCGTCATCAACAATGCCAATGTCAGCCGAAATATCGCGAAACGTCCCATCTCGATTATTAATCAGGAGTTGAGTACCGTAGGATCCAGTCGATAGAACATCGAGATCGCCATCATGATCAGCGTCGAACAGGGCCCCCGAATCGCAAGATTGCCCCTCGGAAATCGGCTCGGAAAGCCAAGCATCTATCCCCTGAAATATCAAAAAGACGCCGCTTTCTCCACAAGTTACCATATCCACTAGTCCGTCATCATTTACATCCCCCCACAGGACCCCGCCGTTAATATCCTCCATAGTTACTTCGTTCTCTAAACCAGAGTTTAAAAGGACCCCCATATTTTCGGCGATCAAATGGATATCTAGGCTACCATCATTATCAACATCTGCGGCAGTTATCGAGGATACTCTAGCTAAGTTACTAATTTTTTCTGGTTCCCCGAACAAGGCGCCCACAGGTCGACTGTTCATTTCGACATTTTGCTGTTCAAACGAAAGTGTCTCAGCCTTGACACCCATGCGGGTGTAGGAAAAGCCAGCAAGCCGGGCCGCGGGATTCGGAGCGAAACGCTGGTAGTCGGAGAGTAAGTTTTCACTTTCTTGCACGCGCCCAATACGACGGAGAGCCTGAGAACCAGCCCAGTATGCGCTCCGTAGATAAGGGTCTAGAGTAACTGCCCTTAAAAACCACTTCGAGGCGGTTAAATTGTCTCCCGTTTGTAAATAGGCCTGCCCGAGAAAATATGCTGCATAGGCATCTTTTTCGTCCAGCTCTGTCACCCGAATCATTACTGGTATCGCTAGTTCAGGCTTCCCTAAATATAAATGGATCAGACTTGAAACATAAAGCGCCCGAGCATTATCCGGGTCCTCCGAAAGGACACTAGTTACGAGTTCGAACGCTCTTAGCTCATCGCCTTCCCTCTGTCGGTTCAAAGTAGCAATGGCGAGATTATTCTTAGCCTCCAGCCATTCAGGCGACGCCTTTACCACCTTTTCAAACGTGGACCGCGCCTGTGCATATTCATACCTTCCCATCTCTGCAACGCCGAGGTCATTCAACGCGATTTGCTCTTTTGAGACGCTTACCTCGGAGCAGCCCGTGAGAAGGCGTATAACAATCGCTACCAGTAAAATTTTTTTCAAAAGCAAGGTCTCTAGGTCAACTCGTGAAGGATATTGTCTACCGATCGGACAGTCAATTTGCTTCAAGTACCCCCCAGGTCAATCCGATAATAGTGTGGCCGTCGAGGTACGCTGCCTAGCCAAATTAAGATGAGTAGGGGCCGTGCGAGTGGAATTAATAAACACTTTTTGGATAAATAACCTGGGCGGACATTGGAACCTAATACTAACGGTCGTAGTGATCATAGAACCGATCACGAAGACCTTGGGCGGAAAAAGCCTTTTCAAGCCCTTCCAAATAAGTTGATGTTTCGATTTCTCTAGAAACTTGCTCGAATGCCCGCTGTAATCCATGCCAGACTGGCGCTAGGCTTCCAAAGACTGCTCTCCCACTACTAGTGAGTGCTAACACACGTTTTCTTTTATCTTTTCCATCCTTGTATATGGCAACATGACCAGCTGCAATCATCTCTCGAGAAACTTTGATGATGGCTGGATGTGAGACACCGAGCCCTCTGGCAATGCCAGTGACGGGGGTCGGCCCGTATTGCTGTAAAAAATAGAGAACCAAGAACCATGAGGGTTCTAGAGGCACGTCCAACTCCTGATAAAGACCGTTTATGTCTTTTTGGAGTAGATCGGACAATCGCTTAAGACGAAAATTAAGTCCCAACGCACCTATCTTCCGCAGAAATTTAGTGCCCATATGCTTTGATCTTCATCCATAAATATGTAATATATTACGTAATTAATTACATTTCTATACCTTATTTTATACTTCAAAGTTTATTTGAGAGCATATTCCCGGACCGGATTGAATGAGCCTCCAATAAGACACCAGACGAGTTATTTATTTAAAACACTTATGTTAACGTCAGGAATTAGAGTCGGATTGCACACTGCAACCGTTTAACTTTTAGTAACGAGTATCTTACGCAATGAGATTACGATCAGAAGCAAACCGTTGCTTTGTTTGCGGGCCAAACAATGCTATCGGTTTAAAATTATCGTTTATTATGGACGGGGAAATTTGTAAGAGTGAATTCACCCCAGAAAAAGAACATTGTGGTTATGATTCCATAACCCATGGTGGCATTATCTATTGTGTTTTAGACGATGTAATGGCTAATTGGTTAGTGCTACGGGACGTAAAAGCCTATACAGCGGCATGTGAAATAAGGTACAAAAGTCCTCTCCCAATTGGTACAACCGTTTTTTTAGAGGGTAAATGCATAAAGGACAAAGGGCGACTCGCCATAATGGAAGGTAAGATGTTGCGACAGGATAATCACCAACTGGTTGCGGAAACTAGAGGCAGTTTCATGAAAGAATGTGTGGAGTAACCAAGCGCCGTGCCAAATTCAAAACAGGTAAAATCTCTAACCGGGTAAGGCATGAAGGAACTGCAAACCAATGCCAGTATTAGTCGAAGGTTAGCTGCGATTATTTATGATTCTTTTCTAGTTTTGGCTATCTGGATGATTAGTACTACTCTGTTAGTAGCGCTTCTGGCTGATGGAGAAGAGATTGCCGGCCCGTTATACCAAATTTTTCTCTATGTCGAGATTGGTATCTTCTATATCTATTTCTGGAGCTTTAAAGGGCAAACTCTTGGTATGCAAGTATGGAAAATTTGCACCGTAGATAAGGAAAATCAGCCTCTGAATATAAGTAAATGTCTGGTCCGCTTTTTCTACGCAACTATTTTCTTAATTCCATTGGGTCTAGGATTTTTTTCGATATTATCGAATAGAGAAAAGCTGACATGGTATGACATGGCTTCAGGAACCCGAGTCATCTATCTGGGCAAGCGGCCTTATGCTCAGAAACCTGACTAGTCCTAGCCGGAGCGCTTTAACACATACGCACCGACTAGGAGGCATAAGAAAATTGGAGCCAGCACAGCGATAATTGGAGAAAAGCCAAATACCAGGCTCGCAGGAGAAATAAGATTTTGCAGAAACTTAAAAGTAATGCTAACAATTACTCCTGCCAGCACACGTGTGCCCATAGAGGAGTCTCGCAAAGGACCGAAAATAAAGGATATACCAATTACAACAAGACTCAGCGTCGCAATTGGTTGAAAAACCTTACCCCAAAACCCCAATGCAAACTTTTTACTTTCAAGCCCCTGTTCATCCATGTACGTAATTTTTGCAATTAACTCTCTGATTGACATCCTGTCCGGTTGAACAACAATCTCCGAACTAATTAAATTAGGAGTTAATGATGTCCTCCACTCAAAACTAGGAAGCTTCTCCACTTTGACCATAGAGCTAGTAAAATCTGAGTAGGTTACATCCTCTAGGAGCCAATAGTTCTTTCCAGCTCTGATATCATGATAGACGCCTCGCTGAGCGAAGAGTGATCTACGCATTTTTTGTTCGTCAATATAATATAGCGATACACCATGCAGAACGCCTCTCTGTCCAACCACATCGAAGTGCATATAAACGTCTTTCTCGCGATACCAAAACCCGCCTTTTTCTGTTATGCCTACAAGATCTGACTTTGCCTGCGTTCGATCAGCGCGCGCCATCCTCTCAAAATCAGGTAATAGAAACTCTCCCACTAACATACCAATAAAGGCTAATATTAGTGCTGGCTTAATCGCGCTCCAAGCAATCGATGCTGTCGACAATCCTGCTGCGCGCATTATCAAAAGTTCACTACTACTAGCTAGTAAACCGAGTCCTGCTATGCAGCCCATCATGGCTGCATAGGGCACCACTTCATACAACATTCTTGGCAAGCTATAAACGACGAAACGAACCACATAAAAAAGGTTGTATTGATTTATCATGCCCTGCGCCTGATCAATCAAGGTTAGAACAATGAAGAGTCCCAACAAGGCTAACGTAGCTAGAGCCATTACCGAGGCAACGGTGAGAGAAATATACCTATCTATGAGACTCACATCTAATCTACCAGCGCCATCGGGAGGGCATCATGAAATTTTTAGAAATCGTAACAGCAACCAGTAAAAAAATTAAATGCACCCACCATAGGCCAAAAGGAAGTGGAATCTCCTCTCTTTGCAACCCTGTCTTGGCCGCAGCCAGTAAACCAACATATAAAAAGCATAGAAACATGCCAGGTACAAGCTTACCTAACCTGCCCTGACGGGGATTTACTTTACTCAAAGGTAAAGCAATAAGCGCTAAAACTGGAATCATAATAATCACGGACATACGCCAATGAAGTTCCGACAAATATTTGGGCTCCGTTGCCATAAAAAGCTTATGGGTAGGGATTCCCGAAAGACGTTCAATGCGAACTGGCACCGGCTCCTCAGGAATGATCTGACCAAAAACTTCATACTCGACAACTTGATAACCATGCCTGCCTGCCTGCCCAGTATATCGTATACCATTTTTTAGAACTAAATACCGATTGCCAAATTCGTCTAACTGAGACTCTCCGCTTTCAGCAATCATAGTAGTTACTTCCTGAAGACCAGCAGCTTCAGCGCTTTCGTAAGTACTCATAAAAATATTTTCCAGCAGTCCTGATTCATGTAACGTTTCGGTATATGTAACGCGTTTACCGGACCTTATGTTTTGAAAACGACCTGGAGCAAGAGTATCGAACTCTGTCTGGTTTCTCTGGTCAGCCATCAATAATTCTGTTCGGAATTCACCCTCTGGTTTGAGCCATAGGGATACTAATGCCGTTGCTAACATAGCAAGGAAAGCAAGAGACATAATGTTAATTACAAGTTGACCTGGTCCAATTCCACAGGACTTCATGACGATTATTTCATTATCAACATGCATTCTCCCGAGGACTAACATCAGAGAAAAGAAGAAACTAATCGGAATTATGATCTCTAAGAACCCTGGTAATCGATAGCCAATCAACAACAGTAAGACATCACTAGATATCGTGCCTACCGCCGCCTGTTCGAGATATCCACTAAAGCGCCACCCCAGAGAGATAAACAATACCACTGCTACTACAGCTATAAGTGTGAAGACAACGTCTTTTGCAAAGTACTTGTAAAGAGTAATTGATATGTCTCCACGTGCTACAAAGGTCATAAACCGCTATATTACACTTTCACAAGATATGTTGTTGGAGTAACTATGAAGTATGCTGCCCGAATTGAGAGCCTTGCAACAAGTAAAGCAGAGTGCATCGCGCTTCCCATCTATGACTCTCTGGATATGTCAGCATCAGCGGCCAATTTAAACCGGATAAGTGATGGACAAATCTCTAGGATATTAAAAAACGGAGATCTCAGAAAAGAAGTAGGCAGCACAGTCCTTATCCATGATGTCGCAAATTGTGATATACAACGTATCATTTTGTTCAATGCAGGACCAAAGGCAGGAGTAACTAGTAAAAAATTTATAGTGATCATTAAAAAACTGATCATTGCCCTCCAGTCCCTATCAATCAAGAGTGCCTCGGTCTCTATAAGAGATTTCAAATGTGAAGGGCGAAGTTCCGAATGGCTTATCGAGCGCACAATTGAATACTTTGAATCAGGGACTTACGAATATCTTGAAATGAAAGGGATATCAAAAGTAGAAAGAACGCTATTAAATAAAATCAACTTTTTATGTAGTCGAGAATTATTAAATGCAGTCAGGGCAGGAATTAAACGTGGCAAAGCTCTCGCGGGGGGAATGCAACTGGCAAAAAACCTGGCAAATGCGCCAGGGAATATATGCACTCCCTCATACCTAGCTAAGAAAGCGAGACAACTTTGCAGAGGCAAGACCAACCTGTCACTCTCAGTTCTGGAAGAAAGAGATATGAAAAAGCTTGGTATGGGAGCGTTTCTAGCTGTGAGTCAGGGTAGTGATGAGCCTGGAAAACTGGTCATCATAAACTACCAGGGAGCGAGAAAAACAAAACAGCCCCACGTTCTTGTTGGAAAAGGTATTACATTTGATACTGGGGGAATCAGTCTCAAGCCACCACCTTCAATGCCTGAAATGATATATGACATGAGTGGTGCCGCCAGTGTCCTAGGAACCCTTAGCTGCATCGCAGAACAGGAGCTACCCATTAATGTCATTGGTGTTCTAGCAGCGGCAGAAAATATGCCCTCAGGAAAGGCTACGCGTCCTGGGGACATCATCAAAACAATGTCAGGACAAACCGTTGAAATTCTTAATACCGATGCGGAGGGCCGTCTTGTTTTATGTGATGCTTTGACATACATCGATAAATATAAACCCGCAAGCGTTATTGATGTCGCCACTTTAACAGGGGCAATTATCACTAGCCTAGGCTCAGTAGCTTCGGGACTATTTTCAAATGATGACCAGTTGGCAGAGCAGATAATAAGTGCTGGGGAAGTCGCATGTGACCGTGTCTGGAGATTACCCATATGGGAGGAGTATCAGACACAAATTGCGAGTGCATTTGCAGATATGGCAAATATTGGCGGGAAGGAAGCAGGCAGTATAACCGCAGCTTGTTACTTAGCTAGATTCGCGAAAGCTTATCGGTGGGCTCATTTGGATATCGCGGGCACGGCTTTTCAGGGGTCTGGACCTAGTAAAGGGTGCACGGGGAGGCCTGTTGCTCTGCTGTGTCAGTACCTTTACGACCAATTATGACTCGGATAGATTTCTATCAAATCGGTATTAAAGAAACTGTGATGGAATTTACTTGCCGTCTTATAAATATGATATATCGTCGAGGACACCAGGTTCATGTGCATACAGGTCATGGGGACATTGCTGAAGAACTGGATAAGCTTCTCTGGTCTAAGGATAATAGTCGTTTTATTCCTCATGAGATATATACCAAATCAGGTTTCGCTAGAATTAAAATTAGCGGCCATGACATACCTGATGACCATTTTGACGTTTTAATAAATATTTCAGAAGAGATACCAGATTTTTTCTCACGATTTGAACGAGTTGCAGAAATAGTGCCTATGAACCAAGAGGATCGTGAAAGAGCGCGAAAAAACTATCGTTTCTATCAAGACCGTGGATATCAACTTGAATACCATCAAGTAAGTTAAAAAACGATGGCTAAAGACGGAGAATTAATCTTAGACAAGCGGAAGCCATACATTAGGTATACAAAATTAGACCTCTTTGATGTAATGCCTGTTCCAGAGGGAAAAATGAAAACTAGTGGTTTAAAAAAAACAAAGGGGGATATATCGGCAAAGCACCTGCGAGAAATGAACGAAGAAACAAAGAAAGAACTTACCGATCAGTTACACTCGATTTTAAATGATCTCAAACAAGCAACTGACAACTCTTAGCGTTAAGGTATAATCGATTCTTCGATTTGGGTTCCAACGGCCATGGACAAATATCAACCAAAAGACTTTGAAGAAAAGTGGTACCAACGTTGGGAGCAAGATAAAAATTTTGCGCCCAGCGGAGATGGAACCCCTTTCTCGATAGCCATCCCACCACCGAATGTCACTGGCACACTGCATATGGGACATGCTTTTCAGCATAGTCTTGTTGATTCACTGATTCGTTATCGTCGTATGAAAGGCGACAACACTCTATGGCAGATGGGAACAGACCATGCTGGCATAGCGACTCAACTTGTTGTTACCGAGCAGCTAGCAGCGGAAAACATTACTCCAAATCAACTCGGAAGAGAAAATTTTGTTCAAAAAATTTGGGAATGGAAGGGAAAATCAGGCGGTACTATATCCAAGCAACTGCGGCGATTAGGTGCTTCTCTTCATTGGGAAACCGAACGTTTTACTCTTGACGATGGCCTTTCCCGAGCAGTTCTGGAGGTATTCGTAAGGCTTTACGAGGAGGGACTGATATACCGTGGAAAGCGTTTAGTAAACTGGGACCCGATCTTGAAAACCTCGATCTCAGATCTAGAAGTAGTGGCGCGCGAGGAAGACGGTCATTTATGGCATTTACGTTATCCATTAGCTGAAGATTCAAAAAAATTTGTCGTAGTGGCAACAACTCGGCCTGAGACAATGCTTGGCGATACTGCAGTAGCGGTGCATCCTGAAGACCAAAGGTACAAAGATCTGGTAGGGAAAACTATTGTACTGCCTCTTACAAATAGGGCCATACCAATAATCTCAGATGAATACGTAGACCAAGACTTTGGAAGTGGCTGCGTGAAAATTACGCCGGCCCACGATTTCAATGATTATGATATGGGCGTTCGACATAATCTAGAAGTTATAAATATACTTAATGAGGATGCTTCGATAAACGAAAAGGCGCCAAAAAAATATCAAGGAATGGATCGGTACGAAGCGAGAAAAACAGTCCTAAGGGACCTGGAAGAAATGGGAATGATCGAAAAAATTGAACCCCATATGCTTTCTGTTCCTCGCGGAGAAAGATCTGGCGTCATAATAGAACCGTATCTCAGCGATCAATGGTTCGTAAAAACAGGACCCCTCGCTGTACCAGCAACTGAGAAAGTTAAATCGGGCGAAATAGAATTTATACCGAAGAATTACGAAAATACTTTCTTCGTCTGGATGAAAGATATCCAAGATTGGTGCATCTCCCGTCAACAATGGTGGGGACATAGAATCCCTGCCTGGTATGACAAGGAAGGCAAAGCTTATGTAGGACGAGATGAACAAGAAGTGCGCGTCAAGAACAAGCTACCCGATGACTATTGGCTAGAACAGGATGAAGATGTATTAGATACTTGGTTTTCTTCTGCGCTATGGACATTCTCAACACTTGGTTGGCCCGATAGGACTGAAGATCTAAAAACGTTCCACCCAACGAGCGTTATGGTTACAGGTCATGACATTATTTCATTCTGGGTGTCCAGGATGATTATGATGACACTTAAATTCGTTGGGGAAGTACCATTTAAAAAAGTTTATGTCACAGGGATGGTGACTGATGCTGATGGAAAAAAACAATCAAAATCGAAAGGTAACGGCCTCGATCCTCTGGATATTATTGAAGGTATATCCCTCGAAGACCTTATCGTGAAGAGGACGGCTAACCTTCTGCAACCAAGGATGGCAGAACGTGTAGCGAAAAATACTAGCCGCGAATTCCCAGAGGGCATACAAGCCTTTGGCACAGATGCACTTAGATTTACTTTTTATTCGATTGCTACGCGATCGCGCACTATTCGATTTGATATGAATCGTGTAGAAGGGTACCAACATTTCTGCAACAAACTTTGGAACGCAGCCAATTTTGTCTTCATAAATACGAATGAGCAAGAAGTAGGAAATTCAATATCTGACTATGATGTCATCGATAGTTGGATAGTTTCGGAATTGAACCATACTATCGAACTTGTAACACAAGCAATGGATAATTATCGTTTTGATCTCGCGGCAAAGGCAATTTATGAGTTCGTTTGGGATGAGTTTTGTGACTGGTATCTAGAGTTAGTCAAACCCATCTTGAACAAGCCCGACATAAACGAACAGGTTATTCAGGCAAAAAGGTTCACCTTGATTTCCATCCTCGAGCAGACTCTTCGACTATCCCATCCATTCTTACCTTTTTTGACTGAAGAAATCTGGCAAAAGATTCCTCGAAAAATTCGTGGCGAGGGTAACACAGTTATGAATCAACCCTATCCATTACCAAATCAGTCTTTGATCAATCCACGCGCAAATAGTGACGTAACCTGGATAAAAGAAGTCGTGACAGGAATACGGAATATTAGAGGAGAAATGGATATATCTTTTAGTATCCCAATTCCGATAATATTCTCAAATGGAAGTAACATAGATAAAGATAGATTTCATAAATTTCAATTAATACTTGAATATCTTATAAAGCCCAAAGAAATTATATGGGCTGGGGTAGAAGATGACCAACCCCCATCCTCTACTCATTTGGTCGGGGAGATGCAACTACTCGTTCCACTGAAAGGCCTTATAAATAAAGAAAAAGAGATTTCTCGATTAAATAAGGAGATCGACCGAAAGACCAACGATCAGTCACGCACTGAAAAAAAATTGAATAATAAGAACTTCCTAAGTAAGGCGCCTAAGGAAGTGGTTAACAAGGAACACGAAAAAATAATAGAGATAAAATCCGCACTTGAAAAACTACAAGAGCAGCGACTAAAAATCGAATCTTTATAATTGAAAAAGTAAGCCAGAGATTGGACAGCCTTGGCACATTGTGTCTTAATGCTTGTTTGGCGGTGAGTTAATAATTGGATAATCAATAGAGGTTTGGGCTATGTCAGAGAGACGGTCTGGCACCGTAAAATGGTTTAACGACGCGAAAGGCTTCGGTTTTATCGAGAGGCAAGATGGCGAGGATGTATTCGTTCACTTTAGATCGATACAAGGGGAAGGCTATCGAACTCTAAAACAGGGTGCACAAGTAGAGTTTGGTTTATCAGAAACAGAAAAAGGTTTCCAAGCTGAAGACGTAGCAGAGATCTAGAAGTTGTTATTTAAAAAGGAAGGGGAAACATCAAAGCACAGCGTTTTATTAACCTTCTAAACTGGCAAAAGTGATTGTTTTCACATTAATAATGTGGCGGCCGTTCACCTTCACTGGGAGGAACCTCCCGCAAAAATAACCTTAACTGCTCTGTAACCACCTCTAATCTTTGAGTAATATCTATTAACTGTCTCTGCTGAATCGAAAGTGCATCGTCCAGCTTGGCCAGTAGGTCTTCCTGAAAAGTCAGCCTAGTCTCAAGATCTTGGATTCTCGACTCCATCAATAACGCATCCTTACCTTGACACCCCTATCCCTCAAATACGTTTTCAGTTCACTTACTTTATACTGATCGTAATGCAGCATTGACGCTACTAAAGCGGCGTCAGCACAACCTTCGGTAAGAACCTCATAGAGGTGCTCTGGTTTGCCAGCACCCCCGGAAGCAATCACTGGGATAGAAACCGCCTCAGCGATCATCCGCGTAAGCGTAATCTCATAGCCATCACGAGTACCATCTGCATCAATAGAATTTACAACCAACTCGCCCGCACCTAGATCTTCCCCCTTCAAAGCCCACTCAAGGGCATCAAGACCCATTCGCTTCCTACCGCCGTTTATAACAATTTCATAACCACTAGGAAAGTCTCGGTTAGCTCCCACCTTAGAGATATCCATAGACAGAACTGTATTCTGGTTTCCAATTGCATGTGCGCACTCAGCAATAATCGTTGGATTCCTTACGGCAGCAGAGTTTAAATTGATTTTCTCAGCACCTGCCCACAGTAGCTCTCTTGCATCAGAAACCGAACGAATCCCTCCGCCCACAGAAAATGGAATATATACTTGTCTAGCAACCTTCCCCACTACATCCAACATAATATCTCTCTCCTCACTGGATGCCGTGATGTCATAAAACACGAGCTCATCTAGACCGTCGTCATAATATTGCTTAGCCTTCTCTATAGGATCCCCAATATCTCGGGTATCAACAAATTTCACACTTTTTGCGAGATTACCGTTACGGACATCAAGACACCCTATTATCCGTTTGCTCAACATGTCCTAGTCTCCATTCCAGGCAGAGAACGCTGCTAATAAACGTAGTCCAAGCTCTCCACTTTTCTCTAAATGAAATTGGGTTGCAAAAAAATTCTCTCGACCAATAACACTTGCAAATTCAACATCACCATAATTAGTTCTACCAAATACATGAGCCTCAGACTGCGGATGAGCGAAATAACTATGGACAAAGTAAAACTCATCTTTATTCTGAATCGATCGCAGTATAGGGTGGTCTTGAACAATGTCTAGTTCATTCCAGCCTATATGAGGGACTTTTAGAGACCTATCCGAAAACGAAAATCTTTCACAGGCCCCAGGAATAAATCCAAGACATTGCTTATTCCCTTCCTCACTAAACTCGAGAGCAATTTGAAGACCGAGACATATTCCCAATAGCGGTTTCCCTGAACTGAAAAATTCCATGAGCGCCTCATCAAGCCCTTGCCGCTTCAGCGTAGCCATGGCGCTCTCTGCTGTACCAACTCCCGGGAAAATAATCTTGTCAGCCTTTGCAACTAACCACGGATCTTTTGTAATCTTGGCGTCAAGGCCCACGCGATGACATGCTCGTTGAACGCTCCTCAAGTTCCCTGCATCATAATCTACAATTAGCGTTATCATAAATACTCCGAGCCTAGATGTCGTATTATAGTAGCGCATCGATTCCGTGCAAAATGCTCTCTCCACCTGTACTATATATGTAATACAGATGGAATTTAGCATGAACTTAAACATTGATCCCCAAGATTCTAAACCCGTATTTCAGCAGATAGTGGATCAAATCCATTTCGCTATTAATACCGGTAATCTCAAACCCGGCGAGAGACTCCCCAGTACGCGCGTGTTGGCAGTTCGCTATGATATTGCAGCAAATACTGTTGCAAAGGCTTTTAGGCAGTTAGAGTTTCGCGATGTTATAGAAGCCAAGAATCGCGCTGGATATTTTGTAAAAGATGCCTCTGTCATTAGATACAAGGCTCGGGGAGTAAGTGCCGACAAATCTGAGGTTCATAAGGCAATTAGAAATCTTGATGCTGGAATCCTCCCGAGCGCGTTTTGCAAAATTTCAGAGGATTACCTCAGCGGCGATCCCGAAAAATGCTGCGTTATACATTCAGATGGGAGCGGAACAAAATCAATAGTAGCTTACCTACATTATAAGGAAACAGGTGATGCGAGTATTTTCGAGGGGATAGCCCAAGATAGCATTGTAATGAACCTGGATGACCTCATGTGTGTGGGCGTAAATGGTCGCGTTGTTTTTTCTAATACTATAAACCGCAATGCTTTAAATTGCCCAGGAGAGGTCATCGATGCACTTATAAATGGTAGCGAATCATTCCTAGCCACCATGAGAGACTGCGGGGTGGAAATCTATTCGGGTGGCGGTGAGACTGCAGACGTGGGAGATCTTACAGGAACCGTAGTCGTAGATTCCTGTGCTGTAACTGCCATGAGGAAAAAAGATCTAATCTCTAATTCAATTACTCCTAATCTCGCAATCGTGGGCCTTGGCTCTGCTGGCCAATCTTCATACGAGAAGACACAAAATAGTGGTATTGGAAGTAACGGGTTGACAAGTGCTCGACACGAATTGCTTTGTCAAAGATATGGAGAAAAATATCCCGAAACATTTGACAGTAACTTACAGAGCAATCTAGTTTACTGTGGACCCTACGAATTAAATGATTCTTTACCAAATTCAAACTTAGAAGTTGGGGAGGCAATATTAAGCCCAACACGCAGCTATGCCCCCATCATTAAAGAACTGTTAAAAGAGCTGCGCCAAGAGATAAAGGGGCTTGTCCACTGTTCGGGAGGGGGACAGACCAAATGCCTTAATTTTGGGTCACGCATACATTTCAAAAAACAAAACCTAATGCCGGTACCACCAATTTTCAGGGCAATACAGAGTTGCTCAAAAACCAGCTGGCATGAGATGTATAAAGTATTCAATATGGGACATCGGATGGAGGTGTACGTCCCGCAAAAATACGTCGATGTGGTAGTGTCCATTGCCAGACAATTTCACGTAACGGCCCAGCAAATCGGAGTCACTGAGGAAGCAAAAACTAATCAAGTAACTCTTGAGGACTGCGAAGGTAACATTCAGAAATACAAATTGTAAAGTTACTTAACTTTCTTAACGGCTAATATAAAGTTTTTTAAGAATTCGGCAGGTTAGTCTAGTCTAAACCTCGCGACCAAAGATTGATAAAAGTTAGCTACCACAGGGAGAGAGTAAGTTGATTTTCGAGCAACGAAACGGACAGGTCGCATTAATCCCTGCTCACCTAAATTAATAAGACAGTGCTCGGGGACTTTCAAAGTTTTAGCTACTCCTATTGGCACCATACCATGACCAAAACCAGCTATAGCCATTTGCGCAACGCTAAAGAAGGACTCCAAGCTAACCACTCTACGAATACGTAAACGCCTAACTTCGTCTTGAAAGGAGCGCCAAGCACCCGAGTAATCTTCAATCGTGATCACTGGCAATTCCCCTTTAGAGGGGTATGTAATTTCCTTGCAGGCTGAGGGAATTATAACCATAGCCTCATGAGTCAATACCTCTGACTGTAAATCCGTATCCAACGAATCAGAACCGGTACAAACGCCAACCATAAATTCTCCCGATCTTATCCGGTCTAGAACAACTGGCGTTCGATGCGTGTGAAAAACAAACGAAACCTCCGGCATCTCTTTTTTTATCTCGTGAAAAACACCCGGGCCCCAGGACGACAGTATCGCATCAGACACACCGATGACCAATTCGCCGCTAGCGGAGCGCTCCTCAATAAACATGTCTCTTAATTCAGAGAGGATGGGAGAAATCTTATCGACCAGCCGTTGCCCATACTGAGTTAACTCAACACGGCGGCCTTTCTTCTGTATAAGATTTTTATCATAATATTTTTCTAATGCAGCAATGCGTTTACTCACCGCTGACTGAGACACTCGCAATTCCGTGCTTGCTTCCATCATGGTGCCGGTTCGAGATAGAACCAGCAAAGTTTCCATATTTTCTATCATTGCTGTAACTTATTTTTCGGGCGCGAGCATTCTAAGCCTTTCATTCGCTTTAATCACTAACTGATCTCAGGCCCACTTAGGCTATGTGATTCTTTATTATAGCCCTAACTACTTTGCTAACAGCGATCGCATCGCGGGGATTGTATTACTGGCGGCCATATTTTAATCAGTATTATCTCGTCCTTACATTTCGTTCATACGTCGATAGTATTCGAGAGTACTGGCCTTACTGACGCTTTACTAGATAGGTTTTATGTAAAAAATGATCTCATAAGACGACAAGTAATAGGTACCAAAGCGGTTACTCAGAACCTTGGGCACTTGAGAAAGCTAGATTACCACGGCACGCTCTTAAGATAATCTGAACTAAAGCCTACGTTATAGGAAACTATATTACTAGTAAGATCATGATCAAAATATTAATCCGTTTTCCGCTCTGTGGTTCGCCACCACGTGATTTTATTTGGCAGGCTATGAGCTATACAAGTTGTTATAACGCAGCGATCCCTTAAACAGGCTTAATCACAAACAGTAAGTCACCTTCATTTACTTGCTGTCCAGAATTTAGATTTATACGGGTCACACGATACTTTTGGTCCGATAGGTACAGTTCACCCGTATCAGTGGAAAAACTATTTAGAGTGACGGGAGAAAACATTTTCATAGCCTCTAATTGACACATAATATCATCAGTTGAAATCACATCTCCCAGATTAATATATTCTGGTTCCGAGGGTGATGGCGTCAAGTAAAATACCCCAGTCGAAGGAGCTAAAACCTTTATTTCGTCGCTGCCTTCAATTCTTATCATCTCTGGATCTAGAGCCGAGCTATCACTGCCGCTTCCTTCCTCAATTTCCTGAATCAAGGTCGATGCATCAATCCGGCTCAAAAATTCCGGAAGATAATTGGTGTCATAGTTTCCATCAATAAAAGTTTGATCCATAAGTATACGTTTAATTAAACTTACGTTTGTACAAATTCCGTGAATTGTAATGGAATCGAGATAGGCGTACATTTTTGAAATTACATCTTGACGACTCTTGCCATGACATATTATCTGTATAATTAAACTATCATAAAAAGGAGAAACCACTTTTCCCTTCGCGACAGTAGAGATCAGTTCAATATCATCTGCCTTTGGAAGAATACACTCTGTAATCTCTCCGGGAGTTGGAATAAACGATACGTTACCATCAACATCCTGAACTGCTTTTTCTGCGTTAACTCGAACCTCAAGTCCGTAACCTTTTTCTCTTATCTTTAAATCAGATATTCGTTCACCTGATGCAATGGCGAATTGTTTTCCGACAATATCAATCCCTGTTACAACCTCTGTGACAGGATGTTCAACCTGTAATCGGGTATTCATTTCCATAAAATAAATAGCTTCATTAGGCACATCATAGATAAACTCAACAGTGCCCGCGCCATGATAATCTACAGTATTAGCGATCTGCTCAGCATATCCAAAAACAGACTTCTTCAATCTCGCAGGAAGCATAGTAGAAGCTGACTCTTCCATTAATTTCTGATTATTACGTTGGACACTACAATCTCTTAGCCCTAGAACCCTCGTGTTACCCTGACTATCACGTAAAATCTGTACCTCAATATGCCGTAAAGAGGTAACGAATTTTTCTATATAAACATCACCATTCCCGAACGCATTCTTAGCTTCGGTTGTGACTTGATGGAACAAACCATGAACCTGCTCTGGCCGTTCTACTATTTGAATTCCCTTACCTCCACCCCCGTGGACAGCTTTTAACAAAACGGGAAAGCCAATATTCTCCGAAATCTCTGCAGCACGCTCTGCAGTCTCCACAATACCGTGGCTACCTGGGACGACTGGCACATTGATGCCCATGGTTGTATTTATCGCATTTGATTTGTTCCCCATCGTTTCCATACTATTAACTTTGGGTCCTATAAAGTTAATACCCCGTTGGCGAACAATGCGGGCGAAATTGGGATCCTCAGATAGAAACCCAATACCTGGATGTAATGAGTCAACCTCCTGAACCTCCGCTATACTCAAAACACTCAGAGCATTTAAATAGCTCTCATCAGAAGTATTACCTCCAATACATACAAGGGAGTGGTCTGTTGCTGAACGGACCATATCTGCAGCAACAGAATCCATATCAGGGTCTGACTGCACTAGAACGACACCAAGCCCATGTTCCTTGGCCTTGCGTACTAGCTTCACAGCAGTACATCCTCTAGCATGGATTAAGGTTTTTTTTATTGGACGAATGAGTTCACTTTCTAATGCTTCGGGCTTGACGATAATGGGTTGTGCCGCAGTAAGTACACCGGACATAATACGATCTACTACATCCTCTACTGCCTCGGTAGGAAGTGGTATTCCAGGATCGACGCCCCTCAGCTCATCATCCAAACTTTTGGCAAAAGGATGCTTTACGAGACCTTTCATTGCTCCATTTTTGACTGAAAGATAATTGCTCAACAAACATGTGAACGGCAAATTAGATTCTACAACAGCCTGGCCAGCAAACGGCATACTAGTTCCTGTTAGATAGTAAGTTTGAACTAATGGATGAGTAACGAAACTTGCTTGCGCACCACCAGTACAGTCTCCAAAACCAAACATTATTATTGGAAGGTCGTTGTCACGCACAAATCGAGTAATGCGATCATTCACAACTGCCATAGTAAATAAGGCAGTAGCTCCTTCCTTTGTTTGCATACCTCCGGATGAAACGAAACAAATAACAGGAAGTCGCTGTATCGCACATTCAACAAGTAGTTTACAAAATCTAGTACAGTCAGAACTGTCAATACAACCCACCTGAAACTCTATATTTGAAATTACTATACCAGCCTTGTAACAACCTTTGTCTGTTTCAAAATCGCCGATTCCAGTAATCAAACCACATGGTTGCACCCCTTTATTGAGAGCTGCCTCAATCGTCGGTCTGAAGGTAGGGAAATTGACTGGGTTAGCAGACATCAGCGTCCCATTTAATTCAGTAAAATTAGCAATATATCTTTTTAAAAAGGCATTCTTCGTGGTGCGCTGGCTTCTTTTTTCTCTAGTTAACACCTCATTAAACAGCAAGTCTCGATAAGCTATAGTTAGGCGATTCCAAAAGTCTTTCCTTCGACCTATTCTAACCGGCTCGACTTTTCCCTCATACTTTTTATCAGCCCGACGACTTGCATAGTATTCCGGCAATAACTTCTCGAAGAAAAAACTGACTATGACGAATAACGTATCAGACTTATCTTTATGAACAACCCTAATCCACTCCTCAACCGCCTTAAGAAAATGACTACTACGCGAATGTTCAGAGAACTTACCCATCCACCTATCGAAATCCCGTTCGATTTGGGTAGTGGTAAGACCATCAAATACTGCGCTTAGCTTTGCCTCTGCCACAGATTCATCAAGTAATTTCTTAACAAACGAGGCAGGAACTACCCTTGACTCATGAGCATGCTTCGCTATGGAAACTAGATCACGAATGATATTGTTATACACTATAGAGAAGATTATGAGATTACGTGACTGAATAATAAACTCGTCTCGAATATCGTCATCAAGTATTACGTCAAGTATGGTTAAATCTCGATCATCTCCCTCTCGAACTTTTTCTTGCTTACGCTTTAGGAAAGTCCAAAGAGTATCCTCTAACAATCTTCGATTCAGCTTTAAAGAGTTCAGACCCTCTCTAGCCAAGAGCCCTTTGGTATAATCTGACAGGTCAATATTTTTCAATAGTGACTCATCAAAAAGAGAGTGCGCCTCTAGGATAAGATTAAGCTCTGAAACGAGTTGACCTCGCAGCTGAGACTCATTTTTTGATTCAATGTAATCAAGATCAAATAGCTTTTTCCCTTCAAAGGAGAAAAGAGATTTGAGATGAATAATAAAATCTGCGCTGGAATCTGACATCTTTCCTAAAAGAGCCTTCACATCACTAAGCTCATCTGTCGATAATAAATATGCATTTGTCTCTGGGTCATTCAAATGCTGAATTAAAGCGGAAAGATTATCTGCTGCGCTGGATTTCCATCGATTGTATAAATGTAACCCACCTAATAAACATAGATCGCCTTTTGCATTTGCATAGTTTTCCTTTGGCTCTCCAAAAAATATTTGAGCAATTCTTCCTCTCTCATCTCCTAATGCTGCTTTTTTTTCTGTGTAGCTCTTCCATGACTTATTTAAGATATCCTCGTACCGAATTTTGTCTGGATCCTGAAACCAACTAAGGAAAGCAGACCGTCGTTCACGGTGAAGTCTTTGTGCTAACTCACCCTCAGGAATATCGCTACCTGCTAACCTGCCATAAAGTGTGGTAGTGGTACTTTTAATTCTATTTCGCAAGCCAAGATAGCGGAGGAAACGAACCGCCACTCCAAAAACGTTAGGGTATTCAGTAGGCGAAATACGCAACTTCAGTGTTGAACTCGCATGCACCGCTGCCAGAGATTCAGATAAGTGCAGATAACGGTTGATATTTCGAAGGTAGTGCTCAAAAATCTCAGGAGACTCTGCTACAAAAGATTTGACACTCTCCTCGATGAAGTTAATTCCAGAGACAATAACATTCCGGAAATTTTTGATTTTGTCTTTTTCTCCTGGGTCAAAATCAACTATCCCATCAATATTTCCTTGTTTGTAGAGTTCGAATGGGGAGACTCCGACGAACTTTGCACACTCCTGCCAAGAGAGATTGTATCGGGTAACTAGATTAGCGAGGCCTTTGGGGTGAATGGTGTTAAAAACGCCAGTGCGCAAACTTAGCAAAAGATTGCTAGCGGCTAGAGGTATTGCACCACCTGAATAACCCTGGCCAATAATAATGCCTAAGGTTGGCACGTCTACATTACATAATTCTGCTATCAGCCGGGAAATTGAATGTGCCTGGTTATTAGAATTTGCTTGCTCGTTACCATCCGCTCCTGGCGTATCCATAAGTGCAACGATCGGAATTGCGCGAACAGCAAAATTACTAGCAGCTTGGGCCGCAGCCTCATGGTGCTCTGGTCCCCAAACACCAGAGGCATAACTTCGCTCTTGAGCGATAAATCCAATGGTTCTTTGGGTTCCGTTAAAGTCAAATTCGCATTCTGCTGAGTAGAATGGACCGTCAATAGTCTCACGTATTATTGGGACATCAAGCGCACTGATAATATCTCTGGCACTATCTCTGGAAGCTTCCTCGCAGGGTGCTACTGTTGCCGCTATATACGCATCGACATCCATATTACGTAATTGGTCAAGCTGTAGTTCTATCTGTCTATCTGTCAGCACTCCCTCTATGAATGACGAGGTCTCTTTTCTTGGAAATAGGGAAAATTCCTCGGCCAGACGTTCTGCATTTAGATAGAGTTGATCAACAGTCTCTACTTGTTCTTTCATCTAACTATGTTCCCAACAGCCTAGTTATTGATTGAGGAGGTTCCTCTCATTACGCCTCGAACCCAATCTACAAAATTCAGTGAAATGGACTTCCTAAATTATTGATTTTTATAATTATTCCTAATATTTCTACACTGGGTCAAGCGGTATTTTTCCGATTTTTGTTTGCCACTCTCTCGGACCGGTAACATGCACAGACTCTCCTCGATGATCTACGGCAACTGTAACCGGCATATCCTCAACCTCAAACTCATGAATAGCTTCCATTCCGAGATCAGAAAATGCTACTACTCGAGATTTGCGAATAGCTTTCGAAACCAAAAACGCCGCACCACCCACTGCCATGAGGTAAACCGCCTTGTGCTTTCTAATTTCCTCGATGGCTAGGGGGCCGCGCTCAGCTTTGCCAATCATACCTAGAATCCCCGTCGAAGTGAGCATCATCCCTGTGAAACCATCCATTCTTGTTGCGGTAGTAGGACCTGCTGGCCCCACTACCTCTTCACGAACAGGATCTACTGGACCTACATAGTAGATAAACTTTCCTTCGAAATCGATTCCCTCTGGCAAGGGCTCCCCTTTCTGAAAAAGATCTTGAATTCTTTTATGCGCAGCATCTCGCCCTGTCAGCATTTTCCCTGATAGTAATAAACGCTCACCTGGTCTCCACTGCATGATTTGCTCTTGGGTAAGGGTATCAAGATTCACACGCCGGCTGTTTTGCCCCCCCTTAAAGACAATATCGGGCCAGATATCTGCACTTGGAGCAGAAAGATCTCCTGGACCGGAGCCATCAAGGATGAAGTGAGCATGGCGTGTGGCCGCACAATTTGGAATCATAGCAACGGGAAGGTTGGCAGCATGAGTAGGATAATCAAGAATCTTAACATCAAGTACGGTAGTTAGACCCCCCAACCCCTGCGCACCTATTCCCAGATCATTGACCTTTTCAAAAATCTCCAACCGAAGTTCATCAATTCGTGTCTTGGGACCATTTTCTCTCAACTCGTAGATATCAATGGGTTCCATTAATGACCTTTTAGCGAGTAACATAGCCTTCTCAGAAGTACCACCAATACCAATACCTAAAATTCCGGGAGGACACCAACCAGCGCCCATAGTAGGCACTGTTTTTATGACCCAATCCGCTATATTGTCAGATGGATTGAGCATAGCAAACTTAGATTTAGCTTCTGATCCCCCTCCTTTGGCAGCAATATGTACTTCGACTTTGTTCCCTCGCACAAGTTCAGAATGGATAACAGCAGGTGTATTGTCCTTAGTGTTTACTCTCAAACCGGCTGGATCAGCTAATACCGAAGCTCGCAGAATATTTTCTGGATGCAAGTATGCTCTTCTAACCCCCTCATTAATCATATCGTCTAAAGATAAATTAGTGTCGAAATGTACCCCCATCCCAATCGATAAAAAAATATTTACTATCCCGGTATCTTGGCAGACCGGTCTTTGACCCTCAGCACACATTTTAGAATTATATAAGATCTGAGCCATCGCATCTTTGGCAGGCAGAGATTCTTCTCTTTCATATGCATGCGTCAACGCACGAATAAAGTCAGGTGGGTGATAGTAGGAAATGTATTGAAGAGCATCCGATATACTCTCAATCACATCTTCTTCAGCAATCTCATTCATATCATTCATGCTCAATTTGTGACGAAGCGGAGGATACCATAGGCAGTTGTCGGATATAATCCAGGGTTTTGAACTCGAAACCTCGTAATATGCATGTTTTTTGGCTAAAAAGCGTAACTATTATTTTAGGCTTAGGCTTTTTCATTGCCAGCTGGATAACTATCGAGAAACACCCAGAACCACAAAAATTTAGTTCGCCAACGCCGTTTAACACAAGCCAAACACCTTTTTATTCCGAACAATTTATTCCCAAACATCAGACGGTAATGGTTCACGCGGCGCAAGCACATTCAAACCCGCAGGGTATAACTGCTTATTGGTTCGCTGGATCGAGGGAGGGTGCAAGTGATGTCGAAATTTATAGTGCATCCTATACTAACCAACAATGGGGAATACCTAGAGCTGTCACTAACCGGAAACAGGTAGCGAGGGATCTTAATCGATATATTCGAAAGCTAGGAAATCCTGTGAGTTATCGGTTTGAAGATGGAAAAATTTGGTTATTTTTTGTTTCTGTTTCCGTTGGGGGTTGGGGAGGAAGTTCAATAAATATGATTGAATCTAACGATGAAGGAAGGACTTGGTCGAGAGCAAAACAACTCGTTACTTCCCCGTTTTTTAATATCAGCACGCTAGTAAGAAACAAACCAGTTCAGTATCAAGATGGTACTATTGGCTTACCAATCTATCATGAATTCTTGAGAAAATTTGGAGAAATAATTCGACTTGACGAGTCAGGAGAGATCATCGGTAAAATCAGATTAAGCCATGGAACATCAACACTCCAACCGACAATAGTTGCCGAGAGTGAAAGTGACGCTGTAGTACTCTTAAGAAATGCTGGCGACAAACCTAGGCAGATTCTAAGGCTGAAAACCAGTGATAGCGGTTACTCATGGAGCAAAGCCGAAGCGCTAGATCTGCCTAATCCAGATGCAGCCATAGACGCACTTTCCTTCCAGAATCGTACTTTATTAGTGTTCAATAACACGGTTCGGGGGCGAAATGATCTAAGCCTCGCAATCTCTACGAACAAAGAATGGCACATCTTACGTCGCTTCGATCACTCAGAAACCAGCAACACTTCAGAATTCTCCTATCCTGCAGTTATTCGAGGATTTGACGATAACATACATGTGCTCTACACATGGAATAGAGAATTAATAAAACATATTTCATTTAACGCCAATTGGATAGAAGAACAACTCTAATGGACTTTATGCCTCTTATTTCGGCAGCATTTTTTCTTGCAACTACAGCATCTTTGATACTTCGTAAAAGACCACGAGGATTAAAAGCAATTATTTTTATTCTCGTTTTCCTCACCGCCCTTATCCGAATAGAGGACAATAGTATAGCCGCTTACATCTCTTTCATAGCAGGAAATCTCAGCCCCACTACACTTGTTCTACTGGCAGTCTTCTTATGTCAAAACCTAACTAACTGGAAACTACCTAATAACCTTAAGAAAGAGTTGGCACGACTTCAAATTACAGTTGCCTTAATCGCAGTTATTTTATACCCAACCGCGTTGGGTTTTTCTTCAATTGACATATATAGTCATGGTTACTATCCACTAATCCTAACACCCATACTTGCGGCCCTTTTCGGACTAGGTATTTATCGCGGTTGGTACTACCTCAGCGGCCTAATAATGATAAGTTGGACTTGCTACCAATTGGATACTCTTAGTTCAGATAATCTTTGGGACTACCTGATGGACCCCTTACTAGCGACTTGGTGCTTATTCAATTTTAAACATGCATTGCGCTGGCCAAGCTCTGAGACCTTTGAAGCAGCGCTAGTCTTTTTAGTTGGAGCGTTCCTTGTCTTCTCCGTAATTTATGCCACAGTAAACCCTGCCACATTTACACTTTATTATATAAAAGAAGATGGCTTCATCGAATATACAACCTTCTTCGTATTGATAGTTGGCTGTTTTATCTGTAGTCACCGGTTAATAGAGCTATGGGGGAGGAGACAAAAACGATTCATCTTCACTACTACTATTCTTGCTATCCTTTGTCTTTTTGGGGCGGGTGAGGAGGTCTCTTGGGGACAAAGGATATTTGATATTGAATCACCCAATTTCTTTCTAAGTCATAACAAACAACAAGAAACCGGTCTCCATAACCTAGTTTTTACAATTAACGGTATAGAATACAGTGTTAATAAAGTTTTGTTTGGAACTGGTTTAGCTGTCGGTCTTTGTATCTATCTCTTCGTAATGACCCCCCTGTACCGCACAAAGCCTTCACTTAAATCTTATCTCGATCAACTGGGCGTTCCTATGCCCAGAAACTATCAGATTCTCGGATACCTATCGATCGTTCTTGTGGTTGAACTACTTGTTGATTCATCAAGGCGCGGAGAAGTCACAGAATTTACCGGGGTAATAATTTTCCTTTTAAATCTTACGTATCCCAGCAACGCTCGCATCTACGATAAGAGAATACATTTAAGCGATACCACAGGAAATACCTAAAAAGGTATGATAGCAGGACTTCTTGATTTAGATAAAAGCGACCATTAGGATTTCAACTAGCAATTAACACGCAATCCTAATCTGGACTAAAAAAATGAATGACAACGATACAGTATTTATCGCATCAGGCGCTCGAACTCCTATGGGTAGTTTACAAGGATCATTATCAAATTTAAGTGCCGTAGACCTTGGGGCTATCGCAATTAAAGAAGCGATTACTCGTGCAGGCATCACTGGAGACGAAATAAACGAAACGATTATGGGATGTGTCTTATCCAGTGGACTCCGTCAGGCCCCAGCTCGGCAGGCCGCCATGAAAGCAGGTATTCCCGTTACCTCCGGTGCAACAACCATTAATAAGCTGTGTGGTTCTGGAATGAAAGCGGCGATGTTAGCCCATGATCTAATAAAAGCGGGAACAAATAATATAATGGTTGCTGGAGGGATGGAAAGTATGACGAACTCCCCTTATTTACTTATGAAAGGGAGGAAAGGGATGCGTATGGGGCATGGCGAAATTCAAGACTCAATGTTTACAGATGGACTCGAAGATGCCGCATCTGGGAGGTCTATGGGTTCTTTTGCTCAAGAGGTAGCCGACCGGTACCAATTAACGAGGGAAGAAATGGATGAGTTTGCTATTCAATCATTAAGGCGAGCACGGTCAGCAATAGACTCGAACTCACTAGACGCTGAAATTGTGCCTATAACAATGGCAACAAGAACAGGCGAGATACGCATACCAGATGATGAGCAACCTCATAAAGCAGATATATCTCGTATTCCGAAATTACGTCCAGCCTTTAAGGAGAATGGCACTGTTACTGCAGCAAATTCTAGCTCAATTTCAGACGGTGCTTCCGCACTGATCCTTGCAAGTCGAAAAGTAATACTCGAAAAAAAGCTCAATCCCATGGCTAAGTTTATTGCTCATTCCACGAATTCAATAGAACCTTCAGAATTTACATTAGCGCCGATTGGTGCTATCCAAAAAGTAATGCAGACAACTGGTTGGGGGAAAGACGACGTTGATCTCTTTGAAATAAACGAGGCTTTTGCCATGGTCACCATGATTGCTATAAAGGAGTTATCTCTTGACTCAAAAAAAGTTAATATCCACGGAGGAGCTTGTGCTCAGGGACATCCTATAGGATCGTCAGGATCCAGAATTATCGTTTCGCTACTGCATGCTCTGCAAGCACGAGGGAAGAAAAAAGGGATTGCTGCACTCTGTATTGGTGGAGGTGAAGCTAACGCAGTTGCAATAGAAATGATCTAACTAGAGTTAGTGGATCTTTCAGGCTTCAAACACGTACAATGCTTTAAACACTAAATGTCGGAGAACTAGTTGTCACGCCTTCCCCTAATAGTTGGCTTTGGTGGTGTAAACGCTGCTGGCCGCAGTTCAGCACATCATGCCTACCGTCGCCTTGTGATTGATGATATCGAAGAGATAAAACGCGAAAGAACTTTTGCGTCGCTAGCTGCTCTTATGCAGCGTGGTCAGCCGTGCTCAGATAATGAGCGTAGAAGCATGCTTCAACATACACTAATCAGAAAACTTGAAAAGAATCTTTTTGATTCAGAATCAATTCTACTTCAAAAGACAGCGGAGCTTAGTGAACCCTCAGGAAAACAGACATCATTCGTCATTAAAAAAATCCAGCTTCCTAGTACGATTCCAGACACATGGATAGTAGATACAGTTTCAGAAGTGGAAGTAAAAGTCACAGTGTCAAATCAGTTAAAGGTCCTACTACCGGACGCTCGGATCTCAAAGGTACATGCAGCAGGACAACTCCCGACAGGCTTTGATCCCGAAGCTCTGTATCAAAGTAGAAATCATCCAAGAGGACTCCAATTAACTATTTTCGGAGCATCTGATGCAATCAATTCCCTGGGAATTGATTGGGAACAAGTAAAAAATATAGTCCCAGGGGATCAAATCTCTGTTTACGCGAGTAGCGCTATGGGACAACTTGATACCCATGGTAGTGGTGGACTCCTGCAGTCCAGTCTTGTTGGTAAACGAGTCAGCTCAAAAAACGTTGCTCTCGGTCTCGCTGAAATGACGGCAGACTTCATCAATGCGTATATTCTTGGTAATGTCGGAACCACTGGAGCAAATGTTGGAGCCTGCGCCACGTTTCTATACAATCTACGCCAGGGCATTCAAGATATCCGCTCAGGAAAATATCGAGTTTCCATCATTGGAGCCAGCGAGGCTCCCTTAACACCTGAGATTATAGAAGGCTACCGAACAATGGGAGCTCTGGCGGAGGATGATGCTCTCAGAAAAATTGAAGGCACGACCATCGGAGATCCAGACTACCGTCGTGCTTGTCGTCCGTTTGGGAACAATTGCGGATTTACATTAGCCGAAGCCTCTCAATTTGTTATCCTTTTTGACGATGAGTTAGCCATGGAACTGGGCGCTAACATCTATGGCAGTGTAGCTGATGTTTTTGTTAGTGCAGACGGCTTTAAGAAATCAATTCCTGGCCCTGGAATAGGGAATTACATTACCGTCGGGAAAGCGATGGGTGTAATTAAGTCTATACTAGGAGAAGAAGCATTACGTTCTCGTTCTTATATGTCCGCTCATGGAACAGGCACGCCGCAAAACAGAACAACGGAGTCACATATATTTAGCCAGTTGGCGGGTGCTTTTGGTATAGAAAAGTGGCCGATAACTGCTATCAAATCTTATGTCGGTCATTCCATAGCCTGCGCATCCGGAGACCAACTCGCAAGTATTATAGGGACATGGGCAGACGGTATTATTCCTGGAATCAAAACAATCGATCACGTTGCTCACGATGTATTTACAGATAATTTAGAGTTCTTGTTAGAGCATCGAGCAATTTTACCCGAAGGCATGGATGCCGCGTTCATAAACTCAAAAGGATTCGGCGGTAACAACGCCACCGCAGCTATTCTATCTCCCAAGATAACAAGGGTTATGCTTGAGAAAAAACATGGCAAGACCAGCATGGTAAAACATACTAAGATGAACGAATCGGTTAGGCAGGCTTCTTTGGATTATGACGACTCTATGCTAGCTGGAGAAAACTCTGTCATATATAAATATGGTGATGGTGTGATTGAAGGTAATCAGCTCAAGCTTTCCAAGAGCAATATCAAGATTCCAGGGCAAAAACATGGCATCTCATTGAACATACCAAATCCATACAGCGACATGATTGATTAATGTAGATTTAAACAATCTCGCGAGTTGCACGAAACTCAATACCCGGCCATTTCTCTTCTGTTAATTTTAGATTTACGAGAGAGGGAGCCAGATATGTAAGGTGACCGCCGCCATCAATTGCTAAATTCGACTCCATGCGATTTCTAAAGTCTGCCAACTTCTTAGGATTCGTGCATTCTATCCATCGCGCAGTAGCCAAATTAATAGGCTCATACGAGCACTCAACCCTGTACTCGTCTCGCAACCTAAATACCACCACATCGAATTGCAATACACCAACTGCACCAAGGATTAGGTCATTATTCATCAACGGCATAAAGACCTGCATTGCTCCTTCCTCTGATAACTGAGTTAAACCCTGTCGGAGTTGCTTACTTTTCAATGGATCATTAAGCCGAACACGACGGAATAATTCTGGTGCGAAGTGAGGGATACCCAGATAACGAAAATCGCGCCCTGAAGTAAAGGTATCACCGATCTGAATTGTACCGTGATTATGCAGACCAATGATATCTCCAGAACATGCTTCATCTGCCTGAGTGCGTTCACCCGCAAGAAAGGTTACCGCATCACTGATGCGGACATCCTTACTCAGTCGGACATGCCTTATCTTCATTCCCTGCTGATACTGTCCCGAGCAAACCCTCATAAAAGCAACACGATCACGATGCTTTGGGTCCATATTAGCTTGAATCTTAAAAATAAAACCAGAGAACTCTTCATCAATGGAATTAATGATACCTATATCAGTTTCCCGAGGTAATGGGACAGGAGCATATTCAACAAAGTCGTCAAGCATTTCCATCACCCCAAAGTTTCTCAGGGCAGTACCGAAATAAACAGGTGTCAACTTTCCATCTTGATATTCCGATAAATCAAAATCATGACTTGCGCCTTTAACCAGTTCTATTTCGTTAACTAAGGCCTCATGCTGATCACCAAGTTCACTAATTGCGTCATCGGTTACCAGCCCCTCAATGATCTGGTTTTCTTCAATAGAGTCACCTCGAGTATGCGAAAACAAAGTAATTTGATCGCTTCCTAAATGATAAATACCTTTGAATCGAGGACCCATACCTATCGGCCAGGTCACGGGAGCACACTTTATATTTAGGATACTTTCAATTTCATCCAAAATCTCAATTGGATCGCGCGTCTCTCGATCAAGCTTATTTATGAAGGTTATTATTGGCGTATTCCGTAAACGACAAACCTCCATAAGTTTTATAGTCCGATCCTCTACACCCTTTGAGCCGTCGATAACCATCAAAACAGAGTCAACTGCGGTAAGGGTACGGTAGGTATCCTCTGAAAAGTCTTCGTGTCCTGGAGTATCTAATAAGTTCACTACTCTCCCCCTGTAGGGGAATTGCATGACTGATGTTGTTACCGAGATACCTCTTTGCTTCTCCATCTCCATCCAATCCGAAGTCGCGTGCCGATCAGACTTTCGAGCCTTGACTGTTCCTGCTAATTGAATTGCTTTCCCATAAAGTAGGAGTTTTTCGGTTATGGTAGTTTTTCCAGCATCGGGGTGAGAAATAATAGCGAAGGTACGACGATTATTAATTTTTTCCTTTATCAATTAGAGCAACTCCTTACCTAACACTATGGCATCCTCCCTACCTATATAGGCAGGATAATAATTTTCACGAACACCAATCTCATTAAATCCAATAGACTCATAGAGTTTATACGCCACAATATTTGAAGCGCGAACCTCAAGAAAGATTCGCTTCGCCTTCTTAGATCGCGCGCAGTCAATCATAAATTTTACCAAATCTCTTCCTAACCCATTACCTTGTTGCTCAGGATGGATACATACATTCAACAAATGCGCCTCTTGTGCAGCCGCTGACAACACAGAATGTCCAACCACGTCACCAAACCAAGAGAGCACCCAGCACTCATGATTTGCCCGCAAGCAATCTCGGAAAATGGCTTCTGTCCAAGGATGACTATAACTGCCCCGTTCGTTAACTATTACACGATCGATATCGCTTACTTCCATCCGCCTAAAATCATGATTTGAGTGATAAATCGCCATTGATCAATCCTTCGTCACACAACTTAATCCAGAGATTTTTCTTTGCCTGTGGATTCCCCAAGTAGGAGAAAATATCGCCAGCGAAAAGAAACTGCTTGGTATCTCTTTTGTAATCTATCTCAGCATTTTCATCTTCCATATCAGCCATACAATGCGCAAATCGTTCTCCAAAAAGTATTACTTTTGCTGGCAAAGCGCTCACTATTTGTCCTATTACTTCTTGGAGACCACAATCCGGAGTGAACGGTAAGGGCCAATGGAGCTCTCCAATATAAGGTGACAGCTTTCTTAACGAAAACACAAACGCCAAATCATCGAGAAATCGCAAAATATCTGGAGGAGTTCTTTGATTCTCTGGATCAAGAGAACAACAAAACCCAACCGAGTGATAGTTTAAAAATAAGAAGTAGGCTTTCAACTCCTCGGGTTTATTCCCTAGCGGCGGACGCATTACCCAAAGATCGATCCCAATTTCTTTCAGATATTGAAAAGTTTTTATTTTCACTACTTCTTAAAACCCCGACTCCTTATATGCCTAAGATTTTTTATACTTTCATCTCTAAATTCGACCGATTTGGGGGAGTCGCAGCGAAGAATGCAAAGGAACCCAAAAAAGCTCCAGAAGACACGATAGTGAAACCCACTAAATAATGTCCCTGAACATCAGCGAGATACCCTGCCAATATAGGTCCAATTGACATTCCAAACATAGCGATAAGAGAGGAAAACCCCATAATCGTCCCGTACGACCGGGTGCCAAAATAGTCTGCACGCATCCCTACCAGATTAGGCCCGCGAACTCCCCAGCTGACACCATAAACTATCGCGAAAGCAGCCACCATTATGATTGAACTGGCATAGGTCACTAACATAATACCAACGGCATGAGCCACCATACAAAGAGTACATATCACTCTTTTATTAAATCTATCCCCAAGATACCCTCCGATCACTTGACCAACAAGCAGACTTGCCGCCAATAAAGCTACTATATAACCTGCGTGCTTTAGGGAATAACCCAACCCCTCAGTTAAGTGTGGCACCAGATGGACCATCACTACTGATACCGTTAATAATGAGCAAGCATGCCCAATCGATATCAGCCAGAAGGCTCGAGACCTCATAGCTTCTCGCGCGGTAAAATCAGGGGGTATTGTAATTGATTTTTTGTTTTGCTTAGCCACAGAAAACTCAATGCCATCCGGATTTTCACCAAAAGCAGTAGGTTTATGCCTAACCACTTGAGCTAGCGGCAAACCTATAACGATGACAAAAAAACCAGACATAAATGCAGTCAATCGCCATCCATAAAGCTCCAGACAAGCAAACACAACAGGAACTGATAAACTTCCTATCGAACCGCCTAGCAAGGAGAAAGCAATTGCTTTAGAACGATGACGATCAAACCAATTTACAATAGCCACCATAACGGTAGCAAAACCGCCTAAGCTAGCACCTACAGCGATTAATGCAAATGCGACATAAAACGTTAATAGAGTATGGACTTGGCTAAACAAAAAAAAACCCAACCCAAAAATAAGAATACCAGTCCTCAAAACTGCTCGAGGCCCATATTTATCTGTTAGCCAGCCCTGTAAAGGCCCGAGTATGCCACTCTCAACTCGAGTCATTGCGAATGCCCCAGCAAGCCATGCCTTCCCCCATCCAAATTCTTCCTGTAGAAGGACAACATAAGCTCCATATGACTGCATCCATAGCATCATCGATAGGCCCTGTAGCCCGCCCGCTGCCCCGGCTATATACCAACCATAAAATATTCTTCCTTGGGGGCTAACGGTTCGAGAAACTCTCCGAAATAAATCCATTGAAAAAACCTATAAACGCTTTGCTTTTTTTAGCCACTGATGTATCGATTTCTGCATTCGCCACACTCGGGCTTGGGCATAAAGAGTTTCTACCATATAGGAACTTGGTTCTATTAAATTGCGAATTCGTAAACTGCAATCTAAGTCTTTACAAAGAATCTTACCGATAAGGTGTCTGCCACTGGTCCCCTTTTTCGGTAAGGTAAACATTGCAGTTCCATTATGTCGATGAACATGATGACAGAGTGAGCACATTTCAAACCTTGGCCTATAAGAGATTCTGGGTTTTCGACTTAATATGGCGCCGGTTAACCTCCCTGTTTCAGGGGAGACTAGAACGAAGTAGGCCTGTGAGCCAGATGGATGAACCCAGCCCAGGAAATCTAGGTTATCCCAATCGACCCCGACCAAATCGGGCAAATAGACCTGCGAGACTCCAAATACATGGGAAATTTCATCCTGATTAATTGGCTCCATTCAAAGACATTACCACAAACTAATCCATGAAATTATGGTAAGGCGTTTCGACACTAAAGAAATGCCAATATAGATATCCATACAATTTACCCTTGAAAGAAATCGTGCGACGATAAGAGATTAAAGTTTTTTGGAGATTTTCTATGGGATTCGCTTTATCAAGTATGCAACTCACAAGTTCTGCCTTCAACGACGGCACCAACATCCCTCAGCAATATACAGGCGAAGGTGCGGATATATCACCCCAGCTATCATGGACTGATGCTCCCGAGGCAACGAAATCCTTTGCGCTAATTTGTCATGATCCTGACGCCCCCGTTATCTCACCCGGAAGCTATGGGTATGTCCACTGGGTTCTTTATAATATTCCTTTTAATATTAACTCTCTCGAAGAGAATACCGATCTCTATACATCCGGAGTCAATGACTTCGGAAACCTAGGTTATGGGGGTCCGATGCCACCAAACGGTCATGGTATTCATCACTATTATTTCTGGCTATTAGCCCTCGATTTGGAACCGTCTTTACAAGAAAAACTAAGCTTATGGGAACTTCTATCTGTGGTTGAGCCAAATGTCATAGGAATGAATCGACTGATTGCTAAATATAGCCGAGACTGATTTCTACCTTGGCTCGCCGAGACGGAAAACTTAATTGGATAAGTGCCAAACTAAGTATGTAAAACGAAGTAAAGGCAGATATCAAAGGATACCATGGGGGAAAAATGCTGAAATCAAAACTTTGTGAACAATTAGGGATCGAGTTTCCATTATTCGCATTCAGTCATTGTCGTGATGTCGTAGTAGAGGTTAGCAAAGCAGGTGGTTTCGGATGTTTGGGTGCAACTGGTCACACGCCAGAATCATTAGAAATTGAACTTCAATGGATAGATCACCATATTGACAATAAACCTTATGGGGTTGATATTTTGGTTCCCGCAGGCTTCCATAATAAAGAAGAGTCCGCGACAGCAAAAGATATTGAAGCCGCGATACCTCCGGGACATCGAGCTTATGTAGAGTCGCTGCTTAAGAAACATAAAATCGATACGAATAACCTTTGGGATAACAAAATTGGCGATAATCATGGTGATAACATGAGAGAGGTGGGCGCTGCACCAGTTCTCGATGTAGCGCTGGCCCACCCACGTTGTCAAATGCTAGTTAATGCCCTAGGTGTGCCTCCTGATTTTATGCGGGAAAAAGCCAAATCTGCTGGAGTATTAGTAGGAGCTCTTGCTGGAGCAAAAGAACATGCAATCAAACATGCTGAAGCGGGCGTCGACGTCGTAATAGTTTCAGGAACAGAAGCTGGTGGCCACTGTGGCGAGATTTCAACCATGGTAGTTTTACCCGAGGTGATTCGTGCCCTCGAGCCCTACGGCGATATTCCCGTGCTTGCCGCTGGTGGCATTGCCACAGGAAGACAGATGGCGGCAGCCATGACGATGGGAGCCGCAGGCGCGTGGTGCGGTTCTGTTTGGTTAACAACTGCAGAGGCAGAAACACTACCCACGGTAAAACAAAAAATGTTAACCGCGACCTCCAGACATACTGTTCGTTCTCGAAGTCGCACTGGCAAACCAACAAGACAACTCCGCTCTGCCTGGACAGACGCTTGGGCGCAAGAAAATGCACCGCAACCTCTTCCTATGCCTTTGCAGGGATTAATCAGCGAACCCGCTCTTGGTCGCATCTCAAAACTATCAGAGAGCGGACACGAGGGCGCTAAGGCACTGGCGACGTACTGGGTTGGCCAGGCTGTAGGTTTAATGAATGAGCCAACCACATCCAAACAGGTTGTCTATGACTTTATGGAGGATTTTGGTTTAGCTATCGAAAGAGTATCTGGACTTATAGAAAAAAACTAACCGGGAATATCAGATTAAAAAGTTCCTTTTTTAAGGATACATTTTGTCGATGAACCAAAAAGTTNATCGCACAGGTTCTGACAAGTNATTGAGAGCTTAAGCTATTCACACGGAGTAATTGTCTCAGATATCTTATTCATATAGTCATAGCAGGGAGNTAANAGGACACTGNCCGCATGGCTTACTTAAGGCTCCAATTACAGGTTTAGCCCTCAGAGAGGACTAAACCTGCATAAGTGCTAGAACTAAAAAGTTGAGCTAAAGGTCATGCCTATAGTTCTGGGTTGATTTGGATATCCTGAGAACGTTCCCGCCTGCGCTGGAGCAGGGAAGGCAGACTGGAGGTACTCGTCTTCATTTAAATTGCGAGCCCAGAGCGTAAGATCATATCGATCGTAAAAACTTAGCCCAATACTCGCATTAACTTTACTTACTTTCCGTGAAGCCACGTTAGGAGCAACATTTTCAACTACCTGCACATCGCTTTTTGATAACAGATCGGCTCGAAGGAAGCCCTTTACGGAAGGGCTTAGCTCAAAGAAATATGTCGCTGCAGTGATGATAGTTCTTTCATGCAGACCCGCTGGCTGTGTCCCACTTAANTCTTCTGGCCCGTTCACTCCCTCTGCACCAACAAATGAGTCGTACATTGGATCCATAATCGTTGCGAGAAGCATCAATTCTAGCGCTTCTGTCGCCATCACTCTAAGATCAACTTCAATACCATCAACCGTCTGTTTGCCCGCATTAGTGAAGTTAAAAGCAGTTCCAGCAAACGTATTGGATTGGAAGTTTACAATTTCCTGATTGAAGTAAGTTAGGTTAAGGTAATTTTCATCCCACCTTGCCTTCATCCCAACCTCAATCACGGTTGCTTCCTCTGGTTCTGCGTATCTGGTTCCTGCAGTGATGTTGGTGACTAGCAATCCAGCCTCAGTCAAACCGGGGAGATCTCTCGCAAATGGCCTCGAGTCCCGTGTAAAGTTCCAAGATGTAGGCTTGTAGCCCGTCGCATAACTAACATAGGTATTTATAGTATCAGAGACGTCATAAGCCAACCGTGCCGTCACCGTTACCTCTGAATCACTCGTCTTGCCAGACTCTACACTATTCGGATAATCGAGGTATGGAGGTAAGAACTGATATGGAACCAACGCTAGCAGCGCATTACATCCTGGTGGTGGTGCCGAAGCAGAGCACGGAGTAACGCTTAGCGCACTCGCCGCCGCCNCCGCCGNAGGAACTGCCGCAAAGTTCGCAGGCGTTGGAGCCATCCCACCAGTAAGTGTCNTAAACGCACCTGCAAACCCAGCCTGCACAAAATCAGTGCCAGAAAACACATCGTCGTTCTCTTGATTTAAGTAAGCACTTTTATCAACCGTGGTATAATTTGCNCCNACCGTTAATTCCAGCTTATCGGTAATCGCAAAATCCATCTGAGCAAATAGCGAGAGTGTCTCGTCATCCTGGCCTGCATTCTCAAGAACGCCTTGGTAAGCNCCAAAGTAACTTCCTGTCGGGGCACCAAGNGCGATTTCCGTACCAGTAACAGCGTTCGAACTAATCGCATCAACATAAGGCCGAAACCCAGGACCATACTTAAGATCCGTAATCTGCGTGACGTCCTCTTCAAAGAAGAATGAACCTACCACCCACTCAAGCCGATCGCTTTCGAAGGCTAAGCGCATTTCATGCGTGGTTGTGTTGATGTTAGCATCGGTAGTGTTGTAAGCCAGAATCGCCGCTGAGGTAAAATCTACATCGACATTTTCTTTCATGGAAAACCCTCTGCGAGCCACGATGTAGGTCAGATCCAAGGATTCACTAACATTGAGATTGATNTCTAAGGANATTCCTTTTGTCTCAAGCTTGTTGGTTGGATCAAAATCGAGAAATTGCTTCCTTATGAAGGGATTATCGGGCACCACGTTGCCGCCTGCGGCTCGGATACCAGGGCCAGTGGGTCCTAGTAAAAGATTTGCTACACCGCAACACAACTCATCGATCTCATTAGCATCCATAATCAGTCGCATAGATAGGGTATCACTTGGATAGTAAGTCAATTCACCTCTTACACCTATCCGTGAGCGGTCATTAATTTCATTNCCACTAACTAAGTTTGTAAAATACCCGTCCCGATTATGCTTATATCCTGAAAGGCCGAAACCAACAGTATCAGAAAGCGGTATCTCGAAATTTCCGCGAAGTAAACGCTGATCGTTTGTACCTACAGTAGCGGATATGCGNCCAGATGGGCCATCCATCGTTGTGGGGTCAGCGGTCTTAGTGACGATATTAATTACGCCTGCGGAGGCGTTTTTTCCAAAAAGTGTACTTTGAGGCCCACGTAAGACTTCAATACGCTCTAAATGCGGCAGTTCGTTTAGAACCGAGAAAGTTCGTGANCGATACACACCATCTACGAAAACGCCAACAGACGGTTCTATTCCGGAATTATTAGCACCATTGCCAAATCCTCGGATTAAAAAGTTTGTGTTTTTAGAACTCTGNAGCTGAGTTACTTGAAGCGATGGGACAATAGTTTGCAGATCAATCGGATCATTGATCTGAGACCTCTGAATCACCTCTGCATCAACGACTGATACTGCGACAGGTACTTCCTGTAACGTCTGCTCCTTTTTTTGAGCAAGAACGATGATCTCTTCGATTTCATCCTGTGCTTGAACAAANGGCGCTAATACAAACGTCATCCCCAAGAAAATTTTTCTTACCATGGTTTTCCCCTTTTTTGGTTGGTACTGCTGATCGGATATTTTACAGAAGCCGACGGGAAATGCCCGTACATTAGAAAAAATGTTGGTAAGAGCCAATAATCATAATAATCACAGTTCGCTGAAACTNCGCACAAGCTGACGTATTAAACATAAAAATATACCAACAAAGCTACAAATTGTGTCCGTGGCTGTATTTCATGTGGTGAAATCATTAAAATCGTGCTTCTTANTAGTTTCGAGCAATCNTTCCGTGGAGTTTATCCTAAATTTATCGTGTCCCGACAAGGCTGGTCTGGTTCGAATCGTATCCAACTGGCTATATGATAAGAATTGCAACATTATTGATAGTGACCAATTTGGAGACCCCAAAAGTTCGAACTTTTTTATGCGGGTGCACTTCCAAGGAGGAGGAAATAATCCAAATTTTGAAGATGATTTAGTTAAGTCATTTTCCAATATAGCAAACAGGCACCAAATGTCTTGGGGGCTGTGGGTTACTAATGTTAAGCCGAAGGTAATGATTATGGTTTCAAAACAAGACCATTGCCTTGTTGACCTGCTTTATCGCGCAAAGAACGGAGAATTACCAATCTCGATAGCACTAGTAGCCTCAAACCATGAAGATACGTATCCCATTGTTGCTGCAGAGGGCATCGATTTTCTTCACGTATCACTAGATGACAAGCTGAAAATGGAGCAGGAATTACTCAGTGAAATACAAAGGCGTGATATTGATTTCGTAATACTGGCGAGATACATGCAAATTCTTGGNGCTACTGTTTGCAGCCAACTACCGGGTCGAATAATAAATATTCATCACTCTTTCTTGCCTGGTTTCAAAGGGGCACGACCCTACCATCAAGCATTTGACAGGGGCGTAAAGCTTATTGGAGCAACAGCNCACTATGTGACGACAGATTTGGACGAAGGTCCGATCATAGAGCAAGGAATTGAGAGAGTTGACCACCGAATGGATACAAAAACTTTGGCGGCTGTTGGCAGAGATATTGAGCGCATAGTTCTCGCTAAGGCGGTTCGCTATCACGCTGAGCATCGGATACTCCTGAATGGCCACCGTACTATCGTATTTCATTAATAATGTCTTAGCCCACAATGGTTATTAACCAAAATAATTAACCTTACTCACAGCAAGTCAGTCAGGGGTTTGCTCAGTCTCTTCGACTCTTTGCATTCCTTTTCTCATGATATATTTTGCAAAAAAAAAGCCCACCATTGGCGGGCCTAATTTATTAAATACCTGACAATGTCCTACTCTCACATGGGAACCCCCACACTACCATCGGCGCTGAGCAGTTTCACTTCTGAGTTCGGTATGGGATCAGGTGGGACCAACTCGCTATTGTCGTCAGGTAAACCGTTAAGACACAAAGCCCGGTGAAAGGCCTGTGTGCCTAATTTGCAGAATAGTGACAAGTCTGGACATCCAGATTCGGTTGTAATATCGAGTGTACTCAAATATATGATCAAGCCTCACGAGCAATTAGTACGGGTTAGCTCAACGCCTCACAGCGCTTACACATCCCGCCTATCAACCTCGTAGTCTTCGAGGGCTCTTCAGGGGACTTTAAGTCCCAGTGAGATCTAATCTTGAGGGGGGCTTCCCGCTTAGATGCTTTCAGCGGTTATCCTTTCCGAACATAGCTACCCGGCAATGCAATTGGCATCACAACCGGAACACCAGAGGTTCGTCCACTCCGGTCCTCTCGTACTAAGAGCAGCTCCTCTCAAATCTCAAACGCCCACGGCAGATAGGGACCGAACTGTCTCACGACGTTCTAAACCCAGCTCGCGTACCACTTTAATCGGCGAACAGCCGAACCCTTGGGACCTGCTCCAG
>NHBG02000024.1 GCA_002167855.2 Gammaproteobacteria bacterium TMED1
AAACAATCAATATTGGCGGAGGATGGCACACTGATCATACGTACGATAAAGAACCTGCCATGGGTTCTATTTTAGTCGCTCGAGAGGTCCCATCCCAAGGTGGAGATACCCTGTTCGCCAACACCTGTTTAGCCTATCAGACGCTTTCCCATAAACTTAAAGCGNCTTTAGTAGGTCTAAAAGCAGTGCATTCAAGTCGCCATATTTTTGGGCCTCAGGGTTCCTCACATCTTCGCGGTCACGAAACGGCCACCCAGGACTCAACCCATCCGCTAGTAATCAAACACCCGATCAGCGGGCAACCGTCAATTTATGTTAATCCAAGCTTTACCATCGGTATAGAAGGTTGGGCGGATCGTGATGCTAAGACCTTGCTAAAAGATCTCTACGAGCATATCTCCAAACCAGAGCACATTTATCGTTTTAAATGGGCACCTGGATCCATTGCTTTCTGGGATAATCGAGCAAGTTGGCATTATGCACTCAACGATTATCATGGGTCACGAAGATTGATGCATAGGATTACGGTAGAAGGGGAAGCGCTCAGTAACTAATGGATAGTTTGTTGATGAAAATTAATATGAACAGACAGGCATATGCTGCGTTTGTTAACAAAACCTAACTATCAGATGATTGATCTCTGGAAAGCAGGTCGTGCTACTAATCGTTCGTAATATGCTTTCGCGTTAACTAGATCATCATAATCAACATACTTATTTGCAAGATGAAGTGAGTAACCTAAATTGATATCCGCGGCACTAAATCCAAAATCGAGCAGAAACTCTTTGTCAACGATTGCGTCATCGACTGCCTTTAGACAAAGACGAACCCGTTCTTTCATTTCTGCAATGGCCTTTGCGACGGTATCTTTCCCGAATACGCGTTGATGATTGACAATCTCACCTGCGGGACGCGCAAGGGTGCTCTCTGCAAACCATGACCACTGTTGCATTAACGCATTTTCGTTGGTCCCTTGCTTCGGTGCTAACTGGTCATTGCCATAACGATCAAGGATGACCTGAACCATTGCACATGATTCGAAGAGCACCAAATCACCGTCCCGCATCGCTGGCACCTTTCCTACCGGATTAATCTTTCGCCATTCGGTGCTGGCTCTAAATTCGGGATCAAAACTAACGTCTTGGCGCTGATAGGGGATCTGAAGCTCCTCACAGAGCCAAACCGGTCTGATGGCTCTAGTCCCGGCCACATAATAGATCGTCAACAAAGCAAATCTCCTTTAAAAAACCTTCCTCTAAACCAATAACCCTCTTCTTATCATTTATCCCAAAATTCTAGGGAAGAGATTTTATTCTTCGCCCCTATCGATTGAATGGCCTCACAATGCCAAGGGAAAACCGTTTAATATCGCTTCGCTATCTTTCAGCTCGAAGCGCAGTTCATAGGCTCCATCACCTTGTTGAGTGGCGAACTGAAGCAGCATAGAAGGATCAATTAACGGGAATTCTTGGGTAAGCCAAATTACTAACTCCTCCTCCAGTAAGAGCTTAGCGTCGACTGTGGCTTTCGATAACCAAAAAACTGGATTGCCTAAGTCCATCGGTAAACTTGTAATTCCCGAAAGCTTTGTTAATAGATGTCCTGAAATTTGACCGTGCGAAGTAAACCCTGATATTTCTGTAACGTTAACCTCAGGTGAGGCTGAAAATAGGGGCAGAAATTCTTCAGTGTTTTCTCCAATGAAATCGTAATCACCAGCTGTATAAAATTTCTGTAGGGTCGCTATATCAAGATTTTTAAGGTCGGCTCTTACAACAATTTCCCTCGCACCATACCCAGAGCTCGCAACCTCGCCAACGTTGAGACTAAAACCAAAATTCATGAGTTGATTGTTATCGTTGGTTTCATTAAAAACTCCTGCTGATAAATCCCTAAGCGCTAAGGCTTCATTTGTAAAACTATTAGTAACCCGCAAATAACCAGCCTTGATCTCAGTGTTAGTATCCACCAAGCGTCCTGTAAAGATATCGTGAAAGGAATCCTGATACGTCATTTTCAATATGAAAGGCTTGAGTCTTAGATTCCCTGCGCCGACCTCCAACGAAACAGAATGTATTTGACCTTCAAAAGAAGTTTCACTAGGGGTAAGGTCACCTCGACCATTCCAGCCGCCAAAGCTCAGCATATTATCTTTTGAAGAGACCCGGGGTACTGAATCCGTATAACTAATCGCGCCCCAAAGATTTATCTGACCTTCTAGTTGATAAAGTGATTCTTCGGCAGGATAAGTAAGGATCTCTCGCGCTAAAGACTGATCCAAGTAAGTTTGAAAAGCCAATCTGCCAAGCCCCAGACCATTAAGCGTCAGGAAAGGTCCGTACTGTAAATGGAGCATGACATTAACACCCAACGCCTCGCCTAAGACGTCAAAGCCTGTAATAAAATATGGATCAAACTCAATATAGACGTCAGCTGTGCTCGAGAACCAACCCGAATCAAACTTCCCCAATGTAAGCGAATAACCGGTTTCCTCTTCTGATGAATTAATAGCATCCACAACCGTGTTCAAATCACGCTCTACGCTCAACTGCATGAATTTTGGGAAAGCCAACATCAGAACGATAACAACGCCGACCAACAGAATTATTTTTTTCATCTTCGTTACTCGTGAAGAAACACTCGCTACTTTGGAGATAACGCATCCTAAAGGCAAGTGTAAACCGTATCTGCAATCTCTTTTGCAACTACCCAGATGCGGGTAACTATACGCTCCTTTANGGATTATTCTTCGTACTGAATACCGCGTTCTTCCTTTGGGGGAATTACTGAGATCCTCAAGTCAAAGCCCCCTGAGTATTGGTGGGATAAGTATCGCNAAGCTTGATGTCAGTCTAAGTATAGGGCCCTCCCCTCTCTTCCCAAAGTCTTGCTAGACCTGTGACAAACCCTCAGCAAAAAGGTTGCCTGTTCAAAAAGCTTGTAACTAGCACTCAGTCCAACCAAACCTCGAGATTAGCATCTCGATCTATCATACGTTCCAGTCGGATTTCTAAGACCTCCTCCATTCCACAAGACGCCAACAGTTTTGCTACCTTCTTTTGTTGTCTGGCATCGAAGTCGTCATAAATACGATGCAGCCGTTGAAGTTGAAAATGTCGATAGGGTACTACGATGGCCGTAATCGTTATTCCTCTTGCTTGAAAGTCGATAGTGCCCGGAGATAAACCAAGCGAAAAAATCGCTGGACTACCCTTCTTTGGCTGGGTTTCCGAGAGCCAATTATTCAAAAACTTAGCGGACNCTCTCGTCTCAGGAATAAAATCCTGCGATAAAATACGTAATACCGTTAGCAAGGTATCTGGGATTTCATCGTCATCAAAGAAACCAGTCCTGAAATCAGAATACTCTGGTGCGTCTTGGTCAGCTCGATTCATACGTTCCACCCAACGATACACTCTTGGTGCTCTTTTTTTCATTACTTGCGCAGGATATGGGTCACGACCTAAGTGTCCATAAAGTGGCGCTATTAATCCAAAGTCACCAATACAGGCGCGGCCGCCAAAAAGATANGGAGCACACTTAAAATGATCATTCAGCGCATCAAGCAGCTCAAGGTAGAGAGTTTCCACTACCTCTTTTGTATCTTTAGAAACACCCCTCAGTTCGGTTACTTCTCGCAGTTTTGCCATCACAGAATCGACTTTTTTCATGCGCTCGGGTGTGTCTGGTTTCATCAGTGAATTGAAGTGGTAGCGCAAAAAGTCATCATTATCATCAGGAAAATTCCAGCGGTAATGCATCGCTGGCCTCCGCATTCCCTCGGCACCGAGGATATCGAAAAGTACACTAATCAATCGCTGCATCGGTTCTTTGGGATAGGAGGAATAGTCGGAAGAGGACTCAAAATGCTCGATAATCGCTGCACCGTCTCTGATGACTTCACCAGTTGGTAGTACAAGTGTGGGGATAGTCGCCAGTTTGCCGAAAGGCACTACTTCGGTTCTAAAAGAATCATGCCCGATGGAGCGTTCCTCGAACTTAATATTATGCTTGATTAAGTAAGATCGTACTCGGCCCACATATAGCGAGTGGGGCGCAGCGTATAGCAGGTGGTTTCCGCCATCTTCATTATTCAAATATTTCGTTGCCATAACTGATCAATAATTAGAATCTCTCTAATCTCCCAGAAAACGCCAACCAACCTTACCGAATACGATGCAAGACTGTATGTAGCGATTCTAGACTCAAAGAGTAATGGTAAGTCTACGATGAAAATAGCTATACGAACTGACGTTTATGAATTTCTTTTCAACGCCGCATAAGTATTTGCATCCTGACGAGGTTGAGGAACATCGTCCGCTTTCCTAGCCTCGTTACTTATCTTTACTTCGACGGCTGGATTATTTCTACGATTCACTGGCTCAGAAGACCTTTGGCTATTTGTTTGCCTGGCTTTAGCCTCTTCTGCCCTTGAAACATTTTGTTGAGTGCGAGCTACCTCATTTTTTGACGATACTGTGCTATATCCGACACCTTCTGGCATTCCTATCTCCCCTAATTACCCCGAATTTATGTGCTACCGATACTCCAAATTCCGTCTTTACAAATCAAGAACGCTTTATTATAAATGATAACATGAAAGAAAACCTTAACAGCTTTCAGCCGCAACTTGACTGGCAAAGCGCTCTATTATTTTAAGTTGGATTCCTCATATCTTTCACTTAAAAGTTCGTCCTAGGTATTCCATACGAGCAAGATGTTCACAGCGTGTTATCATCTACAAATATTTCTTCTTTTAATTATTGATGCGCCACACATGATACAAAGCTAAACTCTCGCCGTGCCAATCGCCACCCTCACAAACCTGTCTATTGCCTTTGGCACAGATCAGATACTCGACCATATTGAGCTCACTATAGAAAGTGGTGAACGTATTGCATTAGCGGGTAGAAATGGCGCAGGGAAATCTACTCTTTTAAATATAATTAGTGGATCTATTAGCGCTGACGATGGCAGTGTATGGCGGGCTGATAATTTAAAATTTTCAACACTTAGCCAAGACCTTCCAAAACGCGAAGATATTTCCGTATTCGATTCGATCTCGAGTGTCTTTTACGAAATAGGTATTTATCTGAAGGAATACAACAGTTTAATACAACAACCCTCTACTGATTCAAAATGTATGCAACGGTTGGCAGAACTGCAGGAGTTGCTCGACCACTTAGATGGATGGAATATTAGTTATCGTGTCGAGGCCATAGCGCAGCGACTTGAACTAGAGCTCGACTCCCTGCTCTCCAGTCTTTCGGGTGGTTGGCTCAAGAGAGTCGCCATTGCACAGTCACTGGTTCTAGATCCAGACGTTTGGATACTAGACGAGCCCACTAATCATCTGGACCTGGAAGGAATTAAATGGCTCGAATCACTCCTTTTAGATTTTCCTGGCACCGTGCTTTTTGTTACCCATGATCGCCAGATGATGAAATCAGTCGCCACAGCAGTAATTGAAATAGATCGAGGTGCCCTTACGAGATATAACTGCAACTATAAAACCTTTATCGATCGGCGAGATACGGCTCGAGAAATTGAGCTTGAGCAAAATAAACAATTCGATAACAAGTTAAAGATCGAAGAGGCTTGGATACGACAGGGTATAAAAGCTCGACGTACCCGCAATGAGGGCCGTGTTCGTGCGCTGAAGGCGCTCCGAGAAGAACGCAGCAAGCGATCATCCCTTAAAGATCTGAAACTAGAGGTAGATAGCGGAATCCGCTCTGGCAAGATAGTGAAAGAGGCTTCAGCCCTAAGTAAATCTATCGATGAAACAGTAATCATCAAGGAGCTCGATCTGATCATCCAAAGGGGCGACAGAATAGGGATAATCGGCCCCAATGGCTGCGGTAAAACAACTCTCATCAAACTCCTTCTAGGAGAAATCCCATCAGATAGCGGTAGACTTAAAACAGGAACTAAATTAGAGGTTGCTTACTTCGATCAAATACGCGAACAACTCGATCAACAAGATACTGTTAAAAACTACATAGCAGAGGGACGAGACTTCATTACGATNAACGATAAAAATATGCATGTCGTTAGCTACCTAAATAATTTTATGTTTAACCCAGATCAGGCTCGTGCACCGATTCACACCCTATCCGGCGGCGAACAAAATCGGCTTATGCTCGCTAAACTATTCTCGCTCCCTACTAATCTCCTCGTCCTTGATGAGCCCACCAACGATCTCGACATCGAAAGTCTCGAACTCTTAGAAGAGCTTCTTATTGGATATAATGGTACCGTCATCATAGTTAGCCACGATAGACTCTTTATGGATAATGTTGTTTCGAGTCTTCTGGTCTTTGAAGGTACTGGAATAATTAAGGAGCACGTAGGCGGATATTCGGATTGGGTTGTCAAAGTGAATTCTGAGGCAAAAAATAAGAGTATTTCCCCGAAGAAAAAACTAGCAGCCTCAGAACATAAGGAACATAAAAAACAAAAAGCGACCACACAAAAACAAATTCGAGATCTCGACAAACTCACTACTCTGATCGAGGAAACCGAAAAAAAAATCGCAGAGTTAACAATTAAGATGGGTGAGCCTAGTTTTTTTGAACAGGCCCGTGAACAGCAAAAAACTCTCTATGATCAAGCAACAGAACTTGATAGACAGTTGGCCGCATTAATGCACGAATGGGAAATACTAGAATCCGACTAAATCGACTTCATGGCTTTAAACGCTGATAAAGAAGGAAACGTAAGTGATTTCTCTTCTGTTAATTCTGATCTACTATCAAAAATTAATCGCTCCACCACAAACCGATATCGTCTGTCCGGTAACATAGTCTCCTAAATCGGTAACAAAAAACTCCATCACCTTCGCTATATCGTCTGGATCTGCAAGACGATCAAGCGGAACTTTCAACTGCCTTCTTACGTCAGAAACCTGATTAAGCGATTGTTGCATCAGCCTCTCAGTGGCAACGTAAGCAGGCGATAGAGCATTAACAGTGATATTGTAGCGACCCAATTCCTGCGCTAGGTATTGCGTCCAGGAGATAACGCCGGCCTTGGCCATACCATAAGATGCATAATTCCCATTGGCTTGTGCACGCATNCCTGCTTGAGAGGAGGTATTAACGATGCGACCATAGTTCTTACTTTTCATATGAACTGTAGCAGCTTGGCAGCAATAGATCGTCCCCATGAGATTACGATCAATTGTATTTTTTATATCCTCAGCAGAAACGATCGCAGCGTAACTTTTCTCGGGTAGACCAGAAATCCCTCCTGCATTATTGACAAGAATATCCAGGCGACCAAAGGCTACTGCTGCCTCATCAACCATAGCTTTAGCATCGTGCTCATCGCACACGTTTGCCTCAAGACCCATCGCACGCACACCATAACTTTCGAGTAAAGCCACTACAGATTCAGCTTCAATAGATTCATCAAATTCTTTGAAGGATTGCAGATTAATATCGTTAACGACAACATCTGCGCCCAACCTAGCGAGTCTCACTGCATGAGCAAGACCAATACCTCTTGCCGCACCCGTAACCAAGGCCACCTGACCCTTTAGCTTCATATTATATGCCCCATCTTTTATCGAGCTTAGAGTGATTGCACAGGGGACGTCCACTGATCTGAGATAACTTCAATCAGAGCAGGACCCTCTGGATTGATCTCATTATCAAGACAGCCACGAAGCTCCCCAATATCGTTTACTCGGTAGGTACGCAGACCAAAACCGCTTGCTGCAACCGAGAAATTGATATGAGAAAAATCCGTGGAGACATAATTCTGATCATAATGGTCTCGTTGAACGTGTTTAATCCATCCTAGCGTATCGTTGTTTAGCAATATTGTTACGATAGGTAACTGGTAACGAGACATCACTTCCATTTCTTGCATGGAATAACTAAAACCGCCATCCCCTGCAAAATGTAAAATGCGTTTTCTACCCTTGGTTGCAAGTGATGCCCCTATCGCTGCCGGCGAGCCCCAGCCAAGCCCAGCAAGACCTCTTGGCGCAACCATACGCCGACCAGAACGTGAGAACTTCAGATACGCAGCAGCCCAACCAGAAGCCAAACTGGCGTCGCAGACCACCACGTCATCATCAGTTAGGACATCATTTACGACGCCCATCACGGTAGCGGGCTTGATAGGCTTATTATCCTGATCCGGATCTGTATCCTGGGAGTACCAAACCTGATATTTTTCCGTAGGGTTCTTAAAATCCCAGTTATAGCTACCCACCTTCCCATCAAGAGCAGCGAGGAGCGCTTCTAGTCCCAAGCGAGCATCACCGACAAGACCAATACTATTGGCATAATTTCGTCGAATTTCTTCTGGATCATTATCCAAATGGATTACTTGAGTATCTCTTCGGGGACATCGATAAGTGTATGTAGTCAATTGTCCAGCTTTGCAGCCAACAAAAAGAGCCAGGTCGGCCTCCATCACTAAATCACGTGCAATCGGGCTGCCGAACATTCCTGTCACACCGAAACTATTAGGATGATCATCTTCAATAATTCCCTTGCCCGAAATTGATGTAACAACGGGCACCTCTAGCAGCTCGCTCAATTTACGAATCTGCTCACTCGCACCAGAAATGTGTGCTCCTCCACCAACGATTAAGACAGGTTGTGTCGCTTTTTTTAGCGCAGCGACGGCCTGATCTATGCATCCGGGGTCTGGTGCACTGCGAGTGGCCGGATATATCGCCCCATCGTGACCGGTAACTGGATCGCGGAACGCAAAATCTTTACCCGCTACATCCTCTGGAATACAAACGACTACAGGACCCGGTTTACCGGAAGTTGCTACTCGAAATGCATGATCGATGATATTATCGAGCGATTTTGGATCAGTAATCCGAACCTGCCATTTACTTACAGGCTTGAACATTTCCATCTGATCCATTGCTTGCGAGGCATTACCTCGGGTCCGTCGATGCTCCCATGCCATCGCAACATCTGAAATAATACAAATCAAAGGTATAGAGGAACAATGAGCTTCCGCTAAGGGAGAAACAAGATTTGTAGCGCCGGGACCAACGGTACCATCACAAACACCTGCCCTACCCGTCATCCTCGCGTACCCATCTGCCGCATATCCCGCGCTACGCTCATCACGCATAAGTACGTGTTCAATCGCGCCCTGAAATTTACTAATTCCCTCATAGAGCGGCAGCGTTTGGCCTCCAGGGACCCCAAAAACCTTATCTACCCCATTTTCCAGCAACAATGCTGCTAGTCGTTCACCAACTTTCATATCCGCCCCTTGAGTATTGTTTAGTGCTAGAGAGGACCGGAGTATACATTAGTGCAACTGGTCATCACACACGCATCACACCTCGGTAGTCCTTGTACCACCCTCATGGCCGACATAAGGCCTCACACGGAACTCCATCCTGATCTCCGTCTAATCGCTTCAGATTACAGGTTTCTAAAAAAAATAATGCATCGTCACAAGTCTTTAGGTTTTTACAATAGGGTTTTTCATTGCAGTTCCTGGTCACCCTTGTACTTGAATTTAAGCCCTCACCTCCTTTACCCATCCTCCATTCCCAAGGAGCTATTTGGCTTGCCTTGCCCCACAATCCCTGTTTTCTTTTGATTGCATTTGTCTCATCTATCAGAAGCGACTCATCCCTCATGTAACGCCGATAAACCCAAGCATGCCCCTCACCAACTAGCTCTCGATTGATTTGCCTACCATCCAAGTTCAGCCTAGCAACTAAGCGGTCATAACGGTCGACATCAATGACTTCCAAATTAATCGGGATGCCCAGTACTTTAGCTTCAAGAGCCTTTTTTGCATGCAAACCCCAGGGTTGTCCTATCTCTGGAGCATCTATTTCCGCCAACCTTATACGAACAGGTTTTCCCCCCAATTTCGCTATAACAGTATCACCGTCAATTACTTTCGTTATACTTACACTTTCGAACTGACGGTCAGATGAAAACGCAGATAGAGATAGAACTGCGAGCAAACCCAAAGAACTTGAAAGTTTCATTTTTATCATTCAGCGTGGTTTTTAAGTCGTCGAAAAAAAAGGAGCGATTAACCTGTCGTTATTTGTTTGATGAAGGCGACCTCCTCCTCATCGAATGCTGAACCATCCTTTCTGAAGATATCATGAAACCAAAGATCTGGTTCCGGGATGATATCTCCTGCTTGGAGGAATGCTTCTTTTTCTTTTTTCTTTTCTAAGTCAGATACTGTCTCCCAGTTAAAATGCGTCTGACTCTTACCCACGACTAGACCCCAGTTGTAACAACCTATGTTGTGGTTTTTGAATATCGGCAAACTGAACTGAAAGGTAGTGCCAAGTTCACGTGCCATATATTCAGTACAAATTAATGGTCTACCAAAATCTTTCAAGCGAGAAATATTTCCTTCTAAATCTTCGCCTCGATAGGTATGAAAAGTAATGATGTCGGAATTCTCGGCATTATATTTGATAATTTCTTCCCCGACTGATCCATCCAAACAAGAGGTCAGCGGTTGAGACGGTCTAACTGAATGAGCCCATTTCCAGGTCAGTTGAAGAAGCTTTAAGGATTTTTCAGCCTTGCCCCCTTGTCCAGGTTCGTTGTATACATCCCACATTAAGATACGTTCATCAAACTTATATTTTTCAAGGACTCCTTTAACGAAATATTCTAGTCTTTCGATTTCACTGGCCGAAATTTTGCCTTCGAAGATGGATTCTACAAGCTCTAACCCTGGGCTTTGTTGCCACCCTGAGTTGTGTACACCAGAAACAGGTAAAGGCTGAATGCCTTTTATTGGATCTGGTCTATGACAATCATCGAATAAAACTAAAATAGGTTTAATTGAATGTGAAGAGCAAATGTCTAAGAAAATATCTAACTTATTGAATAGATTTTCTGGATCATCAAAAAGCAAATCATGGAGATAAACTCTTAAACTATTGAAACCAAGTTCTTGCGCCCAGCTAACTTCTTTACTTATAACTTCAAAATCAAAGGTCTCGTCCTGGAACATCTCCAGCTGATTGATAGCCGAGCTAGGCAAGAAATTGCATCCCACTAACCATGGCTGTTCTTCGTACCATGAAATGGCTTTATCTTTTTTCCATTTTGTCATTTAACTAAGCGTCGCAATAATTGGTGAATATGAACCTACTCTATTGGAGTCAAAAAATTAAGTAAACCTCATGTGGTTAAATTGAAATGTGGAATGCACTATTAAAGATATAGCAATGGAAAGTTGATCACATAGTCACTATCCTAAATTTATTATGTCTAAGGGAACAACGAATGAAAATTACATCTGTTAAATCTGTGGTTGCGTCAGCCGAAACGGGCGGAATACCGAGGAATTACGTATTCGTAAAGATCGAAACAGACGAGGGTATAACGGGCTGGGGAGAGTCAACGCTTGGTCCTATGGCAGTAGCGACACTCGTAGATGAGTTCGGCAAAAGGCTTCTTGGAGAAGATCCATCACAAATAGAAAAACACTGGCAGATGCTTTACTACCACCAACATTCATTGCGTGGTGGCGCGATCCAAATGTCTGCTATTAGCGGTATTGAGATTGCTCTATGGGATATTAAGGGACAGGCACTTGGTGTGCCTATCTATGAACTCCTTGGAGGGAAAATTCGAGACAGGATTTGGTGCTATGGACGATGGGACGGCTTAACCCCTGAAGCTGCCATTGAACGTGCCGAAGAGTTCACTTCACAAGGGATAACTGCGCTCAAGGGTGATCCCTTTGATCATCAAGGAATTTTCATCGATAGGGAATCAGAGAAACGGGCTATCGAAAAGATGCGCCGTGTGAGAGAACACGTCGGAGATGGTGTCGAGCTCCTAGTCGAGGCCCATGGTAGGCTTTCTCCTTCTGACGCGATCCGGGTCGGGTTGGCGCTGGAGGAATATCGGCCATTTATGTACGAAGAACCGGTCCCTCCTGAAAATCTGGAAGCTTTAAAAAAGGTCGCCGATTCCATTAATATTCCTATCGCCACTGGCGAGCGCCTTTATACTAAATGGGATTATGCAGGGCTCTTCCCCTTGCAAGCGGTAGCTTTGATACAACCTGATATCGTTCAAGCAGGTGGATTATTGGAACTCAAAAAGATCGCCGCTATGGCCGAGGCCCACTATGTCGGGTTCCAACCGCACAATCCTTACGGACCCATATGTACAGTCGCTTCTCTACATTTGGATGCCTGCACGCCTAATTTCCTAATACAAGAAGGTGGCTTAGACCCATGGTTTCAGGATGCCGTTATTGGCAACTTTCCAAAGCAGAAGGATGGTTTCCTCCCCTTGCCTGAGGGGGCAGGATTGGGTATTGCGATCGACGAGGATTGGGCTTCACGGAATCCATGGAACGATGATGCCATATGGACATTTAATAGAGGGACAGTCGCTCCTCGACAGCAGGTTGGATGGCCCTAGAATTCGCTCGTTTCGGCGCTAATCCAGCCAGACTTCAAGGTTGTTAGCTCTACCAATCTTACGATCAAGTTTGAGATCGATCACAGCAGTCATATTACAAGTATCCAGAAGTGCCAGAGCATCAGCCTGATCAGATCCCTTAAGCGCCTGAATGGCGGACTGCACCCGTTCGAGCAAATAAAACCGAAAAGGCTGCGTCCAAACGTGGATAGCAGTTCCTTCTATATGGAACTCTGCTTCACCTGCATAGCGCTCACATTGGGTACCAATCGCTGGCTTGTTTTCCTCCAGCCATTGATTAATGCCGCTATGAGAAGCGATCGTTTCCGGAACAAAATCAAGCGCAAAATGGGTCAGCAGCTCGATGATTGTTTCCGGTACCTCATCGTCCTGCAGGAAACTGTGTGGTAAGTTAATGTACT
>NHBG02000005.1 GCA_002167855.2 Gammaproteobacteria bacterium TMED1
TTTTGCTACACTGTTTGGTGATATCGAAACTGCAGATTTATTTCTCGTTGCCCCTACATTGTTTTTAGATGCGGCCTATTCTCGGCAATTTGAGATTGAGGCAGACCGGCATGCCTTTGAAATGATGAACAGGCACAAGATTGAATTAAGCCATTTCAAATCAATTTTAAGTAAACTCGAGGATAACGCAGTGACATGTGACATAGGTCCTAATTGCGGGAAGCGCCCTGACCCCAAGCGACAGGATACGGGAGAGAACATCCTGCTGGACTATCTTTCGAGTCACCCTTTAACGGACGATAGAATTGCGTTACTCGATGAGTATCGCTGAGTGCCATTTTTTAATCAGATAGAGACATAAATTAGCAATGGCAAGTCGAGCCCTATTTAGTGAGAAGAAAGAAAAAACATGTAAAAAAATAATACAGGTTTTTTTCAGTAGTTCCTGATTTGATTGATTTATTGAGATGTTCTTGGAGAGAACGATGGAGGCTGGGGTCGGAATCGAACCGGCGTAAACGATGTTGCAGACCGCTGCATAACCACTCTGCCACCCAGCCATTAAGGCGCTAGCTATTTTACCTTACTAAAATCAAAAAAAGATACACTTTCCACAATTCTAAAAAGAGATTAATCAATTAAAATCAGCATGTTATCCCTCATACTTCGCGCAGACAGTATTCTAGTCATCGCCCTTTGTGGGCATGTTCATGCCCTTTGAGAGATCAGGCCACGCAATCTTTAAATATTCACACATTGACCAAATGGTGAGTATAGCTGCTGCATAGAGAAGAATGTAGCCAAGAATTACCGCAGGATTATCCAAGCCTGCTGGACCGCAACCCAGCAAAATAACGATTGCAGTCATCTGGAATCCAGTTTTAACCTTCCCTAACACGGAGACCGCCACACTACGCATACTGCTGTATTTTGCCATCCACTCCCGGAGAGCAGAAACAACGATTTCTCTACTGACTATAACAATCGCAGGTATCGCAAGGGCCGCGCTTGCATGAATCTCCACCAAGAGAACCAAAGCTACAGCGACGATGAGCTTATCTGCAACGGGATCAAGAAAAGCACCAAAGGCCGTTGTTTGTCCTAATTTTCTTGCCAGATATCCATCCAACCAATCAGTAATGGACGCAATAGTAAAGACGACGGCCGCAGCAATATATCGCCATTCCACATCAAGAAAATAAAAGAGAACAACTAAGATGGGAATCATGACGATACGCATGCTTGTTAGAATATTTGGTAGGCTAAGTCGAATTTTCATTACGGAATCATTAGTCTCATTTTTCTAGTCTAACCGTTATGCAGTGCTGTATAAATCTGTTCAGCAGTTGCACTGCTAATTCCATCAACTTTAGCAATCTCTTGCAAGCTCGCACCTTGGAGCTGCTTCGTACCCCCAAAGTGTCTTAGCAGTGCCCGCCTTCGTTTTGGACCTACCCCTTCAATACCCTCTAAAATCGATGTTTTGCGCTTTTTACCTCGTCTATTACGATGCGCTGTAATAGCGAATCGGTGACTTTCATCTCTGATATGTTGAATTAAATGTAATCCTGGATTGCCAGCAGAAAGTGCTAGCTCTGAACCTTCGCTTAAAAATAGACGTTCCTCGCCAGCCTTCCTTTGTGGGCCTTTAGCAACACCAACCAAGGTCACTCCAACTATTTGTAGCTCCTCAAGAATTTTTTCGGCTTCTGCAAGCTGACCCTTCCCACCGTCTACAAACAAGATGTCCGGCAATCTACCCTCACCTTTTTTTATTCGAGTATATCGTCTTGCAAGCGCCTGTCTCATTGCAGCATAGTCATCGCCAGGGGTGATATCTTCAATATTGAATCGGCGATAATCAGATTTAAGGGGACCGTTTTTATCAAAGACTACACAAGAGGCGACCGTGGCTTCGCCAGCACTATGACTGATATCGAAACACTCTAGCCTTTCCGGCGGCGAATCAAATCCTAACGCTTCCTGGAGAGCCTCGAACCTTTGATTAAGATTATTACGGTTAGACAGATGACCACCCAATGCCTGCTCAGCATTGGTTTCTGCTAAATCTAGCCACCGCCTTTTCTGAGTGCGAACAGAATCAGACACAACGACTTTTCGTCCACTCTGCTGTGATAGAGCATCCTGTAATATAGTTTTGTCTGAGAGACCTGAATTCACAACTATCTCGTCAGGCACATTACTTGACATTCGAGAGGACAGATAAAATTGTGGGATAAACGCAGAAAGTAATTCCCCGACATCTTCATCCAATCTTGTTTTCGGGAAGAACGTTTTATTTCCCAATAACCGTCCATCTCTTATGAACATCACAAGAAGACAGGCAACCCCCATACTCTGTACTGCGGCCATCACGTCAATATCACCACTGCCTCCCACGACGTGTTGCTGCTCTTGAACCTTTCTTAAATGTGAGATTTGATCTCTGCAATAAGCCGCTTGTTCAAAATCCAACTTATTTGATGCTGCTTCCATTTTCTTGGCATAGTCGTTAATAACCGCTGTACTTTTACCATCGAGAAACATCTCTGCATGAGCAACATCTTCTGCATATGCCTCAGCCGAGATCAGCCCACAACATGGGCCAGAACACCGGTTGATTTGATATTGCAAACAAGGCCTCGTTCGATTTTTAAAAAATGCATCTTCGCATTGCCTAACGCGAAAAACCTTTTGCAAAATACTCAAACTGTTTCGAACCGAAAAAGAACTAGGGAATGGCCCGAAATATCTTCCCTTCCTGCTTTTAGTACCGCGATGAAATGTGAGCCTGGGATACTTATCCTCACTCGAAAGATATATGAATGGGTAGGACTTATCATCTCGGAAAAGAATATTATAAGGAGGCTTACATTCTTTAATTAATGACTGCTCAAGTAAAAGTGCTTCGGTTTCACTTGCAGTAATCGTAATTTCTATATCGGCGATTCTTCCGACTAACGCTATTGTCTTGGTATCTAATCCAGTTGCGCGGAAGTAATTTGATACCCTATTCTTTAAATTCTTTGCTTTACCGACGTAAAGAACCTGGCTTTCAGTATCGAGCATGCGATAAACCCCAGGTCTTTTTGTGAGGTTACTAAGGAAAGTCGTGGGATCAAACTTTGTCACTTGTGGCCCGTCTGGCTAGCCTAATNCCAGCAATCGTCGCGGCGAAAGACATTACCTGTTCAAACATCATAGGAGTGAGACGTTTTGTTTGGACGTTGTATCGGCTGCAATGGAAGGAATCAACCAGAAAGCAATCGTCACCAATGCTGTGAAGGGCCCCATGTGCGAATGTAAAATGTGACAATTGCAGCTCAAAAACTTTAAGCACAGCGACATGGGCAATTCTCCCTAGAGCTAGAATGACCTTGCTTCCAGCAAGAGGAAGTAGCTCTCGCCTTAGATATGCCTGGCAATTATCAATTTCTCGAGCATTCGGTTTATTGCTGATTGGAAGACATTTCACTGCGTTGGTGATCATAACCGAATCAACAAGGGATAATTTCTCCAGTGTAGCGAAAAGCAAATTACCAGAAGCATCACCGGTGAAGGGTACTCCCGTCCTATTAGCACCATGCATTCCAGGTGCTAAACCGATAATTATCAGCGGAGCATCGGAACTACCAGAGCATGGAACCGGCTTATTCCAATAATCGGGATGCGATGTTCTCAAGTCGCGAAATTGCGTTTTGAATCTAATACAGCGTTGGCATTGCTCTAAAGGTTTAAGCACAATCGCATATACACAGTAAAGAAGCAGAATGGTTTAGCGCCCGCAAATTCCATGCACTCTGGAAAAATAATATCGGAACTACCTTCGTATATTGTTTTTTTCTCGATGCCCAAACCTCTTCATTTAGCGTCCGGTGAAAGCCTGCAAACCAGTCTGCGCTCTTCCCAAGATTAACGCGTGGATATCGTGAGTACCCTCATAGGTATTAACTGTTTCAAGATTCATAACATGACGCATCACGTGGTACTCATCAGAAATCCCATTCCCTCCATGCATGTCTCGAGCCATTCTCGCCACATCAAGCGCTTTACCACAATTGTTCCGCTTCATTAGGGATATATTTTCTACCGGGCAGTTTTGCTCGTCCATCAAGCGACCCAGCCGCAAAGCGCCCTGTAGACCAAGTGTTATCTCAGTCTGCATATCAGCTAACTTTTTCTGGATTAACTGATTCGCTGCCAGCGGGCGGCCAAACTGGTGTCTATCTAGCGTGTACTTTCGGGCTGCTTGCCAGCAAAACTCAGCAGCTCCCATTGCTCCCCAAGCAATACCAAAGCGAGCTTTATTAAGACACCCAAAAGGACCTCCTAAACCGGAGATATTGGGTAATAAATTCTCTTCTGGTACTTCGACGTTATCTAGAACGATCTCGCCCGTAACTGATGCTCTTAAACTAAACTTGCCCTCAATTTTAGGCGTAGAGAAGCCAGCCATACCTCTCTCGACGATAAAACCACGGATCACACCGTCCAGCTTTGCCCAAACCACTGCCAAATCCGCAATCGGCGAATTCGAAATCCACATCTTAGCGCCGTTGAGTATATAACCTTCAGAGATTTTCTCTGCTCTCGTGATCATCCCTCCTGGATCTGAACCGTGATCTGGTTCCGTAAGCCCAAAACACCCCACCCACTCTCCAGTGGCTAATTTGGGCAAATATTTATCCCTTTGTTCTTCACTTCCAAAAGCGTGTATTGGATGCATTACGAGGGAAGACTGAACGCTCATAGCAGATCTGTAACCGCTATCAACCCGCTCTACTTCTCTCGCCACAAGCCCATAAGACACATGATTCACATTAGAACAGCCGTATTTTTCTGGGAGGGTGGCTCCTAGCAAGCCCAGTTCACCCATCTCATTCATAATTTCTCTATGGAAGTGCTCTTCTCGATTAGCAGTAAGCACCCGCGACATTAATTTATCCTGCGCATAGTCATGGGCAGTATCTCGAATTAACCGCTCATCCTCAGTTAATTGATCATCTAAAAAAAATGGGTCGTCCCATCTAAATTCAGTCATAAAATCCTCACGCATTACAATGCTTAATTCTATTATTAAAAATACTAACCGATATAATCAGATAGCAACCGACCGTCAGCCATTTTTAAACCTATACTATACTTTAGCTTTTCCCTGTAAATTACTGTCAATCCCCATGTATTACGATCGGCAACCAATTCTATATCAGTAGCTAATGCAAATCATGTGGTTGCGGACTAAACTCTTATGATTACGAAATTACCGGTCTATTGTTCTTCTATAGGCTCTAAAAAAATTGATATCATTAGTAACAAGACAGCTTTCTTATTTTAACCAAATCAATGGGGAAGCCAAGAACTACCGCCATCACCTGAAAGGCAATCGAAAGGGCATAAGTGAAGATGGCGATCAAATAGCCCTTAGGTAGCGCAATAAATATGAAGGGATATTCGACGATTAATGTCGCTGAGTTACTAGGCATTAATGCAGAAACAATTCGTGAGATAGCTCGCTCGGGCGTACTCGACCCTGAAAGAACCAGCGGTAATCACTATCGGTTCAGTTTCCAAGATATCGTCATACTTCGAACCGCGAAAGAGTTACTCGATGCCGGGGTGCGTAAGGCTCGACTCAATCAGTCACTACTTCAACTAAAACAGCGATTGCCAGCAGAGCGATCTCTGTCATCNTTGCGGATTGCTGGTGATGGAGGAGCAGTTGTCATCTGCCAGGACGAACAAATGTACAACGCAGANTCTGGGCAAATACATTTCAATTTCGCAATTGCAGAACTGGCCGGGACCCTCGCTCCGCTTGCAAAAAAAGCAGCTGAGCAGGCTGAATCCAGTGATCACTTAACCAGTGATGACTGGTTTGATCTCGGCGTAGATCTGGAGGCAGTTAGCCCTGAGGATGCCCCTGCAGCGTATCTTCGGGCACTGGAGCTTGACCCTAGTCACAGCGATGCTCACGTAAATATTGGACGTCTCCTGCAAGAGGCTGGTGAATATGAGAGAGCAGAAGTACATTATCATCAGGCATTGCATGTAGAACCAGATAATGTTTTGGCCGCTTTTAATCTAGGCACCCTACTTGAGGATATGGGCCGTATTGATGATGCAATATCCGCTTATAAACAAGCTCCAGCTTTTGCAGACGCGCATTATAATTTATCGAGACTTTATGAACTTGTTGGGGATCACTCTGAAGCATTGAAACATTTAAAAACATATCGAAATCTAATTAAGCCTTCTTAAACAAGAAAAAATACGCTTGCCTTGGAGCAGCAAGGTTAAATTCTAAAGATCAGCTAAAATCATGGAATTCCACACGCTCTAATGTATAGTTGGCCCAAAAGTTTCCAGCTCTATTTGTGTCACTGACTGCCCCAAGAGAACCAATTTCCCCGCGAAGCGATCTTCTCCCTGAACTGCATATTCGAACCGGTACTCCCTCCACATACGCCAGCGGTCATTTTCATTACGACTCGCTGATAATTTGGTTAGTATCACAGTTTGGTCTAGTAGCTGCACATCATGGTAGTTACATGCCCTCCTTGCGGCCTCTANGGCAGCTTCTTTAGCAAAGCCAGCAGCTCGCCAATAGAGCATACACATTCCAATNCCAATAATAACAAGGATTTCCATCGGTATCAGTTGACCTGATAAAATTTNAGTAACTACTAGTTTATCTTGGTTTGCTCACAACCCCTAAAAATTGGTTAATGAATCACCTTAACAAGCGAATTCTTATCGCGTATATTCTGCTTTCGACGGAGGGGTGGCAGAGCGGTTGAATGCACCGGTCTTGAAAACCGGCATAGGTTTGTAGCCTATCCAGGGTTCGAATCCCTGCCCCTCCGCCAGATACCCGCTACAGGGCCTTAAAATCAGGGGGTTTAAGTTTTTAAGGCTTGAAATCTTTGATCCTGTCCATGATGCGTTGATGGCATTCTTTGGTGAAGCAGCTTTTACCGGTACATCCTTTGACCACGCAGGTAGACATTGCCTGTTGCTGAAGCTCACGTAGACGCTCGAAATACTCGGGTGCAACCGGTACGAGTGGCGTACTGACGGTTACCCACTTTGGCGTCGCGCTTCCCGCATATTCTTCATAGGCGGTCTTGCCGTTGCCATCCGGGTCAAGGTAGGCGTCAATGGTGTAGGTAGGGTCGAGCCCATTGGCTACTTCCCACTTGTCCGGCATCCCGTCACCATCGATATCACCCGGGGCCGGGGCATTGGCGATGCTCTGGGTAAAAAAGTCGTACTCATTCTTTAGGCGGTTATAGATCTTCGGGTGGGCATCTTTCAGATTGGTGGTTTCCGAGATGTCGGCTTCAAGGTTGTACAGTTCACCGTCATTTAGCGCCACGTATTTCCATACGCCGGATCTGTGTTCCATGATTTCATACACCGGCAGTATCACGTCACCTGTCCAGGGGTCGATGTAGTTGGCGTAAAACTGGCTGTCAGCTCTTGCGCCGGTGCCGAGTAAGACTGGGGAAATATCTCTGCCATCGTGGGGTCGGTCTGTTGGCATTTCTCCCCCTGCTAATGCCATAAAGGTGGGGAACCAGTCCATCATGATGGCGGGGGCGCTCTCCACTCTTTTTCCCTTAATATTTCCTGGCCACCGTGCGATCGCGGGTACCCGTATTCCTCCTTCATAGACCGAGGCCTTTACATTTCGTAAGGGATAAGCGCCATCTGACTGCCTGGGTGATGGTCCGTTATCACTGGTGAAAATAACGAGAGTGTTTGAGTCGATCCCCAGTTCCTTGAGTTTTGCCAAGATCTGCCCGGTACTCCAGTCGATTTCTTCAATCGCAGCCCCGATTAAGCCACCGGCAGAAGTACCGCAAAACTCAGGCGAGCAATGAAGCGGTCCATGGGGATAGGTATGAGGTAGGTACAAGAAAAATGGTTTATCCGCCGCGACACTTTGCTCGATAAAACCGATCGCTTTTTCGGTATAGCTTCTTGTTAACCTCGCGAGGTCCACCGGTTGAATGGCGATGGTATTGTTCTCGTACATAGGCAGGCCCTTGTCGTACGCCCGATGGTACGCGTTATTCGCAAGCCCCCACCAGTAGTCAAAACCATGTTTCATCGGGAAGTATTTTTCCGAATCGCCCAGGTGCCATTTACCGATTACGGCGGTTGCATAACCAAGCTCTTGTAGCTTTTCGGCCACGGTGATCTCACTGTCCGACATACCCCCGGTTTCGTGGGGTGGTTCGATCCAGCGGAGCATGGCGCGGTCTTTCGCGCGGTGCGGATAGCGTCCCGTCAGCAGGGCGTAACGTGAAGGGGTGCAGACCGACG
>NHBG02000023.1 GCA_002167855.2 Gammaproteobacteria bacterium TMED1
GAAGGCAAAAATCGCCTCCACCACCACGTGCGACATATTTTGGCGATCCAAAAATAGCGGTAAGGATGGGTGTAACGGTCTCCAAATCCAAAAGCATTGCCCATTCAGGTTGGTGCATTAGGTGTCCTGTCTTACTTGCACCGCCGAAGGAGTATCGGTGAGAGCCACGATTACCAATTCTATGGGGATCAAGTTTGAGCATCTCACGAACAACTCGATCACAGCCCTTCCGCAGGAAATCAAGTCTTTCCGCATTTAGAGCATCTCTGACAACAACAAAACCGTCCCGATAAAATATTTTAACAGCACGATCAATTTCGTCTGGAGCTAATATCTCTAGCCCCTTCATACCATTATTATTATCGAGATACGCTCGCAGCTGCTGTACTTTAGCGTCCTGAGGATCTCGATTTACCCAGCCCAATTTATTTGAAGCTAAATCCATCTTTAAGTACCATTGAAGTTAGTATCCATCTGTCTACCAGCTTCCATCTAATCCTCTATTACCTAACTAACCGGCTTCACACTTACGGTATTTGTTGCACTTCTGCCTTCTTCAATAAGCAAGCCAATCGCCCCATCGGAAAATGTACTGCTGTTCGCCGTGACTAGAGATTGGCCGTTAATGCTTCCAGTCAGTTGATCCCCATGAACTTTGAGCGAAAGTTCCATAGTCTGACCAAACTCCCAAACAAATTCAGTTTCGGCAAGAACTGTCTCATCATGAAGAACTTCCACCAACTGAACCTTATTGTCAGATTTTAACTCAAGCGAATAATATCTTCCCAGCCCTTGGACTCGTGCCGCTATCCCAGCTCGCTTTGCGAGATGTGGAGTTACATCTGCTGTCACCTCATAATCTTTCCAATCCCGAGTACCCTGCATAATCAAACCTACACCCTCATTCTGAACGAGACGAAAACTCTCCTGCCAACCCGTTAAACTATCAACTGCGTTAATCCAAGCATTCCGCCACATCGTGGGCGCATCCTTTGCGCTGCCTTTGTGCTCCGGCCGGGTAAAAGTTACGTCTGGAGTGCCCTCCCAAGTCAACCAGTCAAGATAGAGCTTTCCAGTACCTTCCACTTTTATACCTACCTCGAAAACAGGATTAGCCTCTTTAGGAACAGTGAGTAACAATTCGTTACTATTGCCAGCTGATAGCGTAACGGTATCGCCATAAATTGTTAGCACTTCATCACTGTTACCAAATGATCGCAGATATAAGGAAACCGACAAATTATCAGCACCAACACAGCGAGCCCTCAAGACCTGACCACTATGAACCCGGGGAGAGGCCATCAAACCGTAACCTCTCTTCTGGAAATAATCAGTTACCTCTTTGCTCGGGGAAAAGACGGGGGAACCACAATGCACCTCCCCTTGAGAGGATATTTCAAGGCTTCGACTCCCAAGTTGACTATAACCCTCCACATTGACAGCTTCTCCCACGCCGCCCGTAATCAAAAAGCCCTGAACTGAGCCCGGGAATGAGAAATGAAATTGCGCGGCATCTTTAGGCGAAATTGGCTCATCACCGGCTACCCGTTGTCCTAGTTGAGCGATACTAACCGCTTCCCGCACACAATCGCTAATTCCTCGACTGCCCTCTGCGGTGGGAACGTAGATTCGGTCTGCTACAGGCCCTCTCCAATCCAATCCCTTGAGAGCGCCCGAATCAATTCCTGCAAGTCCATTTTTGATACCCATCAGGCAGCCAACGTTGCCCGAGTTACAATCGGTATCCCAGCCACAGGTATTGATTATCTTCATCGTCTCAGAAAAATCATCTTCTCCGTGCAGCAGAGAATGAATGATTAAGGCGTGATTTGGCACCATATGACAGTTACCACCGAACTTATCGTAGCCGTAATTCGCTGCTATAGTCTCTCTCGTCGCACGCCAATCCGACTCAAGTGCGTGCCACTTCCTGACATCATCAATCAATTTAGTGATAATCGAGTCTGTTGGTATGTAGGTGAGTGCTTTATCAATTAAGCTATTCATATCTGTTTCGATAAAAGCCATCGACTCCATAACAGCAAGCACCACAGCCCCATAAACCGCTTCCCCATCATGACTAACACTTGCCGCTTCTGTTGCTAGCCTTGCGGCCTGATCTGGATTTCCAGGACTAACAAGAGCCCAGCCATCGATGAATATTTGTGCGCCAATTTGCTCAGCAACAACCTTACCATTCATCTTCTCAGAACCACTCATAGGCGCCTCAACGCCATTCTTCAATCGCAAAAAAGCAGTGTGCTCGGTTGAGTTACCCATGCCACCCCACCAAAGTATCGACCGTTTCTCAATGATATAATTGAGCCAGCTNTGCCCTATATTCTTGGCTGAAATTTTCGGATTTGCGTTGAAGTCATCNAGCGCTCTTATGAAGGTAAATGTTCCTGAGATATCATCATCAGTAACAATCAGCGGTACATCCAATTTATCATGAACGTAGTAATTGATATCTCCTAGCTGCTCCTGGATGCGCTCATAAGTCCAACCCTCGAAAGGTCTGCCCAGATAAACACCAATTGATTTACCCAAAACCCCTGCATAAACGCGTTCCGCATAGTCAGCTGGTATGCTCATTATTTCTCCCGCTAAGTTAAAAATGGGGGAGAATAACAGATTATTTAGGTATCAATTACTGTAATCTTCGATCCTGAGTTTAAAGGAGTTATGAATTGGAAAGCCTAGAGGGTAAAGTCGCGTTTATAACAGGGGGAGCAAGCGGAATAGGTCTCGGTATGGCTAGCGCGTTTCTCAAAGCTGGGATAAAAGTTGCCATCGGTGATATCGCAGTTGACCGGGTCCGGCGGGCCTCTGATAAATTAAAAGAGATTTCCGAGGATATTGTCTCCCTTACGGTCGATACAGCAAGTGAGAATTCGTTAAAAAGAGCTGCAGAAGAGATCGAAGCAAGATTCGGTAACATCCATATCGTTTGTAATAACGCGGGTATTGGTGGGGGTCGAAGATTCCTAGACACTTCGATGGAAAGATGGCACCGGGTAATTGATGTTAATCTTTGGGGAGTACTTCATGGAATCAATGTATTCCTACCTCGTTTATTGGAGCATGGCGAGGGCGGCCACATCGTAAATACTTCATCTTTTAGCGGCATTGTTGGCCACCACTCACAGTCATGCTACGGAACGAGTAAATTCGCGGTTGTTGGTATGACCGAATACCTGCGTAACGACCTGGAAAAAGATAATGTATCTGCCTCCGTACTATGCCCGCATATTGTTGACACGCCTATTTATTACCCAGATGTAGCGGATGCAGATCAAGTGACAATCGAGAAGTATAAGAAAGAAAAAATGCCTTGGTTAGAAAAGATTGGCGTTGACGCTGAGGAGACAGGCAATATGGTTTTGAAGGGCATTCAAACCGACGAGCTTTACATTTTTACTGATGGTGAAGCCTCCCGAAGAATGATGGAAGGCAGAACTAAGGCTTTATTCGAAGCAATGGATAGACAATTCCCAACGAATTAGAACGAANTAGACTATTGCGCTTGTAAGCGCCGATAAGCTGCATCTCCAATATCTTTAGCGACAACNTCACCCAACTCATGTGCGCTGAGTATAGATTCGCGAATNAGNTCGGGNGTCACAACCATAGGCATATTATGCATTATACTAGCCCCCATGGCAGCATCGGTTACAATATCGATATCTTCCTGGTATTGCTTGCTCATAGATAATTGCCCCAGATGGATGGGTAATCCAACCCGAGCAAAAAACTCAGCTGCCTTCCGCGCGTCCTTATTATTTTCCATCATTAGGTGTGCCAACGTCCCCATCGCAACCATTTCACCATGAAGATAATTCTCGTGTACCGAGTGAATATGGGTATAGGCAACAGCAATTGCATGAGCTGCAGCGCAACCACCGCTCTCAAAACCGATGCCGCTAATAAGCGTATTGGCTTCTACTACTCTCTCGACCGAGTCATCACTGCGTCCTGCAGCAACTGACGCACTAGCCATTTCGCCATATTCGTATAAAGTATGTGCGCAGACCTCTCCCATAGCTGTGCAGGCTAGCGTTGGACGAGAGCCGACACAATTTCTCCCATCAGGATTGGCAAGACAAGCTTTCGCCTCATACCAAGTTGCCATTGCGTCACCCATTCCAGCAACGAGAAATCTTTCCGATGCGCTTGCGACCACACCCGTATCTACTACAACGAGCGCGGGACTCTCCGGATAATACTCCACATCATTTTGTACCCCTTCCGAGGAATACATAACCGAAAGTGCCGAGCAGGGTGCGTCATTTGAAGCCAGGGTTGGTACTATAACCACAGGCAAATCCAGTCGGTACGCAATGCTTTTTCCAGCATCTACACACTTTCCTCCGCCAACNGCAATNAAGCAATCAATNTCCTCTGTCTNAAGCACTTCCACCTGTTTGTTGACCTCTTCAAGCGAGCATTCACCATCAAAAGTTGCCACTACACTAGACACATTTCTCTGCTTAAGACTATCTATTATCCTAGCGCCCTCCGCGCCATGGCCACGAGAAGATGCCAGCACAGCAGCACGCCTAGCTTTTAGGAGGATAATATACCTACCAATGTTATCGATCACACCTTTCCCTTGGATATATCGCTGCGGAGCGATCATTACTCTGGGAACCAAGTTTTCGTCACTAAAAATACTTGATGGCACATATACGCCTTTAGTCACACTCTGCCCTCTGTTACCTCAACAAGAGGTCACTATAGTTGAAGAAGTTAAATCCGTACAATTAATTACTAATCCAAATTTGGCTAAACCACGTAAGAAGGTGATGCAGTTCCCGTTAATACTTTTTGCCTTTCTCATCTATATGCCGAGCTCAGCTGAGACCACCCAGACTTTGACAGCGTTTGACGACCAAACGCCTAATCTTCGTTGGCGATCAGTTAACGATAATGTAATGGGAGGTAGATCTAGCGGACGATTTAAAGTCGGACAAGGCATAATGACATTCTCGGGAGCCACTAACACAAACGGTGGTGGTTTTGCCTCCGTAAGATCCAGAACTCGCAATCTTTCATTCAACGATCAATCAGAAGGGGTTCATTTTAGGGTCCGCGGCGACGGTAGGACCTACACCTTTCTGCTCGAAACAGATAATACCCGCGCTTCATACTGGTCTTACTTTCCCACAGTCGAAAACGAATGGGTAGACATGCGGATTCCTTTTTCAGAATTCTGGCCAAATTGGAGAGGAATGAAACTCTCTCGACCGGCTCTAGAAATTTCTGCGATCGATAGTGTAGGAATTATGATCTACGACAAGCGAGACGGACCTTTCCAACTCGAGGTAGACTGGATTAAAAGCTACTAATTATTGCAGGATTTCCGAGGCAAAAGTCACCCCGAACCCCATCGCGTCACCTAAAGAGATTTCGCCTGCCAAAATTTCCGGCTGACCTCCNACCCAAGNCATCCATGGNCGTCCAGATTCTGCTANAGGNTTNNGGTCGACTGCNCATATNGCNTGCAGTGACCAAATCTCACTNCCACGATGCGGGCANACGTCNATCCCGTAATCTNCTCCNAAGCGATAAATCTTNAATAGTTCTGTCATACCACCGCACCAGCAAACATCTGGCTGNACAATACTAAGCAGCTGTTCCTGCATTATGAGGTCAAAGGCTTTCGCCGTATATTCATGCTCTCCACCTGCAATTGGTATTGGACACTCATCACGCAATCGTGCATAGCCCTCAATATCATCCGGCAGTAACGGTTCCTCGATCCAAGCAAGCCCGACATCAGATAGCTTATCAGCCAATCGAAGGGTGTTATCGACATCTAATCCCATGAAAGCATCACCCATTATTGTTACNTNTGNCCCCAAGGCAGACCTTACCGCGCGGACCTCGGTAACAACTCGATCAATGCTNTCTTTCGAAATAATTCGCTCACCAGGCTCAAGACCCAGAAAAAGCTTCAGCATCGAGTATCCCTCAGTGCCATTATTAAGCCATTCTTCCGTAGGCCTACCGGTTCGGTAAGCAGGGACGGTTTCCTTTACATCATCAGAAAGCAGTCTTGCGAGCGGCTGCTGAGCAACCTTTGCTCGTAAGTCCCAAAGCGCAAGATCAGCGCCGCTGATCGCCATAATAGCAAGGCCCTTCTGACCATAGGGTAACGTCCGCCAATACATCTCTTCCCAGAGGCTTTCGATATCACTTGATTCCTGACCCACCAAGATATCTCGAATTACCGTTTCTACTACATGAACACCAGCGAGCCCTCCACCGCCAACGCCATAACCAGTTAATCCCTCATCAGTATCAATCATCACGAGAATCTGACCAAGCCAATCCCGCCAATCGTTGGGAGCACCGGGAGATGTTGGCTGCACTGCACGAACCTGGGTAATTTTCAAAACGTCTCCAATTTATAAATTGTAACCGCAGCTACATAAAATTTGCGTAAATCGCTTTTTGACTCAAGGAGAGTCAATAGTCCTTCCTTCCAACCAACTCTCTCGAAACTGCCCATGTATTGTATAATATTAAGAATATCTCGAATGAGGTTTGTAACCAAAGTAACGTCAAAGAAAAGGCAGTTATCAAAGGAGCAAGCATTGCCCCAGAAACCCAACATTGTATTCATTTTCCCGGACCAACAGCGCGGGGACTCCGTGGGATTTTCAGGTAATAATAAAGTAAAAACGCCGAATCTAGACAAGTTAGCAAGTGAAGGCGTGACATTTACACGAACATCAAGCACAGGTCCTATCTGTATGCCCGCCCGCATGTCATTGATGACCGGACTACCTGTAACTCAGCATGGGCTCTGGGCAAATAATTTAAGCGGTGATTCGACCCTACCGAGTCATGTGCGCAATATAGCGCAGGCAGGTTACCGCACAGCCCAGATTGGTAAGGTACATTTTTACGTAAGGGCGGCAGGTGACGGACATTCTAGAGACTTCACTTATCGAATGCATGAATGGGGCTGGGAGGACAGTCTTGAGCTCAGAGATATCACCGCTTATACGAATGCGGAGTGTTTTTATACTGATTATCTTGAAGAACATGGAAGCCTCGAGACCCTGCGAAACTACATTCGCACTTATGTTCGTGGTGAGGCAGCAGGACTTCTTCGGCCTTGGGAGACGCCACCTAGTTTGCTGCCAAATGATAAGGATATTGATATCTTCACCGCAGAGAGATCGGTTGAATACATTCAAAATTATAGTGACGACCGTCCATTTTATTTACAAGTATTATTTCCCGGGCCCCACAATCCGTTCGACTCACCCGCAGATGATCGCGAACTATACAATCCTGATGAAATGCCGGATGCGATTCTTCAGCCTACAACTGGTCCAACATCACCGCAGGTCCAACGAATGAAAGATGTAAGCCATCTTGAAAACATGACTGCCAGTCAAGCCAGGCAAATGCGACTTTTTTACTACGCTAAAGTAACGCACGTAGATACAGGTATTGGGATGGTTATTGACGCTCTAAAAGCAAAAGGCTTAATGGACAATACTTGGATAATTTATACATCGGATCACGGCGAAATGTTGGGGGATCACCGATGCAGTCATAAAGCGCTTTTTTACGAAAGCGCGCTCAATATACCCCTTTGTATTCGGCCTCCTGGCGGAATAAAGCCATGGAGATCCCAGGCGCTAACAGATCATTTAGACATCACCGAAACTCTGCTAGAGATCGCAGAAGCCCCTACTATGCAGGCAGGCCAAGAGTACCGGAGTTCCCTACTGAGTAAGGTTTTCGATGATCCAAAGGCAAAATCTGCTCAGCAAGGGAAACAACATGTATTTAGTGATATCCGTCTCTATTCAATGGTGCGAGATAACAGATACAAATTGGTCGCGGATTCATTAACAAGAACACCAACAGAACTCTACGATATGAATAACGATCCCAATCAGTTAAATAATTTAGTGGAAAATGGCAATGCTCAGCATATCACAAGGGAATTAATCGATCCGTTAAATAACCACTTAGATAAGCTTGACCATAAGAAGGTAAAAAAATATCAAGATATGCTTGGCGAAAATCCCAACCTTGGCAGTGCAGCCGATAGAATGGGTGTACCAACGCTAATCACATAGGAGCAGAATGAATAAGATCAAAGTAGCTTTAGTAACCCGACAACCGGTAGATGTCCGACTTGCTGCGTTGAAGAAGCTCGCTGAAAAGAAGGACTTGTTAGAATTTGTCTCAGCTGATGTCCTTCAGGATCCCGACGAAATTACAACTAAATGCTCAGGGGCAGAGGTCCTCATTACTATTAATACTGATCCTGTTAATGCCATTGCCTCAAAGCTCCCTGGTTTAAAGCTGCTCCAGACATTCAGTGCTGGGACGGACCGGCTTGATAAAGCGGGTCTCTTGCGTCTCGGGACAAGGGTGGCCAATAACGGTGGAGCAAATTCTGTTGCGGTTGCCGAACATGCAATCATGTTAATACTGACTATCAACCACAAGTTTGATGAGCAAATTGAGAGCGTGAAGAAAGGTAATTGGGCTGCCGATATTTCAGGACCACTATCGGAGGCGACCTCTATGGTCGGGAAGCAGGTTGGTATCATTGGATTGGGTCGGATAGGTTCGCGAGTAGCAAAAAGACTTTCCACTTGGGAATGCACAGTCGTCTATTATGATACGGCAGAATTTGATAGAGAATACGAGGAGTCAGTAGGCGCCCAACGTTTATCTTTGAAGGAGTTGATTGCAACGTCAGATTATATTTCTCTCCATGTCCCTCTTGATAGAGTGACACATCACATGTTCAGTACTGAACAATTCAAAGCGATGAAGAAGGAGGCTGTATTAATAAATACCTGCCGAGGTGGCGTCGTAAACGAACAAGCATTAATTGAGGCGTTAAGAGCGAAAGAAATCTGGGGCGCAGGTCTTGATGTGACAGAAATAGAACCGATACCGCCTCGTAATCCTCTAATTACAATGCCAAATGTGGTCATCACTCCGCACCAAGCGACCCGTGTTATCCAGTCAGANTGGAANGCTGATNTAAATGCTATAGAGAATGCAGAGCGTGTTGCGCTCAAACTCGAACCTTACTGGGTGGTGGACCCAGTCTAATAGATAGAAGANACNATTAGTGCTGACTGCGGCTCTCATNCGACAGTCGNTAGATTTTTGNTTAGTTAGAAGNGGGAGTATGAACAAAGTAGAGGCGACNAAACTTAAAGAGGCCTTTGANNAAGACGGAGTTGTNGTTATTCGCAATTTCNTTACTCAACAACAATTGGATGAAATTTGCGACAAAGCTGAAATGTTGACTCGAAAGCTTCCTAAACGTAGCGATAATTTTTCCAATGTAACTAAAGGTTTAGACAGAATGGATAGTTACTTCAATGACCTTTTACACAAAGGACCACAAGTAGCAATTCTCGAAATGCTATTGGGGGAAAAACCAAGACCGACAACCGCAAGCATTTTCACCAAAAACAAACATAGTCAAGAAGTACATCCCCATTCCGATGCCATGAAGGGAGGTGTAGTCTGGCTCGCCATTGACGAGACCAATATAGATAACGGCTGCCTCCAGTTCCTCAAAGGTTCTGACCAAAGGGAAGAAGAATTCGCTCATCTAAGCGCCTCAAAACCCATTGACCTCTCAGACCATCCCGATCGCTTCGAATGTGCAATGCATCCTGGTGACATCGCCTTTTTTAGGCCTACTACGGTTCACTGGTCAGGACCGAATCACGAAGGAACTATCCGCCGTGGCTTGAACTATTTTTACGTAGGAGATCCCTTTGAGGGTTTAAAAGGCAGGTATACACAAGATGAATGGACAGCTCTAAAAAAGAAAAATAACCTCTAGGTTAAATTATTGGCGTTATAAGCACCGAACACTGGATATCCTCAAAAAATGAATCTTGATNTCTTAAAAACCATCTCACTAAACTTTATCCGTGTCAGCTATAAAACNTGCTGGACCTTCATTCANCTTCAGGATCAGGATGGANAAATTGGAGAAGGGGAAGCCTCCCTGATCGGGCGCGAGGAGTTACTGCAAGAGGCAGCAAAACGTATAGTGCCAAAGGCATTACGCGAGGCTCGGCCCTCCGATCCCAGTTCTTTTGCACAGCAAAATCCACCTAGTGATATTGTGGAATCGAGTATTGTTAGTGCTATTGATCAAGCTTTATGGAGCTTGTACGCGCAGGCGGCAAATTTATCCCTAGCAGAAGCCATTGGCCCTTACCGCGAATCCATTCCGGTTTACGCTAATATCAACCGTAGAACGGATGACCGCAGCCCTAACGGTTTTGCCAACAGTNCACGTGCAGCAATCGAATCCGGTCATATAGCATTTAAAATTGCTCCATTCGACGAAGTTAGCACGAGAATTTGTGCTCAAGGTGACGGCGAACGTGCAATGCAAGCTGGTCTGGATAGAATCGCTGCGGTACGAGAGGTGATTGGTCCAAATAAGCGTTTGATGGTGGACTGTCACTGGCGTTTTGATGAAAAAACGGCTCGCAAACTTAATCATGCAGTGGCGAAGCTGGGTGTTTACTGGGTCGAATGTCCACTACCCGAAGTAGAAAGCAATATTCCTGCCCTNGCTCGGCTGCGTTACCAATGTAATGAGATGGGTATGCATCACGCAGGACTTGAGACAAATATAGGCTGGGATAGTTTTCAGCCTTATTGCGAAGGCGGAGCCTACGATGTAGTCATGCCTGACATTAAATATATCGGTGGGATCCATGAGNTGNAGCGCACAGCAGAGGAAAGCGAATTACTTGGGATACAGGTCTCCCCGCATAATCCGAGCGGCCCCATAGCCCACGCGGCAAGTTTACAAATCTCTAGGGTTCTACCTGACTTCGATATGCTCGAGTTACAATTTGACGAGAGCCACCTCTTTGACCAATTAGTAGGGACACCCTTTTTACCCGTGCATAGTGGCCTCACCAAAACACCAAAAGGTCAGGGACTAGGCGTCAACCTCGTTGATTCAATTATGCAGCAAAATTTTGAATGCCAGACGCTTGAATGGGGTGCCGAGGACTAACCGCGATAGTCATACCAGAGATACTCTAATGCCTGGGGTAACAATTGCGCCTTCATCGCTCGATCGCAGTGCCCNGCATTACGAACGAAGCTAAATTGATAAGAGTAGCCTTTTTCNGCAAGAACATGAGCCATNTTTTGATTCGCTAAAACCCANTCATGCATATCATCACNCNTCATNNTNNGGNTTATANNGATCACGATCGCCAACACATAACCAAATTCGAAGTGGCTTNACTTTGCTACGAGGAATNATTGANTTATGAAATTCCCAAGCACCTCCGGGGGTTTCGGAATTGTAAGGCCATTGCTGATTAATAAATGTACCGGACAAACTGAGCACCCTCTGGTACAGGTCGTTACGATACCAAGCCATAATCAATGCACACGAAGCACCAGAACTACAACCCATCGCGGCACGTCCNTCGGGATTTTTNGTAAGCGTTATACCGCATTNCNTNTCGACANNGGGCAATACCTCAGTCTCAACAAATTCAGCNTAAAGNGGNGACATNGTGTCATATTCGAGACCTCTTTGACTGCCCTGTGCGTCACCACCACCATTACTAATACTAATAGCCACCATGGAGGGAATACGTTGTTCTGAGATTAAGGCATCGACTGCAGAGAACAACATACGATCAGGTCCATCGGCACCGACGATGAAAGGGGTCTCCGGCTCGCATCTAGCTGGCACATAGACAGTGACCATACGCGAGTAAGAAGCGGGATAGCTCGTACTGACAATTAGCTTGGCGGGNTTTTTTGGATCTGGTNNACCAAATGTNCCTTCCTTGCGCTTTATNCCTGGATAAATTTTACTNTNTNNAGACTCNAGTNANATNTCATGNATGGTNCCATTNAGACNNGANGTNTCTTCCNANATCTCTGGTGCATCTTTNTGTGTTGGNCCCACNATANAGTTNCCATCAATGTCTATCGGTGGATTACGGCCATCAACCAGCATGGTTGCCGCNACGTAGCCTGCAGTTTGTGGATCACGTNTGGGAGGGGAAGGNGNTTTTTTCATCGTAAACTNTAGATTTTGCTCTNANGAGATAATTATAGTCTACTTTGGTTAAAGTAGACCTAAGTCCTACCTAAACTGAGGAAATCGATGACAATTTACGTAATAGGTGGCATTAACCAGGACATTGTTGCAACGAGTGAAAACCATTTGCGGCCAGGGGAAACTCTCACAGGAACCGGTTTAGCTTACTACCCCGGTGGCAAGGGGGCCAACCAAGCAATTGCTGCGGCGAGAGCAGGATCCCCCGTCACTATGATAGGATGCACCGGCGACGATGCTTTTGGGGACGGATTACGCTCGTACCTCGCCGAGTCAGGCGTTGATATCTCGGGGGTAACAGTAAATAAGGACGTCCCTACAGGCACAGCCCTAATTATTGTGGCGAAGGGAGAAAACTCGATCATGGTTGTTCTAGGTGCAAACGAGAAGGTAGTGCCCGAGAGTATTCATGGCATCGATTTCGAGAAAGATGACGTTGTCGTAGCTCAGTTTGAAACACCCATGGAAACCACCCTTCTGGCATTTGAAGCAGCAAAAAGCGTCGGAGCGAGGACCCTTCTCAACCCATCCCCGGTCAAAGGATCGATTAATCAAGAACTTCTCAATGCAACTGATGTCCTTGTTGTTAACGAACATGAGTTCATGTCCATTTTTAATGCGCCCCTAGAGCCTTTGCTTAGCGGGAAAGCAAGTAGGCCAAAAAAGTTCTCCGGGACCCTTGTTATCACCCTTGGGGAAAAAGGCGTCTCGACTTGGAACGGGGATGAGGCAATAAAGCATGCAGGACGCCCGGTAGATGCCCTAGATTCAACTGGGGCAGGTGATTGCTTTATGGGCTACCTGGCTTCTGGATTACATGGAAAAAAGGACCTGGGTTCTGCTGTCAACCTCGCTAATGCCGCTGCGTCTATAAGCGTCACACGAGCAGGCGCAGCCTCCTCGCTACCAACTCGACAAGAGGTAGAGCAATCTCTCCAGGACTGAAGGAAGTATGGCCGGTCGCCAAAAAAGGAGCGGCTATGATCTGGCGTCCTTTTTACCCGGTAGCAAGGTGGTTTTGAAAAATTCATTGAGGACTGGAATATGGGAAGAGTTATAGAGCTACTATCAACTGACGGATTCCAGTTAGATGCATACCTCGCGATACCAAAGGGCAAACCAAAAGGTGGAGTTGTCGTGGTGCAAGAGATTTTTGGAGTCAACGAGCATATTAAAGAAGTAGCCAACGATTATGCTGCAGAAGGATATGCGGCACTTGCACCTGCCCTTTTTGATAGAGTCGAGAAAGGAGTTGAACTTGGCTACGAGGCAGATGATCGCTCTAAAGGCTCGGGGATAGCATTTAGCCAGCTGGAAATATCCACCACGCTCCAGGATCTAACAGCAAGTGTGGCAGCGCTGAAAACTTACGGGCGGGTTGGGATCGTAGGTTATTGCTATGGAGGTTTAATGGCGTATCTCGCCGCTTGCAACGTTGCAGAACTAACTTGTGCAGTAGGTTACTATGGCGGCCGCATCGTAGACCATCTCGATCAAAGGCCGAAAACCCCGCTAATGTTACACTTCGGTGAACGAGACACACACATCCCAATGAAGGATGTCGAAAAAATCATCTCCTCCAAAACAGACATTCCCGTATTTATCTACGACGCAGATCATGGATTCAATTGCAACCATCGCTCATCCTTTAATGCTGACGCCGCCAAGCTAGCGCGCGAAAGAACCCTAACATTCTTTGAACAGGAACTTTGCGCCAAAAAAAATTAGCACTAGGGCGCCATCATAGAAACTAGTTGTTGCTTCCGCGTCTTGTTCGCATAATTCGGCGTTGTTTAATTAAACCTGCCACTAGAGCCGCGCTTACCGGCTCTATTTTTGAGCTGATACCTAAAGCTTCGAGAAGTAATCCGCTTACATATCTATCGTTATCATTAACAGACAAAGCTACGACTCGTAAGAAAACACTTTGATCTAACTGATGATTTGCTAACAATTGTAAAAGCGCGTATGCGACACTTTCTCTTACAGTTGATCTGGGAAAGTTTGCACTTGACGTGTTATTTTTTTCGACACAGCCTTCAAGCCGATTAATCAAGATATTGGCAAGGTACTGAACATCACACTCTGGTGCACGCGCAATCTGGCCCAAACTATAGGCCGCATTTGACCGGAGCAGATCATCCTGATCCGATTCCAAAAAAGAGGTCAAAGTTCTTAGAACATCGCGAGAACTCGCTGAGGCTATCGTACCTAACGCAAACGCAGCCACTCTTTGTATCTCCACTTGTTTCGATTGTAAAGCTTCTACCAATAAATCAGTAACAAGTGCCCCCTTGATCCTGAGTCCATAACCAGATGCCCTTCGAGTACCTTCGGATCGACTATATAGACCTTCAACCAAAATGTCGGTAGAAATATCAGACCTGCTCGAACCCAGAAGATATGCTGCCTCAATTCTCTTATGTTCTTGCTCGCCCATCAATTGTATGGATAGAACAGACGAATCAGGAATATCATCGTCTATTTTGAACCCTTTACTCCACTTCCAAGTTTCTTTCGCAACAGGATAGATCTCCTTTCGCCCACAACTAAAAGTAGGGATTTGTGCGTCTTGCGTTGAGGATATTTGTGGCTCTGTTGTTCTGAGAAAATAGAATTTATACATAAATCTATCCTCGGAATCAGGCAAACTCCTGGATCCTCGGTGAATGAGATCATAGCTACCGATTAGCACCTTACCTTGCGGCAGATAGATAAATCTTCTCTCTAAATCTGGTATCCCGATACTACTCAAACCCTGCTGTATCTGCTGATCGCGGTATTCAAGATTATCTTCTCCACCGTCAAAAGTCCTATCCATGGAATCGTCGGGATACCAGTCAGCACCTTTTTCAAAATCCTTTGTCCAATACTGAGAAGAAGCAACCACTTCGGTAGCGCCGTTGGTCGAATCAACCGCCTGCGGATAATAAAAGAGTAATGCCCAGTCGGGTCGATGTGATCGATAATGACCTCGCTCATTCCAGGGGAGATTACCATCTTGGTGAAAACCTTGATCAGTCGTACCGCTCTTATGAAGATAGTGATGGGGGTGTAATACATAATTTTCGCCCAGCAAGCTCGTCAGCGTGTCAACCACTATCGGGTCGAAAATGACATCATCTATCTCCGGTATAAGGGCGCGAAGATTGTCCCCTAAGATATCAAGATGAGCGGTCTGACTCTTTAATTTATCAGCCTCTCGATAGAGACTCTGAGCACGTCTATAAAGACGGTCGTGATGCTGTTTTGTCATTTTCGACGGCATGACCGTGAGATAGCCCTCAACAAGGAATTTCAGAAACTTATCGTCAGATAGAGGCAAGCTAATAGCACTGTATATGGAGAGCAGAAAAATATAGTCAATCATCGTTTCGTTGTCGAGCCCATTAGGTTAGGCTGCGTGCTGATCGATCGAACAAAGGGTAAAGGAGAGACTATGCGATTTGGTTTCTGGCCAAATCCTCGGAGTGACTACGAGGATACTAAACAACTTGCAAACCATGCAGAACAAATTGGTTATGATGGTATTTGGTTAGCAGACCACTTCCTACCGGAAGAACCCGAGCTTATTCCTGTTCACGAGTCATGGATTACAATGGCGGCACTCTCTCGAGATGTACCCAGGCTTCGAATTGGAACCATGGTATCCGGCAACACCTATCGACACCCGGCTGTTCTCGCCAATATGGTAGCAACACTAGACAACCTCAACAATGGAAGGTCGGTATTAGGAATAGGTTCAGGTTGGCAACAGAATGAGCATGAAGCATACGGTATTGCTTACGATACGATAGGAATTCGTCTGCGTAAATTAGATGAGGCGTGCCAGATCTTTAAAGGTCTATTCAATAATGACTACTTTGACTTTGATGGCGAGTTTTATACATTAAAACACGCCCCTCTTGAGCCCAAGCCAAAGCAGGTAAAACTTCCTCTGATGATAGGTGGTGGTGGAGAGAAGGTGACCCTACGAATCGCAGCCAAGTACGCGGATGAGTGGAACGTTTGGGGTGATGTGGACATCTTAAAACACAAAATGACGATACTCGATCAACACTGCGAAGCAATCAAGCGAGACCCCAAAGAAATTGAAAGATGCGCGGTCGCTCTATTATTTTTATCAGATGATGAAAAGTATTTAAAGAGAATAAGAGAAGCGGATATCGGAACTCCAGCAATCATCGGTAACGTGAATGAGCTACGCGATGTCATCGCCGCTTATGATGAAGCAGGTGTCGAAGAATTAATAATCCCAGACTTTACACTTGGAACGCTCATAGGAGCCGATCAAAGAAAAAAAGATCTTATGGAAAAGTTTATTTCTGAGGTCGCTACGGTAGCGACTTAAAATGTGTTAGGAGAAAAAAGATGTCTGAACTACTTACTAATAAAGTAGCTATTGTCACAGGGGGAGCTGGGGGAATCGGAAGCCGTATTGCTAAAGCTTATGCGATCCAAGGGGCAAAAGTTGTAGTAGCAAGCCGTAACCAAGAGAAGCTCAACAAGGTAGTTGCAGAAATTGAGTCATCGGGAGGGGAAGCGATAGCTATCGCAACCGATGTAACCGTTCCGGCGGATGTGGACAATATGGTATCTAAGACCATCGACCGATTCGGGTGTGTTGATATATTGGTCAATAATTCTGGTGGCGCCATGTTCATTAAAACACCAAATGAGCTCAAACCTGAGGAATGGGATGCAGCGATAGGATTGAACCTGAGCAGTGTTTTTTTATGCAGTCGAGCGGTTAGCGTGCATATGATGGAGAGGAATAAAGGTAGAATCATTAATATATCTTCTGTCGCGGGAATGCGCCTTTCCCCATCATTCGTGCATTACGGCGCAGCGAAAGCTGGCGTCATTAACCTAACGAAGGGCCTTGCAGTCTGCTGGGCACCCAACAATATTAACGTCAACTGTATTGCACCAGGGTTAACTGCGACTGAGGGTGTTGCCAACTGGTTACCAGAAAAGACTAAGGAGGACGGGACCCCCGTGCCGCCATTACTCTATCCTCCTAATCCCGAAGACGTAGCAGATCTCGCGATATTTCTCGCTTCCGAACTCTCGTCTCATCTGAGCGGAGAACTCTTCCCAATTCGTTCGTTAACAGAACTAGCGTGATCACGAGATAAAGCGGTAACTATTATGGCTAAAGAATTTCATTGTATCTTGTATGAAACAAACGATCCCTTAGCATTAATTACCATCAATCGACCGGAAAAGCATAATGCTATTTCCTTACAAACGTTAGAAGAACTACAAGTATCCGTGAACTTAGCGGAAAAGGATGAATCTATTCGCGTCATAGCAATCACGGGGGCAGGAGGCAAAGCTTTCGCGTCTGGGTCGGATCTTAAAGAGGTCGCTCAAAGAGACCTTAAGAAGGCCCTTGAACCAATTGTTCAGGGTCTCGCGGCGCAACTTGAATCAATACCGAAACCTACGATTGCCGCTATTGATGGCATCTGTATGGGCGGTGGACTCGAAATTGCACTCGGATGCGACCTTCGAGTTTGCAGTCCGAATAGTCGTTTTGGGACTCCAGAAGGGAAGCTGGGCATCATCCCGGGCGGGGGTGCTACGGCGCGGTTACCGAGAATTGTTGGTCGAGCTTGGGCAATGGAAATGATGCTAATGGGTGAACCAATTACTGCAGAGCGAGCACTCCAAATTGGTCTCGTTACGAGGTTAGTTAAACAGGATGAGTTACTAAGCGAAGTTCAAAGGATGGCAGAGCATTTGGCCTCCTTTGCACCTTTTGTACCTCAGTTTATCAAGACAATGATCCATAAGGGTATGGAGGGAAGCCTATCTTCAGCGCTGGCCATGGAAAAGTTTGGTCAAGGAGCTCTCATCCAAACAGAGGATAAAGAGGAAGGAATGGATGCCTTCTTTAATAAACGCACACCAAAATTTAAAGGCAAGTGAGTTGTTCTTAAGAGGGGACAGAAAAAGTAGGGGGAATCCTTTTGACTGAAATAGATAACACCACCACTAAAGAGCCTATACCTGTAGATCGTAGAAGGAAACTAAACTGGCGAACGAAACTTCTTTTTTCGTCCGGAGCATTTCAGGAAGCCACGGTTGTGCTTGCGGGAACGGTAACCATTTTGTTCTACAATCAAATAATGGGGGTTTCGCCGGGACTGTGCGGGACAGCATTTCTAATTGCGAGCATTGTGGATGGCATAACAGACCCTCTTGTAGGTGTTTATTCTGATCGTTTCAGAAGTAGATGGGGTAGACGTCATCCCCTAATGCTTGCCTCGGCTTTACCCATCGCCGTGACTTTTTATTTTCTCTATCAACCAATTAATGGTCTGAGTGAGACAGAGTACTTCATTTGGCTTACCTTTTTTTTGGTTAGTATGCGAATCAGTATAACTTTTTACAATATTCCGCATGATGCATTCGGTGCTGAACTGACTGACGACTACACAGAGCGCACATCAATTTTTGGATATAACGTAGTAGTTGTATCATTATCTGCAACCATGATGGCTGCAATAGTCTACGGCGTGATCTTCTCTTCAACACCGGAATATCAAAACGGTCTTCTAAACGAATCGCGATACTTTGTATTAGCATCATTAGGTGCCATTACTATCTTTGTATCCGTTCTAGTATGTGCCTTGGGGACAATCAATCAAGTTCCATATATACATAACGTTGAAATTAAAAAAATTGACTATCGAGAATTTTTTACAGAAGTGCTTACGCTAATGAAGAACTCTTCATACATTGCGACCTGTCTCAGCATGCTTACCATATACTCAGCGATCGGTATCTTGGGCGTTGTTTCCACATATGCTTACATCTACGTATATGAGCTTTCATCAGAACAAATGTTCCTGCATGGCATCATAAAACTTCCGGGCATGTTTGTAGCGCTGCCGTTAGTAGCCTTCTTAGCAACCCGGCTAGACAAGAAAGAGATTTTTATGGTCACGGTATTTATCACTGGAATATTTTCCGCAGCACCACATATTCTGAAAATGCTCGACTGGTTTCCCGGTAACGAGTCGTCCTTTCTCCTGGTCGCGCTCTTTTTACCACTATTAATCGGCGCAATGGTTACACCAGTGACCTCTATTATTCTCGACTCACAGTTAGTTGATGTTACGGATCTACACGAGTATGAGACTGGCTCGCGTGCAGAAGGGGTCGTCTTCTCTGTACGCAGCATCGCGATCAAAGCTACAAGTGGTTTCGGTGGGCTATTTGCGGGTTTTGGTCTTACCTATATCGGCTTCCCAGAAAATGCGGAGGTTGGCTCGTTATCAGCAGAAACGATCAGTGGTTTACTTTTCATGAATGGTCCCTTGTTTTTGATACTCTACCTTCTCGCAAGTCTCTTCATGGGGCTTTATGCTTTAAATAAAGACCGACATGCCGATATCCTATCGGAGCTTGAAGCACGAAGAGATATCTAGTGACTCGATTCGGGGGGCTCTTCATACTCCTTATAAGGAATTGAAGCTTTTGTTCTGGGGGGCTAGAAAGCGAGTAAGCACTGACTTTTTTTTCCATTGAAATACACGACCATTGGGGTAGGTGTTAAGAAGCGATTAATTACGCAAGGAAACTATAATTCGGTAAGTATTTTTACATGACACCAGAAGCGTTAAAGAACCTCGAATATCTCCACGGTTCAACAAAATAACGTCGTGGACTAAGCGCCTAACTCAGCATCTCTCGAAGGTTCTTAAGAAACTCTTTGTAGTCTTGTTCACCGAATCTAGTAGAGTCTAGCGCCAAAACATGGCCGCCAATATCTAACGGGTTTTGGTATAAGTTCGATACTTCATCCAGATTGAAATTTTGTGCCAGTATTTTATCAGGATGACCCGGATGCCTCTCACCAGTCTCGGCGCGACGCCTGTAGCGATCAGCTAACTCTGCACCTTCGGTCTGGCAGAGGATTTGAAGTGGAGTTACTGTATACCTCGAGATAATTGTTCGCATTGTATTCGAGTGCTGTCGTCGGAAATTGCAATCTACAACGAAAGGACAGCCAGACTCTAACTGTCTCTCAATGAGATAAAAAAGAATCGATACTGCAGCATTATCCATTCGCCGACCCGATAATGGATCAGTTGTATCCACCGCTGTAGGTATCCCAAACTCGTCAAAAATGACTTCTTTAATTCCATCCTTGCTAAGGTAGGGGATTTGCAAAGAGCGCGCCAGCTTAGTACTCACAGTTGTTTTACCTGTTGCAGGGCCTCCGAGCACAATGATGAAGTATTCCACCAAATTGGATCAGTCAATAAACTTGGAGGCAGTGTCAACACTCGCATCATCATGGATAATTGCTGCAAGCGCTGAGGTCATAGCCTCGATCTTATCGTGCCCCCAGATATTGCGACCTATACAAATACCGACCGCACCTGCATCCATCGCATCCCGAACCATGACGAGGGTGTCGCGATCAGACTTTGCCTTTGGCCCGCCTAAAACCAACACGGGCACAGAACAATTATCCACTAATGTCTTAAAGCTCTCCTTATCACCGGTATAAAATGACTTAACGTAATCAGCCCCGGTTTCGCTCGCGACACGACATGCCGCTGCGGTAACCTCAGGAGTTCTCTTGTCGGCTCCAGGCCAACCGAAGGGGATGGCCTCTGCCATTAATGGAAGACCCCACTTCTTGCATTCGGCTGATAGGTTCACCATGTTCATAACAGTTTCTTTTCCTGTATAACTTCCTAAGTGGTCATCACCGCGCTCACACCACGGATACAACTCAGCCTTAATACCGTCTACACCAAGACGAACTGCCCTTTCAACAATTGGTACGACCGTCTGCGGCGTCGTATCAACACTCAACCAAAGTCCGGTACTACCAAGAACTTCTGCAGCATCTTGCGCTGTTCCGTAGGGAGTCAAGACCGCGTCTGCTCCACCCGCTATCACAGCCCTAATAACGGCATTCGGATTTTTCAAACCCGTCACCGAATCAAAGGATCGAGAGTGATCCATGGCTACCACCAACGTTCGTCCAGAACTTCTAAATAAATGTCTTTCTCGTAAACTCATCATCAATTAGTTGCCCCATTTATACGGTAGGATGATGCAAAACGTGAAAACGTTTCACAGTGGCTTTCTCCACATAAGGTTTCAATAGAATACCAAGCTCATCATGATAATCAGTTTTCGCATGAACCTGCAGAGCTTCCTCATCCAAATACAGCTCCATCGTTCCAAGTACCCCCGCTTCATCTTTCACGATAGTGTACATTAAGGTTCCTGTTTCATTTGCTACGCAGGTCGATGCAAACTTCCTCATCTCGTCCTGAACTAAATCCTCGTGACCTTCCTTTGGATAGAGCTGCACCGTAATTCCAATCATAATTTCTATTTCCGGGTTCTGAATCCTTAGCCTTGACTTGGATTAATGAGATATTTTTCGCCGGTCGCACGCTTATCAATCACCAATAATGCGTCTGTAGTTAGAAACTCCTGAAATGAAACCTCCTTCGTGTAACTGCTTGCGAATGTCGAAGTGATTTCGGCCGCAACTTTTTGTCTGAGTTTATTTGCTGCATCACGACCAATCTTTTGTAAGAAAGGTCCTAATAGATAACCACCCATACCCCAGGACATGCCAAATGAACGATTAAACGTTGTTGCAGAACGATCTAGACCACCATAGATATAAACCTGCTTATGAGTGGTCGATCCGTAAGGACCGGAGGTGGCCGCGTCTCGGCTCAAAGCATGCTCCATTGCTGTCAATATATCCCCCGCTAGCTCACCTCCTCCAAGAGCATCAAAAGCAATTGTAGCCTTGGTCTCAGCAAGCACATCAGTGAGATGAGCAAAAAAGTCAGGGCTCGAGGTATTACAAACATATTTAGCCCCAATACCTTCCAGAAGATCAACATGCTCTTGCTTACGCACGATATTTACGAGATCCACACCTTCGTTAATACAAAACTTTTGTAGCATCTGCCCGAGATTCGAAGCTGCTGCTGTATGAACCAGCGATGAATGACCTTCCATACGCATAGTTTCTACCATACCAATAGCAGTTAATGGATTGACGAAACATGAAGCCCCCTCTTTGGGCGTGGTACCCTCCAACAGCTTCAGGCAGGTTTTCGCTTTATTAATTCGATACTTTGAGTACATACGACCGCCAAGAACAGCGACAGTTTTACCCATTAGAGCCTTCGCTTCCTGAGAATTTCCAGTCGCAACTACAATACCGGCACCTTCGTTCCCACAAGCCAAAGCCTTACCTTCTCTTGCTGCCGCCGCTTTTCGCATTGACTCAGGAATCATCGCTCTTATCCTTGGCTTATCTGAAGAGCCAAGCAACTCTGCTGTCGACATATCTGCCGAGGCAAAAAGGGCACCCATATCAGATGGATTTATCGGGGCAGCATGCACCTCAATCAGCACTTCGTCATCGGCACAAGCTGGTACAGACGAGGACTCGAGGAATAGTTCCAAGTAACCCTCTGCCGTAACCAGTGACTTTAATTGTAGATTCTCCATTTGTAATCTCCGTAATATTCGAATTTTTTTAGACTCGATCCAAACAGCATCCTGAACAAGGATTGTCTTGGTTAGCGCGCGTAACTAGGGATCGGAAGTCTATCACCGTATAATCAGACAAGCATACAAAAAGTCCAAATGACTTCAAAAGTTAGAATTTTGCTTCCAGCTTTTGTTATATTGGGGTCAATCAAATTGGGAAGANCTAATGAAAAATCTCGAAGGTAAAACAGCATTCATCACAGGAGGTTCAACNGGAATTGGTTTTGGTATCGCAACTGCTTTNCTNAAAGCGGGTGCCAAAGTAGCGATTACTGATATTCGNGATGACTTTCTTGCTAGCGCGAAGAAAGAACTTCAGACCATTAGTGAGGATGTCTTAACCTTCAATGTAAATTCAACAGATGTTGTAACCATGGAAGACGCTGCGAAAGAGCTTGAAGCCTCATTTGGAACTATAAACATATTATGCAATAACGCCGGCATACCCGGAGGAGCACCAATTCTTGAAACAGATGATGCACGTTGGAGGAGCGTTTTTGAGGTCAATTTTTACGGTCTAATAAATGGCATTAATGTATTTTTACCGCGAATGCTTGCTCATGGCGAAGAAGCACATATTGTCAACACTGCCTCGTTCAGCGGAATTCATGGTCATGGAAGTCAGGGAGCATACGGCAGCAGTAAGTTTGCAGCAGTAGGATTGTCCGAATTTCTTAAAAACGATTTAGCGAAAACGAACGTAGGAGTGTCTGTTCTCTGCCCCCATGTGGCCGACACCCCGATTATTCAGAATCTGCGGAACCGCGTTANTGATGAGGTCAGGAAAATGATCGATAACATGGCCGTGCCCGCAGAAACCGTAGGCAATCAGGTAATGCAAGCAGTCTTGAACAAGGAGTTCTATATTTTTTGTGACGGCACTGATACGCGAAAAATGCTGGAGCAGAGGTACGCAGATTTGATTGGTGCTATGGACCGGCAGTTTCCGAAGGAGTGATATCTCAAAAGGTAAGGCTGCCGTTTCTATTATAGGAAAGAGATCCACGTCATGAGGTCAGACTTCCCTCTCAGCATCACCGCTGGTAAAACGGCTTTTAAAGCGCTCCAAAACAATGGTTGGAATCCGGCACAATTCTCCGCGTTGATTGGCGCTTCTGGGGGGGCAAAGCTGCTGGGTATTGCTCATTTAGATCGTTTTCTTTTTGGAGACTATCTTCAGCGCAGTAATCACAAGATGAGTCTCTATGGATCATCAATCGGTGCTTGGCGGCATGCTGCACTGGCTGGGCCTAATGCTCTGGAGGCCATAAGCGAACTTCAATATCGTTATCTCAACCAGGACTGGGACGAAAACGATAAACGCTCACGAACTGAAATAGTTGATTCATTATGTCAATGGGTAGTTGACGGTGTTCTCGACAAACAACAAGCAGTATCAATTTGCTCAAATCCTCGTTTTACGACGCACATTGTGACAGCAAGAGGAAGAGGGCTAAACAGCTATCGACGTCCCATCGGTGTTGGAGCGGGTATGGTCTTGGGGGCCATTGGTAATTTTTTTAGTAGGGAGTGCTTATCATTATTTTTTCAAAGAGTTGTCTTCACCACTGGAGAAAAACATGATTTTAACTTTCAAGACTTTCAAACATACCATGCAGAATTAAAAGCTAAGGATTTGAGAGCAGTCCTGTTAGCCTCAGGTGCAATACCTTTTTTGATGTCTAGCCAACAAAACATTCAAGGAGCACCCCGAGGTCTTTACTGGGATGGGGGAATTATCGATTATCATTTCGATTTTAAGAACCATTACAGTAATGGTTTGGCCTTATATCCTCATTTTAGCTCTGAAATCATCAAGGGTTGGTTTGATAAATCGATCCCATGGCGACGAAACTCAGCTGCCTCTTTGGACAAGGTTGTCGTTATCGGCCCATCAAAATCTTATCTTGAAACGCTGCCTTACAATAAAATACCGGATAGAAAAGATTTTTCCAGGATGTCAAAAACGGAAAGGAAAAGTTACTGGAACAAAGCGGTAGACGCCAGCCAGCGGTTAGCAGAAGCATTCGCTTCAGTGTTAGAAGNCGAGAATCCTGTGGCCCAAGTACGAGCTTTATAAGGAATAATCGATCTTATCTCTTCGCCGCTAACGCGATACCTGACTCTTGCTCGAAGGCAGACGTATATTTAAGTGCACGCCTAATCTTTGCAACTTGATCATCGTGATCGGTATATGGAGGTATAATCGCCTGCTGCGTAAGTATNGCAAACCGNGCGGAATTCCGCCCNAATATTTCCTCAGAAACTCNATCATAAAGGTTCTCTGTACAACGCAGCATTGAACGCTGCATAAGAAGATGNAGACTTGCTCGCAGTCCCGGTAACCTGCGGTTGAACGCTCCGTGCCAGGTATTTCCATGAAATACAATCAGAGAACCTGCCGGGGCAACAGCAGGAATAGCATATTGACTACCTTCTTCTCCAAACACTTTTTCCTCACCGATAGGATTACGAGCCCAATCCTGGCTACCTGGAACGAAGGCAGTGCTTCCATGATCCCGATCAAAATCNGTTAGTGCGAAAATACATTTGCACAACAAGGCTCGGGCTGGNAGCGGTGATGGTAACCGNGTATCTGTGTGCAGCTTAAATTTTAAATCACTGGGACCTTTAGCCTGGAAAGATAGAGACGAGAGAACTAAGTCATATCCGCACAAATAGGTTGATATCGCGAGTAGCGCTGGATTCATGAGGGCTTCTTCGAACACCGGATCTTCTAGGAAAATTGCTTTCAATGTATCGCCAATGACCGAATTGGTATTTAGGGATTTACCATTTAAAAGGTCAGGTCTGACACCACTACGACTCTCTGCAATACCCAGACATGTATCAAGTACTCGCTGACATAGATTATTTGGGTTCGCTATTTCTGGGGGAATAACAGTGTAACCATCCCTATCTAGATCCTTAATATAAGACCCAAGGCCCAGACTATGGATTTCGGTCCATAATTCATCAAGGCCAATTTCATTAGTTGGAGCACTGTTATCCATAAGATCCCCCGTCTCTGATCTCATGCCTACTTGGTCAAATTACCGATATAAAAACAATATGCATCCAGCAACAGGCACTAGTCATATCTTATATCTTATATCTTTTTCTATACCTAAACTCCACAGGGAAGAAAAAATGGAGACCGCAATGACGACAATAAACATCGCAAAGGCGCTAAAAAGTAATGCGATCGCAGGGCCTAGCCAACCTGCCATAAAACCCGAAAATAGGGCCCCGATAGGTCCTGCAGCCATAAAGGAAAAAGAAAAAAAAGCCATGACGCGGCCTCGTTGACCCGGTGGTGAAAGCTCCTGCGCAATACTTCGGGATGCGGTCACCGATAAGCCTCCCGCGAGCCCCCAAACAAAAACTCCAACCATCAGACTGATAAATCCGGTACCTAACGCCACGCCAGCTAGCGCGATAGCACCAATGCCATGGGAAAGCAAAAGACCTCTTCCTTGACGTTTCAAATCGCCCATTCTCAAGAGATAAAACATCATCAATACTAGTCCTAAACAGTTGGCAAAGTTGGTCCAAGAAAGCTGTGAGGAACTACCTCCATAAACCTCCCTTAACAGAAGCGGTATCATAACCATGTAGGAACTCATGAAGAAAAGGCCCATGGCAAAATTAATAAGAAGAATAGCGCGTAGAACCGAATTGCCAAGGACCGTCTGCATTCCCGTATAGATTGAAAGACGGATTTGCTTCGTTAAATTATAGTCACTCTGTGGCACCTTACTGCCAGGAACCTTGATTCTCACAAGCGCTACGATGCCAACCAACAATACCACTGACTGGAATAATAGTATGATAAGCGCTCCAGACTGATCAGCAAAAGAGGCAATAGCGAAACCAAGCATCATTATTCCAAATTGCGTGATTGTAGACTGCACAACGGTCCGCTGAATTCGACCAGAGGCAACAAGAGGTAACAAGCCATCTCTCGCTGGAGTCACAATTGCTTGAGCACAGCCAAGTACGAATGCAAAAACCAGCAATGTCGAGTAACTAAAGTAATCAAAATAAATCACCAAAGCTAAAAGAAAAACACAAACGGCCGCTAAAAGTTGCCCAATAATTGCAATCGGTTTTCCGCCAAAGTGATCAGCAAGACTTCCTCCAATGAGCACAAGAACTGTTGCTGGAGCCAATAGAGTCATATGAGCAACACCAACCATATTTGGCGACTCTCGCAAGACTATAGTTACGAGCCAAGCGAACATAACACCCTGAATACCGTAGGCTAAAAACCAAGAGCCTGTTGCAAGCAGGTAGTAGTGCAAAGGTTTTATCATGCGAGAAAATGCAAACAAACTGGTTTTGGTAATACCCTTTCACAAACGATCTCGGCCGGGCGATCATTCTTTAGCCGAAAAACAACAATATTATTGGTATCCTGGTTTGCAACCAAGAGCCATTGGCCACTAGGATCAAGTGTGAAATGTCTTGGACAGGCACCACCAGATGTTGTGAATGACGGATTGGACAGCAAGCCCATCTGATCGACGGCAAAAGTTACAATACTGTCATCACCACGATTGCTACCATAAACACTTGTGCCATCGGCTGATACAGCAATCTCTGCGGTAGTGCTCGCGGTCTTAGCGTCTTCAGGCAAAGCATTTACCAGTTGCAGGATTTCCATTGATCGTTTATCTATGACAGCAATCGTACTACTTAACTCATTAATTAAATAAATTATTGGTAACGTGGGATGNAGATCGACATGTCTAGGCCCAGAACCTGGCGGGAGNTCAGCACGTAAGGAAAAATCTTGCAGCTCACCCTCAGAGGACAACTCGCATCGATAAAGGGTATCGCTACCTAAATCAGGCACATAGATATGTGGCTCAGCCGAAAATACCTGATGTGAATGNGGTNCCATTTGACGCTCCTGATTAGGACCTCTGCCTTCAAACTTTCGCTGTTGATTACAAGACCCTATTAAACCATTTCTAATATCGAAGATTGCGATACTGCCCGAACCATAATTNGCAACCGACAAATACCTGGATGTAACTGACAAATGACACGGGTAAGAACCGTGTGATGGAACTTGATTTAAAAATTTCAGACCGCCTTTTGTGATCAGGAAAGAAGAAAGTTTTCCCTCTTCTTGCTCATTAACAGTGTAAATATAATTACCATTCTGGGCAATGAATGCAGGGCTTGCAGCTTCAGCAACCAAAGTCNTTGGNCCCAAATTGCCCGATTCATGATCAAAGTCAGATGAGTAGATTCCCTGAGCGGCCTCACCGCCCTCATCAGCGTGAGTATAGGTACCTATGAGCAGATGATTTATGGTCACGATAAGAGTCGATACAGCATCCGCTGAGCTTAACAAGGACCATAAAAAATATACACTTTCCAAGTCTTAGTAGCAGTGCTTTTTAGATTTGTGGAAAGGTCCTGAATATGAGTGGATTTTTAATATTCTTGATTGGTAATTCTACCGACGATTGTATGAGTTCTTCGCATCGTCACACCTACATCCTCAACGATCCTCGATCGCCAAGGCTCGAATGAAAGTTCCTTCCATTTGTTCGACATTAAGAGGAAGACTGATATAAAAAACTCGATCTTTTGTCAAAGATTCAATATTCGACAGAGGGTATGCGATGGGAATATTATTTCCGGTCATTGCGCGATGTGTAGGACAATTATCGGGTTCAGGGTCTTTAGTTCTTGTCTCCCAACCAATACCAGGAACACCTACCGCCAACATTTTTATTTTTTTCTCCTCTGCCAACCAGTAAGCGGTGTCTCCATCAATCCAAGGGGGGTCTTCCGAATACGGACTACCCATCAATACAATATCTCCTTCTTTGACGTTACTAAGATGCTCTGGAAGAATTGGTTCGCCTTTTAAATCATCGAAAAAGCAAACAGCAGCTTCACCATAATAAGTATCGATAGGCATATCCCACAGCCCCAACATTCCATCAGGCAAACCAGACCAGTTATCGTTATGACCAATCCCCAGTTGAATATGCGAGCCGTGATGACCGCTTGGTGCGCCATTAGGCCAAACTGGATCACCTATTTTGACACCAATCAGCTGTTCAATAGAGCTATCGTCTGGATTAATTTGGTCCTCTAAGTGCCACGGTAAATTATAAGTATCGCCCGCTCCCTCTTCGACACTCGTATCAAGTCGGTAAACTCTTGATTTGAATTCTGCGGTCAATTCAACCACTCTATAATCTTCCAGATTAATCATTTCCTCTTCTCCTATACCTGTTCAAGTGCAATTGCTCGAGTGAAACTCGCTTCCATTTTTGTCATACGAAGCGGCATACTGATATAAAAGACTCGCGTTTTGGTTAAGGAATTGATGTTAACTAACGGGTGTACGATAGGGACATTGGCGCCCAACATGATCCTTTTAACAGGGGAGTTATTTGGAGCTGGAAGCTTTTCTTGGTAATGCCAAAGTATTCCAGGCCCGATACCAAGCAATTTAATTTTCCTATCTTCTACTAGCCACTGACAAGTTTCCGGGGATAACCATGGCTGCTCAAGACCCTCGAAAGGACTTGTTAATAGCACGATGTCGCCTACTTCCACATCTAATAAATGTTCGGCGCAGATCGCTTGGCCCCGTAAATCAGTTTCTTTTGCCCTCCCTTCTGGAAAAGATCTCAGCCATAGCTCTCGTGGATAAGAACTCGGTTTCCCTGCTGGAAGGGGATTCAGATCTGTGAGATTACACACCGCTGCAGGACCCATAAATGTATCAGCTGGCATTTGCCATAACCCCTTCATATCAGAGGGGACTCCGGACCAATGACTTATATGACCACCACCACCTTGGATATAAACACCATGATGCATTGTTTGTCTCTCGTGAGGCCAGACATCGTCTCCACCAGGCGGTGCCCTAAACAATTTAAATAAAGAGTTGTCTCCAGGGTAGCGTCCCTCAACCATTACCCATGGCTTGCCATTCGGATCCAGATTACCTTCCTGAATAGTACCATCGACTAAATAGGCCCTGGCTTTTATTCTGGGACTAAGGTCTACCGGTTTCATGCCATCAAAGCTGAACATCTTTATTCCTTTTTATTAACACGGCCTTTCACAATTACGGATTCTGAGTGAAACCACATATCATTCTTTGCAGGAGAATAACGGCTTAGTCAACCAAAAGAAAGATATTACTGGGAGCGTTTGCTATCGATAGTTAGTTAGCCCCTCGCTTCTGAATAATTTCACTCGCCGCAAAACACCCAGCCTCAAGAGCCTCTGCAATGCTACCAGTAGAACACCAACGGCTCAAAAAATAGGCTGCGAAGCAATCCCCTGCCCCCGTAGTATCCACGACATTCGTTACTGGAAAAGCAGGCTGATACCAAGTCTTTCCCTCTAATAATGCAATAGCACCTTTGTGCGCGAGAGTAATAATGAATAAGCCGCTGTGATCATTGGCCAAACCCTGTAAATAATTACGCAGGTCACCCTCGTCAGGTGACAATCCAAAAATACAAATATCAGCGAGGTCATGATTTGCAAGCATAACTTTGACTTCAGACAACCCCTTACCTGATATGTCAGCGAAATCAACAACACGAGTAGCCTTAGTAGGCACATTGATAAGGCGCTTGAAAAGCGAGCTTATTGCTTCATATCGAGTAAGTACTAATAAATCTGCGTCTTTGATGACCCTGAGCTGCGATTCGGAAGGATACCAATCTAGTAAGCCGCCAGGATCATAACCGTAAAATTCACGCTCACCTTTCTGGTCAAGATGAATACCGATTGACGGCGTCTCCCTAACAATTGTTAGTTTGTGCTTAACACCACGAGAGTTCAATTTCTTCACAAAAAGGGTTTCGTCTCTCAGACCCAAAGCAGAGATCAAGTGGATATTTTTTCCCGAGAAAGCATTTGCCGCATTCATTGCAAAATTAAAAGTGATGCCTCCAGGCCAAACCTTTGGCTCACCAGCATAGCGATCTAAGCAGCATTCTCCAGCAGCGACGATATTATTGTATTCCATGGATACGTTATACCCCTTGCCAAAAAAGGCTTTTTTAAAATNTCTGTAAGAACGAAGGGTCCAATGATAAGTCAGAACATTTTTTGTTATGCTTGCGCAGTTTATTAAAATACTCCAAATTAATTTAAGTTCAATCGCAATAAAAGGGGGGCCCGTTGAACAACTACACCGCAACACTAGACACAAAAAATGACTCTCTCGAGGTAGTTGGGGGCAAAGGCCGCTCCCTAGCGAAAATGTTAAATGCAGGGTTTCAGGTCCCAGGAGGTTTTCAGGTCACTACGGCTGCCTATCGCAGTTTTATAAAAGATAACAACCTCCAGGAACAAATCCTGGAGTTCGCGAAACCTGCAATTATTGAAGGAAGAGCATCCTTCGAACAATCATCAAGTGATATTCAAGCACTTATCACCAGTACTGAACTATCGGAAGAGGTGATAGAAGAAATAAAAAAATCGTATGGTGGGCTCGNNGGTACACCTCCTGTCGCTGTTCGCTCATCAGCAAATGCTGAAGACTTACCGGGCTTATCCTTTGCCGGCCAGCAGGAAACCTATTTAAACGTAACTGGCAGTGATGCTGTCGTGGTAGCTGTAAAAAACTGTTGGAGTTCACTATGGACGGCCCAAGCAATAAGCTATCGGCACCAGAACGGGATTGATCAGAACTCAGTTGCAATGGCGGTTGTCGTCCAAATTATGGTGCCCTCAGAGGTATCAGGAATCTTATTTACAGCGAATCCAGCGACTGGCGAACGCGATGAAATCATTATTAATGCAAGTTTTGGACTTGGTGAAGCCGTCGTTAGCGGACAGGTTACCCCAGATACCTATATTGTGAAAAAGAGTGATAAAACTATTAAAGAAACAATCATTGGACCCAAAGAACAAAAAATCATATCAGACGGAAATCAAGGCGTACGTATGGAAACCGTTTCNATCTCTGAACAAGGCCAATCATCACTGACTGAAGGTATGCTTACTGAGCTTATAGATACAGTTATGAAAGTTGAACAACTTTACGAAGAGCTACCTCAAGATATCGAGTGGGCTTTTTCTAAAGGAAAGTTATATCTACTGCAATCACGACCCATAACGAACCTACCAGTACAACCAATCGAAGTTGAGTGGACCCCAACGCCACCAGCAAAAACTCTAGTCCGAAGACAAATTGTGGAAAANATTCCTGACCCTGTTTGCCCTTTGTTTGAACAACTCTACCTAACAGAAGGACTAGAAATGCCTCGCCCAAAAAGTGTTATGGTCGGTGGCGGTCCGGTGTTTGTTACCATGAATGGGTACGCATACCAGCGGGCGGATTGGCCTCAGCTCCAACCAAAAAAAAACGAGACTGAAGAAGTCACTGAAGCTGATCTTGAGGCGGCAGAAAATGCCGCCGCAGGTGGCATTTCGAAAAAGACTCCGGAAGAGCGTGGGAGGGAAATGATTGAAGCGGCTTCAGAAAAAACAATCCCAGAGCAGGAAGAAGACGATTTGCAACAAATGATTGCTGACCTCTCCCAGAAAGATCAAATCGTATTTCAAGAGTTCGCTGAATCACAAAATATCCCCGATCTCGCTCATCAAGTTACCATGCCCAAGACAAATACCAGTGTCTATGCATTTGCCAGTAAAACGGCTTTTAATAATAAGCAGTTAGCTGAATGGCGCAATGAGACCATGCCAAGGCTCAAGAGTATCGGCGAAAAATGGGCCCAACTTGATCTCGCGAGCGCTAGTGACGAGGAACTACTCGCAGGGATATGCGAAATGGGTCGAGAAGAAGGGAACTACTGGAGCAGTAACGGTAGTCACTCCTTCGGAGTCGCTAAATCAACTGATTCACACTTACAAGATTTTTTAGAAACGCATCTGCCAGAACACAACTATATTAGTGGTCAATTTCTGTCTGGTATTGCCTCAAAGACCATGCAAGCGAACGCGGACCTTTTTGAGATCGCCAAGTTAATTCGAGCAAACGAAGCGCTTTCTTACATCATAATAGTTACTCCCGCTCAATTCCTAATGCGGACATTGAGGGAGACCTCGGCGGCGAAGGAGGTTGTGGATAGCATAGATCGTTATTTAGATACGTACGGCCATCAAGGCTATAGTATGGATTTTGTGGAACCCACTCAGATTGAAGAACCTTCAGCATTGTTCGCCACGATCAAGGCGATGGTGCAGGATCAAGACTACGATCCAAAAAATCAAGAGATAAAAGCAAAAGCGATACGTGATCAGAAGTTTAAGGAGGTCACTAGTCTGTTATCAGGGCTAGAATATTGGCAGTTCCAGTACCGCTTATGGCTTGGCCGCAAATATAACTATATTCGCGAAGAGGTCGCTTTTTATTTCGGATATACCTGGAAGGTCCTTCGCCCTATGGCTGCAGAACTTGGTCGCCGTATGGTGGACGCAGGGATATTCGCACTTCCAGAGGATACGTACTTTCTAGTTACAGAGGAAATCGAACAAGCTATAGCAGCACGAAAGAATGGCAAAACCTTCCTGGAATTTGGAGAGCTAGCAGCGGAACGACGTGAACTCAGAGAAGCACGAAAACGCCATCATCCACCAGGTACAGTGCCCGAAGAAGCAAGTAATGTCGCGGGTATTAGATTCAAAGAAACGCAGATAAAAAACGACGAGACCAGCGATACTATGCGCGGTTTCGCTGTGAGCTCGGGCAGACTGACTGCGCCAGCAAGCGTTATCCTGGGGCCGACCGAATTCGACAAAATGGTGCCAGGTACAATTTTAGTGTCACCATTAACTACACCAGCATGGACACAGCTATTTGCCCACGCTGTAGGTCTTGTCACTGATATGGGAAGTATCCTCGCTCATGGATCAATTGTTGCTAGGGAATATGGGATTCCCGCGGTATTGGGAGTAGGTAACGGGACCAAGCGTATCAGTCATGGCCAGATGATCACAATCGATGGCGATGCTGGAACAGTGATTATCCACGAGGATATCGAGGCATAGGAGTAACAGTGGGGAAATCGGATGAGAGGTGTTAGATAAGTGGCAGAGATGTTAAATATAGATCTCACAGACGAGCAAAAATACTTTTACCGTCAAAATGGCTTTCTTAGCATCCCACGAATTACAACTGGCGAAGAAATAGATTGGCTAAAAACCATCTACGATAAAGTATTTGCAGATAGGACCGGAGAAGAGAAAGGTTTTTTCTATGATCTCGCTGGGCCCCGTGGGCATGATGGTCGTAATGAACTTCCTCAAGCTTTGGGTCCTGATATCTCGATTCCTGAGCTGCGAGAAAGTATCTATTACAAAAATGCGAAGAGACTAAGTAGTCAACTGCTCACTCTCGATCAAGAAGTTCATGTGGGCGGGCATATGATTTATAAGCCTGCAAAGTATGGAGCAGAGACTCCATGGCATCAGGATGAGGCTTATTGGGATCCAGAGGTTTTTTCCAATGGCCTTAGCGTTTGGATGCCCTTGGATTCGGTAATGAAAGAGAGTGGGTGTATGCAGTTTATCCCAGGCTCTCATAAAGGTGACGTTAAATGGCACCGTCATATAGATGATAATCCATTAGTTCATGGTCTAGTGACTGATGATGTCGATCCCTCTGAAGCCATAGCCTGTCCACTCCCCGCAGGTGGTGCGACCTTTCATCACACTCGTACACTTCACTATACGGCACCAAACACTACAGATAATCCTCGACGTGCCTATATCCTAGTTTGCTCAGGCCCTGAAGAAAAACGAGACAAACCGGCATATCGACCATGGCAAGACGAGGAACGACAGGCCATGAAAGCTGCGAAGATAGACGTTGAGTATCTCTAGTGGTTTACTATATTTATCACGTTTGGGGGGACCACTCTGCGTTACAAAAGCATTGCTCTTATCTTCGTTAGTATCTGGACTGGGTATTCTTTAGCGAGTTCGCCAAGTCATGCTTTTGCTTACTTTGGGAACCCGAAGTACCCTGCGGATATGGAGTATTTTGACTATGTAAATCCTAAGGCTCCCAAGGGCGGCACGACCAGAGTCTCTGCTATCGGCGCATTCAATAATCTGAATCATCTCGCAGACAAAGGTACTCTTGCGCTTTATATCGACCCGCGTTACTTCTCTATGGTACACGACCAGTTAATGGTGCCATCTGATGATGAACTAGCAACTTATTATGGAAGATTAGCGGAGTCCATTGAGGTCGCCGAAGACTACAGCTGGGTTTCATATACATTAAGAAAAACCGCTCATTGGCATGACGGGAAACCAGTCACGATAAAAGATATCCTGTGGAGTTTTGATGTTTATAAAAATAAAGCCTCATTTGGCTGGCGAGCAGCATTTCGAGACATAAAAAGTATAGAGCAAATCGGACCTCGAGAGTTTAAGTTTCACTTCCTTGAGAGTGCAGAAAAATCTGCTCAACTAATTGTCCAAACCGCAAGATTTACGCCGCTTCCTGAACACTATTATAAAGACCGGGATCTTGACAAAACAACGCTAGAGCCGCCACTGACTAATGGACCCTATCGAATAGCGGAGGTGGATCCTGGACGAAAATTAATCTTAGAGCGGGTAGAAAATTACTGGGCGAAGAATCTCGCTAATACCCAAGGGATGTACAACTTCGACCGACTTGAGCTTACTTATTTTTTTGATACTAGCGTAATGCTCCAAGCATTTAGAGCAGGAGTGTTTGATTATTATGGGGAGCAAGACGAAAGAAAATTCCATACAGAATATAACTTTGCGGCGCGACGAGAAGGTCTTTTCAAAGCTGAGACTTATACTGGAGGACGCGCGTATGGTATGTTTGAAGGTATCGTTCTGAATACACGAAAACCAATCTTCCAAGATGTCCGAGTACGAGAAGCACTTACGCTAGCCTACAACTTTGAATGGGCTAACCGAGTCTTATGGTATGAAGGCCTTGCACGTAACAACTCTTTTTTCATGCGATCTAGTTTACAAGCGCAGAAATTACCGTCGAAAGATGAGCTTATGCTTCTAGAACCTTTTCGTGCGGAGTTGCCTGCAAGGGTTTTCACCCAACCCGTGCCATTACCAATAAATCAACCTGCAGGCCGTAATAGAGATACATTGGTTGCAGCAGATAATTTGCTTCGTGAAGCGGGCTGGATACTTAAAGATTTTGAACGGGTCAACAAAAAAAGCGGAAAGCCGCTGACCTTTGATTTCATCATCTCAAAAAATGAGTATGAAATGATGCTTACTCCTTTTGTCGATAATCTAAAGCGCTTAGGCATTGATACCAGTATTCGAAAGGTCGAAAAGAATTTAATGGTTAACCGATTGAGAAGCTATGACTTTGATTCGACGATTCGAAGGATCTATACCTTTGATGTGCCATTAGCCGATCGTCTCCGAAGCCAATACACTTCAGAATATGCGGACCCTCCTAATATGCAAAACTATCCTGGTATTAAGAATCCGGTGGTCGATTTCCTGGTAGAGAAAGTTACTCAAGCTAGGACAGAAAGAGAAATGAATGCCGCAGGAAGAGCTCTTGACCGAGTATTGCTTTGGAATTTCTATGTGATTCCAGATGGCCATCCGAGGGGACGCCATGCAGTTTATTGGGATCGTTTCGGTCATCCACCCTATGGCGCGCCCCATATGCATTGGGCTGGTTTTCCCAATATGTGGTGGTTTGACGCCGAGAAAAGCGCACGCGTTGATGCTGGAATTTCAGACTCGAAAAATGACTAGGTCCGCAAATAACACTAGCGTTTAATCGACGCTTTTATTGCTTCTGCGAATCCTTCTCCATGTTCTTGCTGTAACATCAGAACGCCGACTAATTCATTTTCTGGGTCAGCCCAAGACGATGTGCCGCCCATCCCTCCCCATCCAAAGGATCCTTTTCCGCGGCCATTCTCTGCCTCGTCAGGATCTATAGTTATGGAAACCATAAAGCCAAAACCCATTCCTTTCGGGCCTTTATCCATCCGTGAAAATAAATTCCCGACATGGTCCGTACTGATAATTCTAACGCTCTTCTGACTAAGGACCCTTCGACCGAATAGTTCTCCTTCGTTTAAAAGCATCTGATTAAAATGCAAATAATCCTCTGCAGTACTTACAACACCCTTGACCTCAAAGTATTTCTCAAGAGCCTCCTTTTGATACTTGCCTTTTAAAACCATTCGTTTTGAAGCCTTTGCTTTTGGAAGACCGAAATAAGTGTTGTTCATCTCAAGGGGTTTGAATAACTTTTCAGACATAAACTCATCTAACTTCATTCCTGAGGCAACCTCAATGACTCTCCCAATTACATCTAGAGCATCATTACTATAACCCCACTGTGTTCCTGGCTGGAAAACTAATGGTGAAGAAGCGATACGGTCAACACGAGCGCCCAGGTCATCAGCAATCTCTTTACTACCTTTACTACCTTTTTTTGTTAGCGAGCCCAAGCTAAACCATGGAATACCCGAGGTATGTGTGAGCAGATGATAAACCGTTACGGGCGTATCAGTAGGAACAAGACGATAATTATCGCTTATCTTGCCTTTACCCTTCGAATACATATCTTTACCCGACTTCAGGGGGACCGCTACCTTAATCTCAGCAAACTCAGGAATATACTTCGAAACCGCTTCCTCTAGGTTTATCAAGCCTTCATCAACCAATACCATTGCAGCAGCGGCGTAAAGAGGTTTACTGGAAGACGCCATGAGAAAACTTGTATCGGGCTCCATTGCTCGATCGTTAACTACATCCATTTTCCCGTGAGTCGAGAAATGTACTACTTTCCCCATTCTCGCGACAATCGTAACGCCACCTTGTATTCTACCCGCATCGATTTTTTCTCGAAAAAGCTCGTCAATTGCAGCTAAACCCTCGTCCGACAACCCAACAGATTCTGCCTCAGCGAAAGGCATATGCTTTGGCTTATGCATTGGTGAGTCCCTAAAATTTTAAAAAAAGATTCATTCAATAATAGAATCGAGAACTGCTTTAGCAAATCCTTTACCATTTTCTTGCTGCAACATTACAACTGCAGCGAGTTCATTTTCCGGGTCAGCCCAGGAGGATGTTCCACCCATCCCTCCCCATCCAAAGGATCCCTTACCTCGGTTATTCTTAGCTTCCTCCGGGTTCAAGGTGATGCGAACCTGGTATCCCCAGCCATACCCTAACTGTCCTTTCTCATCTTTCTCATCTTTCTCATATGTCTGCGAAAATATGTCTCCTACATGGTCGCTACTCATAATCCTGACACTCTCTTCACTCAATACTCTTCTACCAAAAAGTTCCCCGCCATTCAGCAGCATTTGGTTAAAGTGTAAATAGTCCTCGGCTGAACTTGATAAACCCAATCCAGACCAGAAATACTTCTCTAGGGCAACTTTGCTATCTTTCCCTTCCAACACTAGACGCTTTGATCCCTTATCCTCGGGCAATTTAAAGTAAGTATTTTTCATATTTAAGGGGTCGAGTAATTTTTCCTTTATAAATTCGATGAACGGTTTGCCTGAGGAAACTTCGATCACTCTAGCGATTACGTCGAGAGCATCATTACTATAACCCCACTCTGTACCAGGCTGGAATGCTAGCGGCGAACCGGCGACTTTCCGCGCATATTCGGCAATACTCCATGTTTCATCTTTGGAGCTTTTCTTTGATTTTGGGCCAAGACTAAAGTAAGGAATACCTGAAGTATGTGTCAGAAGATGATGAATTGTCACTGGTTGATCAACAGGCACAAGGCCATACGAGCCATTTTTAACGGTTTTACCTTTCTTCGAATAAATGCCTTTAGCTGAATCAGGAGAGATTGCCACCTTTACTTCAGCAAACTCAGGAATATACGCAGAGACGGGGTCATCGACGTCGATTAGTCCATCATCAACGGCGATCATCGCCGCTGCAGCAATCAGTGGTTTCGAGGAGGAAGCCATATGATATAAGGCATCAGGCTCCATATCACGATTTCTGGCCACGTCCATTTTACCATGAGTTGAGAAGTGAACGACTTTCCCTTTCCTCGCTACAATCGTAACACCACCCTGTATCAGCCCAGCATCAATCTTATCTTGGAAGAGCTTATCGATCTTTGCTAAACCCTTGCTAGACATACCCACAGATTCTGCAGTTGCCGAAGGCATATAACTTGGTTTATGCATTGGTCCGGCCAAAGACTCCGAGATTATGAAGCAAAATAACAAATAACAGCTGATGCATCTTTTAAAGGAATTAATATTTGATAATAAAATCATTGTTAGTATGCCCCGACCTACCATTTTTCCGGAATAGTTTTAGCTCGAACTTAACTTCTAGATCCTAGGTCATTAATCAATAGAAGTATTCTTAAGCTTTTTCTATCTTTCTAGGGGAGATGATACACAAGTTAGTTAGCTTTATCCTTTTTCCACGAATCTCCAATGGATTGGATTTCATATAGTTGGAAAGGCTAGAGCATCTTGAGTAAGATTTTGCGAATCCAGAACACCACGTAAGATTAAATTGGAGTAGCGATATATGACAGATAGGCCGAATATAATCGTTATCATGGCTGATGACATGGGGTATGGAGATGTGGGATGTTATAACCCAGATTCAAAGATCCCTACGCCCAATATGGATAGACTGGCTGCACAGGGTGTTCGCTTCACGGATGCCCATTCGCCGTCTGCCGTATGCACCCCGTCTCGCTATGGTGTGCTAACTGGGCGCTATTGTTGGCGATCCCGGCTTAAGCGTTCTGTGCTATTCGGCTACGAGCCCCCTCTTATAGAGAAGGGCAGACTTACTATAGCTAGCATGTTGAAGAAGGTTGGTTACCACACTGCAGTAATAGGAAAGTGGCATCTCGGTCTTGGCTACTCTACCAAACCAGGCCAAAATTTAGACTTCGATGCCCCACTACCCTGGCCAGAGGCAACGCGGGAACAGGAAGAAAGTATTGATTTTACCCAGCCTTTGAAGGGCGGGCCCACCGAACTTGGCTTTGATTACTTCTTTGGTACCTCTGGCTGCTCGACGGCACAGCCACCTTATGGATTCATCGAGGATGATCGCTTCGTAGAACCTCCAAACGTTTATCGAGCAGAGAGACTTTGGGGAAGTCGGCGACCAGGTATGACCTCGCAAGGATGGGATGATCGCGAACCAGACTCCATATTTACCAAGAAAGCAGTTCAATATATTGAAGAACGGTCAACGGGGGAGCAGCCTTTTTTTTTGTTTCTTTGTCCCTCGTCACCCCACGACCCATGCGTCGATGAACTTGTACCAGAAATCGGAAAAAACAAGAGCAGAGCAGGCCCACGCGGTGACATGGTTTGGATGGTAGATTGGATGGTAGGAGAAATTATGGAAGCCTTAGATAGAACCGAGACGGCAGCTAATACTCTCATCTTAGTAACTAGTGATAACGGTGCTCTCCCCGGAGACCTTATGGCAGAACCTAGAATGGTCGATGCAGGTATGGCTGACGGAGAACTTGAAACCCCATGGATTATGGAAACGGAGCGAGTGAATCTACCCTTCAATCTCTACGGCCATAAATCTTGCGGTGATTGGCGCGGATTCAAAGGCCATATCTGGGAGGGTGGACATCGCGAACCTCTGATTGCAAGCTGGCCAGGAAGAACAAAACCAAATTCTGTTTGTGATGAGCTTGTCGGATTGACAGACCTGCTCGCTACCTTTTCTGCACTGAACCATATTCAACTAAATGATGACAAGCCCGAAGACAGTATAAATATACTCCCACTACTCCTAGGAGAGCCGGTCACAGAAACTATGCGCAACGATCTAATCCACCATTCAGGAGCGGGCTTCTTTTCCATTCGTGAAGGACCATGGAAATGTATCTTTGACACCAAAGGACATGGATGGTTTTCATCACCACCCGTACCCGGATCACCTGGTCAGCTTTACAATATAAAGGATGATCCGTTTGAGCGATACGATATGTGGGATGAGCGTCCAGATATCACAACCCGGCTCGCTGAATTATTAAGACTTCACCAAGGTAATTAATAAGAAGGTATTTCCTATGACAGCAAATATGATCTTCTCCCTAGGCAGTGATCAAGAATCGCTTGACCTGGTAGGCGGTAAGGGCCGATCCTTAACTAAACTCGTTGCTGCGGGATTCAATGTGCCCCCCGGCTTTCAGATTACAACGGACGCTTACCATCAATTTATTAACGAAAATGACTTACAACCAAGAATTCTAGAATCAGTAAAACCAAAAATTGTGAACGGTATCTGCTCCTTTGAACAAGCTTCCGAAGATATTGTTAACCTATTCCATGCCCATGATATTAGCGACGCTCTAACCAGGGAAATCAATACCGCCTATCAATCACTTGGAAAAGCGCCCCGTGTAGCAGTTCGATCATCTGCAAATGCCGAAGATTTGCCGGATCTGTCTTTTGCGGGTCAACAGGAAACCTATCTCAATGTCCAAGGCATACGAGCACTAGGGGCTGCAGTTAAAAACTGCTGGGCTTCACTATGGACCGCCCAAGCCATTAACTATCGCCACGAGATGGATATCGCGCAGGGGTCAGTAAGAATGGCTGTAGTGATACAAATCATGGTTCCATCCGAGGTTTCCGGTATTTTATTCACTGCCAATCCGTCAAACGGCGACCGAGATGAAATGATGATAAACAGTAGCTTCGGACTAGGCGAAGCGATTGTCAGTGGGCAAGTTACCCCAGACACCTACATCATCGACCGGGAAAGTTTAAAAATTAAAGAGACTCTTATTGGTGCGAAGCAACAAATGATCCTCCCAAATAGTGATCAAGGAACACAGCTTACGCATGTTAATAAGGATCAGAGAAAAAAATCCTCGCTGGAGGGTACCCATTTAAGAGAACTGACTAAAATTGCGTTAACAATTGAAAACGAGTTTGAAGGTTTGCCGCAAGATATCGAGTGGGCGATTTCTGCCGGCAAACTTTGGCTCCTGCAGTCACGACCCATTACCCATTTGCCACCACCACCGCTCAAAAACGTAAGCTGGCCGGAGATTCCGGAAGTACAGTTACTTAAAAGGCAAGTGGCTGAGAACATGCCTGACCCATTGTCACCACTATTTCAAGACTTGTATCTCAAAGGACTTTTTGACTCACAGAAATGGCCGGATGGGTGGAAATGGGAGGGGATCCACACAAAAAACTGGATGAAAAACTTTGTTGTAACTACGGTAAACGGCTACGCCTATCAACCAATCTCTCTTAGCGGTGCTGATGAATGGAAAGGTTATATGGCCAAGTTTACGAAGAAACAGGAGACACAACCATGGTACAAAACTCTTAAGGGTGCACTGAATAATAAATATTTGATTGATGAGTTAAAAGGTAGTCGGTTTCATTTTGTTTACCTAATTGCTAGATTCTATCGGGCCTTTAAACGTTACCCGGCACTTAAGCACTGGGAAACTATTCAGCTACCCCAGTATCTTTCGAGTATTTCAAAATGGAACTCCCTTGATCCAGCTAAAGCAGTAGGCGAAGAGTTAATAGAATGTCTCAGAGAATTGAGCTTAACTGAAGCAAAGTATTGGCATGCACTTCGCGGAGTTATTGGGACCGCAAAGGCAACAGATGGTGGATTCCAGGCGTTCTTAGAGGAACACGCACCTGGAGAAGGATTGATCAGTGGTTCTTTCTTATCCGGTTTTTCCTCTCGAACACTAGATGCAGAAGTCGCTATGAGAGCGATCGCAAGGCAAATTCGCGAAAACTCGTCATTGTGCGAGCTGACTATCGTCACTCCTGCCCCAAGACTTCTTGATGCTCTAGAGAATCACGTCGAAGGTGATCCAATCAAAAAAGCCATTGATAAATATCTAAACGAATATGGTAGACAGGTCTTCAATCTCGATTTTGTAGAGCCCACTCTCCAAGAGGCACCTGAACCCTTCGCGATGAGCCTAAAAGCGATGGTTAGGAATCCTGCTTATGACTTAGCTGCACGACAGCGGGAGGTGAGGAAAAACCGACGCAAAATGCTATGGCACGCGTTAAGATTCTTCAAAGGCCGACAACGATTTGAATTTCTACAACATTACTGGACCGCACGCATCAACTATCCTGCCCGTGAAGAGGCGCTCTTCTACATGGGGCTCGCTTGGTCGACACTGCGACCGTGGGCATTAGAAATAGGTCGTAGGATGCGGGAAATTGGTACGTTTAAAAACGAAGATGATGTTTTTTACTTGACTAGTGAAGAACTGAAAGTGGCTATAGAGGCCTTAAACAATAACGAAGCGGTGGCACTACTCGGTCAGAAAGCAGAGGAACAGAAGGCTCTGCGGGCCCTGCGCTTACGAATGGATCAGCCCCCAGCAATACCACCGCTCAAAGAATCCAAGAATGCTGCAAACCCACTCGCAACGATTCGAAGTAATGATGATGGCAGCGAGATTCTAACTGGGTTTGCCGTATCCCCTGGAAAAGTATCTGGTATTGCCAGCGTTATCCTGAGTCCTGGTGATTTTGATAAGATGAAGCCTGACTCAATACTTGTGTGTCCTCTGACCACGCCGGCTTGGACTCAGCTATTTCCCCATGCGATCGCTTTGGTAACAGATATCGGCAGTATTCTTGCTCACGGTTCCATCGTCGCGAGGGAGTACGGCATTCCTGCGGTTCTTGGCGTTGGTAATGGTACCCAGCGCATCAAATCAGGGGATAGGCTGGAAATCGATGGCAACCTCGGCACAGTGAAGGTCCTAGCGTCCTGATTTCAAACAAATTGGGGCCGTTATATTCGATAAGGAAGACTGGAGGTTGGTGGCCAGAGGTAGAATCGAACTACCGACACGAGGATTTTCAGTCCACTGCTCTACCGACTGAGCTATCTGGCCACTCGAACTATTGCTTCTAAAGTCGCTCTAGGAAGGGCGCTATTAAACCGAAGGCTTCTGTTCTAGTCAATAAGTTGCGAACCGCAGGGATCTTAAAGCACAAATACTATCCGTCTAGAATCTTGAACACTTTGAAAGACATTGAGTTAAAATCACAAGATATCAAACCATCCCCGATCTAATAAAAATAAGATCATCAATTTTTTTATAGTTTTTAGTCAGTGATAAATGGTTTTTCAAATAACCAGTGCTCAGAAATTAGTATTGAGATTGAACGATCTCAATACTTACACCATCTGGTGCAGCAATATAACTGATCACCGACCGTGGCATAAAATCATAGGGCTCAACCAAAAATCTTACACCCTTTTCTTTTAACTCTTCTGCATATAGGCGAAGATCCCCACTGTAAACAAAACCAAAGTGGTCTACTCCCCACTCATTATGACTTGAATAATCCGCGTAATGTTTCATAGGCGAAGGAGATTTAGGTACCTCCCCTGATCTATGCCCACGAATTAGCAGGGTTGCACCACCAACGTTAAGGTTAATTTGTGGTGCCCCTCGGACTTCTGACTGCCCTATTATTTTTGCACCTAACTTTTCGACATACCACTGGGTGGTGGAAAGCGGGTCGGCGCTGATGAGATGAATGTGTTCGAAAGTCAGTGACATTAATTTTTCCATCCTCGAAGCTTTAGAGTATGGCACGAAAAAGTCAGCCAATGTCACCATTCGCTAGCTATCATCACCGTTAGTAGGCTACATTAACCATTCTTATGGACTTAGGCAGTGCTCATGGCTGATGGTAAACATCGCAACGACTTCTATGGCGATACGGTAGCCGATAAAGATACGAAACCAGCTATACCCGCAGCGACGGTTGTACTTCTCAAAGACCATGGAACAGGCCCTGAAGTTCTTATGCTACATCGTACCTCCAAGGTAAATTTTGGCGGAATGTGGGTATTCCCTGGAGGTCGAATTGATCCTGAAGATTATCCAGCCGATGGTAACCTAGACGTCGCTGCAAGTAACGCAGCTGCTAGAGAAACTATGGAAGAGGCAAGCATTACAGTGCACACCAAAGATTTCGTTTGGTTCGCACATTGGACACCCCCGGCTATTAGATCGGTCCGTTACACTACATGGTTCTTCGCAACCGCTATAGAAGATCACGAGACCATCCGTGTTGATGGTTCCGAGATACAGGCCCATGCGTGGATTAAACCCTCAGAGGCTATAGAACGACATGCTAAAGGTGAAATTGATCTCGTTGCACCCACCTGGGTCACTCTTTACCAATTATCGCTTTACGATGACTCGGCTGACATATTAAAAAAACTCCGGGCTAATCCCCCTCGGATATATAACACTCATTTGGGTACAAATAGCGCGGGAATAAGTACCGCGATGTGGGAGGGAGACTCAGGTTACGAGGACACCGACCCAGACGCAGATGGTCCAACACATCGTCTACTTATGCCCAAAGATGGCTTTATTTTTGAGCACACCGCCGTAGATTATTAAACAACTATTAGCCTATTAGGCCGGTTGAAATTGACATATTATGTCGTATGAGGTCAAATCAGTGATATGGAGTTATTCTTAAATCCAATCAGCTGGCTGGGTATAGGTGCCGTGCTAATGCTACTCGAGCTTATTATTCCGGGAGGGATCGTCTTTTTTCTCGGCAGTGCCTGCATCATCGTTGCCGCCGCGATCTATTTGGATCTAGTTACCAGCTGGATAGGCGCACTGACCTTATTTTTTATTTCATCTCTAGTATTAATCATAACATTGCGCGCCCTCTTCAGCCGTTTCATTGAGGGTGACTCTACCATTGCCAATACGAACGAAATCCTCGATGAGGTAGATGAAATAGTTGAGGTACTAGAGACCATTGGCCCTGCGGATAAGGTGGGTACTGTTAAATTTCGCGGTACTGCCTGGCGGGCTTTAGGGGGAGGGCAAGAAATTCCCGCTGGAAGTATGGCGCGTATTGTATCCCGAGAAAACATAAGCCTGCTGGTGAAAGCTGCAGACCCTATTGAAAAGCAAATGGAGTAACTAAAAAGGAGATAACCATGTTAGCTTACTTAACATTCTNCCTAATTTTCCTTGGGCTTATTATTTACAATTTAATCCTAATTATTCCCATGCGTTGCGTCGGAGTAATTGAGCGTCTAGGAAAATTTAGGGCAGTACTGGAACCTGGACTGCACTTTCTTATCCCGTTTGTAGACCGAATTGCATACAAGCACGAAACCAGAGAACAATGCCTTAACATTCCAGATCAGAGTTGTATCAGTAGAGATAACATCCAAGTTGATGTAGATGGATTGTTATATATAAAAGTAATGGACCCCTACAAAGCAAGTTATGGGATTGAAGACTATCTTGTTGCCGCCATTAATCTTGCCCAAACCACGGTAAGGTCAGAAGTAGGTAAACTAAGATTGAGCGAAACATTCTCGGAAAGAGAACAACTCAATGAAACGATCGTTAAAGAAATAGATAATGCATCAGAACCCTGGGGCATTAAAGTTTTGCGTTACGAGGTGATGAATATTATTCCTTCTCGAAACGTCGTTGAAACACTCGAGAAGCAGATGGAAGCTGAACGGACGAAACGCGCTGATATCACGCTCGCTAATGCAGAAAGAGACTCAACGATAAATTTATCTGAAGGTGAACGCCAAGAAGCTATCAATCTGTCAGAGGGTGAGCGCCAACGACGTATCAATGAAGCAAAAGGCCGAGCTAGTGAAATAGCAATATTGGCCGAAGCAACTTCAGCTGGAAGCAAGTTGATAGCAGATGCTATCGGTAAACCCTTTGGACAAGAAGCAGCCAACCTAAGACTTGTAGAGCAATATGTTAGTCGACTTTCAGATCTACTTCAGGAGGCAGAAGTCTCACTTGTACCTAACGAGATGGCACATATGCAAAGTTTCTTTGCTGGCATGGACCAGGTCGCTCAATCAATAAATGAGCCATTTACAAGAGGCAAAAAGCCATGATTGACTACGCATTATTAATCGTTTGGGGGATACTTTTTCTCGTTGTTGTTATTAAATTTTTCCAATCAATACGCCTCGTTTCTACACAAACCGCGCATATAGTAGAGCGCCTCGGCCAGTACCAAAAAACCTTGGATGCTGGTTTTCACGCACTTCTTCCATTTATCGACAAGGTCACCTTCGTCCAAGATCTAAGGGAAGAAGCTATTGATGTGCCTCCTCAAGAGTGTTTTACGGGAGATGAGGTTCAAGTCACTGTCGATGGAGTCATATACATGTCGGTCACTGACCCGGTAAAAGCAAGTTACGGCATCACTGATTATCGTTTTGCCGCAGTTCAACTTGCCAAGACAACAACGCGATCAGTCATCGGCACCCTAGATCTCGATAGAACTTTTGAAGAAAGAGATATTATTAGCGCTAAGGTTGTAGAAGTGCTTGATGAGGCAGGGAGCAGTTGGGGAATTCGCGTACATCGGTATGAAATTAAAAATATTTCGCCTCCAGAGACGGTCCGCAGCGCAATGGAGAAACAGGTCAGAGCAGAGCGAGATAGGCGTGCCATATTAGCCTCGAGTGAGGGCGATAAGCAAAGTCGTATCAATCGGTCCGAAGGTTTAAAAACCGAAGTAATCAACCGTTCTGAGGGGGAAATGCAACGCTGTATTAATGAAGCCGAGGGGAAAGCAGCAGAAATCCTTGCGATAGCAGAAGCTTCTGCTGAATCAATCGAAAAGTTAGCTGCTGTTTTTGCTTCGAACGAAGGGGGAGATGCACTAAAAATGCAAGTTAAAGAAAAATACATCGATACCATGAAGGCGTTAGCAAGCAGTAAAATAATTTTACCCGCCAATGTCGCCAGCTATGATGGCTGGATTGCGAACCTAGGTCTAGAGAAAGCAGTTGAAGGTAATTCGACGCAAGAAAAAGACTAGGCTCTAACTTTATGGTTTGACTCAAAATCGCGTCATTAAAAGGTATACTGCGTGCCTCAACAAAAAAAACTGGATCTGAAATGAAAATTACTGATGTCACCGTGACAATGTGGGAGTGGAACGATATCCCAGCGACCCGCTATACAAAAACTGTTACCAGTACCAAGTCCCGGTCCACACAAATGGGACTGCTAAAAATAATGACAGATGAAGGAATTGAGGGCCATGCTTTCCTCGGTTCGTCATTTCAAACTGCGGTAGCAGATGGGCCATTCGTGATTAAAACAGTTAAACCGACTCTAATCGGTGAAGATCCATTCAATAGAGAGAAGATCTGGCAGATGAATATGCAACGCTACGGCAATAGAATCTTTATCGTTTCAGCAGTGGATATTGCGCTTTGGGATCTCGCCGGCAAAGCAGCAAATCTGCCAGTCCATAAATTGTTAGGTTCCTTCAGGGATAAAATACCTGCCTATGCTAGCTCTGCTGTCCTAGAGTCCCCCGCACACTATGCTGAGGAAGCGGTAAAATTTAAGGAAGCTGGTTGGCATGCTTATAAAATTCACCCTCCTGGAATAGCAATGGAAGATATTCGCATTTGCGAAGCTGTTCGCAAAGCTGTAGGAGATGACTACCGCATTATGTTGGACTCGACTTGGGCGTATGATTATCCGGACGCTCTTCGTGTGGGAGTCGCTATTCAAGATATGGGATTCTATTGGTATGAAGACCCCCTCGCCAACGATGACCTTTACGGCTACAAGAAGCTGAAACAGACACTGCATATCCCCCTTATGGCAACTGAGCTGCCAGCAGCAGGGCCAAAGTGGTACGCGCCCTGGATTATGGAACAAGCCACAGACTATCTGCGTGGTGATGTTTGGATAAAGGGAGGAATAACTTCTTGCATGAAAACAGCACATGTTGCCGAGACATTCCAGATGAACTATGAAGTTCACCACGGCAGCAACTCGCTAAATAATAATGCGAATCTGCATATGATCATGGCTATGAAAAATACGCAGTTCTTCGAAGTTCTTCTTCCTCATGATGTCCAAAAGCATGCTGTGCTTAATGAAATTGAGCCAGATGATGAGGGTTATGTTCATGTATACAACGAACCGGGGTTAGGCGTCCACATAGATTACGACCTTATAGAAAAGAACAAAGTAGCAGAGCTTTCTTAGCTTCTAACTACTTTTTCGAGGAACGCGTTAATTACTCGCCGAATGCGTGCTGGCTGCTCAGACCAAATCGAGTGGCTAGCGCCTTGAATAACCTCGAATGAACAATCCTCGATACGATTCGCGTAGCGAAGACTAGTCTTAGGAGTCGCTTCATCGTACTCGCCACAAACGATTAGAGATGGAACTTGTATTTTTGAGAGGTCTGCCACACGATCGAAGTTCTTTAGGGTGCCCGTGGGCTCAAACTCACTAACTCCCCACATATGGGCGTATATGGCCCTCCCATGAGGGTCGTCCGAGCTCATTTTCTTCTTTAGTTTAGACTTATTACGCAGGACATGCTTAAGATAATATTGGAACATCGCCTCCTTGTAGACCCGCGAATCCGTAGCCCCAATCTCATGACAACTATTTATAATTTTTTGGGTGGCTTTTGGTAGACCTCTTATTAGCCGGCGGCCATCTTTTCTCCATTCCATCGCGTTAAACAGTGGCGATTGGAATATTAGTGAAGCCACTCCATTTCTCCCTTTTCTGAGATAATACTCCAACGCCAAAGTAGTTCCCCATGAGCTACCCATCAAGTGAAACTGGTCGAGACCCCACCCGCGAATTAAAAGATCTAGTTCTTGAACAAAGGTCCTTATGTTCCAGAATTTTTTCGCAGTTGAGGAACTCTTGCCACTGCCTATCTGAGTGTAAGCATATACCTGCCTCTTTTCCGCCAGCTGAAACACCGGTGAGTCAGGCTGATGGGACCCTCCCGGGCCTCCGTGCAAATATATTATAGGTATTGAAGTATTTCGGCCCCTCTTAGTGTAATAGGTTCGTCCAAACTTATGCGTGAGATATGGCATTTGCTTAACTCTATTAAGAATGTTTGTATTCGAACACGATAAGATTAAATTGCAAATGAAAGGAAGTGGTGATGCTAAAAATATATGGGATACCAAACTGTGATACTGTTAAAAGAGCCAGGAAATGGTTCACATCCCGGCAAGTCGAGCATCACTTCCATGACTTTCGAACCGATGGTTTAACGGATCACTTGGTCAAGAACTGGATTTTCAAAACAGGATGGGAAGCTCTGGTTAATAAACGTAGTTCTAGCTGGCGAATGCTGGACAATGCAACTAGAGACGGACTATCAGATAGTAATATTGTTTCTGTTCTTACCGAGAAGCCAACACTAATTAAAAGACCCGTCGTGACTTACAAGGACCAAATAATCGTCGGTTTCAAAGAAGATCAGTTCGGTACTTTACTAAATCAGTTGAAGTAAGGAAGAATAGAGAGGCTATTTAATTTCACTATATTATTTGTCCAGTACGGAGGCTCTGAATTTATAGAATAAAGAAAAAACCTCGCCGTTCGCTACCTCCGATAAATTAGACCTGGTGATAATTGCATTTTTCTAATAACCTTCAAGAATCATCAGTGTACAACAATAAGAAATGCATCCACTGAAAGGGAAAAAGGGGCTAATTACCGGCATTGCTAATAACCAGAGTATCGCCTACGGGTGTGCCCAGGTTTGCCATGAGCAAGGTGCCGAACTGGCAGTAACGTACCTGAATGAAAAGGCAAAAAAATATGTCGAGCCGCTCGCACATAGTCTTGGTATTGAAGACTCTTTGATACTTCCTCTGGACATTACCAAGGAAGGACAGCTCGAGATAGTTTTTGAGGAAATTTCTAACCAATGGGGTGAGTTAGATTTTGTTCTGCATTCAATGGCGTCCGCGACAAAAGAGATGACAACGTCAAGACTGATCGACATCAAACTTAATGATTTCAATTTTGCTATGCAAATATCTTGCTACTCTTTCTTAGCAGTGGCAAAACTAAGCGAACCTTTGCTCAAGAAAACCCAAGGTTCCCTGATCACTCTGACCTATCTTGGTGGGCAAAGGGTGCTGGAAAATTACCATTTCATGGGTCCAATGAAGTCCGCTTTAGAATCTTGCGTTCGGTACCTGGCCAGTGAACTAGGAGGCGATAATATCCGCGTCCATACAATTTCAGCGGGCGCAATGCCGACAAGGGCGGCTTCAGGAATCCAGGACTTAGCAGGTTTACTTAAAACAACTGAGGAACGAGCACCATTACAAAGACTTTGCACTCCTAGAGAAGTTGGTGAGCTAATGGCATTCCTCTCAGGACCTAACTCCCAGGGAATGACTGGTGGTATCCACTATGTCGATGGCGGATATAATATTCTAGGTTAGGCGCTCAATGTCTAATGAAACAACGAAAATTAATAAAACAAAAACACTATTTCCATAGCACGTGTGGTTAAAGTAGCTATTCTGACACCAGGATCTAAATAAAGACCGCTGGATAAAATAAATAGAAAACCCACCGCCACAACCTTCTAAAATGTTTAAATCATAATTGGGGCATGACCTTTGGTTAACTCGGTCATTGTTTTCTGTCAATCAGACTCATTCCGAAAAGTTTATACACCCGCCGGTAGAACCCTAACTTCACAGACGAAAGGTTTCAGAGCTTAAATCAATTGTTAAATCTAAAATAGTCTGGAGTCCAGTTCGTGTCACCAACCCCTTCAAACCAACCAGATTTAGCCCTCCTGAAAATAAAAAACGGAGCAAAGTAAGGACCGAGAAAGCGACGGCATAGAGATGAACATTTATCCACAAATCTCGCATGTCTGTTTTTCTCATCAGAGCTACTGGATGATAAAGATTATACCATAGCAACCCGAACCACTTAACGCTTGCCGGTCAGAGGAGCATCGAAAGCAATGGGGCTCACTTTTCAGTTAGCTAATTTAATCAGCAAGAGAGCGAAGGTGCCGCGCTAGCCATTTGGGAAACTCTGAGGACTCTTCATCAGATAATCCAATCAGATTAGATAACGCACAACCACAAATACTCAACCCCATTGCTGCAGTCGCCACCAACAAAACCTGTAACTTTGCGTCGGTTTCACTGTCTGTAGAGTGAGAAATTACTCGGATGATACTTTTAAAAAGTTCTGACGTATTATTTTTTCTTGGAAACACATCGATTTCCTGATTTTCTAGTGCTAGCCACGCCAAAAGACGACCATGGCCGTCTTGCGATAACATTGCAAATAACCGGCTGAGAATTTCATCACCCGAAATGTCATCTTTTAACGCCAGGACAACGTCGGATAATAACTCATTGGTCATTTGCTGAAGCAAGGCTTCCTTCATCGCAGCAGTACTACCAAAGTGATGAATTACTGTAGCGTGAGACATACCTGCTGCCTTTGAAACACCACTTATGTTTAGGCCTTCTAAGCCAAATTGCGANAGACGCTTTGCAGCCGTCTCTAATATAAGTGATTTAGATTCTTCCGACGTGCGGCGGATTCTCTTATTGACATTCATGTTGATAAGCATATCATAATTGTGTTTNTGCGAGCGAGACTAACAGTTATGTCTAATGATACCAAACGACGTGTGCAGCCCTTGAAGGCATATCGTGCGTTGCGTAGCCTACTTAAAAACCCCGATAAAACCGAAGAAGTTTTTAATATCATCCGCGCAATGTCGGGAAGGTCATTGGAAAATTGCTACGAGCAATTTTGTAGAACCGCTATAGGCAAAAAGATATTAATAGAAAAACGACAACTTCTCTTAGTTCTTCAGAACCGATCCTCATTAGCTAAACTCCCAGTTGAAAGTTTAGGAAATGATTATCTTGGCTTTACCGAAAGAGAGAGAATCAATGCCAAGGGCTTAGTCGACGCGAGCGATGAAGCCATACCAATCTCAAATCCCGATTTAAGACTTTATGCCGAAAGGACCAGAGACATGCACGATCTCTGGCACGTAGTCACCGGCTATGGCCGAGATACCCTTGGTGAGGCTTGTTTACTCGCGTTTACCTACGCCCAAACCCGTAACCGAGGTATCGGTATAATCGCTTTGTTCGGGTTCTTTAAATTAAGAAAGGAAATTGGAAGCGGAGTAGGGCGCGCGATGTGGCAAGGTTATAGAGCTGGGTGTCAAGCCAGCTGGCTGCCAGCGGAGGACTGGGAAGGATTGCTCGCCTTACCGATTGAACAAGTAAGACAGCAGCTGAATATAGAAAAGCCAACAAAATACATAGAGAAATACTCAGAGCTTAGGAATCTAGCCACAATATAACGATTTAAAGTCACCCTCCACAATAACCGAAGTTTGCCTGCAGATATTGTTTACCCTCGATATGGTTAGCCTCTACCAATAAATGGCATATTAGATGCCATGATGGTCATAAATTGCACATTTGACTCCAAGGGCAAGTTGGCTATTTGGACGACTGCATCGGCTACATGCTGCACATTCATCGTGGGCTCCACTTTGACCGAACCATCTGCCTGGGCAACTCCATTTTCCATCTTTGATGTCATCTCGGTCAGTGCGTTTCCAATATCAATTTGGCTACACACGATATTGTATTTTCGACCATCCAAGGAGCATGATCGTGTCAGACCCGTAATTGCATGCTTAGTGGCCGTATAAGGAGAGGAGTTTGGTCTCGGAACATGCGCTGAGATAGATCCATTATTGATAATCCTTCCACCCATTGGGGATTGATTCTTCATTACTCGGAAAGCATGTTGCGTACAAAGAAACGCCCCGGTCAGATTTACATTTAACACCGAAGTCCATTGTTCAAAGGACAGGTCCTCCAATGCTATTGATGGTGCCCCAGTCCCCGCATTATTGAATAACAAATCTACTCGACCAAACCTTTCAATAGTTTTTGCAAAGAGGCGACCCACAGAATCCGGATCCGCGACATCAGTCACAACACTCATTATTTTGCTGTCATCACCAATCTTCTCTATTACATCGTTCAGCTTTGCCTCTCGACGACCAGCTATCGTTACCGAATAGCCTTGTGCCAAGAGTGCTAGCGCACTGTGTTTACCTATACCGCTTCCACCGCCAGTAATGATAGCCACCTTTTCTTGTTCCATCTTCATAAGTGTCTCATCACTCTTAGCAAATCTGCTGGTACCATTAATCTAGGGTAAGGCATCGACAAGCCAATATATTTAAAATTTTGGCATGTCAGATACCCATACCTCAGGAGAGGAAAGCCAACCTTTATTCCCCTTTATTGAACTGGGATCGGTGCGACCATCCCAGCCGCCAATGACATAAAGCTGATCACCGATAATTCTGCATGCAGGAGATGACATAGGCTTTGGTAACTTAGCAGTAAGTTCCCACTCACCGCCTTCCACCAGTGTCAAAAGATTTCCACAGAAACCTTTTTTGCCACCTTCAGGAGTAGTGTGACCAGCCGCCATATATATTCTATCTTGGAAGACAAAAGTTGCTGCCTCAGAATGCGAGTGACCATAGGGCAGCGCTGGACCCTCCTTCCAACTATCAGATTGGGGATCGTAAATATGAACACATGCCTGGTCAATCTGAACGCTATCGTGATGAAACTGACCACCAATAACATAAATCTTGTTGTTTAAAACAACACCGGCGCACTGATTTCGGGGCATTGGCAAGGGTGCAGCATTCTGCCAAGTCGCGCGTCCAGTTTGGGACCATTCATCCATATCAAATATCCAATGTTCTTCTCCATCGGTATCGCGGTCTTCCTTTAGGCCACCAATGTAATGAAGGTGGGAACCGAGGCGTGCGATAGTTCCACCGCCACGCTTTTCAGGCAATAGGGGTGCTGCCATATAACGATTTAACGCGAGATCAAACTGCCATACTTCTGCGATTATATGATCCTTCTCTGAACCAACTAGTGTGCCTGGCTTATCTTTCATCCCGCCAGCAAACCAAATCGCACCGTTATACTCAATTAAATTAATGTGACCAACAGCGCTAGGAAGATCTTGTAAATGAGCCCAGCTGCCATCCTTCGGATCAAATATTTGAACTTTTTTGCTCGACGACACGTAGTCGGCATAACCACCAAGGATAATTATCTTCCCCCCAAAAACGATAGTGGCAGGNTCCCATATACCAAATGGCATATCCTCTAATTTACGCCATGCTAGATTTTGCAATGCTTCCATTTAACTCTTCCCCAAACCCACAATTCCAATTATCAACAAACACCATAGCCAGCAACTCGAGAAAAAACAATACTCCTAGGCCTAAGTAATAAGGCTCGAAACGCGTGAAATCAGCTTTCGTATGGTACTTCACCCTGACACATCACCCTGTGCATAATCCTTTCTTCATCACCATGATCAAAAACTCCGGTGTGCATAGAACAACGGTTATCCCAGATAACAAAATCGTTAGGTTGCCAGCGATGACGGTACATTGCATATATATGCTGGCAGTGCGCATACAAAAATTCCAGTAAATGCTTACTTTCCTTAGGCTTCATACCCTCTACTTCGCTACACCGATTAGGCTGTGTTATGTAAATAGCTTTCCTACCAGTGATAGGATGCATCCTAACTGCAGGATGCCAAACAGGTTCATTAGGCGCTTCGTCAAGATTTTTTAACTGCGCGGCATTATGTCGAAAACGTAAACCCCTTAGCATCTTCTGCATCACGGNTGAGAGTGCTTCATACGCCATATACTGATTTACAAAAACAGTATCTCCGCCGTGTGATGAAAGTTTCTTTGGTAAAAGTGTCGTGTAGGACGGTGGTCTAGGTACAAAAGAAGTATCAGTATGAAATCCATTATTTGGGGGTAGGGTAGTTGTGCTGGATAACCTGACTACATTAAGGTGTGGCCATTGCGAGTGCCTCTGCTCGCCGGGGGTGAAAGTCAGCGGGTCCAGCCGTTCAACGAAGCGCAACTGTTCCTCGGGGGATAATGATTGATCAGAGACCACACCAATACAGTATTCGGAAACCAGTTTCTTGAGTTCAAAGACCTGATCCTCACGTATCTCAGAAATTTTAACACCTGTTATCCTGACTCCAGTCTGACCAGTTAGTAATTCTGCTTCTAATGACGTCGTTTCCACGAGAGTAACTCCTCTGGGGTCTTTAGCACCAATTCTTAAGCTCCTCATTATGAGGGATCTGCCGAAGCAGAATGAAATTTTACGGACGACATATAGACGAAATAACTTAGGCCATCCTCATCCAAGCTATAGGATTAACAATACGCGTAAACTATTTATCTAACCAATGCTATAGTGAAAAGATCAGGAAAAACTGGAAGACAGCTATGAGACTCTATGACAATAAACACGCTCCAAATCCTCGTCGAGCTCGCATTTTTATGGCGGAAAAAGGCTTAAGCTGCGATAACATCCAAGTGGATATAGTTGGTGCAGAAAATCTGTCTGATGCTTTTCTGGCAATCAATCCTCGAGGAGTCCTGCCCACATTAGTACTAGATGATGGGACAGTGCTTGACGAGACAACGGCGATTTGTCGCTATTTTGAAGAAACTCATCCTGACCCAGCATTGATGGGGACGGATGCTATTTCCATAGCAAGGATCGAATCTCGTCAACGTCACATCGAGTTGGATGGTCTGCTCCGAGCNCAAGATGTGTTTCGTAATTCATATCCGGGCTTTGCGAAGAGGGGTCTTGGAGGTAATGTTGGGGAAGTAGCGGCGATTCCTGAACTTGCTGAAAGGAGTAAGATACTGTTAATGAAGTTTTATGAGGGGCTGAACAACTATTTAGCTAGCAACGAATATGCCGCTGGTGAGGATTTTTCAATAGCTGATATAACAGCACTTTGTGCTATCGACTTTGGGTCTACTGCAGCACGTTCACCCATGCCAGATAAACTCCAGGATTTGAAACGTTGGTACAATCTTGTAAGCGCAAGGCCCAGTGCCGCAGCGTAGACCCGTTTAACAAGTAAAGAATTAAACCGAAGGGNAAAATAATGTTGAATGCGATCCAACTTGGCGAGAGTAGTGGGTTAAGAGTTTCACAAATATGTCTGGGCACTATGAATTTTGGAATACCCGGGCAAGGACACCAGGGTGACTGGACCTTGGGCGTTAATGAAGCCAGACCCATTTTTAAAGCAGCCATTGATCACGGTCTTTTCTACTTCGATACAGCGGACGTCTATGGTGTTGGTGCATGCGAACAGGTGGTAGGTGGCTTGCTGAGAGAACTGTTACCTAGGAGTGATTATGTNCTCGCAACCAAAATAGCGAATCCAATGGGACGCGGCGCAAATATGGGAGGGCTTTCCCGAAAACATATTATTGAAGGAGTCGATGCAAGCCTGAAAAGATTAGGCCTTGATTACATCGATCATTTGGTAATTCATCGGCATCCTCATGGAATACGAAACCAAGTAGCAGTGCCAGTAGAGGAAACGATGGAGGCTCTACATGATGTCGTGAAGTCAGGCAAAGTTCTTTACCTAGGCGCATCAAGCATGTTTGCATGGCAGTTTGTTGAGATGCAAATGATGGCTGAGATGAAAGGCTGGACAAAATTCGTCTCTATGCAAAACCATTATAATCTGATCTATCGGGAGGAAGAACGTGAAATGAATCCCTTCTGCTTCAAAACAGGTGTAGCGCTAACTCCCTGGTCTCCTCTAGCAAGAGGCATTTTAGCAGGATCTTACCGTGGAGGCTTTGATCAAGGATCTACCGATCGATCAAAGGGTCGGGACCGTAAAAGAACAGAAAATTTATATCAAGGAGAAATGGACTTCGCAATAGCTGATCGAGTCATTGAAATTGCTGATAAGTACAACAAAAAACCAGCGCAAATAGCACTTGCTTGGCTTTTACAAAAACCAGAAATCTGCGCACCCGTCGTAGGGGTCTCAAAAATATCACAACTTGATGACCTCGTGGACGCTACAAAAATCACTATGTCCGAAGATGACATTCATTATCTTGAAGAGCTTTACAAACCAGTTGTAAATCTATTATCGATTGGAACATCGTAGAGGTGCGCACTTCGAATTGGAAAATACAGCTTTAGACTAAATGTTCTACATATACTGTTGAACAGCGATATATTCCATTTCTCTGCTAAAAAACCAATCGCCCCAAACTCTCGGCTACACAACAAGGCTTATCTTGCCCCTCAATTTCCATCACGAGCTCGGTCATAATTTCGATCATACCCCCCTTAATTTCAACAGCCTTTAAGGTGCCCGTAGTGCGAACCTTTGANCCTGCTGGCACAGGTGCCGGGAATCTTACTTTATTAAAACCATAATTGATCGTCAGCTTTTGACCCTCAAGCTTAACTTCGTTGANAGGTTGGGCAACTCTAGGCAAGTGACCCATGATAGATAAAGTTAGCTGTCCATGCGCTATAGGGGCACCAAAAGGGCCCGCTTTGGCTTTTTCGACGTCAATATGGATCCACTGATGATCCATGGTTACCTCAGCAAAATCGTTAATTCTCTCTTGCGTAACTTCGAACCATTCTGAACGTGATGTTTGCTCACCAATACGTGAGGTCATTACTTCATACGCCTTTTGTAATGCTTCTTCTGACATTGCTTCTTCTCCTTGCCGCAAAATATCAAACTGTAACACACCCGGAAGACTATTGGAGTCAAGGCAAAGCTGTCATTGAACCTAACCACTGGGGCTTTAAAACGTATCCATCATTGCCGCCACCCATTTTGATAGCTCCTTGGTCTAATGGAACACCAGGACAAGTCCCGTATTCTCGATACCAAAGTGCTGCTGCAAGTCTTGCTTCGCCACGATCACCAAGGGCAGAAGTCAAATCATCCCCAATCCTACATCCAGGTAAGGTATCTCCAGTATCTACCAGTAAATCTGATCTTGGAGAGAAACCATCAGAATAGTCGCCAAAACCTTTAGCATTTGCGCTTCGAAACTGAATTGTAAAATACGTGGTCCCGCAATTATCCATAGGATAAAACCCATAGGGCTTACCACATGTATTATCTCCAACCTGAATAACTTCAAAGTCAATGCCCCTTAGACCATTTATAATTGCCTCGCTGGCAGAACAGGTATCGGTACCTGTTATTACAAACAACCGGGGGAGGTTCAGTGAGGGTAAAGGGCTGTTGGCAATGGCAGAAAAACCCTTTGCGGTGGAGCGAAACATTGTTGGCATCAACCGATCACCTGTTAGCGGGTTAAATACCGGGTGCTTTTCATTGAACTGGAGCTGATCAAAAATCTGGCCAGAAGAGTAGTTGCCGGCAATCATATAAGCAAGCTCATTAGCGATATCTAAAAAACCTCCACCGTTGTATCTCAAATCAAGCACAAGATCAGATATCTGTCTTTGGTTGAACAGATTTATAGCATCGATAAGTTGCTGTTCAGAAGTACTAATATGATCGTTAAACAAAATGTATCCAACACTACCGCTATGCGTTTCAATCACTCCCACATTCTGGACAGGGGTGGATGTGATCTCCATTGCTTGAAGAACTATTTTCCTTGGTTCTAATGCGCCGAGATCCTTTATTAGGAATTCATGGCTTTCGCCTAAAATCTTAGGGGAAAGCCCACTATTTAAAATCGATACTTCTTCCACATTTGTTGTATTGATAACATCCACACTATCAATTGCCAATATTTCTGCACCCCTTTTTAACCTGGCTTTATTAGTGGTGGCTGGAGTATTTGGCTCTGTATAAGCTACGATCACTTTCCTTGGTGGTCGCGAACTAATAATCTTTAAGGTCATACCGTAACCGACCGAAACACCGAAAGAGGATAGTCGATCCCAATCTTCGGTATTCATAGAGAAATGAAAACGATCTTTAAGATTCCCTGCTCTAGTAAGTTGAAATGTTCGCATCAAAGAAAAATACTCAAGTGCAGTGTCAATACTAGTTGGGTCTACATCTGTAATCTCGTCGTACCACAAGTAACTGAAGTGACTCATCGATCTTAACCAGTTATTTTCGTCGAAAACTGTCCCTATCATATCTAAGGTATTTTGCTCGCGCGGATTCTGACAATAATTGGCGAAGTTTTGGTAAGGGGGAAAGGAACCATCCTGCCACCCTTGATGAGGCCCATCATCCACCAACACGGGAGGTTGATTTCGGCCACTACTGGAAACAGGATTCGCCCAAGTATGGGCACCGCGCTCACAAGCATTTAAAAGTAGACAAAAATATATTATTGATGTTTTACCAAACGCTCTGAATATATGTTGGTGCAACTTCATAACAATTTATATACCTACCTTGATGATAGAAAATTAGTCTGTTCTATCGAAACAATCAAACACATTGTCGATGGTACTAGAGGCGATCTCCTTGATTAAAAAGCCTCTTTATTACTAGTAACACGCTCTCAAGTTTTAGAGATTAACTGATATCACCATAGCGATTGAAAACCTGGGATAATTCCCGGTTTTATTTGCTAGCTGCAGACCAAAGGTTCTTCGGCTTTAGGGATTTAGCTTACTCGTTATATTAATACTCCGAAGAGGTTGAGGCGATGACCGAGAAATATAAGTTATACTTAAAATACTAACTGCAGCCCTGGTAGGACTCGGAAAGCGGTGAGTCAACCAATGTCTCTTAAATANGATCACCAAAACTAAGCTTGGCTAGAATGAAACTTTTCTTCCTCTTAATCATTATAATAAGTCAATCCGACGTCAGTGCAGATCTCTTAGAACTCCAGAGGAAGGGAGCAATAATGCGTCTTCAAGGAGATCAGGAAGGAGTACGCCAAGTTTATAACCAGCTGGTTGCTAAATATCCTAGTAATCCTGTTGGGTATGTATTTAACCTGAATACATCGCTATCAAACCTGACTTGGGATCCTCGTGTTACGAAAACTGATCAAAAGGTTAGAGGCGATGCAAAAGCCGTCTTTGATCTTTGTGAGAGGGCAATCAGTGCTAATCGAAGAGACCATCAAGCTTATTACGATTGCGGGCAAGCCCACCTAACGATGGCTTATCTTTCATCTATTAGGGGTCATTACTACAGGGCAGGTCGTCACTGCACTCTAGCGGTCAAACAANTGGAAAGAGCGCTAGTGCTCAAGCCAACGCTTTTTGAAGCAAAGATGTACCTCGGTGTTGCTTATTACTACATCGATTATCTACCACCATTCTTAAAATTACTGTCATCAATTCTTTGGTTTATACCACAGGGTAATGCTGAGAAAAGCATTCCTTATCTGGCAGACGCCGCTGCCGCTGGCGGATACCGGGGTGACGAAGCGAAATATGTTTATGCCGACATACTATCCCGTCAAGGCATAGAAAATGTAGCCAACGCATCCGACATATTTCGAGAACTTGACGAACGTTACCCGAGTAATGAGCGTTTTGGTTTACTTTATATTTCATTACTGCTGGAGCAAAAGNTATACCATCAAACTGTCTCAGCTGGTCAGGAATTCCTACTCAAGAAACATGATAAAGTAGCTAGAGAGATGGCTTTACTTTGGATAACAAGGGCGTATGTGGGTCTCGGAGAAAATGAACTTGCCATTGATACTTTCAATCAAATTAAAGACTTGGAGACTGCGGATTTTCCTCCGTGGGGCGAAGCGTGGCTCCTTCTGACTGCCGGTCAACTTGCAGATATGAAAAGGAACGTAGCCTCTGCGATTAGTTACTACAACGATATTTTAGATATAAGCGATGCCTACATCAACCCAACTATTCTTGAGACTGCCAGGAACAGAATAGAAAGTCTCTCAAATAAAATCGATTAGACTTGAAGAGTCTTTCGTTACTTTACAAAGCTCATGGCTAATAATTAGTCTTTTAAAAAAGTTCAGATCTTGGAGATGTAAATGGAATACCCTCTTACCGGAATTAAGGTGCTGGATCTCTCAAGAGTCCTCGCTGGCCCCTATGCCGCACGTATGCTCGCTGAACTCGGCGCAGAAGTAGTCAAGGTAGAGCCGCCCGAGGGCGATTTGACAAGAAATTGGGGTAAATCCATAGGTGGACTCAGTGGCTACTATAATCACTGCAACCTTGGTAAGAGAGGTATTTGCATTGATATGCGAGCTGATGGTGCTGTAGATCTGATCAAGGATCTCGTTAAGGAAGCAGATATCCTAATAGAGAATTTTCGGCCAGGAGTGATGCAACGACTGGGCATAAGCTACGATACCTTGGCTGCTGAAAATCCCAGACTGATCATGTTGTCAATTTCTGGCTTTGGCCAGGAAGGCCCCGAATCTCGCCGACCAGCTTTCGCCTCGGTAATCCATGCGGAGGCGGGTCTGGTTTCCAGAAAAAGTGTCAGAACAGGAGATCCCCACTCAGACTACCCTGTATCATTAGGGGATACTAATGCATCATTGCATGGTTTGACCGCAGTATTATCGGCGTTGTATCTCCGTCTCCGAACTGGGGAAGGCCAGCATATCGATATATCGATGATCGATGCGACCGTTGCAACTGATGATCAACTGCAATATGACCTTGAGAATTCTCACGACACAGGACCATTGCCAAATGATGTTTGGATGACAGGAATAGGTCCCATTATTCTGGCAACTGATTTTCGATTTTTCTGGAGATGTCTGGTTGATAAGCTAGGTGTAAGTGATCCAAGTACAAAGGAAATGGAGCTGGAACAAAGGATTTTGCTCCGCAGAGAAGTGACTGCCCAATATATGCTTGGCTTGAAAAATGTAGAACAAATCAATGAAGTACTGGATCGCTTTAATATACCCTGGGGACATGTTCGTGAGGCCTCAGATTTAGCAAACCACCCAACCTTGCGCGCGCGCCAGACCTTCGTTGAAGTTGATGATCGTGCAGGAGGAACCCGGTCAGTGACTCAATCGCCTTACCGCTTTTCTAATGCGGTTAGCGGTATTCGTAGCCCAGCACCGCATAGAGGTGAGCACAATGAAGCTATCTTAGATGAATGGCTAGGCGCGGATAACAAGAGAATAAACAAGCTAAAGCAAACTCGGGTACTACTTAGGGAAGACAACATCATCTAGGCTATTGAACTGGAGAGGGCTCAAACAACATTAAAAAGACACTAATTCAAAAGAGAGACAACTATGAACAAAAGATTAACTGACAAGGTTGCCGTTATCAGTGGAGGAACTAGTGGCATTGGTGAGGCAACCGTTGAACTATTTGTCCAAGAGGGGGCAAGGGTGGTCTTCAGTGGTCGATCTATTGAAAAGGGAAAGGCCATTGCAGAGCGAACAGGAGCTGTTTATTTTCAAGCAGATGTTATGTCTGAAGAAGATATTAAAGGTACTATTCAAGCGGCGACTGATCACTTTGGCGGCTTAGACATACTTTTTAATAATGCTGGTGGAAGCACAAAAGGCCCGGTAGAAACTGTTACAGCAGCTGAAATTGAATACGCTTGGACGCTGCTTTTCAGCAGTGCAGTCTTATCCACCAAGTACGCCGTTCCATATATGAAACGACGAGGGGGAGGATGCATCATTAACAATTCAAGTATTGCAGGTTTGCGGGATAATCAAGGTGATTTGATGTATTCATCAGTGAAAGCAGCACTTACGCACTACAGTAAACTTGCTGGTACGCGTCTTGGACCTGAAGGTATTCGCGTAAACGTCATTTCTCCAGGAGCAATTGCTACGCCCATATTTTGGGGAGGGCCTCAAGTGCCTTTAGAGGACGGCGAATATGAGGGTAAGATGGGGAAATTGCAGAGAAATCTCGCAAAGGCCAGCCCGCTCGGCTCATCCGGCGTTGCATTAGATATCGCAAATGGGGCCCTTTTCCTAGCTTCGGAAGAAGGGCGATTTATTAACAGTCACGACCTAGTTATTGACGGAGGACGTACGAGTATGTTCTTTGAAAAACCAGAGCAAGCCTAGAAGATGTACTCGAGAAACGATCCGGTGGGTGTTCGCTCGTTCATAAAGAATATAGATAACGAAAAATGGGCGGTTGACACAAATCTGTTTATAACTCATCAAGGCGCAAATGGGTGAGCAGCAGCTACGAGAAAAGTGCTTTAACAGCTATAGATCTAACCTAAACTGGTTAGGAAGAAGCCTTTGGGCTCATGTGGGCATAAGATGAAAAAATTAGCTACTAACATCTGGATACACGACCACATAACCCACCTCGAAGACGGCAGGAAATTACCTCTGCGACTTACCGCGGTTCAACTTAGTAATAAGAAACTTTGGATTCATGCACCCACGCCTTTGTCGAATATATTGAAAATACAACTTAGTAACATAGGCGATGTGGGTTATCTTTTCTCGGGAAATAACCTCCACAACATGTTCTTCATGGATTGGGTAGAAACCTACCCCCAGGCAGAAGCGTGGGTAACGCCTGGTATTCCAGAAAAATTACCAAATCTCGACAACTACAGTGTCTTAAAGGAAAATATTTGGACCGATGACTTTGACGCGACGTCTATGAAGGAAGTGCCAAAATTCGATGAAACAGTGTTCTACCATTACGCGAGTAAGTCACTTATTGTGACTGACTTAGTTCAGAACGATGCTAAAAGAGGCACTTACCTCGCCCCTCCTCTACTTAAAGAAGGCACAATCCAAGATCAAAAAGCATTTAAAGATTTTATAACTCATATAAAGACATGGGACTTTAATCGAATTGTTGTAACCCATGGAGATATTGTGGAAGTGCAAGCAAAACAAAAATTCAGAAATATTTGTGAGCTATTTTGTTAATACTAAAACGAAAGGAAATCCTTACCTGATCGCAGGCAAGTTGTCCTCAAACTCGATTCAAAAAGCTGTATCCTGGAAATAACTTGAATAGTAAAGAGAAACTTCAACAGTATGACAACCTTATATCTCTGGGCTGGCACCAATTCTTTGAAAGCCAGGTTAGTCATGCCGAGCGTACAATGTGCAAACCAGTTCGGGTAGTAGCCGAGCACCGTGGTGCGGTAATTGCCCATGATGGAATCAACGAATACCGTTTCGAATTAGGGGGTCAATGGACGAATTCAAGAGACCAAAAAAAACCAACAACAGGAGACTGGTTGTTGGTTGATCTAGATCGGGAACAGATAGGGCGTGTACTACGCCCAAAAAACATGTTGACTCGAATATCAGCGGGCGTAAGAGCTGGACAAAAAATACAAGAACAAGCTATTGCAGCAAATATAGATACGATATTCATAGTTACCTCAGCAAATAGTGAATTCAACGAATCTCGTTTGGAGAGATACCTCGCTCTTGCAAAAAAACATGTAGTCAAGCCCGTTATCCTTATCACAAAGGACGATTTGGTAGCGGATGGTCAAAGCTACCGAGAAAGAACATTAGCCATCACAGATACACCAACAATATTAGTGGATGCCCGGAACAAAGACTTACCAAGTAAATTAGGTCAGTGGCTAAAGATCGGTAATACGATTGCCGTGTTAGGCTCGTCAGGTGTCGGAAAATCAACAATCCTAAACACGTTAGCAGGGTCAAAAATTCAAGAGACAGGAATCGTTCGAACAACGGATAATCGCGGAAGGCACACTACCACTTCACGATCAATTCACTTGCTTAAATATGGACCGATGATTTTGGATACGCCCGGCATCCGTGAACTAACGTTAGCCCATAGCAAAGAGGTTCTTAGCGAAATGTTTGCAGATATCGAAGCTCTTTTCCTCTCGTGTAAGTTCGCCAATTGTACCCATAACTCAGAACCGGATTGCGCAATCCAGGAAGCTCTTCAACAAAAAACTCTCGACCAGCGGAGATTTAATAACTATCAAAAATTATGTGCGGAGGATCTATACTACGCACAGATTATTGAAGAAGATATAAAAGAAAATTCTGATGTTAAGGGTAGAAAAAAATTTCGGGAGGGACGGGGNAAAACTGAGTCTAGAAACCCTCCACCAGAATGTTAATGTAATTGGATAGCTTCAGAAATAAAAAGGAAAAATGATGAATCTACAGGTGAAAAATTGGTTCATAAACTCGCGTTACTTATTGAAGCTGGTTTATCGCCTCTTAGTAATCTTTGGACTAATCTTGGTAGCTACTGGATGTTCAGATATCCAGCAAAAAAGTTCTAGCTTAGATTCGGTAACAAAAGTACTAAGGTTCACAGCCATACCTGACCAGAACACAACAGAGCTGTCGGAGAAATTCGCACCCCTCGCTGAATACCTAAGTCGTCAACTTGGAGTTGCGGTTTCTTATATTCCCGCTCGCGACTACCAGGCCTCTGTCGAAATGTTTAGAAACGGCGACGTCCATCTTGGATGGTTTGGGGGACTTACTGGCGTTCAAGCACGGGAGGCTGTAGCAGGGTCAAAAGCGATTGCTCAAGGCGCCTCTGATCCATCCTATTTTACATATTTTATTGCAAACCCAAGTGCAGACTTAGAAGCGAGCGATCATTTCCCAGAGAACATCAGCGATCTTCGGTTCACGTTTGGATCGGAAAGTTCTACCTCCGGTCGCTTGATGCCAGAATATTTTATCCGCAAGCATACTGGTCAGGCACCGATGACATTCTTTACTAAGGCAGTGGGATTTTCTGGTAGTCATGACAAAACAGCAGAACTAGTTGAATCTGGCCAATATCAACTTGGCGCGATTAACTACAAGGTCTATGAAAAGAGAATAGCTACTGGTTTGACAGACCCTGAGCTTGCAAAAGTAGTGTGGAAAACCCCACCATACTCAGACTATAACTGGACCGCTCATCCGGATTTAGAAGAGCAATTTGGAGAGGGATTCACTAGTGAATTACAAGCGACGCTAATTCGTATAGAAAATCCTAATATGCTATCTGCTTTACCTCGAGATCGACTTATCCCAGCCACTAACGAGGAATACGACGGCATTAGGGCAATAGCCAAGCAACTAGGGATGATTCGTTGAAAATACTTGGTGGATCGCTAAGTCTAACAAATGTTTCGGTTTCATATCGCGGGGTAAATGCACTGGACAGAGTAACGCTAGCTCTCAATCCTGGAGAAGCAGTTGCGCTGATAGGATTAAGCGGTGCTGGCAAAACGACCCTATTAAATACTTGTAACGCACTCACAAAACCCAACAGCGGCACTGTTTCAATAGACGGAATAGAGCTTGGCAAAATGGGGGGGCGCGAACTGAAATATATCCGATCTCGTATCGGGTTTGTACACCAGAATCTTAGTCTCGTTCCTAACCTAAGGGTGATACAAAATGTTATTTTCGGACGACTAGGAAGACGTTCCTTTTTCGGGGGTGCAAAAGATATGCTGTTCCCATCTTCTAAGGTGGTCGAAAAAGTCTATGGGATCTTGGACAGTGTAGGTATCGCAGAGAAGATTTACGAGAGAACAGACCATTTGTCAGGGGGGCAACAGCAAAGAGTTGCAATAGCGAGGGCATTATTCCAGGATCCAGTGATATTATTAGCAGATGAACCGATATCCAGTGTTGACCCTATTAGGGCGAAAGCTACAATCTCTTTAATCAAAAACATCTGCAAAAAAAAGGGTCTCACACTTTGCGTAAGCATGCATAATCTTGACTTAGCGACGACGATGTTCCCACGCCTTATCGGGCTGCGGGATGGGCAACTCATCTTTGATAAAACCACAGAAACCTTACAGGGGGANGAGATCTCTGAACTCTTTCGTTCGCCTGAAGATCCCACTGGTCCTGATTTACTGACATCCAATCAGGCGTTGTTAAAGACTAACTTTGACTAGGAATAACACGGGTCAACGGAGAGTCATAATCATCACGCTTGGGATAGCGGGCATTTGGGCAGCGACTACACTAAAACTTAATCCGAGTGATCTACTTACCAGTAATACAGCAATTATTCAGGATTTCTTTTCTAGAGCTTTATCCCCTGCACTCGATTATGAATCACAAGTTCCTTCAGGTACCGACCCACTCCTTGTGAAAGCACTTGGTGCTGCTTGGCAAACGATCTTATTTGCGGCAGCTGCCACCGGTCTCTCATTGATAGGAGGTTTAGTCTTTGGGTTTCTTGGTTCAAGCTCACTGATGATAGGAAGTTTTCGAGGCGGGACTAAGTACGTAAGCGTCTTTTTATATGCAACTGTTCGTCTTCTTATGACACTTATCCGCTCAATCCATGAACTTTTGTGGGCAGTTTTATTTCTCGCAGCCTTTGGTATTAGCGAGTTAGCTGCTGTATTAGCGCTCGCGCTACCTTGTACTGGGATACTCGCTAAAATTTTTTCGGAGCTTATCGACGAAACGCCCCGTAGTGCAGCCCATGCTATCCAGGGCATTGGAGGCAGTACGATACAGGTTTACTTTTTCGTACTGATACCGCAGGCAATACCTGATTTACTCGCTTACGGTTTTTATAGGTTCGAGTGTCTACTCCGATCTTCGGCCGTTCTCGGATTTTTTGGTTACCCGACCCTCGGGTTCTATATCGCGGCCTCTTTCGAGAATCTAAACTACGGCGAAGTTTGGAGTTACTTGTACACACTTTTCCTCATGGTGGCCATAGTGGAACTATGGAGTAGTCAACTAAGGGCGGCGCTAAAGGGATGAAAGAACAACTGAAGATGCTCCATAAAAGAAGATCTAAGAATATCTTCGTGAGACTAAGCCTAGTTATTATGGTGCTACTGATTGGGTACACTTGGATTTCCGGAGACTTTTTAAATACTAGCAATTCATTTGCACAAAGAGCAGAAAATATTGAACGTTTCCTAGGGGAACTCCAACCCTACGAGTTGCGGAGCGGGACCTTCTCGATACATTCCTACCTATCTTGGGCGAAAGCGATTNTGATTGAGAAAGGTTTCCAAGCTATGCACTTAACACTTGCTATATCTGTTGCCGCTATAGTGCTTAGTGGCATCTGGGGAAACTTATTAGCAATTACCGCAGCTCAGAATTTTACCTCCGGTTTCAACAGAGATGATTCTCGCCTATCGAGTATACTGCTCACTAGCCCCACCCGCTTGCTGCTTATTTTTCTTCGTGCAATCCCGGAGTATGTTTGGGCGTTCCTCTTTCTTTCATTGCTCGGACCGAGTGCCTGGCCGTTAGTTCTAGCGCTTGCANTNCACAACTGTGGGATTATTGGAAAGCTCTCAGCAGAGGTTATAGAGGACCTTCCAGAGCAGCCTCAAATATCCCTGAGTTCCATCGGTGCCTCAAGACTTCAAATCATGTTAGCAGCGGTACTTCCAGTAGCACTACCAAGATTTCTATTATTCTTCTTTTATCGCTGGGAAACATGTTTACGCGAGGCTACTGTTCTAGGTATGTTAGGGATAGTCTCATTAGGATTTTGGATACAAGATGCACGAGCACGAAATTTTTACGATGAAATGGTTTTCCTGATTTTGCTTGGTGCCTTCCTCGTAATAATTGGTGATGTAATTTCTACCTTAGTGAGAGCTTATGTTCGTCGAATATCTTAAGAAACATTATGGTTAACCGCAGCTTGTCACATCAGTCAAATCAATCCTGTGTAGGAAAATCAAACAAGTCGAGAGGATGAAAATGCAGGGGAAACGCGTTGGGTTCAACATAAAACTCGCGTATGGGCTTGGGCAAGCAGGTGAAGGAATGTTCTCAATAGGGCTAAGCTTTTTTCTACTATTTTATTATAGTCAAGTTTTAGGGCTGAGCCCTGGCTTGGCAGGATCAGCAATCGGGATTGCAGTCATGATCGATGCCGCTTCCGACATCGTTGCCGGGTCAGTATCCGATCACTGGCAAAGTAGATTAGGAAGACGACATCCGTTCATGTACGCTTCTTTTCTGCCTCTAAGCTTTACTTTCGTTATGCTTTTTTTCCCTCTTGTTGAATCAGAAATGGGACTATTTATCTGGTTAACGATTTTCACAAACGCAGCTCGTACAATGATGTCTCTTTATCATGTTCCCCATATTGCACTTGCGGCAGAAATCACAACTAACGTGGACGATAGATCGGCTTTAGTGGCTTATCGACAATTTTTTAGTCAAATCGGTAGCCTCGTAGGTCTAATATTCTTTTTCCTAATCTTTTCACCACTACTAGGCGAAGGAGGACGTTTCAATGAAAACGCATATAAGGCATGGGCACTATGTATCGCCTTTCTAATCGCTGTAACTATTTTCTGGAGTGCTTGGGGTACTCGGGCGGTTATCCCTTACCTTCCGAAAGCAGAGAGATTGGAAACTATATCTATAATCGCAGTATGTGTTCGTCTCTTAAGCGATTTTCAAGAGGTTGCAAAAAACAGAAACTTCCGGTTTTTATTTACTGGCATCCTAATTGTTTACATTATGGTAGGGGTAACTTGGACACTTGACCTCTATATGATTTCCTATTTTTGGGAGCTTGATGATACTTTTGTGTTACCAGTGGTCATTGCTTTTGCAGTCGGAAATGCTATTGGTACCTTTCTATCCGTAAAACTATTCTCAGTGTTTGGAAAAAAAGCATGCTTAATTGCCGGTGCGCTTGCATACGCTTTTTTTCAAACATTCCCTGTGGCTTTGAGATTAGTGGAATGGTTTCCCGAAAACGATAATCTTATAGTGATTGGATCAGTCACCTTCCCCCTAGTAATGATCTCATTAGTACTTATAAAATTACTTCAGGGCTTAGTTACTGCTCAGGCCCAGGTGGCTTTTGGTTCAATGATCGCTGATGTCTGTGATGAGCATGAATACCTGAGCAATAGAAGGCAAGAGGGGGCCTTCTTTGCTGCATTATCATTTTCATCTAAATCAACGTACGGACTCGGAGCAGTGCTTGCTGGTCTTAGTTTAGAGTTTATCAATTGGCCAACAGGTCCGGAAATTCGGACTACCACGGATGTAGCACCGGAAACTATCGTGAATCTGGGTATTTTAGCCGGGCCCTTTATTGGTCTGTTGGGCTTCTTAAGTTTATGGTTCTTCGCGCAATATCGATTGACGCCGATGCGGCACAAGAAAATTCTTGCAATTATTGAGGCAAGAGGACTCAGTCACCTTAATGATGTCAAAAACTCTTAACTGCTCGAACTTAAAAACCCAGATAAAAAAATTTTGAAAGCCAAACCGTTAAAAATATCAGTCTTTCTTCCCTTGTCCCAAAGCGATATTTTTTTCACCCTTGCTACTGTCAACGCCGCTTACTCCATTAGGAATCTGAGTTATTTTTTTTCCCGATTCTAGAAAAGCCTTGACGTCTGCATCAAGGGAGTCACGTAGCTCTTGGGTGGTTGGTCCAGACTGCTTACTTTTTGTCGCCATATCTTCCCCTAATTGTTGTCTAGCTATTCGAAAAACGAGCAATCAAAATAATCTTATTTACGCTAAATACTCAGGATCGCACTCAACTATAATCTCTACACGAGCTCAACATGATAAATACTGAGGAAGTGGGAAGGATACAGAGGACTCGTTTATTTATTAGGGGAGGATACAGGATCACGAGAACAATAGCGATTCGATCTAAAACAAACTACTATCTAGTCCCAAACCATAGGGTCTTCCCCAGGATAAACCATCGATAGTATTAAATTTGGGCCGATACTCACAACCAACCCAACCTCCATAATCAAGTTCGTCTAGTAAATCGAATAGAAAAGGGAGATTAACTTCTCCATACTGCGGTTCATATCGACCAGGAACACTAGAGAATTGAACATGACCAATGATGTCAAAATGTTGTCGTAAACTAGTTCCCAAATGACCTTGTGATAGTTGTAAGTGATAAAAGTCATACTGCATTCTTATATTTTGTCGATTAAGTTTTTGTATCAACATTTCGGCTTCTGTAGCTCTGGAGTAAAAATAGCCAGGCACATCATAATGGTTAAGCGGTTCTAGCATCAAAACGATATTATATTTTGAGACCAAATCAGAAGCCCATTTTAAATTATCTATCAATACTTTTTCGCAAGCCGTTAGCTGAGTTCTCGAAGGTACAATACCTGCCATTACATGAATCATCTTTACTTCTAGATCCAACGCATAGGAAAAAGCCAGGCGAAAAGATTCTTTGAAATCAGTTTCTCTTCCAGGCAAACAGGCAAGCCCTCGCTCGCCCTTCCTAACCTGACCCATTGGAGTATTGATTAAAATGATTTCCAACTCATTATTACTGAGCCAGTTCTTAATATCAGCTATCGACTCAGTATAAGGTTGCAGCAATTCCACCGCACTAAAACCCAGGTCCCGAGCTCTTGAAAATCGATCTTTCAGATCGAATTCTGGAAACATCATTGTTAAGTTAGCAGCAAAACGTGGCATATGAGTTAAAGATATTTCAAGACAGATGACTGATAGTAACGAGTTATTCTCGTAATCAAAAGTCTGACCAGTTTGATTAAAGCTAGTCTGTCACATATTCTCCTGTTGTTTATCATATAGAGTCATTATGACGAGAGATCACGTCGATGTTTTGGTGATAGGCGCGGGGGCCTCTGGAGCGGCAGTTGCGTGGAGTCTTGCTGAGACAAAGATGAAAATTGTCTGCCTAGAGCAAGGAGATTGGGTTAATCCTCAGGATTACCCGAGCGCGCATATGGATTGGGAATCTAGGTGGCTTAACCAATTCAGTTATGATCCCAACATTCGTGCCCGTGAAACGGATTATCCAGTCAATAACACTGACTCCCCTATCCAAGTGGCAAATTTTAATGGGGTAGGCGGGAGCACCATTTTATATGCAGGGCACTTCCCTCGCTTCCATCCATCAGATTTTCGAGTAAAAACTCTTGATGGAGTCGCTGAGGATTGGCCGATTGATTATCAGACTCTAGAGCATTTTTACGATGAAAATGACAGAATGATGGGCGTTTCCGGTCTTCAAGGTGATCCAGCATATCCACCAAAACCAGCATTAATGCCACCAGTCCCCCTAGGTAAGTCCGGTACTATTCTTGCCAACGGCTTTAACAAGTTAGGCTGGCACTGGTGGCCTTCTGATAGTGCAGTAGCGACAAAACAGTATGATGGTCGAGATCAATGTATAAACTTAGGAGCATGTGTCGCAGGCTGCGCCCAAGGGGCCAAAGCCAGCACTGATATCACCTATTGGCCGCATGCCATTAGAGCCGGAGTAGAGCTGAGAACGCGGTGTAGGGTAAGAGAAATAATCGTTCGAAAAGATGGCATGGCAGGTGGTGCTATTTATTATGATAAAAGAGGGGCAGAGCGAAAAATCACCGCTGAAGTGGTGATACTTGCCTGTAATGGAGTCGGAACTCCTCGTCTGCTACTCAATTCTAAATCTAAGTTATTTCCTGATGGGATGGCAAACAGCAGCGGGTTAGTGGGAAAGAATCTCATGCTTCACCCATATTCAGCAATATTTGCAAGATTTAATTCTGAAACAGATGGAGCAAGAGGACCTGGTAATTGTATATGGAGTCAGGAGTTCTATGAGACAGATTCCTCCAGGAACTTCGTGAGAGGGTTTACCTTCGAAATTGCTCGAGGGATGGGTCCTGCGCTTACGGTAGCAAGAGGTATGGCAGAGGGGCGGATCGCTTGGGGGGCTAATCATCATCTTTCAGCTAGAGAGGCAATCAATAGAATCACTGGTATGGTTGGCATATGTGAGGATCTACCTGACGAAAACAATCAGGTCACGCTCGATCCCCATCTCAAGGATCCGGACGGCATTCCTGCACCAAAACTACACTATGTAATAAGCGAGAATACCAAACGTATGCTTGAGTTTTCTTTAGCCAGAGGTGCTGAGATCCTCGATGCTGCTGGCGGAAAGGATATCCAAACGATTGCCCCAATACCAGATGGTGGCTGGCACCTAATGGGTACCGCCCGAATGGGAACAGATAAAAATAAATCAGTGGTCAACGAGTGGGGCAGATGTCACGACATAAAAAATCTGTTCATTGTCGATGGGAGTATTTTCGTTACAAGCGCAGGCGTAAATCCTACACGCACTATTCAGGCATTAGCGCTATATATAGCTGATTCGATAAAACATCGCCTTGCCACGCTTTTTGACTAATAACTATGGATAAATTAGTCGGAAGCAGTCTCCCATTCTCGCAAGAAGCCAGATCTTTACTGAGAAGCATTGCTATCTTATTGATTCCAAAAAGTGAAGAGCATGAGCTTCCAGGCGGAAATGATGACGCTATATTTGCCCACTTTTTAGAGTTGGCAGGCCCTAATTCAGCAAATATAAATCAGTGCCTCTTCGATTTGCAGAAAAAGTCAATCAACGAATATGATGATTCCTTTCTAAAGCTTCAAAGCAACCAACAACTTGCGATGCTGCACACCTGTTCTAACTTATTAGAGGTTCTGATACCAAATATCGCTTTCGCCTATTACCAAGATCCTAGAATTCTTTCAGCACTCTCTCTAAAAGATTCGCCCCCCTTCCCGGGCGGTAATGTAGTTGAAGAAGGCGACTGGTCTCTACTAGACCCAGTAAGAAAAAGAAAACCTCTTTATCGTATTCCATAAAAAATAAAAGGGAGACATGGACAAGCACTGCGGCGTGGAGAATAAAGTAACCTTCCTAATTTTATTCAATTACTCTCTAACCCCTCAACAACAAGATCTAGCAAGTAGGGTCCTTCTACTGATAAAGCTTCGGATACAACATCCGCTATATCGTAAGGGCTATCAATCTTCCTTCCTGGAACACCCATGCCTTTAGCCAATTCTACAAAATTCAGGATCGGATTAGTTAAGTCCATAAAAACATACGGACCATTCGATTGTACGTCAAACCTTCGCCGGTAATTGTTCATATTGTGCTTTAGAATTCGGTACTCTCGGTTAGACAGAATCACAAACATGATATCTAGCTTATGATGAGCAGCAGTCCACAAGCCCTGTATACTATACATCGCAGAACCATCTCCACTAATTGCAATTACTTGCTTATCTCTATGTGCAATTGAAACACCTAAACAACCACAAAGCCCATGTCCAATACCTCCTCCTCTTGGAGCATAAAAGGGCGTTCTACCTCCAATATCAAAATTACGGAGGACATCTGGGGCGCAGGTAATACTCTCTTCACTAATCACGACATCCTTTGGTAAAGCGAGCCCTAACTCGTGCATGGCCCTTTCAGGCGTCATAGGAGAGCGATCTTTCACTTTTGCGAACTCACTCTCAGTACTTTGTTTTGAAGCTAAAAAGCTTTCATTGAGCGCTTTACAACGCTCTTCATAGATGGGTTCGTTTCCAACACGCTCCAAGAGACACTCCAAGGTATCTTTAATGTCTGCTGCGACACCAAGACTCAGTTGAAAGTTGTGAGCAAGTCGACTTTCTGTTAGTTCAATTTGTATAAGCGTAACTTTATCGGCAAATGGTTTAGAGTCAGAGTGCCATACATCCTCAAAAAAAGGGCCTCCAATTAATAATAACGTATCATAATCTCCCAAGACGTCGCGATGAGCTTCACTATCGGGACCTACCCTACCGAGAAAGTGCGGATGCTTAGAGGGGAAAGGAAACTGGCCACAGACAATTTCAAGATGGACACCCGCTCCGATCTTTTCTGATAAAGCAACTAACGCTTCCCTCGCACCATTCGTAACGACATCGTCGCCGGCCACAATACCGATTTTCCGACTGTTCCTAATAAGATTAGCCAACTCTTCTATTGTCTCAGCTGACGCCAAACCCCTATTTTTTAACCTACCCGCAGTCGTTGCAGCGGTCTTGGTTTCTTGTTCCATAACATTAATTGGTAGAGCTACAAATACAGGCCCCTTTGGATGTTCATTAGCAATTTTAAAAGCTCGCTGCATTATTGCTGCCATCTCATCAGCATGCTCCACCTGCACACTCCATTTTGTTACAGGTGCTGCCATACTGACTAAGTCATGTCCCAGTAACGGGTCTGTGAGTCTAATACGAGTATCCTGAGCTCCTGCTGTCACCACCATCGGAGAATGATTTTTCATCGCGCCATATATCATGCCAATAGCGTTACCGAGACCAGGAGCTACGTGCATGCTTACTAATGCTGTGGTGTTCGAGGCTTGCGCATAAAAATTTGCAGCCCCTACCGCAACACCCTCGTGCAAATGAAAGATGTACTCTAGCTCTGGATAATCGCCTAAATTGTCGAGTAATGGCGTCTCCGTAGTCCCGGGGTTACCAAACATCTTCGTGACTCCGTGCGCCAACAAGGAATCTAAAAAAACCTGTCGTCCCAGCATAATAGTTTAAGTACTCCTCAGTATGGTAAGTTAATTGTCATGGGAACCTTCAAACAAATTAAAGCTCTGCTGAGTAGCGATACCCTCATCGCAACCATAGCTGTGATAGGGGTATCGTTATTTTTTGGCTTCGTTTCCTTTTATCTTGCCTGGATAAGCTATCAAGAAAGATACGGAATAAGCTTTGAAGATTTTATTAAGTTAACCTTCTAATTTTTCTCTAAAAGATCAGGGTATTGGGAGAAGTGAGTCTCTTGATGAGTTATTATTTCGACGACGCAAACCTTGCCCTCTGAATTTGCCTCTTGGGCAGCTTTTAGCGCAGGCCCTATGCCTTCAGGTTTTTCCACTCTCATACCCTCGGCTCCCAGAGCCTTGGCGACATCTGCATAGTTCCCTCCCTGGTTACCAGCTCCAAAACGCTCCATCGCTGTTGGCATAGACTTATCATATCCGCCCATAGTGAAATTATTTATTACTACAGTAGTTATGGGAACTTCAGCCCGAACCGCTGTCTCTATGTCGAGTCCAGTATGTCCAAAGGCGAGATCTCCCATAAAATTCATGCAAAATTTACTAGGATCTGCAATTTTGGCTCCGATCATCAGTGGGATACCATATCCAAGATGCGTTGTCTTTCCCCAACCGATATACCCGCGTGGCGAAGTAGCATTATAAAAAGGCATAATCTGATCTCTAGGATGACCCGCATCATGCGTCAAAATTGTGTTCTCATGATCGACAGCCTTATTTATTTCATTTATTACCCTATAGGGATTAATCGGAGACTCATTGGCATTCAATAGCGGTTCCCATTCCTTCAACCATTCAGCTTTCCCCTTTGCTATCTCATCTAGTAGGGGTTGATCTGTCGCTCTGCCAGATTCACCGATTTCAGCTTTTACCTGCTCGATTAACATCTCAAGAGTCAGTTTAGCGTCACCGATCAGTCCAATATCTACCGTATAGTCTTTATTTAGGTCCTCACCTGAAACAGTAGAATGAATCAATATCTTGCCATTAGGAATATCTAAGCCAAACGACGTTCGAGTCAGTCCAGAACCAATCGCGAGGACAACATCTGATTGTCCTAGCCACTTGTATACATTTTTTGGTGCTGTCTTATTTTCAGATCCCAAGGCGAGCGGATGAGCATCCGGGAAATTGCTTTTACCTTCCATGGTGGTAATTACAGGGATCTGTGTGAGCTCTGCAAATTCTTTCAACTGGTTAGTAGCGTCCGCATAGAGAACGCCCTGACCAGCCCAGATTACAGGGCGTCTTGCTCCAAGAAGAGCCTTAATAGCGTCCTTAACATCTCCCAAACTAGGGGCATATCTGAAAGCTTTTGTAGGCTGATAGTCCATCGCGTGAGAAGGGACTTCCTGTCCGCAAACATCTCGATGCATTTCGACAACAACAGGACCCGGTCTTCCATGTTTAACCGCATGAAAGGCTCTTTGAACTTGCATTGTCACTCTATCCGGTCGATCAATGGATAGTGCTTCTTTTGTTATATTTGCGTAATTTCGTATCGCAGAGAAATTAGGCTTAACATCATAAGCGCTGAGTCCCGAACCCAAAGGGAAGTAGATCATAGGTACGGCTTCCCCATAGGCCTGAGCGATACCGCCAAAGGAATTTTCCACCCCCGGTCCATGCTGCGATGCGTAAATCCCAGGCTGATTTCTGATCGTCCGTGCATATCCATCTACGGCATTTATCGCGCCTCTTTCTTGTCGGAAAACTATAGGACGAATACCAACTTTCGCCACAGATTCGATTAATGGATTTGCTGGGAAACAACCCATCCAGGTAACTCCCTCCGCCTTTAGACACTGCGCAATTAAATCAAAACCGTTCATATTTTTGCCTCTAATTCTATATATCTACTTAAACGCTTAAAGGATAGCAGATTCCAACCAGAGATTTTGAGTCTGTAAACGCGAGCACATAAATTTTGTTCCTAAGCGGACCAAATACTGGATGCAGCCTATTGATTAACGTAACCTAGAGTAACAATAAACACATCAGGAGTTTTGTTTTGTCTGGATACGAGCACATCATCTATGAGATCGACGGTCGGGTGGCAACTATTACAATGAACCGGCCAGATACTCTTAATGCACTTACTAACCTTATGATGGCAGAAATACGACATGCGCTGGACGCCTCTGAGCGAAAAGAGGAGGTTATTGGAACCGTATTAACTGGATCGGGACGAGGTTTCTGTTCTGGCGTTGACATGAACGATCTTGGAGAGCTAAGCGCCATGGGGAAAAGGACCAGCACATCATTTGATCATCTTGCTGCAGACCCTGGAAACCCAGATAAAGACCCAAACTACCGTTCCTCACCGGGTTATTTTCTTGGCTTAAGGAAACCTTTAATCGCCGCAATAAATGGCGCATGCGCTGGTCTAGGTTTTAGTTATGCAACCTTTTGCGATATGCGCTTCATGGATCGCAAGGCAAAAATTGTCAGCTCATTTGCACCCAGAGGGTTAATTGCCGAGCATGGGACTTGTTGGATGTTACCAAGGATCGTTGGCCCTTCCAATGCTCTAGATATTTTTTGGAGTTCGCGCAGAGTATTCGCGGAGGAAGCCCATAAAATGGGTTGGGCAAACAGAGTATCTGAAGAAGGTCAAGCGGCAAGTGATGCGCAAGATTATCTTAAGATGATTGCGGAAACCTCAGCCCCAATATCAATTATGATGATGAAGAAGCAGGTATACAAACACATGATGAGTGATCTCGGTGAAGCTATGGATGAAACCAACCTCTGGATGGACGAAAGCATAGCTGATGACGATTTTAAAGAGGGTGTTGCATCATTTGTCGAAAAGCGTCCCCCCAATTTTGCACGAATAAAAGTTTCTTGAAGCATTCGCGTATCTCGGTCGAAGATCCAAAATCGTTAGGTTTTGATCCTGATAGATTAGAGAAAATAGTCCCGGCGATGCAGGCTTTTGTCGATGATCAGCGTCTTCCCAATATTGTGACGTTAGTCGCAAGGAAAGGCCGGGTCGCTCACCTTCACGCGTATGGTGTTCAGAGCTTGGAGACGGGCAAAGAGGTCAGTAGTGGAACTTTGTTCAGACTTTATTCAAACACAAAACCACTTGCCGCGGTTGCTATGCTTATACTTTTCGAACGAGGGATTCTAACTCCTGATGACCCTGTTTCGAGGTTCGTACCCGAATTAAGCGACCTGCCGGTTGTAAAGCCCGATGGGACCTTGGAGAAGTCCAAAAGGGACATCAATATTAGAGACTGTTTGACAAACTTTACTAGTCTGATGGTTACGGATAGCCAGCATAGCGCATTGGGATTACCCTGGCATTACCACGAAGAATACAGAAAGACCCTCGAAACGTTGGGATGGATTGGGAGCGAAACATCGAAACGTGTCTCAAACTCTCCAAGGCATTATCAAAATGGGTTCCCCCCTATTAATAGTCCAGAATGTATGGCGGCCATTGCAAAGATCCCCCTTGCAGATCATCCTGGTAGAAAGTACGTTTATCATGCTGGGTTTCCTATTTTAGGTGCCGTCTTAGAAGCAGCTGCGGGCAAGGATATGGGACAATTTTTCAAAGAAGAAATATTCGAACCGTTAGGAATGATTGATTCAGATTTTTATGTGAACCAGGAAAAGGTCCACCGGTTCCCTCCCTGCTACATAGCCAAGAAGATCGACGGTAAAGCGCAATTAGTTTTACAAGAAAGCGTAGAGACAAGTGAGAAGGTTACAGGGCCAAGAGTAAACTTCGGAATTGGCGGTGACATGGGCGGGGTTGTATCAACAATCACTGATTACGCGCGATTTGGTCAGATGTTACTAAATGGAGGCGAGTTGGAAGGAGCTCGAATACTTGGTCGTAAGACAGTAGATTTAATGCTCGCAAACCATTCTGGAGATAAGATCATCAGTAAGCTTGGCGCTGGATCTTACTTTGGACTGGGTGTTTCAGTCTATCATGGAGAGAATGCTAAGCCGCGTATATCGTCAAGAGGAACTTATGGTTGGGGAGGCATGGCTGGTACCATGTATTTCGCCGATCCAAAAGAACACTTATTAGGTCTCTGTTTTACTCAGGTTGTTGACGCTCAGATTATCCCCAAAAATAATTATTATGAGACTTTCCAGCGCTTGGTTTACCAAGCGCTGGAGTAAACTTAATTAGTACTTTCCGTCGCTTTTTTCTTGTTGACTCTTGCCTGCAATGGCGCGTTCTTTAGGAGCGCTCTCGTAAGCTCCCCGAAAATCCTGGAAAGGGCCATCACGCCACTCGAGTGCCGCTTTAAGACCGTCCTCTTGTACACGCCTTCCCCATTCGCCCATAGCATCACGAGCAGAGGAAAGTGCTTGTATCTCGGTTCCCGAGTGAAGTCCTTCCCGAATACCCATTGTTTCATACTGACGATTACAGCTTCGCTTAGAGTACATTAGCATTTCGTTATCGATATGTGCCATACGACGGGCAAAGGTTTCCGTAAAATTGGAGAGGTCATCAGACGGAACTGCATAATTAGCCCAGCCAAGTTCTGCCATTTCCTGCCCAGAGTGAGAGTCACCGATGTAAGCGAACTCGCGGGCTTTCGCTGGCGGTAGATGCCAGGGCGCCCAGATCATATCCATCGTTGTCATTGCTCTTACGGGAGGGTAGCCAATTTTTGCATCATCAGCGCAAATCCGGAAGTCACAAACTGATGCAAGTTCTGTCCCTCCAGCAAGACAGTGACCTTGTATTTGAGCTACAACAGGCTTCGCTAGCTCCCAAATAATCCAATTGGTCATAACCACGTGACGAGCCCATTGCAACTTTCCAGGATGCATAGATCCGGTATCAGGTAACTTTGATCTTGAACTGACGAAACTGTCATCATTAGCGGTGCGAGAAGGAGATAGATCATAACCAGCAGAAAAGGAGCGTCCATTCGCCCGCAGTATAATTACGCCAACCTCATCATCGTGCTCTGCTTCTTTCATTGCATCCATAACCTCAGCACGCAGATTGTTAGATAAAGCGTTCAGTTTTTCTGGGCGATTTAGTGTTACATAGGCCAATCGGCCATCTGTTTCATACAGAATGTCGTTATAATCTGGCATAGTTCGCTCCGAATTTAATTATTCAACCAAGAGAGCACACAAAATCGTTCAATTAAACCAATATGTCAAACTTTGCTTTTATAAAAACTTCAAAAACACAAACTAGTGAGAGAGTTTCTCAATGCGTGCTCTATACGGCATGATAGCTTTATGAATCATACTCGCTCGATTTTAGGGCCCTTGGGCCTTTCTACATTTGTAGTTGTCGCGATTTGCATTCCATATTTGGGCACTCTTCCTTTATGGCAAGAGGAACCACGGAGAGCATTAATAGCCGAAACAATGTTACAAACTGGTGACTTTGTTGTCCCAAGATACAAGGAAGACATCTACCTTGCGAAACCACCACTGTATAATTGGGTGGTAATTGGGGTTACCACCCTCCTCGGAGAGATGAACGAATTTTCATTGAGATTTGGCTCTGTTCTCTGCTTAGTTTTATTGATTTTTTCGATGTTGAGTATTCATAAAAATTGGCTATCGAAAAAAGGACTTTATTTCCTCGCCCTGGCTCTAGCACTATCGCCTGAATTTATTAGTAAGGCAACACTTGCCGAAATTGATATGTGTTTCGCCCTACTTGTCAATCTCTCACTTTGGTTATGGTTCGCCAACGATAGACAGCGCGTCAAAGGTATAAGGCTTTGGCTTGTACCTGCGATAATAGTTGGGCTAGCTTTTCTGACAAAAAGGGAGCCAGCGTTTGTATTTTATTATGTAGGAATTGGTGCCTACTTACTTTACAAACGAAGGATAAGCGAATTATTCCAACCTGCCCATCTCATCTGTGCCTCTATCACTCTGATCGTCGTGGGCGTTTGGCTTTGGCAGATTTGGATAGCAGTTGGTAGCGATGCGCTACTACTCAGTTCGGTGGATGAGGTTGTCCACAGAAGTCTTGTTGGCTCATTTCAAACTACTTTATTTCATATGCTGTCTTATCCCTTTGAAGTCTGTCTCGCCATATTTCCCTTCTGTCTTTTATTCGGCACTTTACTACACGCAAAAACTCGTGCCGAAGTCATAAGAAGCTATAACGACATATTTGTTTTTGCAGTGATCGTTGTTCTCTCTAATTTTTTAGTTTACTGGTTCATTCCAGCCTCTGCTGTCCGTTATTTTCTTCCTATGATGCCCTCTATGTTAGTCATATGCGCGATACTCTTCGAGATTGCCCCCGGCATTGCGCCGAGGTGGATTCAGAATATCAGTCTCGGGATCTGTTTCTTTTCTCTTCTTTTGGCGATTGCACTCAATCTGTTCTTACATAAAGATATTCTTGGGTTTGGCGTGTCACCCCCAAAGGTATTGCCTGCGCCGATGCCAATAATTCTTGCAATGGGTGCGGTAATGGCAGCAGTAATGTCGCTCTGGCTTAACGCAAAGTCCCAGCATCTTCTGATGGCAGCGTGCTGCGCAATTTTTGTTTATCGAATTATTTTTTTCGATATTCTTTTACCAAGAAAAGTTGAGAAATTTGAACAGGAAAGCGATGTAGTAACATTCGTCGAGCAGATCTACCAAACTATACCTGAGGAAGGACTTCCAGTGAGTGCAGATAGATCAATACCTCACGAGCTTTGGTGGTACTTAGAGTTCGGAGATATAAGTTTGGCGCCAAGTAATTATGTCATTACCGAAAAACAACCAGATGCCACTTTTCTCAAACTTGCGGAGATGAATTTTGAGGGTCGAAAAATTTTTTTACTGAAAAAAGACTGAAAGACACTAGTACAATGCTTAGAAGAAGATGCATGCAGCACATTAAGCTAGCTTCTTCATCCGATATCCATGAAAGTTAAGAATCCACAATTTTTTTATTAAGGCAATAATGAGGAATGGTGGTGGAGGATCGGTGACGGTTTTTCGCTATCAGTTAGGTAGGTAAATCTCGCTTTGACAAGTATATCCTCATCAATAAAATGCCAATCATAAAATCCAGCAACAGCCTCTAGTGAATCGCCCAACGCCTGAATACTTATGGTATTATCTAAGAGCGTGACCGACACACTCCCCCTTTTAGAGAGCCCCTTAAAATAATCTGCTATAGATTGATGATCGGAAAGCATATTTTTTGAAAAGGTCGGTAATAAAATTGCACTATCATCATATAGAGCGACTACTTCATCTAGGCGGCCAGCATTGACGCCACTCAACCATGCATCCAGAACAGATTGTTCCCCTATCATCATATATTTNAATCCTTGACCCTAAAAAAAGACATTTTGCCTATAACTGTTTCTTCTGCCAAGGAAGAACTAAGTGCATCTATTCATCTTGTGACCTCAACGAGGCCAGTCTTATAATCCTCTATGTCAAATCAAGAACTTTGATTTAAATAAAAACAAGTAGAGTTTGAAAATAAGGGGTCGAAATGTCTTTAACCGCTTGGTCATACTGTTTTATGGTATTTTATGTCGCGCTAATGCTGATGATTGGCTATATCGCAAGTAAGCGTATTTCGCATGCTGATGATTTCGCGACAGCGAGGGGATCCTATGGGCCCTATGTTCTAGCACTCGCTTTTGCAGCTTCTACAGCCAGTGGGGCTACATTTCTTGGGACACCAGCATTGGCCTATCAATGGGGTACTGCATCAAACTGGTCAAACTTCCTTTATCCAATCGGAGTGTACTTTGGGATTTTAATCTCGATGCGACTGATAGCTTCGACGGGCAATAAGTTTGGTAATCGCTCAATTCCAGAATATCTTGGCGACAGATATCAATCGGAGGGTATTCGAATTTTAGTCTCACTAATGTCTTTAGTGCTTTTTTTCTATCTAGCAGGGCAACTTGTATCTGGACTAGTTATGTTTGAATTGATGCTAGGACTGTCCCCTGGCTGGGCCCTCATTATAACGACGGTTGTATTACTAGTTTATGTTGTTATGGGCGGAGCTCATGCAGACATTATGACAGATGCAGTACAAGGAGGCATGATGCTAATACTGGCTATTGTGGTGATCCTTCTCGTAGCTCTCGGTTTTGGTATCGATGGTGGGTTCCTCGGCATGATCGAAAATTTGAAAGGCCAGGATGATGTTCTCGTCGCCCCCCTAAACCCAAAAACTCCTTATTACCATTCTTGGTGGGCAATCTTCGCAATAGTATTTGCTCATATCCCCCTTGGCCTTTTACCGCATCTAGGGAACAAGTTGTGGGCCCTAAAAGATGAGGGTGGTCAGTTGAAATTCGTAAAACTTGCTTTCATTTTCGGGCTGACTCTCGGGATGCTTGGACTTGCGGGGCTCCTCGCAAGAGCGCATTTGGGAGATACTCTGTTAATGGAGGGTGCAAATGCTAATCAAGCACTTCCAATGCTTTTCATTCACTTATTTCCAACATGGCTTGCAGCACTGATTGGGGTAGGTGTACTCGCAGCAATTATGAGTACCGCCGATGGGCTAGTGGTGTCCTCAGCACAGATTATCGCAAACGATTTATATCGGAGAACAATTGTTCCCATTGTTAGTTCGAGCCTTAGTGAGCAGGAACTCGATAAGCGGATACTTCTCATCAGTCGGGTGTCAACCGTAGCGGTTTTAATGATATCTATGTGGATGGCCTGGTTACTATTGGATCGCAATGTAGCTATGATTGTCTGGATCGGTGTTGGAGGCATGATGGCAGCTTTTGCTGGTCCGTTAGTGGTAGGTGCTTTATGGCGCGGGGTCACCAGGAAAGGAGCGTATGCTGGGCTAGTCGCAGGCTTCCTAAGTTTTGGAGCCTTACATACAAAAATGATAAACCCAGACTGGTTCTCTCAAGGGACATCACTACATGTGGCAGCGACCTGGCTTTATGGAGAAGGGCCAAATCCTATTTCATGTGCAGTTATTGGGGAAATTGTTTCGATAGTATTTACCTTGATTGTTTCCAAATTAACCCGTCCTTTATCTAAGGAACATCTTGAGGAGATGTTCCCCAGTGAAGCTTAATACCAATCTATAATGCTAATTAAGGACTCGTTTATTGAGAATGAAAAAACTACGCGGGGACAAAGCGAACTTGTTACCGTTGGCTCACCTCCTGTATGACGGATTTTGATTACATCATTATTGGCGGGGGTACTTCTGGCTGTGTACTCGCTAATCGACTATCTGTAAATCCTGACAATCAGGTCTTACTTATCGAAGCAGGAGCAAAAGATGACTACTTCTGGATCGATATACCCGTGGGGTATCTCTTTACGATCAATAACCCGATCACTGATTGGTGTTATAAAACGCAGCCCGATGCGGGTCTCAACGGCAGAGCAATTAGTTATGCGAGAGGTAAAGTTCTCGGCGGGTGTTCTTCAATTAACGCAATGATCTATATGCGCGGCCAAGCGAGCGACTATGATCATTGGGAAAAATTAGGGAACCGCGGATGGGGTTGGAAGGATGTGCTTCCTGTATTTCGTCGGTCAGAAAACTATCAGCATGGTGAAAGTGAGTACCATGGAATAAACGGTGAAATGCACGTCGAGGAAAGACGCGTTAACTGGGAAATATTGGACGCGTGGCGAGAAGCTGCAGAAGAGATTGGAATCCCGAAAATTGATGAGTTTAATCGCGGTGATAATTTTGGTAATGCATACTTTCAAATGAACCAACATCGGGGAAGGCGTTGGAGTGCTACAAAAGCGTTCTTAAAGCCCGCAATTAACCGAAAGAATTTAAAGGTGATGACCAGAACTCAGGTTACACGAATAATAATTTCGAATAATCGTGCGATTGGTGTAGAGCTCGTTAGTAATCACAACTCGAGGAAGATCTTACGTGGACGGCGAGAAATAATCATAGCTGCCGGAACAGTTGGCTCACCCCAGTTATTGGAATTATCTGGCATTGGCGAAACAGATCTGCTCAAAAATGCAGGAGTGCAGCCTGTTCACCATTTACCTGGTGTCGGAGAAAATCTTCAAGATCATTTGCAGATCCGCAGTATCTACAAAGTCAAAAATACGAGAACTTTAAATCGTCAGGCAAATTCACTTCTAGGACTTGCTTCCATGGCCATCGAATACGCTTTATTGAGAAGAGGACCATTAACGATGCCACCTTCACAGCTAGGGGCTTTTGCAAAAAGTGACAAGCATCAATCATCGGCTAATATAGAATGGCACGTGCAACCTCTTTCTCTTGATAAGTTTGGCGACCCGTTGCATAAATTCGATGCTATTACGCCTGCGGTTTGCAATCTAAGACCCTCAAGCCGAGGCCACATCCACATCGTAAGCTCACAGGTGAAACGCCACCCAGCTATTACCCTAAATTATCTTTCTACTGATAGCGATCGAGCGGTTGCGATTGCAGGAATGAAATATACTAGAAAGATAATGAACGCAGATGCTCTAAAGAAGTTCAAACCAGAAGAGATTGAACCCGGAATTAACTGTATAGAAGACACAGAGTTGGCCCATGCTGCCGGCGATCTTGGAACGACAATTTTTCATCCCGTAGGCACCTGTAAAATGGGTAATGATAAGATGGCCGTCGTCGACGATCGTTTGCGAGTACACGGTATCGATCATCTTAGAGTCGTAGATGCCTCCATCATGCCTACTATCACCTCGGGAAACACTAACGCGCCGACTGTAATGATCGCTGAGAAAGGCGCCGAATTTATATTAGAGGATGCAGTGAGTTAGGCCTCTCCCNTATTTCTACGATTTAATTTTAGAAAATGCTCTCAAAAATCGGTGTTCAAAGACTTTCTTCCCCAATACCAACAACTGTCTATTCCGGGTGTAGGGGAACTCGAGCATGCTAAAAGGTCTTACATTAAAAATCTCTAACCTATTTACTTTTCAAATTCTTTGAGATTATGGAACCAGTCAGTGTTGGAATTCTGTGGTCTACCAATGCAAGTCCCCCGGTTACTATCTTTTTAAGTTTGAGATTTTTCTTAAACCCATTACGACCATTACCCAGCTCCATTCAAAGTATCTATTCGAGTCGCTTCAGATCTTTATCAAGTTTCTTGCGAGATCTAATATCGATGGGCAAGCGCAGATATCTTTGGATTTGACGTTTACTGATCTCGCTCAACAGATCTCTAAAAAATTCTCTGGTGCTAATTCGATCACCGACATAGTCATCAATATAGAATTTATCATTGTTATTAATCGAACCAGTCTGAAGAACTCTACAGTAAATTCCCGGCAATTCAGCTTCTAAAAATTTNTTTGGGAAAAATTTATCATTCATCCTAGCAGCAAGGGTACTACAAGGGATTCTCGGCGCCGTTACTTCTATGCTTAGATCATCGAATATAAGCTTATCTCCAATGTTTAAATAGGGTGATGGGAGCCCCGTAATGGTGAGATTTTCGCCAAAAACGCCGTAGGGTAAATCACGGTTGAGCCGAATACACCAATAGCGATAATCCTCTTCTCGATAGAGATAAACTGCCTGATCCGGTCCTCCGTGGTGTTTAGTATTTATAATTGCATCGCCTACGAGACCTCGCCAATTCACATTAACACGATGATCCGTGGGTCGTTTTTTGATGCCCGTTTGGATGTTACCGTTTCCCAGACGCTGAATAGAATCCTTCTTACCTAGATTTACTGACGTTACATACATCTCTTTAGCTTCCTGATTGCCATACTCGTCAATCACTAAATGGACAATGCCGTAGAGAAATCGGGTATGTTGGCCCATCGACCCGGATCGATCGATCGCATAACCGCGATATTTTTAATTGCTTCTGGGTTCGCAAGGCCATGCGGCGCGCTACCATTCAATACTCGAGTTATATTTTCAGCCTGACGTATAGGACACTCCTCCAAGAAATATGGGGAAAAACCAGCCAAATGGGGGGTTATTATTACGTTGGGTAAACCCAATAGCATATTGTCCGATTCTATTGGTTCAATTTCCGTAACGTCTAAGGCAGCAGCCTCGATCTGCTTATTTTGCAGAGACTCTGCTAGAGCTTTAGTATCAACAACAGGTCCTCGTGAAGTGTTTACCAGGATGGCGGTTGGCTTCATTAGCTTGAGAGTGTCTTGATTTATCATGTGCCTAGTCTCTTCGGTAAGAGACGTATGAATAGTAATATAATCGGAGGTAGCTAATAATTCTTCAAGGCTCACAAGATTAACTCCATACAAATCAGCTGTGTTTTGATGCACATATGGATCATTTGCAATTATTTTTGCTGGACCAAATCCTCGAATACGATTTGCAAAAGCTCGACCAATGTTACCGAAGCCAATTATACCAACTGTGTGTGCAGCAATTCGTTTAACTTTTTTCATATATGTAAGAGTTAATCTCCTATCAGTACCCCAGGAACCAGCTGTTGTCGAGGCAGCCGCATCGTGGATAAGACGAGTGAGGGATAACAACATGGCTACGGCATGCTCCGCCACCTCAGCAGTATTTATTCCTGGGACATTACAAACCAAGATACCTAAATCAGTAGCTGCCTCGAGGTCGATTGAATCAACGCCAACGCCCATTCGACTGACTACTTTTAGCTTTGGACATTGCTCCAGAACTTCTCTAGAAGTAAGTGGCAAGGTACCCACTTGGGCCCCGTCAGCATCTTGTAGTANAGCTATAAGATCATCCTCTGTTTGACATCGCGCTTCCACAATATCAAATCCCATCTGCTCAAATAAATCCCTCCGATTGAAAGGACTAGATTGCAGCGCAATTTTCATTTGATCCTCCTCTAAGGTTAGTTGCCAAGCTTAAAATCTTCTTTCGGTCCTACGCAATACACAATTTCACCCCCAACTGTTCCTTACTAAAAGTTTAGTAGCTGAAAGATGGCCCGAAGTAAAGCTCACTTCAGTGTTTGAACAGACTTTTAATATTTATTTATCATGAGGATTTGGAATATATTAGTATCCTATTATTCCATTAACTAGAGACAACCTCACTGGTAGATTGCGCGATCGCATATCAAAGGAATCTTTCTCATCATGTCTGCTTATCTTAAAGAAGTTCAATCTGCTACTGTCATTCGTGATAGCCATTTAGAAACCTGGAAGGGCATAAACCCAGAGTTTGTTGCTCGAATGCGGCTTCAGAATAGATTTAAAACTGGTCTCGACATAGCTCGCTACACAGCCGATATAATGCGAAAGGATATGAAAGATTATGATCTTGATTCTAGTAACTATACACAATCACTCGGATGCTGGCATGGATTTACGGCGCAGCAGCTAGCAATGTCAGTAAAAAAACACCAGGGGACAATGGATAAGTCCTACATCTACCTTAGTGGTTGGATGATTGCCGCACTGCGTTCTCAATTTGGACCGNTACCAGATCAAAGCATGCATGAAAAAACAAGCGTGCCCGACCTTATTAATGAGATTTATACATTTCTAAAGCAGGCAGATGCTAGAGAGTTACGTCATATCTTTTCTGAACTTGATGAAACTCGAGCTAATAATGGGGATGTAGCGTCAATCATCACAAAGATAGACAGCTTCCAGACACATGTGGTTCCAATGATTGCTGATATCGACGCGGGCTTTGGAAATGAAGAAGCAACCTACCTTTTAGCAAAACGTATGATCGAGGCAGGAACATGTGCAATACAGATAGAAAACCAAGTATCAGATGCTAAGCAATGTGGACATCAAGCGGGGAAAGTGACCGTGCCTCACGAAGATTTTCTATCAAAAATAAACGCTGTTCGTTACGCTTTCATGGAATTAGGCGTTGAGAATGGAATCATAGTGGCTCGGACGGATTCCCTAGGTGCCAGCCTGACTCAGAAGATACCAGTTTCAANGGAGCCCGGCGATCTAGCGAGTCGTTATAACGACTTTCTTCTTACCGAAGAAATCTCTGACCTTAACTCTCTGCAAGAAAACGATATCACGATTCATCAAAAAGGCTTACTTGTAAAACCTACCAGATTGGACAATGGTCTTTATGCTTTTCGAGAAAATACAGGTTTTGATAGAGTGGTTCTAGACTGTGTGACGAGCCTAACCCATGGGGCGGATCTATTATGGATCGAAACCGAAAAACCAAATGTGAAACAAATAGCCGAAATGGTCAACGCAGTCAGGAAATATGTTCCAGATGCTAAGCTGGTTTATAATAACTCTCCGTCTTTTAACTGGACTCTAGCCTTTCGGGAACAGGTTTTTAAAGAATGGACCGAGTCCGGGAAGGATGTCTCAGGCTATCCCGATCCNNAAAAGGAAGAGAAGGGTCTTATGGATGCAAAGTTNGATTCCTCTGAATTAGCAGCAGAGGCTGATACTCTGATTCAAAAGTTCCAGCAAGATGCCTCTCGCGAGGCCGGTATTTTCCATCATCTAATAACGCTTCCCACCTACCATGAAACAGCACTTGGGACGGACATACTATCTGAAGGGTACTTTGGCGACCTTGGAATGTTGGCTTATGTGCGAGATGTACAGAGGCGAGAAATTCGCCGTGACATGGCATCAGTCAAACACCAAGACATGGCTGGTTCTAATATTGGAGACGACCATAAAGANTACTTCTCGGGCGACAACGCACTGCTTGCAGGGGGAAGCGATAACACCATGAACCAATTTTAGTAAGATAGACGACATCATTAAAGTCTTCTTATAACAGCTTGTGCTGAACAGGNAAATATCTCTCGGGTAGTTTTTAGCTATAACCTCGTCACTCCGAGTTGGGTACCTCGTTAAAAGGAATGCCTTTGTCCACTCTAACATCCTGAGGCAGACCGAGGACGCGTTCGGCTATTATGTTCGCCATAACCTCATCTGTACCGCCTGCAATGCGCAAGCCCGGAGCACCCATATAAGATTGCTGAAACTCAGCGGCTAACTCTGACACTTCTGGATTCGCAATAACGCCAGATCCGTCAAGCAAATCGATGGCGAAACTGGCCATATCTTGAGTTTTTGGCGCTCCGACCAGCTTACCAATAGAGTTTTCAGGCCCTGGGAGATCACCTCGTGAAAGAGCAGACAATGCCCGGTAACCAGTATATCTTAGCCCCGTCTCTTGCACATACCAGTCAGCTAATTTCCTTCTTACACCAGCATCATGAATCGCGGCAGTTTCACCAAAATTTGCTTTCTGAGCTAACCTGAAAAGTTCATCAAACCCTATACCACCCCCACCACCAATGGTAGCTCTTTCATTCATCAGAGTTGTTAACGCGACTTGCCAGCCTTGGCCAACTGCACCTAGCCGTTGCGAATCTGAGACTCTAACATCAGTGAAATAAACCTCATTAAAATTAGAATCGCCTGATATTTGTTTGATGGGCTTGATTTCAATACCAGGCGATTTCATGGAAATAAAAAAGAATGAAAGCCCTCGGTGCTTGGGGACCAGAGGATCGGTCCGAACAACTAGTATGGCGTAATCTGAATAATGTGCGCCAGATGTCCATATCTTCTGTCCATTTATAACCCACTCGTCTCCTTCTCTATTGGCCCTTGTCCTCAATGCTGCTAAGTCAGAACCTCCCGCCGGCTCACTAAAAAGTTGACACCAGACTTCCTCACCACTGGCTAAACACGGTAAAAATCGCCTATTCTGTTCTTCCGTCGCCCAAGCCATCATTGTCGGTCCACACATACCCTGACCGATAATATTTATATTAGTTTCCGGCACTACAAATTTAGACTCTTCTTGGCCCCAGATGACCTCCTGGATAGCTGATCCCGCTTGCCCCCCGTATTCTCTAGGCCAGCTTATACAGGACCAACCATGATCAAACTTTCGCTTTTCCCAGAACTTGGCACGACCGATGTGATCCATCCCTTCTAGCTCTTCACTGGTCGGCATATTCCTGACTAACCACTCTTTAGCTTCTTCGCGAAACGCTGCCTCTTCTGGGGTATCACTGAAATCCATTTTCGACCTCCTACTGAGCGCGCTCGTTTTCGATCGCAGAGATTAATTTGTCTTTCCACCAATACTCACTACCCAAATTTACTGCCAATAGTTTTGAGCGCCTATAAGCGAACTGACAATCAAATTCCCAAGTGAATCCCATACCCCCATGCGTTTGAATATTTTCTTTGGAGGCATAGTAATAGGCTTGGGTGGCAGAAATCCTGGCCGCCGCAGCTGCTACGGGTAATTCCGGGGTGTTATTCGACAATGCCCAGGATCCATAATAACAATTACCCCGAGCTAAGGTATTTTTCACATAAGCGTGAGCGAGTTTATGCTTTATGGCCTGATAAGAGCCTATGGGCCTTCCAAAGGCGAATCTACCTATCGCATACTCTTTAGCCATATCTAATGCAGCATCAGAACCCCCTACCTGTTCCCAAGCAAACAAAACCGCAGCGCGATTGTAGATTTCTTCCAAGAGTTCCCAGCCCCCTCCTTCTTTACCCAGCAATTCACCTGCAGCACCGCAGAAAGCGATTTTTGCATGAGACCTAGTGGGATCAATGGTAGTTATTTTTTCTCTAGTTACACCTGCGTCACTTAGATCCACAAGGTAAGCGGATACTCCAACTTTATCTCGAGCAAAAACTACCGCTAAATCAGCAATATCAGCATCAGCGACCAAAAATTTAGTACCAGTCAGATTACCATCTTCAAATTCCAAATTAATACTCTTCTCAATCGGTTGCCCTTCACTTTCTGCAACGGCGAAGCAGCCTATAACTTGTCCTCCTGCAATTTTGGGAAGCCAATGCTTTTTTTGAGCTTTAGTTCCAGCGACTAGAATAGCCTCTGTTAAAAGATATACTGTCGACGAAAATGGCACTGGCGCATATACTCTGCCCAGTTCCTCGGAAATAACCGACAGCTCTAAATAGCTTAATCCAAGCCCCCCATAATCCTCGGGAATAACAGCCGAGGTCCATCCCATTCCAATAATACTTTGCCATAATTCATGGTCGTAGGAGTCTTCTCCCTCCAAGATAGAACGAACCGCTCTTGGCTGACAATTTTCTGCCAGGAAACCGCGGGCCTGCTCACGCAATAGGTTTTGCTCATCCGAAAATTCAAAGTTCATGGCCACTCCAAGGACTCAAGAGATACAACCGGCTTCGAGCCTTCCCGTAAAGGCTCTAATACAAGGAACTAGTTGCGCCATCAGCCTAGCTATCAAAGTAAGCGCTCTGGCTAGTATTTTAAGAGCGGGCTTCAACCATCTATAAAACTGCGTAGTTGTTCGGAACGAGCAGGATGCCGGAGCTTTCTGAGTGCCTTTGCTTCTATCTGTCTGATACGCTCCCTTGTAACTGAAAACTGCCGGCCAACTTCTTCGAGTGTATGATCGGTATTCATATCAATACCGAACCGCATACGCAGCACCTTAGCCTCTCGTTCAGTCAGCGCTGTTAAAACATCAGTAGTGGTTTCTTTTAAACCCTTGTCAGTTGCTTGATCCATTGGAGACTCAACCGAAGTGTCGCTAACTAGGTTCCACATCGTTGAATCGTCGTCGTCGCCCACTGGGGTTTCGAGAGAAATTGGTTGTTTAGCTACGTCTAGCGCCTTTAAAACCTTATCTTCAGGTAACTCCATTTTGGCACTCAGCTCTTCTATAGTAGGGTTCCTCCCTAGTTCCTGAATCAGCTGGCGTGTTAAGCGATTTAACTTATTGACTGTTTCCATCATATGGACCGGCACACGGATCGTTCGCGCTAGATCTGATATCGATCTCGTAATTGCCTGGCGAATCCACCAAGTCGCGTAGGTTGAAAATTTAAATCCACGCCGATACTCAAACTTATCGACTGCTTTCATCAGCCCAATATTACCTTCCTGAATAAGATCTAAAAAATGTAGACCGCGATTAGTGTACTTTTTAGCAATCGAGATCACTAGACGTAAGTTCGCTTCGATCATATCTTTCTTGGCAGCCCTAGTTTTACCAAGCGCAACAAATAGCCTACGATTAATATCTTTTATTTCGTCGATTTNTAAACCGGTACTTTCCGAGATTCGTTTAATGACTTTATGGCCATGACGAATAGAGATTCTGTAACTCTGAAGTCTTGTGGAGTAATCTCTCCCTTCAGCAATCGCTGAGTCTACCCAATTAACGTTAGTCTGATTTTTTGTGAACCTACTGATGAACTCGTCTCTAGGCATTCTTGCTTTGTTGATGCATAAGTTGCGAATTAATTTTTCTTGATCGCGGATCCTCTGTTGATCATCTCGAACCATTTCAAGAATCGGATCCATCTGTGCTGGTATCAATTTGAAGAGGCCAAACGCATCACCGAGCTTATCCAAGGCCTTTTTTGTTTTGGGCGAGTTACGCCCTTCTTTCGTAATTAGCTTCTGGGACTGCTTGTAACACCTTTGAAGATCCTTAAATCTCTTATGGACCAGTGTCAAATCAGGTCCTTTCGACTCTTCCTCCTCCTTATCTGCCTCATAGTTACCACTGGATTTCGCTTCCGCTAGTTCCGACATATCAGGGATGACATCCTCAGGGTCAAGAAAACCACTAATGATGGCACCAACATCACCGTCTTCTTCTATTATTTTTTCGTACTCATCTACGATACGTTGGACAGTACCGGGGTACCGCGCAAGGATCGTCATTGTCTCCCTTATTCCTTCTTCGATGCGCTTTGCTATTTCAATTTCCCCATCTCGGGTAAGCAATGGTACCGTCCCCATTTCTCGCATATACATACGCACCGGGTCCATTGTTTTTCCACTGACATCGACTGCCATTGCTGGGTCAACATTTATTGATTCTTCTCCAGCTTCTTTCATTCCCANGGGCGCAGGTGCTACTTCGTAGATGGATATCCCCATCTCCTCGAACATCTGAACAATGTTTTCGAACTCATCTGACTCTTCGATACTTTTAGGGAGTGTTTCGGTCAACTGGTCATAAGTGAGATAACCCTGATCTTTACCCTTTTCAATCAAAACCTTCAGTTTTGAAGTTTCTGACTCTGCTTCGTCCTCATCGCCGTCAAGTAAAGACTCTCTTTCCGAGAGCACATTTAGCGCTTCCATATCTTCCGGCGCATTGTCCAAAGATTCATCCTGGAGAATTGAATCAAAATCTCCTTCACTTCCATTATTCGTCATAAGGCATCGCCTCCATTATTCTATTTGGCACTTGCCACAATGCTTTTAGACCTTCTTCAGAAAATCTTTTCAACAAAGATGTAGATGAGGTCCGCCGACAGAGAACCCTGAAGAAAGATAGAGGCCTTACCTTAATTATAGGAATCAAAAGTAGGCAAGGTGGAAACAGGATTGGGGGGTGAAGGATGGGTCTCATCATCAGCATTATTATCAAGGCATCCTTAAAGCTTGTCCATCATAATATTACATTTTGAGACAAGATACGGTAAATAGTACCGAGCAGATGATGGAATGTTCAAAAGGTGACGGAACGATAATTCAAGACCAATAAATGGTATCAAGAAATTAAAGTTTCGCACGAAATTTCATAGTCTTAGGTTGATATTCTAAAATACAAGCGATATACAAATTAGAAACCTCCACTTTTGTGATCTTCTAATTAAGTTTTTTACGAGTTATATTTAAGTTCTCGCTAGCTAAAGCTGTATTTATATACAGCACTATCCTCATCGGGGTAAATAGACTTACAGCTTTGCTAGCTGAGACTACTACACACCACTAGTAAATTGCTGTGACCTATGAGGTAGAAAATTAATGGAATGTAGTCATCCACAGATTACCAGTTATGAAAAATTAATGTGTCGTATAATCATCTAGTACATGCGCTAACGGAAAGTTTTTATCTCCTACGACCAAAAAATTCGGATTGAGAAGATTTCTTTTAGCGTTGTAACGAAGAGGCCTGAGAGAAAAATCAACAACAGCACCCCCAGCTGATTCAACAACTGCCTGCGCCGCGGCTGTATCCCACTCTGATGTAGGAGCCAATCTAGGGTAAAGATCAACGCTTCCAGAAGCCACCAAACAAAATTTTATTGAACTACCTATAGTTTGCGTCTCAATGGGGTCAAAGTATTTAGCTAAAGTTGTAAACAAATTAGAATCTGACCCTTTCCCATGTCTTCTACTAGTTACAACCGTTAAGGATTTATCTGATTTTAAAGGACGGGTCTTTATTTCGTTGACTTCTCCTTTTATTGATACAAATGCTTTAGGAGCTTCGACCTGGGTACCAACATACATCACATCCTGGACAGGAATATACACAACACCAAGGACTGGACAACCGTTTCTAATTAGAGCGATATTGACGGTAAACTCGCCATTGCGATTAATAAATTCTTTCGTCCCATCCATCGGATCAACCAAGAAGTACTCATCCCAATGACGCCGAGTTGTATAGTCAACCAGTAAAGACTCTTCAGATAGTATAGGTATCTTCGGGGCTATCTGTCTGAGTCCATCAACGATAATGGTATTCGCTGCTAAATCAGCCCTCGTGATAGGAGAACTATCAGCCTTAAGCTCAAGACCAACGTCATCTTCACAATAAATTTCAAGAATAACTTTGCCCGCAGATCTGGCAATGCTAATAATAGAGGTGAGCAAATCTGCCATCAGTAAGTCCAATTGTATAAAAATAAGTAACGGCTAAATTACGATAAAATTACTCAAGGAGTCGCATTGCGACATAAGTGTTAAGATGAGAGTAACCTGAGGTATTTTCTGATGCAAACGCCAAATCTTTCAGACATCTCTTACCTACTACTTGACATGGATGGCACAATATTAGATCTGCATTTTGATAATTACTTTTGGAACCACTATCTTCACCACAGGTATTCGGAATTACAATTGGTGCCGTTAAAAGAAGCTAAACTTTACATACATGAGGCGCTCGCTGCAGAGTATGGATCCTTAAATTGGTACTGTACGGATTATTGGTCGAAAAAATTCGGATTAAATATCATTGCNCTTAAAAAAGAATTGAGTCACCTTATTCAATTCCGAGATGGCAGTTTAAGATTCTTAGAGACCCTTAGAGAGATATCTATCAACGCAACCATAGTGACGAATGCCCACCCCAATGTTATTGAGCTAAAAAATACTCTGACTAGACTAGAGGATTGGGTTCCCGATATTATCAGTAGTCACGACTTCGGCCTGCCAAAGGAGAGACCAGAGTTCTGGGAACTAGTTATTAAGAGCCGTAATCTAGACATTTGCCGAACTATGGTTGTCGACGACAATATATCATGTCTAGAAGCAGCAAGGGCGTCAGGGATTGCCTACCAAATTAGTATTATCAAACCGGACTCTAAGCAAAATAATCAGTTCACTGATAAGTTTCGAGCTATAGAGGATCTCAACTCACTAATTGTTGGGGAATAATGTTGGTAACAATTCGCGCTGATACGTGGCTGTGGGCCGCTCGATTCTTCAAAAGTCGNGTAAAAGCAAAAGAGGCGATTGCTGGTGGTAAGGTAAGTATCAATGGCTCTCGCTGTAAACCAAGCAAACAAATCAGGGTCGACGATACACTTAGTATCAGACAGGGTTGGGACCAAAAAGAAATCATTGTGAAGGCGCTTTCAGACAAAAGGCATAGCGCTCCTATCGCTGAGGAACTCTATGAAGAGACGGCAGAAAGCCTCGAAAACAGAAAAACGGCCGCCTTAGTTAGAAAATCAGCTGGGGCTTTAATTAGCCAAAACAACCCGAACAAAAGGGAGCGGCGGCTTCTCCACAAATTTCGTCAAAGAAATTTGCATTAAGCATTAGCTATGGCGGACATACTGAATAACATTGCCGGACAAGATAGGGAGCTTTTACAGTTTAACTGTGGTCTCGAACGCGAAACACTGCGTTCGACCACGGACGGGAAACTCTCAACATCGGCGCATCCCAAGTTTCTTGGGTCGAAACTTTTTAATCCCAGAATTACTACAGACTTCGCGGAATCGCAGTTAGAGCTTATCACACCGGTTTGCGAAGACTCCTCAAAGGCAATAAGTGAACTCTACAAGACCCATCGTTTCATTTACTCATTTCTAAAAGAAGAAATCTTATGGCCGGCAAGTATGCCATGCGAATTACCCTGTGATCATGACATAATGATTGCTCGCTATGGGGATTCTAATTTAGCACAATTCAAAGAAACCTATCGACGAGGACTGTCCCATCGTTACGGACGCGCCATGCAGACAATTTGTGCAATTCATTACAATTTCTCCTTCAAGAATGGTTTTTGGAAAATCCTTAAAGACCAAGAAAGATCAAACCTCAAGTTTCAGGACTATCGCACATCACGTTATTTCGATTTGCTAAGGAATTTTGAACGCCTATCATGGTTACCCACCTATCTTTTTGGGGCGTCTCCGGCGGTATCCGAATCCTTTCTAAAAAACACGCAAAAGGGACTGAGCAGATTAGATGAAACAACGCTCTATCAACCCAATGCAACTTCTCTTCGCAACGGCAGTCTTGGTTATAAAAGTGCAACTCAGTCAAGTCTACTTAATATTTCGTGTAATTCACTCGAAGAGTATCTCCACTGCCTCGCGAAAGCTATATGCACTAAATATAAGGGCTATGAGGAACTCACTAGTCATAATTTAAATCAACTGAATAGTAATATCTTACAGTCGGAGGCAGAGCTCTACACCTCGGTACGCGCCAAGCGAACTCCTCGGAATCAAACTAACCTATTGTCCTCCTTACAAAAGGACGGTGTCGAATATGTTGAAGTGAGACTTTTAGATATCGACCCTTATGAGCCTATTGGAATCAGTAAAGAAACCATCAATTTTTTGGACACCTTTTTGTTGTATTGTTTAATGACGCCCAGTCCAAAGCATGACAAAAAGGTATATGACGCGAGAGATTCAAATATGGAATCTGTTGTCTACGAAGGACGAAATAGTGAAGTTAGATTGGATGATATGGGCGTGAAAAGATCCGTTAGGGAATGGGGAAGAATAATTTTAGGAGAGCTTGAAGAGATTGGCGATTTACTAGATCAAATTAACGGTAACCATAGCTACTCGTCGTCAATTGCGAAGCAAATGGCAAAGATTGAAGATCCCAGTAGCACCCCTAGCGCTCGAATGTTAAAAGATTTAGAGCACCAGTCTTTTCAACAATTCGCTATGAAGCAAGGCCAGTCGCATAGGCAGTTTTTTTTATCAGAGCCTTTAGAAAAATCTGTTCAACAGTTATTTTTAGATCTGGCAGAAGTATCAATTGAAAGTCAACGTCGAGAAGATGCACTAAGAGAAAAACCATTTTCAGATTACCTCTTCAAAGTNCAAACGGAATATCAATCGATATATCAATCGATGTTAGGTGAAATGTGAACTACCTCGCGCATTTTAAACTCGCAGAAAACCATCCTAAATTACTTGTGGGGAATTTACTTGCAGATCATGTCAAGGGCAGATTAGTAGGACAATTAGAGCCAGGTATTGAATCAGGGATTCGTCTGCATAGAGCAATCGATGCATTTACAGATTCTCATCCCTTGGTTCAATCTAGTCGTGCGAGATTCCATTATAAGTATCGGCGATACGGAGGAATAATCACTGATATCGTGTTTGATCATTTCCTGGCAATCAACTGGAAACACTATGACAGTCGTCCTTTAGATGTTTTCTGTCGAGATACAACGAATGAAATTATGCGTTACAAAGGTTGTCTCTCAGATCCCGCGAGGGACCAAATAGAGCGAATGATAGAGAACAGGTCGATGGAGCATTACGTTGATCCCAGGTTCATTAGAAGATCTTTGGTCTATCTTTCAAAGAAATTAAAAAGGAAAAATCCCTTAGATTCAGGGTACTCTCAATTTAAGACATTTGAGCTAGCACTTAAAAGGGACTTCTTTCTTTTTTTCCCCAAACTACAAAATTTTGCCCATTCTTGGATTCAAGAACATTACCATCTTAATTAAAGGTCTAGATACAATGAAGGTTCCAAACTCTCATAGCACTAATGGCATAGTTTGTTTTGCCTGTCTGGCTCTCCTGCTCACTGCGCTTTTTATGGAGCATTCTATGGGACTTGAGCCCTGCCCCCTTTGTATTCTACAAAGGATTCTAGTAGTCGCTGTTGGTTTAGTTAGCCTTATTGCATTCCTAGTTAAACCGGGCGTTATAGGCATCAGATTATCCAGTGGCTTGTGCTTGATACTGTCGGGACTGGGGACCGGACTAGGTGTCAGACATTTGTGGCTTCAGAGCTTACCAGCAGATCAAGCACCTGCTTGCGGCCCAGGCCTAGAATACCTAATGGATGTCTTACCTCTGCTTGACGTATTAAAAATTATATTGGAAGGAGATGGTTCATGTGCTGAAGTTGTCTGGTCTTTATTTGGAATTAGCATACCTGGCTGGACGCTTATAGGTTTTATTGGTCTAATTCTAGTTAGCTTAACGCAAATGATACAACCGAGACCAAACTAGGCTATTCTGAGGTTTTTTTATGACAAGACGTTTTCCAAACACTCGTATGCGAAGAATGCGCAGCGAAGAATTTGCCCGACGGATCATCCGTGAAACAACCCTCAGTCCGAACAACCTAATTTATCCCGTATTCGTAATGGAAGGCACGAAAGAGCTCAAAGAAATCAAGAGCATGCCGGGAGTTATGCGAAAAAGTCTCGATCTACTCCTTAAAGAGTGTGAAGAAGTTGTTGATCTTGGGATACCCATGGTTGCTTTATTCCCATTGGTACCTAGCAACAAGAAATCACCTGAAGGTGAAGAAGCGTTCAACCCGGATGGATTGATACAGATAGCAATCAAGAACATCAAAGAACATTTCCCAGATTTAGGGGTTATGTCAGACGTTGCTTTAGACCCTTATACAACTCATGGACATGATGGATTAGTTGATGAAAATGGCTATATAAAAAACGATAAAACTGTTGATGTCTTGACTAAACAAGCTCTCTCTCAAGCCCTAGCTGGAGTAGATGTGATCGCTCCATCAGATATGATGGATGGTCGAATCGGTGTAATTCGTAGTGCTTTAGAGAATGCCGGATTCTATAACACTAAAATACTCGCTTACTCAGCAAAGTACGCTTCCGCCTTCTATGGTCCTTTTAGAGATGCAGTTGGATCTTCGAATAGCCTATCTCCAATAAGCAAAGCTACATATCAAATGGATTCTGGTAATAGCGACGAGGCGCTTCTAGAAGTCGCTCTAGACATCTCGGAAGGCGCTGATATGGTTATGATTAAGCCAGGTATGCCTTATCTAGATATTGTAAGAAGAGTCAAAGATAAATTCAGAATTCCGACTGTTGTATTCCAAGTGAGCGGCGAATATGCGATGTTACGAGCAGCAATAGACAACGGTTGGTTGGAAGAAAAAGCTATATATGAAAGTTTATTGTCAATAAAACGCGCGGGGGCGAATGCAGTAATTACTTATTTTGCTAAGTATATCGCTGAATTAATTTTAAAAAAATCCCCATATGAATGACTTTTGTATATTAGGATTGTTAAAAAATGCATAGCAGCTTAGGATACTATCTTCTTGTTAAGTTGTTTGAATGGAGAAAGAATGTCAGAAATTAGTCATACCTCTGATGGGTCATTTGAAAATGACGTACTAAAATCGGATTTACCTGTGTTAGTGGACTATTGGGCTGAATGGTGCGGACCTTGCAAAGTTATAGCGCCAGTGTTGGAAGAAATCGCTCTGGAATATAAGGGCAGGATGAAAGTCTGCAAGCTTGATATTGATGAAAATTCAGACACTCCGCCAAAATATGGTATTCGAGGTATTCCAACACTTATGTTATTTAAAAATGGTGCCGTCGAAGCGACTAAGGTGGGTGCATTATCGAAATCACAACTGACAGCGTTCTTAGATAGTAATATTTAACAATACGAATAAGGGACCACCACCGGAAAAAAAGGTTGACAAGTTAGAAAAACTAAAGCATTTTACACTCTGTTCTAATTCGCTCACAAAAGAAATTTTAACCCCAGCGTACCTAATCCGTATTTGCTCTAGATAAAAACAATCTAACGCAGTCGCGTATTCCTCTGAATAAATTAAAAAACCCGAAAATGCAAACATGAACTTAACCGATCTTAAAACNAAACCCATCCCCGAACTACTGCAGATAGCCCATGAAATGGGGATGGATAATCTCGGGCGCTCCCGCAAGCAAGAAATCATTGCAAGCGTCCTTAGGAAACACGCAAAAAGTGGAGAAGCAATTTTTGGTGACGGAACTCTGGAGATTCTCCAAGATGGATTTGGATTTCTAAGATCACCGGATAGCTCCTACCTTGCTGGTCCAGACGATATTTACGTATCACCCAGTCAAATAAGGCGATTTAATTTAAGAACAGGTGATACTGTCTCAGGTAAAATTAGGCCGCCCAAGGATTCTGAGCGTTACTTCGCGCTTTTAAAGGTCGACAAAATAAACTTTGCTGACCCGAACGAATCAAGAAATAAAATTCTCTTTGAGAATCTGACTCCTCTCCATCCAGATATACCACTTTGCTTAGAGGCAGGTAATGGCTCAACAGAGGACCTCACTGCACGTATAATTGATTTGACAGCCCCAATAGGTAAGGGGCAGCGAGGCCTCATCGTCTCTCCTCCCAAAGCAGGGAAAACATTGATTCTACAGAATGTAGCGCAATCAATAATGCGAAATAATCCGGAATGTCATCTTATCGTTTTACTTATAGATGAACGCCCAGAAGAAGTGACTGAAATGCAACGGTTAGTGAGGGGCGAAGTAGTAGCAAGCACCTTCGACGAGCCACCTTCTCGACACGTTCAAGTGGCGGAGATGGTTATTGAAAAAGCGAAACGTCTGGTCGAGCATAAGAAGGACGTTATTATACTCTTGGATTCGATAACCCGTCTTGCACGAGCCTATAATACCGTTATACCAGCATCTGGTAAGGTTCTTACGGGCGGAGTAGATGCACATGCTTTAGAGAGACCTAAGCGCTTCTTTGGCGCCGCAAGGAATCTAGAAGAAGGAGCTAGTCTTACAATAATAGCAACGTGTTTAATTGATACTGGATCCAAGATGGATGAAGTTATCTATGAAGAATTTAAAGGCACAGGAAACTTAGAACTGCATCTAGAGAGGAAAGTAGCGGAAAAACGGGTATATCCTGCAATAAATATAAGGCGCTCAGGAACCCGTAAAGAGGACCTGCTTATGACGGATGAGCAGCTCCAGAAAGCATGGGTCTTAAGAAAGCTGCTACATGAAATGGATGATCTTCAAGCCATCGAATGGTTGTTGGACAAGTTGCGTAAAGGTAAGACTAATGAAGAATTTTTCTCATTAATGAAAAAGAATTAATCNACGAGATGCCTAAAAGGCTTCATTGTAATATCTCTTCTGTTACTTACTTAAACAAAGATACACGCAAGATAGTCCTGGATTTACCAAAGGGAGAGGTACTAAATTTCAAAGCGGGTCAGTATCTCGAAATTATTCTGCCCAATAATAGCTGTCCTTTTTCTATAGCGAGCTCACCCCACCAAAAAAATACGCTAGAACTTCATATTCGGCCAACACCGCAGTCAAAAGACTCTCATGAAATTGAAGAAGTGCTTAGCCACTCTAAGAAAATTTGTATAGAGGCGCCGATGGGAGATTGCTTCTTGGAAGATTCTCCAAAGGAGTCACTACTTCTTATAGCAGCGAGTACTGGGATCACTCAAATGAAAAGCATTTTCGAATATTTGAAACATATTGGTCATGTCGGCGATATATTTCTCTACTGGGGCGTTTTGAGTGACTCCGATCTATATCTCGACGAGCTTTGCAAAAGGTGGGAGAGTGACAACAAAAACTTTAAGTATATTCCCGTTGTTAGTGAACCAGAAACTTCGCCAAACTGGAACGGCCGAACAGGACTTGTCAGCGATGCCGTGCTGCAGGATTTCAAGAATCTTCGAGATCTCCTTATCTATGTAAGTGGTGGACCAGATATGGTCTACGCAACACGCGAAGCCTTTATGCCACGCGGCTTGATAGCAAAAAATATGCTTTCTGACATGTTTTCATATTCACCGAGGTGATTGAGGTAAGCTTAAAGCCTGTTTGAAATATTCGTTGCTTTCTCTATGGTTGCCCTCGTCAGACAATAAACTGGCCATCATTTCAAGCGCGATCTTCGATGGACTTATTGTAATGCTAGTAAGACAAGCTTGCTTAGCTTCCTCAATTTCACCCGCTATAAGATACATCCTGGCTAGAGCTACTCGTAAATCAGGGTTCGAGCCATGACTTTTCAGCCAGGTATTTGCACATTTCAGCCTTAAGGAAAGAGTGTTCCTACCCAAATTAGCGTAAGCGAGAAAATACTCTGATCGCCAAGCGCCTCGGGTTATACTTTTTCGAAGAGCTGCTTCAGCAGCCTTTTCATCAGATAACGACCTGACGTACTGTAATACAACCTCGGGATCCTCCTGCAAGGTAGATGGCAATTTTCGTTTAAGCGTTTTGCGATCTGAATCTAGAATTTCTTCATCACGAAAGTAAGACAAGATTACGTGTTTCTCAAAATCTCTATCGGTGAGTTTGCTTACTCTTAAAGATGGTAAAAGAGCATATAGACTCCGCCAATCTTCGCTCCCTAAAAGCGCTTCTTTCTTTAATTTCAATACGGTATCACTATCACCAACATTAGCTAAGTGATCTAAACACGCCTTCCAATCACCACCCTCTCTAGCCATCTCAGCGGCAACGATTGCAACAGCAGTACTAACCTGACTATCGCACTCTACTGCTTTTCGAAGTAAAAACTCTCTTTTTCCTGAATCTTTCTGAGCACCAGCAGCTTTTGCTGCAAACAGATATAGCAACCCTGGATAAGGATGATCAGTTACTCCTTCCAATAAATACTTCTCTGATCTGCGATATTTTCCCTCCGCGAATAATAAAAGGCCTTTACGGGCATAATCATCTGCTCTGGAAGTTTTTCGCGTGTAATTCCACTTTCTTAAATCTGTAGAGCCCTCAACCAAAATGCTCAAGGAGCGCAATAAATAGTACAAACCAATAAACGACGCGGTTATAAAAAAAATCATTATCCATAAGCTGGACTGAATTATATAATCACGGTAGGAAACCAAAACATACCCTGGATCTCTTGCGATTAAGGTGCCTAAAAAGCCCGCAACCAGAATACTGGCTATAATTACTAATAACCTACGACTCATCGTGTAGAATTATTTTCAGTCAAAGCAAACTTCCTTACTTCTTCAATGGATGCGGAGATGTATGGTATCTCGTATTCTAAATTTAGATCTCGTAACTCCATTAAACCGTCACGCATCGCTACAGTGGTTGGTTCATCACGCTGAAAAAATTGATTCAACCATCGTAATGCATCACCAACCGATGCCCTAAATACTGCCGTTTCGCGCCTTAATAAGGCTGTCTGAGCTTGCCGCAAACTTAGAATTAAGTTTTGTCGCAGGTAGTATTCTTCTCTCGGAAGGAGAATCGGAATCATCACATCAGACTCTTTACGAAAATCGATATATTGCGATAGTGAAGTTTTAAACCGCTGCCAGAAGCTTATAACCTGATTTGAAGTACTCTCTAAATTTGTTTTCTTAAAAGCGTTTTCTTCTCTCTCAACTTTAAACGCCTGCCTAGGAAAAGCTAAATTATCAACCAATTGAATTTTTGCATTCAAGCCTAAGTAAATTCCCTCAAAATCAGGTTGATTGACTGCCTTTAACAATAAAATATCGCTGGCAAGAGATGCACGTAATGAGAGACTTGTTAAAGGATCCATTTGTTCAAGTATATGATCTGCTGCAGTCAAAAGCTCTATCGCGATGATCGGATCTTTATCCATTAAAATACGCTGACTCGCCATCCTTATTAGGTATTCAACCTCTGCAATTGACCAATTACCCACAGGAATATTTTGCGTTGATCGCTTTTTTATNGCTTTTTCAATATTGCTTTCCAGCTTATCCAACTGATGCGCTTGCTCTTCGGACAAAGACGCTATCGCTTCTTCAGTGTCGCTTCTTAGAATCAGTTCGTTTTGTTCTAATACTGCAGCTATTTTAGTCACCTCGCGGGACATTAGTGTAATCTCCCCAATAGCCAAATTATTTTCATACAAAAGTACACATGCGTAACTCCCTAAACCAATAGCAATAAAAGAAAGGGCTCGGCCCAACCAATCTCTCGTAGACTTGCTCGGGGTAATATTACCGGGAATTGCTTCATCTATCGCTTTTTGGAGCTTTTCATCTGTCATAATCTAGACCATTTTTTATAGACGCCAACGAATTCAGTATGTCCTTATTGTTTACGCCACCAGTTACTACTAACTTTTTTACACCACTCTGCCTAACCAGCTCTCCAATACGTTCCGTTGGAACCAGAACAATTAGTTTAGCCCGAACCTCGGGACCAACAGATGCACATAGCGATTTGAGTGCATCACCTGAAGTAAGGACAATAACTTCAAAGTGTAACTCGACAATCTCCTGCTCAAGCATAGAATAGTGCTTCGGCACACGCTCATACACTTCTAGGTAATCAACTTTAATCCGACGACTTTGGAGACGTTCTCGTAAATTTTCCAGGCCTCCCTTGCCGCGAACGATCAGAACCTTTTTAATGTCTCGCCAATCTATTATATCGATTAAGCCGTTTGCTCCTTGCTCTTCAGGATAATTCGTTTGCACACTGAAGAAGCTCAAATCTTCAGCCGTTTTCTTTCCCACTGCGCACCAAATTAATTCAGTAGGCCACTGTGGCCATAAATCCCTTAGATACCTGAGGCTGCAGTTGACGGCATTTCGGCTGACAAAGATTACAGCATCATAAGTGTCTAGCTTCATAACTTTATGCTTCATACGATGGCTAAAATTAAGCGGTTTTATAGACAGTAACGGTCGTTCTAAAACACGGTATCCTTCGTCACACAGAAGCCGCGCCAAATCCTCGTTATAGCCTATTGGACGAGTAACAATTATGCCCTTATCCGGAGTCAATTTACTCACGATATCGAGGTAGCACCATCATCTATAAGACTCTGCGCAAGTTCCTCAGCAAGTTGGATACTGTTATGCGCCAGCCCTGTAATAGACTTCCGTATACGCAATGAACTGTGCTCATCTCCTACGAATGAACTTATATGAATCTCTTTATCAGACATTGTAGCGAAGACAGCTATGGGAAGACTGCAGTCTGCACCCAACAGCACCGCAACTTGGCGTTCACACATAACACAAATTGCAGAGCGCTCATCATTTATAGGAGCAATTAATTCCCTGATTCTGCTATCATCTGATCTACATTCAATTCCAATAGCCCCTTGTCCCGCTGCAGGCAAGCACAAGTCGGTACTTATCCTCTCAGTAATCCTCTCGGATAAACCTAGTCGATATAATCCTGAAACAGCGAGGACGATAGCATCATATTCACCTGAGTTAAGTTTATGGAGTCTAGTGTCTACATTCCCTCTAAGATCGAGGTACTCAAATCTTGGAAACATAGCTAAAAGCTGTTGCCTTCGTCTTAAGCTTGAAGTACCTATTTTCGATCCTTCTTTAAGTTGTTGCAAACTTCTATGGGTTCGAGAGATCAGTGCGTCGCTTGCATCATCTCTCTTACAAATTGCTCCAATTTCAAGACCAAAAGGAAGTAGCGAGGGAACATCTTTCATTGAATGAACAGCTATGTCTGCTTCTCCAAGCACGAGCGCAGCCTCCAATTCTTTAAGAAATAGCCCCTTGCCGCCAATCTTACTAAGGGGGTCTCTCTGATTCCTGTCGCCTTCCGTAGTGAACCCTAAGATTTCTATATCTAATTTAGGATGGCACTTAATGAGCGCATCGCGCACATAATTCGCTTGCCAAAGCGCGAGGGCACTCTTCCTAGTAGCTATTCGCAGAGTTTGGTCCATTGTGTCGCTTTTACCTCATGAATCAAATGGAGATTAACACAGTTGAAGAATACCACCGGTGAAAGTTTTATAGGGTCTATGATTTAAGAAATATCTGGCCCTCTCAAAAAGATAAGATCCGAGAGACTATTTCGAACTTCAAGCGAAGGAATGGTCCTTAGATTTTCTCTTTTANTCGGGAGGTGCGGTTTCTACAAAGTAGCTGCTATACTTATAAAGCTTGATAGCATTCACCTTCCGGTTAAAACCAAATGAAGAAAAAAGTAAAACCTTGGGATGGACGATTTGTAGAAGCCACAGACGCGTTCGTTGAGAGCTTTACTGCGTCAGTAACCTTCGACCAGGAATTGGCAAGATACGATATCGAAGGCTCAATAGCTCACGCGACAATGCTTCGAGACGTGGGCATTCTCCAGGACGAAGAAGCCAAAAAAATTTTTGATGGCTTGAAGCAGATCGGCGAGCAAATCTCTAAAGGCGAGTTCAACTGGTCCGTCGCCCTCGAGGATGTTCATATGAATATTGAACGCAAGCTAACAGAGCTAATAGGAGACACTGGTAAGAAACTGCATACAGGACGCTCAAGGAACGATCAAGTGGCCACGGATATGAGACTCTACCTCAGGAATGCCATAGATAAAATTCAGGACAAAATTTGTGAAGTCCAGCTCGGGATCNTAGATTTAGCAGAACGCGAAGCAGAAACAATCATGCCAGGGTTAACACATCTTCAAATAGCCCAACCCATAACATTTGGCCATCACCTTATGGCATGGTTCGAGATGATCTGTCGTGACAGCGAGAGATTCGAAGATTGCCGAAAGCGTGTAAATGTCTCGCCTCTGGGCGCCGCAGCTTTGGGGGGCACAAGTTACCCAATCGATAGAGAACTTACTGCGCAATTACTTGAATTCGATGGAGTCTGTAACAACTCAATGGATGCCGTAAGCGATCGAGACTTCGCCATTGAATTTACAGGAACAGCGAGCATTCTTATGGTCCACCTCTCACGCTGGGCAGAAGAACTTGTGTTATGGGCCTCGCCTCAGTTCGATTTTATTGATTTGCCAGATCGCTTCTGCACCGGGTCGTCCATCATGCCCCAGAAAAAAAACCCCGACGTTGCAGAACTGGTCAGGGGTAAATCTGGTAGAGTTATTGGCAGTCTGATGACTTTAATTACCCTAATGAAAGCTCAACCACTGGCTTACAATAAAGATAACCAAGAGGATAAGGAACCTCTCTTTGATTCTGTGCAAACAATACTGAGTTGCCTCACAGCTTATGCTGATATGATTCCAGCGATCCAAGCTAAAAGAGATAATATGTTTCAATCAGCGCTAAGTGGGTATTCCACGGCTACTGATTTGGCAGACTACTTGGTAAAAAAAGGATTAGCATTTCGCGATGCACATGAGGTAGTCGGAAAGATTGTGAAGATTGCTATAGAACGCAATTTAGATCTTGGACAACTTCAAACTGAAGAGTTAAGAAAGCACAATAAACTCATTGAGGATGATCTAGACCTTTCGCTTGAAGGTTCGGTAAATGCTCGTCAACACATAGGAGGGACAGCACCAGAGGCAGTGCGTGCAGCTATATCTGCAGCAAGAGTCAGGATCAGTTTAGTATCTGAACCATCGTCCCTGACTGCTCCGTTATAAGACGGCTAAGTAAGGTCGATAATCCCTCATTTGAGGATATACAATGCCAATCCCGATCAGAAATTTTGGAAAGGTGGTAACCACCGGACTTGGCAGCAATCCATATTTCATGAGCACTAATTTGACGACTAACAATAATTTCTGATTTGTCTGGAAATTCGATTCGAAGCATGCTGCCTGAGACATCAATATCGAATTCCAGTTGTAGAGCATCAATTTCATCTTCTATGCGAGCGAATGTCTCTTCTACTAATTGATTGTATTCTTGGTCTTGCAAGGTTTCCCCCTAACTTTTTTTGCTTGGGCTAGCTTTGGAAGTATACTTCACCATCATTATGATGACATATTGAATATGAGAGAGATGGTTTTAATCTTAGGAATTTTCTGCGTAACGGCATGTGGGCAAAAAGGAACCCTTTATCTTCCCGAAATAGGAACAGATGAAAAACAAACGAATCCCAGAAAAATGGAAGACGGTCCTTCCTAGATGTCTAGTTTCCACTATAAGCATGAGGATTTATATGCGGAAGACGTTCCTCTTTCGGAGATTGCATACGAATATGGGACACCAACCTACGTATACAGCCGTAATGACATAGAGAGAGCGTATCGAGATTTCGATCACGCTTTTACAGACTACCCACACTCAGTTTGTTACTCGGTAAAAGCCAATTCGAATATAGCAGTGCTTAATATCCTAGCGAATCTTGGATCGGGTTTCGACATTGTATCGGGCGGAGAATTACAACGTGTACTGAAAGCAGGAGGAGCCCCATCAAAGGTAGTTTTTTCTGGGGTTGGAAAAACTAAAGAAGAGCTTATGTTTGCTCTTAAGGCAGGGATAGGTTGCTTTAATGTCGAATCTCCGGCTGAACTTGATCTGCTTGAATGTGTTGGCCAGGAAGCTGGCTTAATTGCACCGGCTTCCGTGAGAGTTAATCCAGATGTAGATGCGGGCACTCATCCCTATATTGCAACAGGCTTGAAAGAAAATAAATTTGGCGTTAGCAGGCCTACCGCTGTAAGTATGTATATTAAGTCTAGACAAATGAAGTATGTAAATATGATTGGTATAGATTGTCATATTGGATCACAGATTACCGAAATTGAACCTATCATCGAAGCCATAACGGAAATTAAAAAAATAATAGACGAACTCGCGTCTCACGGGATAACACTAGAGCATGTTGATTTAGGCGGAGGTGTAGGTATTCGCTACAGAGACGAGAAGCCAATACCACTCCCCACCTACGCAGAGGCAATAATAAATGCTATGGGGGATCATCAACATCGCCTTTTATTCGAGCCAGGGCGCCATATCGTAGCAAACGCAGGTATACTATTGACAAAAGTGCAGCTCCTCAAAAAAAACCACGAAAGTAGCTTTGCAATTGTCGATGCGGCGATGAATGACCTTATCCGACCGGCACTCTATGGGTCATGGCAGAATGTTATTGAGGTCAAGAGGAGACAGAAGAAACAAACGCTCTCTATTGTTGGACCAATCTGTGAAACTGCCGACTTCTTTGCGCATAAAAGAGAACTAGCCGTTGAGCCAGGAGACTTAGTGGCTATAGAGGCATCGGGTGCATATGGTTTTGTGATGAGTTCTAATTATAATTCCCGGAACAGGGCGGCAGAAGTTATAGTATCTGGCTCCAAGCATTACTGTGTAAGAACTAGAGAAACGATCGAACATCAACTTTTACTTGAAAGAACCCTCCCACCCTAAGAAAATTCATAGAAAAAAGAAGGAGTTTGCAATTAAAAGGNTCTGCAGTAATCTAACCTGATGCTTGTAAGATTTACAAAAATGCATGGTCTCGGTAACGACTTCGTCGTGATAGATTTGATATCGCAGGATATTAAGTTGCGAGAGGAACAAATGCGTGCACTCGCTGATCGTCATCTGGGTATAGGATATGATCAGTTATTGACGGTTGAACCGCCTTCTGATCCCGAAGCGGATTTTCTTTATCGTATTTTCAATGCAAATGGTAGAGAAGTAGAGCAATGCGGTAATGGTGCTCGGTGCCTGATACTTTTCCTTCGTGAGATGGGACTTACGGCAAAGAAATCTATAGTTCTCGAAACCAAAGGCGGCAACCTCTTCTGCAAAATAGAGGAAGGTGACAATGTTAGCGTCAATATGGGAGTGCCTAAACTCAATCCTAAAGATATACCCTTCTTGAGTGAGAAAACAGAGGTCTTCTACGATATCCCAGTTGCGAACAAAGAGCATCAGCAGAGTGAATGTAACCATGTAACTCTATCCGCAATAAATATAGGCAATCCCCACGCGGTGATAGGAGTTGAAGATATAAAGATGGCGCCCCTCAATGAACTTGGTCCTATCATAGAAAGTCACAGTAGCTTCCCCAAAAAAGTCAACGTCAGCTTTATGGAAATAATCAATCGCGGAGAAATTGCGCTTCGAGTATATGAACGAGGAGTGGGCGAGACCCTCGCATGCGGCACGGGAGCTTGTGCGGCAGTGGTGTCAGGCAGGTTGCAAGGTCGACTGGATCCAAAGGTAAAAGTACACTTAGCTGGCGGCAGTTTGTATATTCATTGGCCAGGTCAAAACAAAGATATACACATGACGGGGCCAGCCTGCCGCGTATTTGAGGGGAAAATAAAGATATGAAAAAAGTCGACGGAGCGCGCTGTAAAGAAGAAGAGTCCAATATCGAGGCATATTTGACTGCGCATCCAGACTTTTTTCAAGGCAGGCAGACATTGTTGGAATCACTCTTTCTGACGCGAGATGATGGAAATACTATTTCATTGATAGCAAGGCAAACCGAAAATCTGCGTACACAAAATGATTCAATGAGAGATAGGCTAAAGGATTTAGTTACGACCGCAGAAAAAAATAAGAAAACATTTGATAAGTGTAAGTCCTTGGTTGTCAAATTAATAGCCAGTAACGACGGAACAAAGTTTCTTTCGGCGATAGAAGAAAGTTTTAAAAACGAATTTAAAAGCACTACCTATAGTCTGATATTGTTTGGAAACAGTGAGAGACGAATAAACCACTTCACATCTGTGGTTAGCGAACAAAATGCATCAGAACATGTTGGCTTGTTAATGCAATCAAAGGAACCTAGCCTTAGCGTTTTAAAGTCGGCAGAAAAAGCTTTTCTATTCGGACCCGGCAGTGACAAAGTTAGGTCATCAGCGATCTTGCTAATTAGAAGTGAAGCTAAAGCTATCGGAATACTCTCAATTGGAAGTAACGATAAAGGCTATTTTGTACCTGAACAGGGCACAAATTTTATCGGATTCGTTGGCGAGGTTTTGGGATTACTTATTCCTAGGCTGATTGAGTATTAAATGTCTTTCGATCAGGTCTGGCATAAAAAGTTCCTAGAGCANCTTAAGAACGAAAGAAATCTTGCCACAAATACAGTCAGGAATTACGCGAGAGATATAGAGGAAATTCGAAGTTTCTGCGAAGGTATCTGCTTACAATCGTGGGAGGATTTGAAGACGCACCATCTAAGGGAGTATCTTGCAAAATGTCAGGCCAGAGGGCTGTCGGGTAGGTCCCAACAAAGGATACTGTCAGCAATTCGATCCTTCTATAAGTTCTTAAACCGCGAAGGAGCTGCACAATCAAGTCCAGCCACCCAAGTCACACCACAAAAAAAGATAATGAAACTACCCGCTGTAATAGACGCAGATCAAATGAGTAAAATCCTTGACGTAACAAGTAGGAAATGGTCTACGGTTAGGGATAAAGCGATGATTGAATTATTCTATTCGTCTGGCCTTAGACTAGCCGAGCTAGTTGGTGTCGATCTTGACGATGTTTTTTGGGGAGAAAGAAATATAAAAGTGCGGGGAAAAGGCAACAAGGAAAGGTTGGTTCCTATCGGTTCAAAGGCTTTAATCGCGCTTCGGGAGTGGAATAAAATTCGAACCTTTAAGTGTGGGCAGGATCAGTCGGCTCTGTTCATAAGTAATAGAGGCAAACGCATTAGTCCGCGTAACGTTCAGGCAAGGCTAAAGCATTGGCAACTTAGCCAGCATATTCCGGGAAAATTGCATCCGCATATGCTTAGACACAGTTTTGCCAGCCATCTTTTAGAGTCTTCAGGAGATTTACGTGCCGTACAAGAATTCCTAGGTCACTCCGATATCAGCTCAACTCAAATTTATACTCATCTAAATTTTCAGCATCTTGCTGAAGCATATGATCAGGCACATCCGCGCGCCTCAAGAAAGAAAAAAAAAGAGAGGGACNCTTGATTAAGGTTGTCGCTTTTGATCTCGACAATACTCTCTGGGAAAGTGAAATTGTAATCAGAAGAGCAGAATTGAGACTTATGGAATGGTTTGAAGATAATGTTCCGCAGTCTAAATACNATACCATAGATATGCGAGAACTAAGACAGGAGGTGCTGAAAAAACATCCTGAGTTATCGGGCAAAGTTACTGGCCTTAGACGCTTTATTATCTCGGAGATATTAAAAGCGAGCGCAGTCGAACCGTGCTCTATCGATAAAACGACAGATGCGGCAATGAAAGTATTTCTCGAGGCGAGAAACGAAGTAGAAGTTTTTCCTGGGGCGATAGATGTAATTAAATTGCTAGCAAAAAAGTATGTTATTGGGGCCATAACTAATGGTAATGCTGATATTAATAGCACAACCTTAGCGAATTATTTTTCTTTCTCATTTACAGCTGAAACAATAGGGGCACCAAAACCATGTACGAAAATTTTTCGTCATGCTCTCAACTTCACTAACTGTCTGCCTCAAGAAATGATATACGTTGGAGACGATCCTATATTAGATATCGACGCAGCCAATGAACTTGGAATACATACAGTTTGGCTTGCCAATAGTAAAAGTACAAAAAGTGGAAACACAAAGGCAAGNGCCAAAATTAATAACATTAGAGAACTAACAGGCGCGGTTTCAGAAATTATTCAATCGCTCGATCAGCAATAAACGCTTTAACGGAACTCTCATCGACGTTCATCAAATGCTTGCGCTCTGGCAGGTTCTCAAGTTTTGACAATGTCGGATGTTGAACCAACTCATCCGGCAACGCAGCCTGCATGGCTCGATCAAATTTTGCAGGATGTGCAGTGCTAACACACAGGAGGGGGAAATCGTCGATATGTAGTTTCTGAGCAACACTTATACCTACTGCCGTATGGGGATCGACTAAATAATTATGGCGTTCTCTAAAATACCTAATGGTATCAATAGTCTCCTCATCGCTTGCTGATCCAGCTAAGAAAGTAGTGTCTTGATTAGACCAGCTAGAGTTTAAATTAACCGCTCCGGTCAATTTAAATTCTTCCATAATCCGGGAAACTTTATCAGTTGATTGATTCAGCTGATAAAACAAATATCTTTCAAAATTGCTCGCCACTTGAATATCCATAGCCGGACTCTCGCTGAAATTTACTTCCCCCCGAGCATAGCGACCACTGTTGAAATATCTTGTTAAAATATCATTACTATTAGTTGCTAGTATTAAATGCCTGACCGGAAGCCCCATGCACTTGGCAACATACCCAGCAAAAATATTACCGAAGTTGCCGGTTGGCACAGCTACATCAAACTTTCTGGGACAACCAAGCTGATTCCAAGCATGAAAGTAATAAACAATTTGCGCTAAGATACGAACCCAATTGACTGAATTAACGGCGCCTAGCTTATATCTATCTCTAAATGTTAGGTCTGAGAAAACCGACTTCATCAACGATTGACAGTCATCAAAGCTTCCGTTGAGACAAATATTGTGCACATTGTCTTCAATAACCGTTGTCATTTGCCGTTCTTGTAGTCGACTTGTTTTTCCTTCCGGATACAGAATAAANATATTAATTCGCTTTTTACCTTTGATCCCAGCAATGGCGGCACCACCTGTATCTCCGCTTGTTGCGCCTAGTATATTTAGATTAGCATCAGTTTTTTCCAGAACGAAATCGAATAAATTGCCCAGAAACTGTAACGCGATATCTTTGAAGGCTAATGTAGGACCATGGAAAAGCTCTAGCACGTGAAGATTTTCAAGCGAACGAACGGGAGCAATTAAAGGATCTTCAAAAGTGGCGTAACTCTTTTCAATAAGACCCTTGAGAGCAGATTCTGGTAAGTCTGAAATGAATGGTCGCATTACTTCAAAGGCCAAAGCCTCGTAAGTAAAGTGTTTCCAAGATTCACACTTGTCTGAGACATCAGGAATAGATCGAGGAACCATCAAACCTCCGTCAGAAGCCAGGCCCATCATGGCAGTGTCGACAAATTTTAAGCTCGAAACTTGTCCTCTGGTACTATGATATTGCATCTTTTAGCACTGTAATAAAGTTGTATCAACCATATAGCCTAACTAATATCCGGGTAATGGAAGGTCTATTCTTCCAGTATCATATTGGTCGGCTACGCTATTATGAAAAACCGTCCAGAGCAACGAATCACTCTCCTATAAACGTTACAACAAAATAATTTAGGCAGGCTAAACTGCTTCGCCGCCAGTTTCTCCAGTTCTAATCCGAATCACATTATCTAAGGGTGTGACAAAAATTTTACCATCACCAACTTTTCCGGTATTCGATGCATTAGTAATGGCCTCGATGACACTATCAAGATTATCATCCTCTATGGCTACCTCTACTTTGACCTTGGGTAGGAAATCAACAACATATTCAGCNCCCCGGTAGAGTTCAGTGTGGCCCTTTTGTCGGCCAAAACCTTTTACCTCTGTGACAGTCATTCCCTGAATAGATATGTCCGAAAGGGCATCTCGAACGTCATCAAGTTTAAATGGCTTAATGATCGCGGTAACTAATTTCATATACAATTTCTCCTCTTATAGGAAGTAACTTCTTATTTTAAGATTTGCATTAATTTATCGGAAATCGAAACACGTTCCAATTGTATTCTTTAATCTTTATCGTGAAGTAAAGACAATACTCGACAAAATGCTATGGATTTTTCAAATCATAGTCGACTATACCCAAGTCAACCTTACCATTAGAAACAATGATGTAGCACGGTTCTCCTTTGCTTGTAACTAATTGAATCCTTTTGGAACCCTCAAAAACATCATTAATAGTTGAATTTATCCGTCAAATAACGAGCAACTCAAGGGCGAGAAGAGTCGACCATATAGTCAACAATTTCTCTAATTTCATCATCCGTGCAAGTAAGGCACATTCCTTTTGCCGGCATCACTGAGAAGCCGTTGATAGAGTTTGCGTATAAGACCTCCATTCCTTTCGCTATTCGCGAAGTCCACTGCGCCTCATTTCCTAGGATTGGAGCACCAGCGACACCGGCATTGTGACATGTCCCGCAACCGATATTGTAATTCTTCTCTACTGGACTAACGGTTTCTATACTAGCTACTCGTTTCGTAGCTTCTACCGCCTCATTAATANGTTTTGCCTTTTTATTGCAATCCATACCAAGAACACAAACCTTGCCGATTTTCTCGATGCGAGGGACTAAATCTTTGTCGGCCTCTGCTTGTAGATCCATTGATACTAATAGGATTAAGAAAAAAAACGAACGAACTTTAAACACAAAAAATACTCCCGATTTCGAATAAACATTATACCTTAGCTAAACACCATTACCCCAATCTGTATTATCTACGTCACGGCCAGTTGAAAACTGACGAACATTGGAAGTACCTGCCTCCTCAACCGATTGTTCCGATACCATAGTAAGGATAGCCTGTTCACGAAACTGCGCCAGATTATCCGCTCCAACGTTCACCATAGTACTCCTCAACTTATATAACGTAGTCTGGACTAGCTCGGAAAGAGGTCCCACAAGAGGCACGTAAGCATCTACGCCTTCCTCAAAAATCATTTGTCGAGAACCTCTATTATCACTGTATCGCTGCCAATTCTGAGCTCGTCTTGTGCCCTCGCCCCAATAAGGCTTGTACATTTGTCCATTGATCGATGTCTTGGGGGTTGGGCTTTCATCAGTCATGGCAAAATATCTTCCCATCATCACAAAGTCCGCACCCATAGCTAAAGCTATTACAATTTGTGTATCACTACTAAGGCCGCCGTCTGAACAAATTGGTATATACCGCCCACTATCTTTAGCATGCAAGTTCCTTCTTTCGACAATATCCATTAAAGCTGACGCTTGACCGCGGCCAATACCCTTTTGTTCCCTAGTTATACAAATAGAGCCGCCGCCAATACCGACTTTTACAAAATCTATAAGGTCATTCTCCACCAGGTAGTCGAAACCCTCTGCTGATACTATGTTGCCTACACCTAAGGTTATGGCTCTTCCAAAATTCTTTCGGATCCATTTCACCCCTTCCATTTGATGCTCATTAAATCCGTCAGATGAATCAAAGCAGAGAGCATCAACACCGGCTCCAACTAACGCGGGTACTCTTGCTACATAATCATGAGTATTTATGGCTGCACCGACACGAAGGCGTTTAGAGTCGTCTAAAAGCTCAAGCGGATGACGCCGATGGTCCTCATAATCTTTCTTAAAAACTAAAGCTACCAAGTTACCCTCGGGACTCAGGATTGGCAGACATTCTTTTTTATGTTTACGTAAGAGCCCATTGGCATCACGTAAAGAAATACCGTCACTAGCAGAAATCACGTCTTGGATTGGGGTCATGTGCTGCATGACTTTATTGGACATATCATCCTCATACTCCCAAAAATCTCTATCTGTAATGATTCCCTTTAAGAAACCAGTGGCACTTCCATCGCTTGTGACAGGGACCGTAGAGTGCCCAGAGGATCTCATCAAGACAAGGACGTCTCTAAGGGACATATCCACCGTAGCGTTTGTATCACTTGCCACAAAACCAGCTTTGTGACTTTTTACCTGCTGTATCATATCTACCTGACTTTCAATTGGCTGGGAGCAAAATATAAAACTCAAACCACCCTGTCGAGCCAAAGCAATGGCTAAGTCAGCGCCACTGACCGCTTGCATACAGGCTGAGACGAGGGGCACATTGATTTTAAAGTGGGAAGATTCCTCGTCTTCTAAAGAACATAAAGGAGATGACAAATCCACAAGTTCAGGTCGTTGATCACCCCTAGTGAGTCTCGGGATAAGGAGATATTCACTAAAGGTCCTAGAGATATCACTAAGGATTGTAGCCATTTATTACTCCATAGCTCAAGAACATACTAATGAGTGACATAGCCAAAAGGCTTTGCTTTTCCCTGAGAACAGGGGAACACGAGGAGCGTCTTCGAAGGTCGATCGATTCAATTTTCCGTCGTAGAGCCTTTGTTGAGTCTAATCGAATGAATAAGCCGATTCAATCGAACTTGTCACAGATAAAATGAGCTCAAACTTTTCTAGTCTATTGCAGCTTGATTAGCCTCTCTCTCCATCTGAATCAAATAATCCGCGACCAGTAACATCTCTGGATTACTACCAGCCGTTTGACCGGTTATGCGGTACTTACCATTAACGATAATTGCCGGAACACCGGTGGCTCGATAAGCTAATCCGCGAGCTTGTGCCTGTTGGACAAGCGTTCTAACACCAAATGAATTAAATACTCTTGCGAAATCAATTGGATCAACTCCTGTGTCAATCAAGAACATCGCCAACTCTTCAGGTGAAAATTTATGCCTTGGATTTCTGCGCAGTTGGTTTTGGATACCGTTAAATAAAACAGGGTGGGCTTGTTCTAGAACATTAAGAGAGTGCGCTGTGTAATAGGTCTCAGCAAAAAGCTTATAAGATTCATTCCAGATGGCCGGAGTGCGATTAAATTCAACATCGTCAGCCAAACTCGTCAGCCAAACTGATATGAAGCGCTCGAACTCATAACAGGCAGGACATCCATAAGAAAAATATTCAGTAACCTCAATCGTATCCTTATTTTTTATAGCGATAGGAATTTCTAATGTAACGTAGTGAACACCATCCTCAAACTTGGACTCTTCGGCAGAAGTATAGGTGGCAGTCCAAGCAATATGGCAACCGAGGACAAACTGTAAGAAAAACAATCGAAGGGATAATCTCATTTAGCCTCCAAAAACTTTTTTGAGTACAACGCTAGCCAATTAATACAATCCGTATAAATAGGACGCTAATGCCTCTATTTCTTGNTCCGAAAGATCCATAGCGGTAAGTCGCATCATACGAGAATCACCATCGTTATGTCGCTGACCGGAGCGAAATGCTTGCAACTGAGCTATTGTGTACTCAGGCCATTGACCACGAAGCATAGGAAATCCAGCGGGACCATTACCACTGCCGTCAGGCGAGTGGCATGCCGCGCATGCGGCGACTTTTTTTCTCTTAATACCTGCACGATAAATTGATTCACCTAACCCCACTAATTCGGGATCTGCTTGGCCAATCTTTTCGTCATGCTGGCTATAAAAAGCAGCTATGTCGCTAAGCTGCTGGTCATCTAAGTTATCTAAAATCCCAGTCATCATCATGGCAGCTCGAGCGCCCGACTTAATCTCACGCAGCTGTTTCAATAGGTATTCTTGATTTTGTCCAGCAATATTTGGAAAAGTACCCATTGGACTATTCCCATCAACTCCATGACAGGCGGAACACACCAAAGTCAAAGACTCGCCGCGCTCTGGATCCCCCGATGCAAAAGCACAAAAAGAACCTAAAAAAAGGATCGTAGAGACGATAATTCGTAACAAACTCATGTAACACCAAGCAATGATAAAATTATTNTGAATTATATATAAACTAAGTAGCTAATGCCCAAAATATTCACTGAAAAATCGTTATGAGCATTTTATTTCAAAACGCTAGGTTCCTTAAGAGCGCTGCGACACTGACTGACTGTCCTGCTGATATTGGTGCTGAAATTGCGTTCTGTGGCCGCTCTAACGCCGGCAAATCGAGCGCTATCAATAGACTAACGGGACAAAGCAAGCTAGCTCGAACCAGTAAAACACCCGGTAGAACTCAACTTATTAACTTTTTTCAACTAAGCAACCAATACAGGATCGTAGATCTACCCGGGTTTGGCTTCGCACGAGTTCCAAAAAAAGTTAAGGCAGAATGGCATAATAATCTCGATATTTATCTCCGAGAACGCGTGTCGTTAAAAGGTATTGTATTACTCATGGATATTAGACACCCGTTAAAGAAATTCGATAACATCCTAATACAATGGTGTGAAGCAACGCATACTCCTCTTCACATTTTATTAACCAAAGCAGACAAACTAAAAAGAGGCGCTCAGAGCAATATACTACTAAGTTTAAGTAAGACGCTGCCAGAGGAAGTTTCAGTTCAATTATTCTCTGCTACAAAGAACATTGGCTTAGAGACCTTAACGGCGAGATTAGCCATTCTGTTTGGCGAGGGGTAAAGAGTAAAAAGGGCTCTGATCGCTTCTGGGGACAAGGCCAGAGCCCTGCTTCGGTAAATTTTGGGGGCAAAATAACCGAAGGTGCAAAAGCACAAACTTTTCCACAAGCAGTAGGATTAACACTGCTAAAATATAAGAGCGCCGGGAACAAAAAAAGTTCCCTTAATGCGCGTCATCCCAATTTTTTCCTGAACCTGTTTCGACAACCAGGGGAATGATTAATTTTGCTGCGGAGGACATATGGTTTTTGAGTGCTTGCATAACCGTTTGCTCATGTGANCCTTTCACCTCTAGAACCAACTCGTCATGCACCTGCATTATTATTCGGGCACCGGTACCCGAACCTTTGATCCACTTGTCAATATTAATCATAGCTTTTTTGATAATATCCGCTGCACTGCCTTGCATGGGAGCATTTATTGCCGTTCTTTCTGCTGCTTGCCGTCGCTGAAAATTTCCTGCGTTTATTTCTGGCAAGTAAAGTCTGCGCCCAAATATTGTTTCCACATATCCCTGTTGTCTCGCTAGAACCTTAATTTTGTCCATATAAACCTTTACTCCAGGGTAACGGTCAAAATACATATCAATATAAGCTTGAGCGTCACTGTGCGGAATATTTAATTGCCGGGCTAGCCCAAAGGCGGACATCCCATAAATCAGTCCAAAATTTATAGCTTTGGCACTTCGNCGCTCGTGATCCTTAACATCGTTTAAGTCAATGCCAAAAACCTCTGCAGCCGTCGCGCTATGGATATCAAGATTATTATTGAAGGCAGATACGAGGCTAGAATCTTTAGAAAGGTGCGCCATTATTCTCAATTCTATTTGAGAATAATCTGCAGCAACTAATATATGACCTTCCGAGGCCACAAATGCCTTGCGGACCCGTCTTCCTTCTTTACTTCTTATAGGAATATTCTGTAAATTTGGATCAGTACTGGAGAGCCTTCCGGTAGCCGTAACCGCCTGCTGATAAGAAGTGTGTACTCTTCCGGTCTGCTCATTGATCTGTTTTGGTAATGCGTCAGTGTAAGTGCTTTTGAGTTTTGATATACCCCGGTATTCCAAAATCACACGAGGTAATTGATAATCCAAAGCAAGGTCCTGCAATACCGGTTCAGCTGTCGAAGGTTGACCCTTTGGAGTTTTCTTCAAGACCGGTAACTTTAACTTGTTAAAGAATATGTCTTGTAACTGTTTGGGTGAGCCTAGATTAAACTCTTCACCAGCTAAGTTAAAAGCTTCTTGTTCCAACTCCTCCATTCGGGCTTGCAGCTCGTAGCTCTGCGATTTAAGAAGCGTAGGATCCAACAATACTCCATTTCTCTCGGCACGAGAGAGTACAGACAGTAGTGGCATCTCCACATCTTGCATTATCGAAATAAGATTTCCATCGTCCTCTAGAGATAATTGGAGGACGGTATAAAGGCGGAAAATTATATCGGCTATTTCCGCCACGTAGTTACCTACTTTGGATAACTCCAATTGATCAATNGATGTTTTTTTTAGGTCATCGACTATNGCCTCAGCAAAAAGACGCTTGCGCTTACCTAAGTGATTAAACGCCAAGTCATCTATATCGTGTTTTGAGGCAACTGAATTCAAAATATAAGAAGCAAGCATCACATCGAAGGTTGCGTCAAATTCGATTCCGTATCTGGAAAGAATACTGGTTGCATGTTTTAGGTTGTGGCCAACGATCTCATACTTAGAAAATAATAGTTTCAGTTTTTCTAGAATAAATTCCTTAGGTAGCTGAGGATCGGCCTCTTCATATTCGTGCATTAAGGGAATATATATAGCGAAACCTTCTGCTTGACAAATAGATAAACCGACGAGATGAGCTTTCATGTAATGTTCATTAGTAGTTTCAACATGAACCGCTAGTGGTGAGGAAGGGCTCAGGCTCCCGAGCCACTCCTGAAATTGTTTAATGGTTAGAATTATTTTATAAACAACGTTTTCGTGTTTCTCATTTTGGTCGAGTTCCTCAGACGTATCTTCCAACTCCTCGATCCAGGATCTTAGCTCCAATTCAGTAAAGACCTCTAGCAACCCCAGAGAATCCGGGCTTCCTAGTTTCAATTTTCCTACTTCATGATCAAGATCAAGATCACACTTTATGGTCGCTAGTCGCTCGGATAACATTAGTTGATCAAGATTTTTTCTAAGATTTTCTCCCGCTTTTCCTTTTATACTGTCTGCGTTCTTGATTAATTCCGATAGGCTACGGTGTTCCAATAACCACTTTCCTGCTGTTTTTGGTCCGCAGTTCGGGATACCTGGTATATTGTCAGATGCATCCCCCACAAGGGCAAGATAGTCAATAATCTGTTTTGGTCTAACCCCGAACTTTTTTAAAACACCCGCTTCGTCCATGAGGGTATTTGTCATAGTATTTATTAAGGTCACGTTCTCATTTACGAGTTGAGCCATATCTTTGTCACCGGTAGAAATTAAGACATCCATACTGGACGCAGTCGCCTGAGCAGCTAATGTGCCAATTACATCATCCGCTTCCACACCATCTACCTTTAAGAGAGGTATACCCATCTTCTTTATAATTTTGAAAATCGGCGCAATCTGAACTCGTAATTCATCCGGCATAGCCGCTCGGTTAGCTTTGTATTCTGGGTATATTTCGTTGCGAAAAGACTTACCGCTTGCGTCAAAGACGCAAGCTATCTGACTATCAGGGTAATCAAGCATCAACTTTCGGATCATACTTATTACCCCTTTGACAGCGCCTGTTGGGAACCCTTTAGAGGTTACTAAAGGAGGTAGTGCATGGAATGCTCTAAAAAGGTACGATGACCCATCAATAAGTACTAACTGATAATGCTCCTTCATTCGACTCAGATCCAAAAAATAGATTTTTAAACAATACTTCGAAGAGAAGGTAAGGTTCAACAAACATTCTTACGAAGTAGGTTATAAATGCCAATACCACAGAGGAGCCTCTCTCAAGGAGGAGAATAATGGCAGCATTTACCACATTTACTAGGGAAGCACTTATCCGATACCTTCGAATGTTTGGGATAAAAAATCTGGACTCTTTCGAACCCATTGCCGAAGGCATTGAAAACTCTACCTACTTTATCAAATCAATTGAAAGAGGTATTGAGCAGGAATACGTGCTATCGATCATTGAACAACTGAGTCTGGAAGAAATACCTTTCTTCAATCAGATTCTCCAAATCCTAGCCGCTTCTGGAGTACCTGTTCCGGCACCAAAGAGAACGTTAGACGGAATGACTTCAACAATTTTTTGCGGGAAGCCCACGCTGCTTTTTCCTAAGTTAGCAGGCAAGCATGTTACAGAACCCTCAGTCGAACAGTGTAAAGCGCTTGGAATAGAGTTAGCAGAGATTCACCTTTTACTCGATACACAAGTATGTTTGCGTGAAAACCCATACTCCCCTGACTGGATGGAAAAAGCTGTCTGTGAAAATGCCCAAGAGTTTACTCGGGCAGACTTAGTAATGTTGCAAGAAATTACAAGAGAATATCGCATGTCACAAGAATATAATTTGCCAAAAGGTATTATTCATGGCGATTTATTTCGTGATAACGCATTATTCATAGATAATTCCCTTACAGGTATTATCGATTTCTTCAATGCTTGTAATGACTTTTTAGTACAAGATATTGCAGTCGTAATAAATGATTGGTGTATAAGTAAAGCGAAGGAACTAGTTGAATCACGCCGTGATGCTCTTCTGGACGGATATTCTAGTAAGCGAGAGCTAAAAGCTAAAGAACTGGAAAACCTAATTAAATTTCAAATGTTTTCTGCGGCGCGATTTGCGCTCACGCGCCAAAAGCGTGATGAATCTGGCGACTATCTAAAAGATCCAGGAGAGTATATAGATTTGACGCGGGAGTTGTACCAATCAATCTAGGAAAGATAGAAAATACCAAACCAACCCTTAATATCTGTCCATACTTTATGGTGTCTGAATCCTGAGTCACGGGCCATTCTAACAAATTCTTCTGTCGAGTATTTGTGAGAGTTTTCTGTATGTATTTTTTCTCCACAACCAAATGAAACTTCGTTTCCAGAGATATTNACTTTTTGGTCTATTAAACTCCTTAAATACATCGCAACGCAGCCATTTTCCGGCTGATACTCAGCCAGATGCTCAAAAGTATTTACATCAAAATTAGCCTTAAATTTTTTATTCAAATGATTGAGAACATTTAAATTAAATGCGCTTGTGATACCTTGAGCGTCGTTGTAGGCTTTATTCAAAATGTCAGGGTCCTTCTTCAAATCAACGCCGATAAGCATACCACCATCATCTCCCACTAAATGCCTCACTCGCTCAAGAAATTTTGCAGCTTCATCCCGACTAAAATTTCCTATACTGGAGCCAGGGAAAAATCCTACACGCTTTGCGTTTAAAGAGAAAGGAAGTTCAAATTCATCCGTAAAATCTAGGCAAATCGCGTGTATGCTAAGCCAAGGATATTCTTTAGCCAACCTGTTTGCAGCATGGGTCAGGTATTCCTTTGATATATCCAGTGGGGCATACGCAAGCGGCTTAAGGCTTTCCAAAAGGATCCGAATTTTCTCACTATTTCCACTACCAAACTCGATTAGAAGACAATCTTTTTCCAATTGCTCGACAATTTCAGCTGTATAGCACTGAAATATGTCCATTTCTGTTCGGGTCAGGTAGTACTCTGGTTGTTTGGTAATCTCAACAAATAAGTTTGATCCTAACTCATCATAAAAATATTTCGGCGAGATCATCTTGTTATTAAAGTTCAAGCCAAGGAGTACCTCCTGCAAAGAATCTGCGACAGCGTTTTCAATTGCATAGAAAATAGGTGGATTAGTCGACATTAGTTATCACTTGCCAATCGAATACCCGCGAACTGCCAACGATCAGTAGGGTAAAAAAAGTTTCTATAGGTCAAACGTATGTGGTCTCGCGGGGTAACACACGAACCACCTCTTAGAACCACCTGATTTACCATAAACTTACTATTATACTCACCCAACTGGCCATCGAAGGCTTTGAAGCCCGGATAGGGGGAATAACTACTACTAGTCCACTCCCATAGATTACCGAATAACCCATCCAAATCAGAACTAANTGCTTGAATAGGATGATATATCTCACTTTCCACAAAATTTCCTACCCTCGACTGATTAAGCGCAGCTATCTCCCATTCTGCTTCTGTGGGTAAACGACAATTTTTCCAACGTGCAAAAGCATCCGCCTCGTATGCGTTAACATGACAAACTGGTAAGTTCGGCGAGACTTCTTGGATTCCACCCAACGTATACTCTTTAAAGCAATGATCTTCATACAACCAATACAAAGGTAGTTTCGGTTCCTTTTGATTTAGACTGAAAAGCGTATTCCAGCCATCGGATAACCAAAGTTCAGGGCGCTCATAACCACCATCATCAACAAATTCCAAGAAATCAGCGTTAGTAACTAACCGATTAGCTAGAGAAAATTCTTTCACCAGCACCTCGTGACGTGGACCTTCATTGTCGAAACAAAATTTATCCTCTCGATTAGAACCTATCTCATAGATTCCTCCATCAAACCCTGAAAAAGACAAAGCTTTTTCAGAGCTTTCGACTGGAGAGCCATTTTGGCAGTAGGCAGGATACAAAGGATTGTGACCAAAATTATATTTTATGTCAGTGAAAAGTAACTCTTGGTGCTGTTGCTCGTGATTTATTCCCAACGTAACGCGAAAGCATATATCAGAGGTTGTATCTCCATCGAGCAATGACTTTATATGCTTATCAACGTATGTACGATATTCGAAAATTTGTGCCAAAGTTGGCCTAGATAACAAACCACGTTTGCTTCGAGGGTATTGGGCACCAACGCCGTTATAATAGGAATTGAAAAGAAATTCGAAAGGCTGTGAGAAAATCTTGTAATCCTTAAGGAAAGGAACAAGCAAAAAGGTCTCAAAGAACCAAGTCGTATGAGCGAGGTGCCATTTGGGAGGACTTGCATCTTCCATAGGCTGTATTAAAAAGTCTTCAGCCTCTAGAGGTGCGCAAATTTTCAAAGATTGTGAGCGGACAGACTCATACTTGTCTGCCAATAGATTAGAGTAATTTTCTTCTTGCGTTACCACCAGATCAGCCATCCATAATTGATTATATCTCTATCCATTGATATCTCGGATCGAAGCGGTCAGCAGGATTAAAAGAGATTTTCAAGAACTGTGATCATATCATTTGGTTCAGGGGTAATCTCGAGTAATCCAACATACTCCGCTTTAGGATTTATTACCGCAATACTGTCAGAATGCTGTATCGAATAGGTACCCAATACGGGGCCTGGAATCTTTCTGAATGTAAATCCCAATTGTCCTGCTAATGCATTTAGATTTTTCAAAGATCCGCTTAGACCCTGAAAGGTTTCGTTAAACGCTAGCAAGTATCCTTTCAATACTTCTGGGGAATCACGCTCTGGATCAGCTGTTACCATAATTACCTTTGGTGGATTTGGTATACTTTCCATGGAAGTATTTATTAAAGATATTGTCGTCGGACAAATATCAGGACAATGGGTAAAACCGAAGAACACCAGAGTCCACTGACCTTTAAAATCACTTACTGTTATTTCGTTCAAATTTTGGTCTACCAAATCAAAGTGGGTCAGCGCCTTCGGCTGCTCAAAACGATAATATCCCAACGCAGCCAAGTCTTCCTTCGAGACAACCTGGTAGAGGTAATTGCCGATCAAAGAGACTAGAACTAATAAGCTTAGCGACCAAACTCCTCTTTTTTGTAAATAGTTAGAAATTTCTATTCCTAAGTGACCAGAACCGATGGCGTGATGTAATGGTCGATAAGAAGCGCAAGAAACAATAACATCAAGTAGAGAATTGAATAACGAAACGTCTTAATAGGTGCGTTTGGATCTTTACCAATTAATAACACAATACTCCAATATACGAACACTAATCCAAGGCCAACAGCTACTAGCAAATAAAAGAGGCTAGACATTCCAATTAGATACGGAAGCACAGACGTTAGTGTGAGGATAATCGCGTAGAGGAGAATTAAAACCTTAGTGTAATATTCGCCATGGGTTAACGGCATCATTGGTATATCTGCGTCTCGATAATCATCCAAACGGTCGATAGCCAAAGCCCAAAAGTGCGGTGGTGTCCAAGCGAAAATAATGAGAACCAGTAGAAGAGCTCCTGGCTCAATACTATTAGTGACGGCAGTCCAACCGAATAAAGGTGGAGCTGCACCGAAGAGTCCACCCACAACAATATTCTGCGGCGTTGCTCTTTTCAGATACATCGTATAGAAAATACCATAACCAAACCATGAAGCTAAGTTTAGCCATGCCGTCAGCGGNTTGATGAGCATCATCAGTACCAACAATCCCGAAACACCAGTTAGCGCTACGAAGATAGCACCATTTACATTGTTAATTCTTCCTTGCACGACTGGACGATTTCGGGTCCGCGCCATCTTTGCGTCGATCGATGAATCAAGCAGGTGGTTCAAAGCCGCCGCTGAGCTGGCGACAAGTGCGACACCTAAGTTACCAAAAATAACAATATTCCAAGGCACCACATCCGGCGTCGCCAACAGCATTCCAACTAATGTGCAAAGTAGCATTAGTAAAACAACTCTTGGCTTACAGATTTCTAAATAATCCTGCCAAGTTGCTCGTCCAAGTTCATGACTAATTTCTGACACGGTAAACACTTAAAATTTCCTTGATGTAGATTCTACAAAGATTCAGCCCATTCTGGAAATACGTAATAAATATCGAAGATCTTTTAGTAGTGGCTTACCTAACTTCTTCTCTGAAAAAAACATCACGACCCTACCCAGGGGGTCTAATAAGAAAACGCGGTGACCCCCAAATCCATCGGGGGCTAGATCTAAAAGCTCGCTGAATATTTGAGGGTCTGAGACTACAGATAATGATCTATGCTCTTGCGCAAGCAAATTCATAAAATCGGGGTGCAAATCCTTAGCTGTTAGTGCAATTCGATGCACCTCGCCTGCATACTTACTCAGAGCTTTGCGTGTCTGCCGAGTCAAAAATAAAGCCTCTTCGCACTTCTTATCGCAAGTGTCTTCCACAAGATGTAATATTCGCCACTTTCCACCAGCAGCAATAGCATTAATTTGCAATATTTGTTCAATTTCAAGACCTTCCCGCGCTTCCTGAGAAGAAATTTCCTCATTAGGGAAAATAAAAAACAGTAAAGCTGCGATTACAAATGGTAAAACAGCGATCGAGACCATAGCCGCCAACTCTCTGCGCCCTTTATCCGATGTTTCAATCATAAACCGTCTGTCCAAATATTAATGATCAGAGTCAAAAGCAGTACCCGTTAGTCTACGACTACCGTTACAATAGCGATGACAACCGAGGAAAATAAAGCTTAGGGATAAGCAAAAATGGAACTTGGATATCAAGAGGTTGTGCCATTCTCTCGCATAGACTCAATGACAGGCGCAGTCAAAACATTCCTACCAAACCAAATCTCGAATGCCTGCGCTGCTTGTTCGACTAGCATACCCAAGCCGTCCGAGACCGAAGTAACGCCAAGACCTTTACTCCAAATTAGAAATGGGGTCTCATTAACTTTTCTTCCATAGGTTAAATCATAACAACATGAACTATCGCACAGAATGGAAGGAGGTAGGTCTAATCTTTCGTCATTAAACGCGGCGGACGTGGCGTTAATAATTAGGTCATAAGTCATATCAAGGGTCGTGATAGCCGTTAGTCGGTGATCTGAATGCAGCCTTTCGATGGCCTGAGCTTTGTTGAAGGTCCGGTTAAGTATATGGAGGGAGTTTGGATTAGACGCCAAAAGGTCGCCTACCACTCCGCTTGCTGCACCTCCTGCCCCTAACATAAGAATTTTTTTACCCTCTATTGTCCAACCAAGGTTAACAATTATGTCCTGCTTTAGACCAGCCCCATCAGTATTATCACCGTGAATTACGCCGTCGCGCGTACTTATCGTATTTACTGCCTGTGCAAGCTCGGCAGCCTTGGAGTGAGTTACTGAAAAACGAAAAGCATCTTGTTTACAAGGCGCAGTCACATTAAATCCTTTTCCTCCCGACTGAATAAAATCCGAGGCACAATTATCAAAACTGTTGAATGGAACTAAGATCCGGTCAAAGGACACTTCTAAACGATGTTGTTCAGCAAACTTCTTGTGTATCTCAGGCGATCTACTGTGCGCGATGGGATTCCCTAAAACAGCCAATTGATATTTCATCTAACTGGCCGGGAACGAATAATCTCTCCCGTCTCCAGGTCACGAATCTCGCTGGGCCCCTTTAAGCCAGAGAGATTTCCTGGAACGAGAAGGTCTATTTTGCTTCCAAAGTATTGACGGACTTGCAACGCAGTTAGTGCTGGACTACAACCAGTGGGATTCGCAGAAGTAGAAACAATTGGAGCGCCTAACGCTTTACAAATATCTGCTACAACAGGGTGCTGGGAAACCCTTAGGGCGACTTTGTCATGATCACCCTTAATCCAGCTAGGGGTATGACCATTATCTGGAACAAGGAACGTAACTGGAGATGGCCAGGTGCGCTCTAAAAGCCGTCTTTCCTTTCCTGATAAACCATCTAAGTATCTCTCTAAGTGTGAAATTTTTGATGCCACTAGAATTAAACCCTCAGTCCAGCTTCGTTGCTTTATAGCTAGAATACGTGACACTGAGGCCTCAAGGTCAGGCAAACAGCCAAGGCCCCAAACACCCTCGGTTGGATATGCTATAACTTCACCCTTAGCTAATCCTTGGACTATTCGATCTATCCGCCAGGGCGGCAATGTCATTAGCTTATCAGACCGTTATTCTTCTGGCGTACTGCTTCAGCATTCATTTCTCTATCTGTTTTAAGTTTCTCTAATAGAGCCTCATCATCTGAGGCCATAATTTGCGCAGCGAGGTAACCTGCATTCTTGGCACCAGCTTTACCAATAGCAACACATGCCACGGGAATCCCGCCAGGCATTTGCACAGTCGACAACAAAGCATCTAGCCCGTTTAGCGGGCCAGCATCTATGGGCACCCCAATAACCGGACGCAAAGTCTGTGCTGCTACCGCACCAGCCAGATGGGCAGCCATTCCAGCTGCCGCGATGAAAACAGAACACCCTCTCTCTTCTGCTGACTGCACATAAGTTCTTGTGTCTTCTGGAGTTCTATGCGCAGAGGTTACACGCACCTCGTACGGAACACTGAGATCTTTTAGTACCGAGATGGTAGACTCCATAATGGGGAGGTCGGAGTCCGATCCCATAAGAATAGCTACGAATTTCATTGATAGATCACCGATTGAAAAGTTAAGAAAGGTAACCCAGACACTTCGAGGTTTCAAGGTAAGGTGTGACAAGATTCAATCACAAAAAAGTGCTAGTAATCAATGACCAGGATTCAAAGATAAAAAAGAGTTATGATAATGCGTATCAAAGGACTTGCCAGAATCCAAGCCAGCTATGAACCGACCCTAGAGCAATAACTAAGCAATATGGCCAAATTAACTATTTTGGAATTCCCTGATCCTCGTCTACGAACTGTGGCAAAGCCCATTGAACGTGTAGATAGGAAAATCGTTAAATATGCAGAAGACATGCTGGAAACTATGTATGAAGCTCCAGGTATTGGTTTAGCTGCAACGCAGGTTAACATTCATCTTCGACTAATTGTCCTAGATGTCTCAGATCANAAGAATGACCCAATTTTTTTGATCAATCCTGTTATCACTAGCGCNGAAGGTGAGATCGAAACATCAGAGGGGTGTCTCTCAATACCAGGGTACGTCGAACCGATAAGTCGTTATGAGACTATTGAATACGAGGCAATGGACCTGAATGGTATTGAGATAAAGGGGATAGCCAATGGCTTGCTTGCAATCTGTNTTCAACACGAAATGGATCATCTTCAAGGAAAACTAATGGTTGACCACATTTCCAGCACAAAACGTCAATTGATACGCAAGAAGTTGATAAAGCAACAAAATCAGCGCGCCTGATGAAAATTGTTTTTGCGGGCACCCCTGGCTTTGCCGCTGCACATTTAAAGGAATTGATACAAAGCACTCATTCGATTGTCGCTGTTGTTACACAACCGGATAAACCGGGTAAACGAGGCAAACGGGAGATTCCCAGTCCTGTCAAAGAGGTAGCACTTGCAGCCGAATTGCCTGTTTTGCAACCAAAAAAATTATCGCCTAATGATCTGAAAGGCTATAACTACGATCTACTTGTCGTCGTTGCTTTTGGACAATTGCTTACTATGCCGATCATTAATGCTTCAAGGCTTGGTTGCGTTAACGTACATGCTTCGCTGCTGCCGCGCTGGAGAGGAGCGGCACCAATTCAGCGAGCCATTTTGGCAGGCGATCAGGAAACTGGGATTTGTATCATGCAAATGGATGAGGGTTTGGATACGGGCGATGTTTTTTGCCACAAAAAGGTTGCCATCCTTAAATCGGATACCGCAGCGACTCTATCTGCCAAACTCGAGCAAGCAGGTATTGAGAGCCTAATAGATACATTGTCACTGATAGAAGGCAAATCCCTAGTTGCTTCGCCCCAACGCACAGAAGGAGTAACTTATGCAAAAAAAATCGCCAAAAGCGAAGCTCTAATAAATTGGAATAACGATGCCATCAACATCGAACGACATATACGCGCATTTAATCCGCAGCCCATCACTCATAGCTTTCTCAAGGGTCTTAGGATCAAAATATGGGAGGGAAAAGCGGAGAAATATCAGGGAGGCGCCGCGCCAGGTACGGTTTTACAGCTAGAGAGAGATGGTATCCACATTGCCTGCATGAGAAGCAAAATCATTATCACGAAAGTTCAGCTTCCTATGGGTAGAGGTACCGTATTAACTGCCAAAGATATAGTAAATTCACGTAGAGAACTTTTTCAGCCTGGGAACTATTTTGCGGAACACTCGAATGGATTGGCTTAATTAATGAGCGAATATAAAGAGGCAACTCTCCACCTTATCCCTGTGATCAGAGGGAATATGATGGAATTTCCGGGAGAGACCTCACCAATATGTAAGCAGATATGCTTTGGCGTCCTTCGTCATTATTATGAGCTAGTCTTCTATCGAGACTCTTTGCTTGCAAAAAACCTACCCTCGAAACATCTTGATATCAACCTGCTATTGCTCTGCGGGATCTACAGTATCTGCCATCTCAAACGGCCTGCACACGCTAGTGTGAATGCCGTCGTAGAGACTACAGTTAGTATGAATAAATCATGGGCCAAAGGACTCGTTAACGCGGTCATGCGTTCTTTCCAACGCCAGAGATCACGCCTCGAGAAAGCTGCAAAATGCAGCCCTGGAACCCGCTTCAACCACCCCGATTGGTTCATTAAATATCTGAAGGATTTTTGGCCAAACAATGCCGAAGAAATAATGAATGGCAACAATCAAATGGCACCGATGACGCTACGGGTAAATAGGCAGAAAATAACGGTCTCGCAATATATGAAAAAACTCAAGGATCTGGGCATTGAATGCATGGGCGTGGCCGACCTACCTCAGGCAGTAAGGCTATCTTCGCCAGCATCTGTTAAATCATTACCAGGATTTCACGATGGCTGGATTAGTATCCAGGATGAAGCGTCTCAGTTGGTAGCGCCATTAGTAAATGCTAAACCTGGTTACAAAGTCCTAGACGTCTGCGCGGCACCCGGAGGCAAAACCTGCCACTTGCTTGAGCTCCAACCTAATATCGATCTTACAGCAATGGATAAGGACAGTTATCGCGTAGAACAAATCCATAGCAACCTCCGGCGACTTGGACTTGGTTGTAAGGTCATGAAGAGCAATTTTTTAACCTATGCAGGGTCCTCCAAGTTCGATCGAATAATATTAGATGCACCCTGCTCGGCAACTGGAGTGATCAGGAGACATCCAGATATTAAATTGCTAAGAACGAAAAGAGACATTGAAAAACTCAGTGCAGTACAAATAGACTTACTTAGACACGCTTGGCGGTATCTGGCCCGTGGGGGTGAAGTAATTTACTCGACATGTTCAGTGCTTCCCCACGAAAATGAATATTTGCTAAGGCGATTCATTAACGAAGAAAAAGAGGCCTTTTCGCTGCCCATAGATATCGCCAGGGGCCTTCGATTGAAGATCGGGCATCAGTTATTTCCACAGATAAATGGACATGATGGTTTCTATATCGCCCGAATTAGGAAGGGAGGAGAAGAGTGAAGATCATTATTTTAGGAGGAGGTGAGGTAGGAGGTAATCTTGCATACAATCTAACCAAGGAAGCCAGCGATATTACTGTAGTTGATCTTGATAGCGATCGACTAAGAGTTTTACAAGATCGATACGATATTCGTACGGTTCGTGGGATGGCATCTCACCCCGATGTCCTGCGATCTGCAGGCGCTGATGAAGCTGATATGCTAATCGCTGTAACAAATAGTGACGAAGTTAATATGGTCGCGTGTCAGGTAGCCTATACCGTTTTCCACACCCCAACAAAAATTGCCAGAGTTCGCTCTAGTGCTTATATTTCTGGTGGTAGCATCTTTCGAGATGATGCGATGCCTGTAGATGTTACTGTTAACCCTGAAGCAATAATTAGAGATGATATTAAACATCTAATTGAAAATCCTGGTGCGCTTCAAGTAATGGATTTTGCGCATGGCCAAGTACAAATGGTCTGCATTAAAGCCTACTATGGTGGTCCGTTGGTCGATCATGAATTACGTAACCTCCGCAAACATATGCCAATGATTGATACCAGAGTGGCTGCTATCTTTCGAAATAATCGCGCTATCATCCCAGAAGGGAATACTGTTATAGAAGCAGACGATGAGGTTTTTTTTATAGCAGCGAAAAAAGACATCCACTCGGTAATGAGTGAACTCAGGAGAGCAGAACCCCCAAATAAGAGAATCGTGATAGCCGGTGGTGGGCAAATCGGACAAGGACTTGCCGCATCTGTCGAGAGACGATACGGAGTCAGAATTATCGAACAAAGCCGCCAAAAAGCTTACGAGCTATCTGAGAGGTTGGATAGAGCTATAGTTCTCATCGGGGATGCTTCCGACCGGGAACTTCTGGTGGAAGAAAATATAGCGGAGACAGATGTATTTTGTGCTGTAACTAATGATGACGAGGCCAATATTATGTCGTCACTTTTAGCGAAAAGCTTGGGCGCTAAAAAGGTTATCGCGCTTATCAATAACCCAGCTTACGTCGACCTAATCGGCAGCGACATCGATATCGCCATATCACCACAACAGGCCACACTCGGCACTATCCTTACACACATCAGACGAGGGGATGTAGTCAAAGTTCATTCCCTTCGAAGGGGTGCCGCAGAGGCGATCGAGGCCGTCGCGCATGGAGACGAATCAACCTCTAAGGTTATCGGTCGACCGTTGGGTGACATCAATCTACCTAAAGGCGCTTCTATTGGCGCCCTGGTCAGGGATGAGGAGGTTCTCATAGCTCATGATGATGTGGTGGTTAAACCCCAAGATCACCTAATACTTCTCTTAGTCGATAAGACAAAAATTAGTGAAGTGGAACACCTGTTTCAAGCAACGTTAAGCTTTAATTAAATCATGCATCTACAAATCGCGCTGCGTATACTTGGAAGCTTGTTGATGATGTTCAGTGTCACTCTCCTAGCACCTCTCCTCTGGTCATTTTATTATGATGACGGCGTAGCTTTAGTATTTTTTAATGCCTTTTGTTACACATTTGCTGCGGGAGCTGTACTGTGGATCCTTTTCCGGAAAAACAGAACCGAGATGCGCATAAAAGATGGCTTTCTGGTGACAGTCCTATTTTACCTTGCTCTTGGTTCATTCGGATCCATTCCTTTCGCCCACGTTGAAGGTATTGGACTGTCCATCCCGGATGCGCTATTTGAGTCTTTTTCTGGGTTAACGACAACCGGCGCTACTGTTATCANTGGTCTGGAACATCTACCAAAATCAATACTGTTTTATAGACAACAACTGCAGTGGCTTGGAGGTATGGGTATTATTGTTTTGGCCGTAGCTATTCTTCCTATGCTTGGCGTAGGTGGGATGCAACTTTACAGAGCAGAAACCCCAGGACCAATGAAGGATAGTAAGTTAACGCCTCGGATACATCAGACGGCATTGGCACTATGGTCTATCTACCTTGGTCTTACCATTAGTTGTGCTTTAGCGTATAAAGTAGCCGGAATGAACCTATTCGACGCGATTTGTCACAGCTTTAGCACGGTTGCGATAGGCGGNTTTTCAACATACGACGAAAGTATCGGATATTTTAATTCTCCGGGAATAGAGGCCGTGGCCATCATTTTCATGGTTGTCTGCGGCATAAATTTTGGGTTGCACTTCTATGCCTTTAAGGGAGGTGTCAAGAATTATTTAGCAGATGACGAGACGCGCACCTACCTTTTAATTTTAAGTATTGCTGCAGTTATAACCTCCATAAGCCTTATAATTTTTGGTAGGTACGATACCCTGGATGCGTTACGCAGTAGTATTTTTACGGTTGTGTCAATCTTCACAACTACAGGCTTTACAACCGAGGATTTCAGCCAGTGGCCCAGCATGCTGCCCTACATGATTTTTTTTGGAGCATTCAGTGGGGCATGCGCAGGCTCAACAGGTGGAGGAATGAAAATTATGAGGGTGCTGCTAATATGGAAGCAAGGAATTCGGGAAGTTTTTCGAATCATTCACCCAAACGCAATGTTTCCAGTGAAAGTAAACCATCGACCTGTGTCCCCAGGAGTTATCGAGGCTATCTGGGGTTTCTTTTCAGTCTACGTTCTTACATTCGTTGCGTTGCATCTGATTATGATTGGCCTTGGGATGGATTTTCTCNCCGCGTTCTCTGCGGTAGGGGCATGTTTGAACAATCTTGGTCCTGGATTAGGAGACGTTGCCTATCACTACGGAGGTATTTCTGATCAAGCTAAGATCGTATTGGTAGTAGCTATGATGTTGGGACGATTAGAAATATTTACATTATTAGTATTATTTACATTCATGTTTTGGAGAAAATGAAGAAGACATGCGCGAATGATAGGCCGCTATTTTTTAGGGTAGGGAATGAAACTCTACTGGCTTTTTAAACCGATATAATTTTTTTTCTCCGACAGGCCTTTCACGAAACCGCTTATACTCCCATTGGTACTGCTCTGGAGCTTGGGCTACGCACGCCTCAATAGTCTTATTGAGACCTCGGGCAGAAAGCTTATCGGACATACTGTAAATATTAGAATCGGGCTCTTGGCAAATCAGAGTAAAGTGGCCATTAGTTTTACGTTTGATTGTAACAGCTACCGCTGCAGCACCAGTCCTTCGTAATAGCTTTGGAATTAGGAGATCGGTCAAAGCCTGATTACCAAAAAAATCGCTAAATATTCCCTTCCGTGGCACCTGATCAGGCAAGATTGTTACTAAACCGCCAGCATCTAAGCATCGAACCAAACGAAAAATACCCATTTTAGTTGTCGGCACAAATTCATTCCCAAACCCCGATCGTATGTGCAGCATTATCTCCTTAAGATATTGTTGACGAGGCGGCTGGTATAACGCAGTCATAGACCCATACTTGGAAAAGTAGCTGTTGAATAGTTCCCAGTTGCCAAAATGGGGAAGCACAACGATAACGCCCTTCGAAGCATTTATGGCTCTCGTTAATACCATTTCGCCCTTTATTTCATCTATCCAAGGCTGCAACGTCGAGTCAGCGCTNAACCATACTGAAGGGGTCTCAAAAAGAGTCTGCCCTGTTTGGCTTAGGCTTGCACGCAGAAGTTGTGTCTGCTTCTTTTGAGAAAGTTGAGGGTAACACAACTGTATATTTTGTCTGGAGATCTGGGCAGCTTGTGAATTGGTGACGTATTTCACCCAACCAAAAGCTTTGCCAAGAACCTGCAAAAACGGTCGGGGCCAAATAGAAATAAGCTTAAGTAAAGCTAGCACAAAACTACCACTCAAACGCACTAGCACCTCATCAAATTTAATATAGAGGTGGAAAGCTTAGTACAAGAAACTAAAAATAAACAACCTAGAAATTGCGATGGCCACTGTGATTCCTTCTGTCGTTGTGAACGGNNAACAGCCAAATTTATAAACATACGACANCATAAGATCTGCTGGCTTTTGAGCGGGGGCATGTTTGAAAGACGCCATGTCGGGTATACTGGCGATGTCAAAATATAGGTAGTTCAATAATGCCTGAAACTTTTCAGAATCTAGTGTTTTCGCTCCAAGACTATTGGGCTAAAGAGGGTTGCATTATAATGCAACCCTACGATTTAGAAATGGGTGCTGGAACGTTTCACCCCGCTACTTTCCTGAGGGCTATAGGTCCAGAAAAATGGTCCGCAGCATATGTCCAGCCATGCAGGCGTCCAGCAGATGGGAGGTACGGACAAAACCCAAATCGCTATCAGTATTATTATCAATTTCAGGTGGTGATGAAGCCATCGCCAAAGAATTTTCAAGAACTGTATTTAAAGTCTCTGGAGGTACTTGGTATAGACCCTCTAATTCATGATATTCGATTCGTTGAGGACAATTGGGAGTCGCCCAGTCTGGGTGCATGGGGTTTAGGCTGGGAGGTCTGGATGGACGGGATGGAGATCACCCAATTTACTTATTTTCAGCAAGTGGGCGGTCAGGAATGCTATCCAGTTATGGGCGAAATAACCTATGGGCTCGAACGGTTGGCACTCTACCTTCAGGGTGTCGAGGATTTTCAAGACCTTGTCTGGACGGAAACACCAGAAGGTAAAACTACTTACTCGGATATCTTCCATCAATATGAGGTAGAGATGTCAACATTTAATTTTGACTCAGCGAGTATCCAGGGTTTGCAAGAACAATTCAATTTTTATGAAGCGGAGGTCAGCCGTATGCTTTCTGCTGGACTCCCATTCCCAGCCTATGAGTATGTTCTTAAAGCCTCCCACGCTTTTAATCTATTGGAGTCGCGACGAGCTATTTCGGTAACAGAAAGGCAACGGTANATCTTACGTGTAAGAGGAATATCGAAGTTGGTAGCGAACAGCTACCTTGAATCTCGGCGCAAAGCTGGGTTCCCGCTTGCAGATGATGAAACTCGTGAGCTTGTGTTGAAGGAACAAAAAGATGCGCAATGAAGATATGCTTATAGAAATTGGTACAGAAGAGCTACCACCAAAACTCCTGAAGTCACTCATAGCCGGATTAGGAGAAAATATAAGGCGTGAACTGGCTGAGAATGGGTTTGGGTTTAAGAATATTGAAACGCATGGTACCGCCAGAAGAATGGCAGCAATCATACGATCTTTAGAAGAGAGGCAAGCGGACAAGGAGTCAGAGAAACGAGGGCCACCGGTGGAGATGGCTTACAACAGGGATGGAGAAGCGACCCCAGCGCTTAACGGTTTTCTGAGGGCTTGTGGTATTTCAGATGTAAGCTTACTGCAACGCTCAAGGAATCGGAAAGGCGAGTGGCTAGTGTATCGCGAACATCAGAAGGGGAGAAAAATTGCGGAAGAAATCCAAGGCATCGTGGATAGGAGTATAGAGGGATTAAACGTTGCCAGGCCTATGCGGTGGTCTAATCTGAGAGAGGAGTTCGTGAGGCCTGTCCACTGGGTCGTGGTGCTTTTCGGTAGTGAAGTNTTGGAACTTGAAGTTTTCGGGTGTACGGCCTCAAATTTATCGTACGGACACCGGTTCATGCATCCAGATCCGATAGCTATAAGGTCGGCTAAAGAGTATGAAAAACAATGTANGGACGGGAAGGTATTGGTGGATCCTATAGAGAGGGAGAAACTAATAAGAGAGAAGGTTAAAGAGGAAGGTAAGAGGCTAGGGGGGGAGATCGAAATAGATGACCAACTTCTAGAAGAAGTGTCAGCGCTGGTTGAGTGGCCAGCAGTCTTAAGCGGAACTTTCGATGAGGAGTTTTTGGGCCTGCCCGAGAACGTACTGATTTCAGTAATGAAAAAGCATCAACGTTACTTTCATTTGAGAGGCGCAGACGGGAAGCTATTGGCCAAGTTTATAACTGTTGCCAATATTGTTAGTAAAAAACCGCAGGTGGTTATTCGAGGGAATGAACGAGTGATAAAACCCAGACTGCGGGACGCACAGTTCTTCTTCGTTAATGACACTAAAACGCGGCTTGAGGAAAAACTAAGCTTACTCGAACAGATCACGTTTCAGACGGAACTGGGGAGCTATCGGGAGAAGGCGGAGCGCATCAGTAAGTTGGCCGGCTACATTGCGGAGAAAGTAGGCTGCGACAAAAAAAATGCGGAGAGGGCAGGGCTCCTTTGCAAAGTAGATCTTGTGACAAATATGGTCGAAGAATTCCCCGATCTACAAGGACAGATGGGAGGTCACTACGCAGCCATTGATGGGGAACGCCCTGAAATATGCTCAGCAATAAAGGATCATTACAAGCCCGGCGGTCCGCGCGATACGATACCAGGCAACGGAATTGACAGCTCTGTGGCCATAGCGGATAAGTTAGATACGTTAGTCGGTATCTTCGGGGTAGGAGGTGGACCGACAGGATCAAAGGATCCCTATGCTTTGAGAAGACAAACGCTCGGCGTGATCCGTATCGTGTTAGACCATAAGCTGGATATAAACATTAAAGAATGTCTTGCAGAGGCGATGGAAAATTTAAGAGGAACAACCGGAGGNGCGGGGCAGTATCATTTTGATATCACTAAGGTTCACAGCTATATCGTTGATAGACTCATGCGATTCTATCAGGAGATGGGAATCGAATCCGACGTGGTGCGGGCGGTCCAAGGTCAGGCAGGTGGTATAGTAAACCTGTATAAGGCAGACGAAGCTATAAGGGCAATACAGGAATTCAAAGCTAAGGATAAGGGGAGAGAAGTGATAGCCCTAAGCAAACGCGTTGCCAATATAATAAGTGGGCATGGGGAAAAAGAACTTCCAGAAATTAAAGCAGAGCTTTATGAGCACAAGGCCGAAAGAATTCTTGAACAAGGGATGGAAGACGCAGAGCATANGCTGAGGAAGGCGAAAAGTACGGAAGAAAGGCTGGAGGTGTTGGGGGCTCAAGGNCCCATGATTGCAGACTATTTTGATAGTGTTTTAGTAATGGATGATGATAAAGATAAACGTCTAAACAGGCTGGCAGCCATAGCCAGGATGAATAAAATATTCGCCGAGGTAGCCGATTTCAAGGTATTAACGGTAACGTGAAGAAGAAGATTGTTATTTTGGATCGAGATGGAGTGATTAACGAAGACTCCAGGGGTCATGTTCGTACTCCTGACGAGTGGATCCCGGTAGAAGGCAGTATAGAAGCAATTGCGCTACTGAAACAAAAAGATCTTAGAGTTTTTGTTGCCACTAACCAGTCCGGTATAGCCAGAGGTTTATTAGGAGAAAAGCAACTCGAAGCGATTCATACGAAGATGAAAAACGCCGTGGAGAGAGCCGGCGGTGTTATAGAAGGCATTGTATATTGTCCTCATGACGAAACTGACTATTGCGATTGTAGAAAACCACGAGCAGGACTATTGAAACAGGTTGAGGTTTTGGCTGGAGAGTCCGTTAAAGGTTGCCNCTTTGTGGGGGATTCGCTTCGGGATATCGAAGCCGCCCTGTCTGGCGGTTGTAAGCCAATATTAGTTCTAACAGGGAACGGCTTAGAAACCAAGGCAGCATTAACTAGCGAAGTGCCTGTATATAAAAATCTGTCGCACTTTGCACAGAACCTAAATATCTAAGTTAGCGACTGCTAAAGCATTCTCCTCTATAAAGTCTCTTCTGGGTTCGACATTGTCACCCATCAGAGTATGGAATGCTTGATCTGCGGCGTGAGCGTCCTCAATCGTAACCCGAAGCATACTTCTCGATGAAGGGTCCATCGTAGTTTCCCAGAGTTGGTCTGGGTTCATCTCACCAAGGCCTTTATAACGCTGTCTCGTTTGACCACGCAACGCTTCCCTTTGTAACCATTCGAGAGCTTCTTCAAAGTTATTAACGTCTTCAGATTTCTCCCCGCGCCTTATTGTTGCAGTGCCTGTGCTTGAGGCTGAGACTAAAGACTTGAGTTTATCCCCGAGACTAGTAATTTTTTGGTAATCTGCGGACCCAAAGAAGTCTGCGTCAAAGATATAGTCGCGCTCTACTCCATGAGTAACTGTGCTAACGGAGGGTATGAATAAAGAGTCAGAAGTTTCCTTGATAGAGGTTTTATATAGGGTAGTGGAGGGGGTGTATGCGGCAAGGCGGTGCTCCAAAGAGACCAGCCAAGTTTGTAAGAGGTCTTTGTTTGCAAGGATTTTGGTGGAGATAGGGCTAACATATGGCAGTTGTTTTAGTATTTCTATGGGATAACGGCGCTCAAGATGGGCAACTCGCGCTTGTACTTCATAATATTGTTGCGCGAGCCCACGAAGTTCTTTGTCCTGGACAGGAGAGGCTTTTGTGTCNGTCATGAAACTTGCGTCCGCCAGGGCAGCCTCAAGCATGTAATTTGTTAAATGGTCCTCGTTCTTAATGTATTCTTCGTGTTTACCCCTTTTGATTTTATAAAGTGGTGGCTGGGCAATCAATATGTGCCCACGCTCAATTAACTCGCTCATGTGTCTAAAGAAAAAGGTGAGCAATAATGTTCGAATATGGGCTCCGTCAACATCAGCATCGGTCATGATTATTATTCTATGATACCGGAGCTTATCAGGGTTGAACTCGTCTCTCCCAATACCACAACCCAACGCTGTTATTAGAGTTCCTACCTCTGCAGAAGATAGCATCTTATCGAATCGCGCTTTCTCTACGTTTAGTATTTTGCCTTTCAGAGGCAAGATAGCTTGAAATTTGCGATCACGTCCCTGTTTCGCCGANCCCCCAGCCGAGTCTCCNTCTACAAGGTATATTTCGGACTTTGCGGGGTCTCGCTCCTGACAATCGGCTAATTTGCCAGGAAGTCCTGCAATATCCAAGGCGCCTTTCCGTCTAGTCATTTCACGCGCTTTGCGAGCAGCCTCTCTAGCTCTCGCAGCTTCTATCATTTTTTGAACTATAGCTTTCGCTTCCTGAGGATTTTCGAGCAAGTAGGAGGACAATGTTGCCCCCATCTCTTGTTCGACCGCACCTTTTACTTCTGAGGAAACTAGTTTATCTTTTGTCTGGGAAGAAAATTTCGGATCAGGTACTTTGACGGAGATAATCGCTGTTAGGCCTTCTCTGGAATCGTCACCAGTGGTGGGCACTTGATCCTTTTTTGCAATCTTCTCTCTCTCAATATAAGCATTCAAGGTCCTCGTTAGAGAGGCCCTAAATCCTTGGAGATGAGTGCCTCCGTCGCTTTGCGGTATATTATTCGTGTAGGCGGAAACATCTTCATGGTAGGAATCGTTCCATTGCATTGCAACTTCGACACTTATTCCATCTGCCCTTGTCTGGTTAAAGTGGAAGATCTCATTGAGGGGTGTTTTATTTTTGTTAAGATATTCGACAAAGGATCTTAGACCCCCTTCGTATTCGAAGGCTTCCGATTTCATGGTTCGCTCATCAATAAGATGAATAGCGAGGCCAGAGTTTAAGAAAGAGAGTTCGCGCAAACGTTTCGCTAGTACTTCATAATGGAAATTTATATTGGTAAAGGTTTCGGGAGAGGGTGTAAAGGTGATCTGCGTGCCAGTGCGGTCAGTGCCACCAACAATTTTAAGGGGTGCTTCCGGCACTCCATCAGAATACATTTGCTCCCAAACACTGCCGTGCTTCCAAATTGTTAGCCTAAGTTGAGATGATAGAGCGTTGACCACTGAAACACCGACGCCGTGGAGCCCTCCGGAAACCTTATAATTNCTATCATCAAACTTGCCACCTGCATGCAGAACGGTCAGAATCACCTCAGCTGCCGATTTGCCCTCCTCGTGAATATCAGTTGGGATACCTCTCCCGTCGTCAGCAACCGTAATAGAGTCATCTTTATGTATTGTAACGGTAACATTCTTACAGTATCCCTCTAAAGCTTCGTCTATCGCATTATCTACCAGCTCTTGAACCATATGGTGCAGGCCCGTGCCATCATCCGTATCTCCAATATACATTCCTGGACGTTTACGCACTGCATCGAGACCTTTCAAGACCTTGATGCTGCTCGCCTCGTAACTCTGGTCTGTTTGATCCGTCATAAGCTATTCCTCTTTATATTACCATGTTCCACGTGAAACATGGTTTTTGCAATAGCGCCCCAGCAAGAGCTAAGCCCTTCCTGATCAACGCTCGTAGCCAGGACCTGATTTCCTTTCTCAATAAGATATTTACACACTCGCTCTCTGCTTTCTCTATCCAATTCCGAGGCCAAATCGTCCACTAAATAGATCACTTCTTCACTTACCCCTTCCCCTTGAATTAATAACAGACCCCATGCCAAACGTTTCAACTCACCCCTCGAGCANAAACTAGAAACNTCTCGTCTATCTACGGTTACTACCAGATCCGCGCGATGGAACCCTTTCGATGTAAAACCTCGTTTTATATCCGAGGCTTGAGCCGCCGCCAACTCCTCTCCGAGCGGGGTCTCAGTATTCCACCCTGGCTCGTAGCTTACCTCTACGCCCTTAATTCCAGTAATTCCGATCCCCTTGTTAAAACTCTGTTTGAAGGCGCCCATATATTTAGCTCGATATCCATGTATTACCTCACTCAAACGGACAAACTCTGCGCTCCAGCTCTCTAGGCCTTTTCGTGACACAGTCGCTGCTTTCAATAGTTTATTTCGTTGATACAAGCAGCGCTTACCATCCTCCCAGACCTGTCTAAATCCTGGTTCCACGTGGAACACGCCCCAGTTAAGAAAGCGGCGCCTATATTCTGGCCCACCGATTAAAAGGTTGATCGTTTGCGGCGCCAAAACAAGCACAGGTAGCCTTTGCGCAAGCTCACTGGCCCTTTCCAGAACCCTGCCACCGAGACTCATCCGTCTCCCCTTCAACCTGTCTCTCATTACCGACATTTCTTGGCCGCCGTCGGAAATACCCTTCACAAAGCAGCCATCCACGCCTTTCTTTAACAGGGTGTTCCCCTTACCAGCACGAAAGGACCTACCGCTGGACAAGAAATGCACGCTCTCTAAAATACTAGTTTTACCNCTCCCATTCTCCCCTGAAAAAAGATTTATCGTAGGCCCTAATTCCACTGAGGAGCAGTCTATATTCCTAACATTCCGAATATGAAGCTCACTAAGCCTCATAACTTCATAGGCATGACCACGTAAATGCCCTCATCATTACCGGGCTCCTCTAGCAAAGCGCTACTATTGGCGTCCCTCACCGTGATACGCACGCGCTCATTCTCTAAAACTCCCAAAACATCTTGCAGATAGCTCACGTTAAATCCTATCTCGACTGGCTCTCCTTCATAGTCTACAGTCACTGTTTCCTCCGCCTGCTCTTGCTCCGGATTGTTAGCAGACAACTCGATACTGCCATCGCTGAACTTAACCCTAATCGCCCTGAACTTCTCATTTGACAGAATCGCTGTTCTACTGAGCGCCTGCCTCAATAGATCCTTATCAGCCTCAATTACGCGATCCCCGTCTCTGGGAATGACCCGATCATAGTCTGGAAATCTACCGTCCAATAGCTTTGTAATCAGTTCAAACTCCTCTGCTACTACGCTAAGATGATTGCTACTTATTACAACCTCAACATCCCCAGACACCTCCTGCAATAGCCTTTGTACTTCGAACACCCCTTTTCGGGGTAATATAACCTGTTTATCGACCGCTGTTCCTGGCAAGGTCAGACCGTTAAGAGCAAGACGGTGCCCATCCGTTGCTACCGCTCGCATCGAACCTTCGCTGATCTCGATTAACATACCATTAAGGAAGAATCGAACATCCTGTTGAGCCATAGCAAACGCAGTCTTATCCAACACCCGCTTCAGCCCCTTGCTGTCAATCTTTAAACTGACTTCGCTCTCAGATCTCTCTACTGTGGGGAAGTCTTCCGCAGCCAAAGTGGAAAGCGATGACCTAAATCTCCCTGAGTTAACTACTAAGCTAGATCCGTCTAGCTCCACATGGACTTCCGCTTTTTCCGGAAGTTGCCGAATGATATCCATCAGCTTCCTTCCTGGCACAGTAATTCTACCTCCCGCTAATTCAGTTACCGAAACTTTCCCTAACAACTCCACCTCAAGGTCTGTGCCCACTAACGACAACCGATCTTCACGAACATCAAGCAAAACGTTTGATAGTATAGGGAGTGTCTGACGCCTTTCCACCGCTCCCGCTACTTGCTGCAGCGGCCTCAATAATGCCTCTCTGTTTACTGAGAATTTCATTTAATCACCGTTTTGCTGTTAGATTTTTGTATGTAAGCACCCACTTATAGATGCCTGTCCGCTGGGTAGCATAGCGATGCCAGGCGTGTCTTAATCCAAGCCAAGCCTAGCATCCACAGCTACAGACCCCTTTTAAGCCGTAAGTATGCGAAGCAGATTATTGTAGTCCTCTTCAATCTCGGTTTTATCTTCCCTTAGCTCCTCTATACGCCTGACCGCATGCAGTACAGTGGTATGGTCTTTTCCACCAAACGAGTCTCCAATTTCAGGCAGGCTATGATTAGTAAGCTCTTTCGATAACGCCATAGCCATTTGCCGAGGCCGAGCAACCGAAACTGACCTTTTCTTGGAATGAAGATCACTAATCCTTATTTTATAATAATCTGCTACCGTTTTTTGTATGTTATCAATACCGACCTGCCGATCTTGAATAGCGATTAAATCCCTCAATGATTCTCTAACTTGCTCCGGGGAAATCTTCCGCCCGGTAAACCTTGCGTTCGCAATTACCCTTTTTAGAGCACCTTCAAGCTCACGGACATTCGACCTAATACGCTTCGCTATAAAGAAAGCTGCCTCATGAGGAAGCTCTGCTTCCTCGCTATCTGCTTTTTTACAAAGAATGGCGACCCTTGTTTCTAGATCTGGTGGTTCTAACGTGGCTGTCATTCCCCACACAAACCTACTTTCTAGTCTTACCTCAAGTCCCTCAATTTCCTTCGGATATCTATCACAAGTTAGGATAACTTGCCTACCTCCCTCTTGCAGGCGGTTAAACACGTGAAAGAATTCTTCTTGTGACTTCATCCCTTTCGCTAGGAACTGAATATCATCCATTAGCAGTACATCCACCGCTCGATAATACTGAGTGAAGTCTGCCATAGTTCCATGCTCAATAGCCCTGACCATGTCTTCCATAAACCTTTGAGAATACATGTAAGCTACATTAAGATGTGGATTACGTTCCAGGATAGAGTTGCCTACAGCATGCATGAGATGAGTTTTCCCTAAACCTACCCCCCCATAAAGTAATAACGGATTGTATGATGCCCCTCCAATGTTTTCTGCAACCTGAAGCGCTGCAGCTCGGGCTATTTGATTCGACCTCCCCTCAACGAAGCTGTCGAAGGTGAACTCCTTGTTCAAGTCTAATAACGGATAAAACGCCTCCCTCTCGACAAAGGCGTTGTTTTCCTCCTTTCTGGCGCTACCGACTTCCAAGGAGACGTNCATATTCTCCTTGCCTATAACAAGCTCTCTTATTCTATCGATGAACTGATCGTTAATTTGATCCTTGATATACTTATTAGGGGCTAATAATCTAATTGCTTTGCCCTCTGCAACTACCTGGAGAGGCTTAATACACGTATTGAATTGTTGCGCAGAGAGTTCATCCTCCAGACTCTCCAAACATTGTTGCCAAACACTCTTGCTCACTCGACCCCCGTCATTAAAAATTAAAAGCTTTTACAGCGGGGACACCTAAAATCGCCACTCTCTGATACCAAAAAAGCCGTTTCNTACACACCCTGGATTTGCAGAATGTGAACATCGATAGTAACGCCAAAACCACAATAATTGCAAAGCTCAAACACAAAAAAATACGAAAAAAAACATTTATTTATCAAGGCTTTGCACTAACACCCGGTGGTAATCCTGTTAATATCTTGTGGATAAACACTGCATTTTTCAAAATATTCTCCGTACTGTGGATATCCTCAATAGAACTAGGTCCTCTATCCACACCTTAACAACACCTTTAGCACAGCCGTAATTCACCATGCCACGACCCCAACCTTCTGATTTAAATCGATTAAACACACTCTTCCACAACCGACTCTATCCTTAATAATAACAATAATAATTATTTGAATAATTAGTTATTAAATGAAGATTTCCNAAATTCGCTATTTGATGACATTGACTGTCAATCTCTTCTTCTTTAGAATCCGCGAACCCTAAAAAGTCTCTTCCAAGTATGAAAAGAACATTCCAGCCAAGCCTTCTAAAACGCAAACGTACCCATGGCTTCCGCGCCAGAATGGCCACCAAGGCGGGCCGTCAGGTCCTTAAGCGCCGGCGAGCGAAAGGTAGAAAAGAACTTTCTGCTTGAATCACTACGCGCCCCGCTTCGGCCTCCCTAAGAATTCTCGCCTGAACCACTCCACACAATTCGATAGGGTATTTAACAAAACCGACTACCGTTTATCTCGAGTATGTTTCTTGCTGTTAGCTACCCGAAATGACCTAAGCNACAGTAGATTAGGTATGGTGGTGGGTAGAAAAGCAGCACCCCTCGCCGTTGAGCGGAGCCGAATAAAACGTGTTATAAGAGAATCATTTCGTCATATCTCATTAGATTCTTTTGATATTATCGTCCTGGCTAGATCGCTTAGTGTGGCAAATACAAAACCTCATTTAAGGCATACCATAGATAACCTATTTACCGAGCTGCAAACCAAATCGAGAGAAATTTGAAGAAGTTACTCCTCATATCAATCCGTATATACCAGTTGACACTCTCAAGTTTAATAGGGGGTCAATGTCGGTTTTACCCTTCTTGTTCAAACTACGCCTTGGAGGCAATAAATCGCCATGGTCTTATGCGTGGTAGTTGTTTATCGGTTAGTCGGCTTTGTAAATGCCACCCCTTACATCCTGGTGGCGTAGATCTTGTCCCCGAATTAAAAAACAATGCAACGTTATTAGAGAAATAGAAATGGACTATAAGCGAATCATCTTAGGCTTTGGACTTTTGGTTACACTCTACCTGCTTCTACTGGCATGGCAGGAGGACTACGGACAAAAGGCTCGATCCTTAACTAGTCAACCTGATTTGCCCTTAGACACAGTCACCACTAGCTCAACTTCCAGTGCTATCCCTCAAACACCAAGTTTGGAAGGATCAGACGGAGTTCCTGATTTTATACCCGAAATCAATGAACAGCCTCATTCGAGTCCCGATGATCAATTAGCAATCGATTTTGATCGGTTTGTAACAGTAAGCACCGACGTTCTTAATGTAATCATAGATAAGGTTGGGGGCGATATCATTACAGTATCATTACCTCAATATCCCGAAAGTATTGATCTGCCCGATCAGCCCTTTATTTTGTTAGATCCTACCAATGATTATACCGCACAGACTGGGTTGATCGGCCCTTCCGGGACTGACTCTTCCCTTTCTCGGCCACTTTTTCGAAGCCAATTAAACGAATATTTGATGGACGATTCTGGTGTGCTAAGCGTAGCGCTTGATCTTGAACAAGATAATGGAACTAGGATTATAAAGACATTTAAATTTTCCAAGTCAAACTATCTAGTATCCATTACATACAACGTAGAAAATTTCACGAATCAAGACTGGACCGGAGCTATTTATGGTCAAATAAAACGAGATTCCAGGCAACCCCCAGGGTCAGGGGGAAACGCAATGATGATGCAGCCATTTGTTGGTGGCGCAACCAGAACGGAAGATGAGTTATACAAGAAGTTAGAATTCGATGACTTGAAAGAATCAACCTTCGCTACTAAACACGAAGGCGGATACATGGCTTTTGTCCAACACTATTTTGTTTCTGCATTTGTGCCTGACTCTAGTTTTGAGCATAACTATCAAGCAAGAAAGCTTCCAAATCAGGATACCTATATCTTCGGATTTACGTCTCCGTTGTGGGTTGTCCCAGCCGGTAATGTGGACTCGCAGTCTATAGGATTTTATTCTGGTCCAAAGGACCAATATCGTTTGAAAGATCTAGCGGGTGGACTGGATTTGACAGTAGATTATGGTTTCCTTTGGTGGCTGGCTCAACCCTTATTTTGGCTACTTACTATGATACAAGAAAACATCTCCAGCAACTGGGGTGTCGCTATCATGTTGCTGACGTTATGCGTAAAAGGGGCCTTATATCCTCTCTCTGCCGCGGCTTACCGTTCAACTGCGAAGATGCGTAAATTGCAGCCGGAGATGTTGCGGTTAAGGGAACAGTTCGGCGACGATCGGCAAAAACTCTCTCAAGGTATGATGGACCTCTATAAAAAGGCAGGCACAAATCCCCTTGGTGGATGTCTTCCTATCCTCCTACAGATGCCAGTGTTTATAGCACTATACTGGGTTCTTTTAGAAAGCGTGGAGCTTAGGCAAGCGCCCTTTATTTTGTGGATCGATGATCTAGCTGCAATGGATCCCTATTTTGTGCTTCCGATCCTAATGGGAGTATCCATGTATTTTGTTACTGCAATGCAGCCAGAACCACCTGATCCCATGCAGGCCAAAATTTTTAAATGGATGCCAATAGTTTTCACATTCTTTTTTATCTGGTTTCCAGCAGGATTGGTTCTATATTGGCTGGTCAATAACGTTGTATCCTTACTGCAGCAGTGGTACGTAACAAGACAGATCGAATCGGGAAAATGAATCGTCTCTGGATATGTACACCAAAGATACTATAGCGGCTATTGCAACTCCCCCAGGTAAGGGGGGCATAGGCATTGTTAGAGTATCAGGACCGCTAGCAGCTAGTACAGCAAACCTAATTCTGGGGAGTCTGCCAGCGGAACGAGTCGCTACCCTCTCAAAGTTCTTTGATCAAGATGGAATAGCCATAGACCAAGGGATAGCTTTGTTTTACCCAGCCCCGCATTCATTTACTGGTGAAGATGTTCTGGAACTTCAAGGTCATGGGGGCCCAGTCGTTCTGAACTTAATTCTTTCTAGGGTCGTAAAAATTGGCGCTCGATTAGCTCGTCCTGGCGAGTTCTCCGAGCGCGCCTACCTCAATGACAAGATTGATTTAACCCAGGCCGAGGCGATAGCTGACCTTATAGACAGCGCTACAGTAAATGCCGCCCGTGGAGCTCTGCGTTCGATGCAGGGGCAATTCTCTTCAAGGGTCCGCCAAATAACTGATGCGCTGGTAGAATTCAGAATGTTTATAGAGGCAGCAATTGATTTTCCAGAGGAGGAGATTGACTTCCTCCAGGATCCTGGGCTTATTAGACGAATTGACACTCTGATATCTGATTTGCGTGCATTAAGCAAAGATGCCACACAGGGTGCCTTACTGCGTGAGGGCTTTACCATCGTTCTGGCAGGTCGACCTAATGCAGGAAAATCGAGCTTGATGAACCAACTTACTGGTAAAGATACCTCTATTGTCACCGATATTTCAGGTACCACAAGAGACATTGTTGACGAACATATACAAATAGACGGCTTACCCATCAAACTAGTCGATACTGCAGGTCTGCAGCAAGCAGAGGACCCAATCGAGATGGAGGGCGTTCGTAGGACGTTGGAGCAAATCGACAAGTCTGAACTTGTTCTCCTTATTGTAGATGTCGAAGCCCATCATCAACATCTCGCCAAACACGTAGATATGCTTATGACAGAACTTTCAGACGGGTCGAAATACTTAGTGGTCTTAAACAAGTCGGACCTTTGGTGTGGCGAAATAATCGATCTTCCTCATGAATATGTCTTCGCTTCGACAAAAACCAGTGACGGCTTAGATGAACTTAAAGATCGGATTAAATCTATTATGAATTATAGTGGAAGCGAAGGTGTATTCATCGCCAGGGCCAGACATACCGACGCATTGAGGCGGGCGCTGGAAGCGCTTGAGCGTGGCAAGCTAGTATTTGATCAAAGAGGATCCGGAGATCTCCTTGCGGAGGATCTTCGAGCAACCCAGACGGCTTTGGGGGAAATAACCGGGGATTATAGTAGTGACGATCTTTTGGGAAAGATTTTTTCAACCTTTTGCATTGGGAAATGACCAAATTTCATCGAGAGATTATCAGAAAGAGGGTTTTCTGATGCTTNTTTATGGCGNTTTTCAAAATTGAATATTTCTTTCTTTGATTCATTGCTGCTCTCTCGACTTGAGCAACTTGCTTATTGGGTAACTGAATATTCCTAACAAAATTCATTTACTAGAAATCTTTGTTTAAGCGATGTCTTGTAGCCCTTATTTCGTATACAAACTCTTCTTTTCTGTTACTAATTTCAGGTGACGCCTACTCACCATTGGCAACAGTCTTGTTGCGCCACTAGCAAGCGTTCCTCGCCCGCTTAACCTTCTCATGGACATTAATTAATCGATCCGTATACTTCCTAACCCGTTCATCTCTATTGAGAATCGTTTGACTGATAACTGCTACGATGTGATTGTTGTAGGGGGCGGACACGCGGGAACCGAAGCCGCGTTGGCGTCGGCTCGGCTCGGATGTCGCACTCTGCTGCTCACCCAAAATATTGATACCTTAGGGCAAATGTCCTGTAACCCGGCGATTGGTGGTATTGGAAAAAGCCATTTGGTCAAGGAAATTGATGCCCTCGGCGGCGTAATGGCTCGAGCAGCGGACCAGGCGGGTATACATTTTCGTACTCTTAACGCCCGGAAAGGACCGGCTGTTAGAGCGACGAGAGCGCAGACGGATCGATCACTTTATAAATCAGCTATCAGATATTTTTTAGAGGCCCAGAAAAATCTGCACTTGTTTCAGGCAACAGTCGACGATTTATTAGTGTCCGGCGGCAGGATAACAGGTATTTCAACCCAAATAGGCTTAAAGTTTTCCGCCCAGGCCGTTGTGTTGACGGTAGGCACATTTCTCGGGGGCATTATTCATATTGGGATGCAAAGAAGAGAAGGCGGTCGTGCTGGCGATGCCCCCTCTAATCGGCTTGCTGACAGATTGCGAGAATTGCCATTTAAAGTAGGACGGCTGAAAACGGGCACACCACCAAGAATAGATGGAAAAACAATCGACTATAGCAATTTGGAACCGCAGCCGGGAGATGATCCTTGTCCTACAATGTCATATTTACCGTCTGAATACGAGCGGCCTAAGCAGGTTTCTTGCCACATCACTCATACCAACCAGAATACACATGACATTATCGGGGCGGGGCTTGATCGGTCACCCCTTTTCACCGGCGAAATTGATGGTGTTGGCCCGCGCTACTGTCCCTCTATTGAAGATAAGGTTGTTCGGTTCTCTGATCGCAATGCACATCAAATTTTCATTGAGCCTGAGGGGCTTAGTACTTCTGAGGTTTATCCAAATGGAATCTCTACCAGCTTGCCCTATGATGTTCAACTTCGACTTGTGCAAAGCATTAAGGGTTTTGAAAATGCTCAAATAACGCGTCCTGGTTACGCTATAGAGTATGATTATTTCGAGCCTCGCGATCTAAGTTCCTCTCTTGAGACAAGATATATAGAGGGGCTTTATTTCGCGGGACAAATAAACGGAACAACAGGGTACGAAGAAGCTGCTGCACAGGGGCTATTAGCGGGTTTAAATGCGGGACTACGAGCAAAAGACGAGGCATCTTGGTGCCCNGATAGAAGCGAGGCATACATAGGAGTCTTGATTGACGATTTAATAACACTAGGCACCAAAGAGCCGTATCGAATGTTCACTAGTCGGGCAGAGTATCGTTTAATACTCCGCCAAGATAATGCTGACCGAAGATTAACGTCCAAGGGTCGCTCGTTAGGCGTTGTAGACGATAAGAGATGGGAAGCGTTTCAGGAAAAAGAGTCCGGCATCAATGCCTTAGATGATGAAATGAAAAATAATTGGGTTAGACCAGGAAATATCGATTTTGAAAGATTGCTTGGTAAACCTTTGAGCAGAGAATATCGCCTGCTCGATCTACTCAGACGACCAGAGGTAGAAATTCAAAACTTACTAGCTTTAGTAGACATTCCTAAATATCCAGATCCTGTAAGTGAGCAAGTCGAGATTGATTGTAAATATGAAGGTTACATCGCTCGTCAGCAAATAGAAATCGATCGTACAAAAATGCATCACGGTTTTCCAATCCCGCGGGAACTACTATTTGATAGCATTAGTGGGCTATCTAATGAGGTGATTCAAAAATTACAAGAAGTAAAGCCGGAGACAATAGGGCAAGCAGCGCGTATCTCTGGCGTTACTCCAGCTGCCATTTCTCTTCTACTTATACATCTGAAAAAGTATAGAGCATCGGCGTCAAAGAAGTCTGCTTGATGAGCCTTGTTCAGCAGATCGAAAAAGCTCTGCGAGAACTTCCATTTGTCGTTGAGCCCTCCGTCCCGCTCGCTCTCGAACGTTATCTGACGCTCCTTATTCACTGGAACAAAACTTACAATCTTAGTGGAATTCGTGATCCTACTAAAATGATCAGTCATCACTTGTTAGATTCACTATCCATTGTCCCATATATTAATGGTTCGCATATCGTAGATGTCGGTTCGGGAGCGGGCTTTCCAGGAATTCCTNTAGCCTCATATTTCTTAAATAAGCATTTCACTCTAGTTGATGGTAACGGAAAAAAAACTAGATTCCTCACNCAAGTCAAGATTGAACTTGAACTTGAAAATATTGCGGTTGTCCATTCCCGAGCTGAGTCGTTTGATGGTAAGTTTAATCATGTCGTGTGCCGAGCTTTAGCGCCCTTGGATAACCTGGCTAAATCTTGTGCACACTTNATAGGAACAGGTGGTACTCTTATTGCGATGAAAGCTGGGGGCTGTGAGACATTACCGGAGGATTCGGATCTGGAAATTATATCGCGTGTACCGCTGAGGGTTCCGTTGATAGATGAGGAGCGAGTACTCGTTATTATGCAGCAGAAAAACTCAGGTTTTTTTAGTCATTAATAAGGTCAACTATCTGTGATTTTGGCAATTGCGAATCAAAAGGGTGGTGTTGGTAAAACGACCACGAGCATTAACATGGCGGCTTGCCTAGCCGCCATGCACCGTCGGGTATTGCTTGTAGATCTTGATCCACAGGGAAACGCAACAACAGGAAGTGGAATAGACAATGTTGCAGTAGCCAGCTCGACTTACGACGTGCTCATTAATGAAATGGTTGTAGCCGATGCGAAAACTACGGTGGATGCGTCGAGCTATGATCTTTTGCCAGCGAATGTCGACTTGAGTGGTGCAGAGGTCGAGCTGATGGACATACCAAGCAGAGAGTACAGGCTACGAAATGCCCTAGAGTCGTCGAATGACAGCTATGATTACATCATTATTGATTGCCCTCCATCCCTGAGCCTTTTAACGCTAACAGGGCTAGTCGCAGCAAGTGGCGTGATCATACCAATGCAATGTGAATATTATGCTCTTGAGGGCTTAACAGCGCTTATCGGAACAATATCGCGTATTACGGATAGGCTTAACCCTGAGCTTGAAGTCAAAGGCATCGTTCGGACCATGTTTGACCCGCGGAATCGTCTGGCTAATGAGGTATCGGATGATCTTACTGATCACTTTGGTGATCTTGTTTTCAGTACAATAATACCCCGTAACGTTCGACTTGCAGAAGCACCTAGTTATGGGTTGCCGATCATGTATTATGATAAACAATCCAGAGGAGCCCGCGCCCATTTGGCTCTCGCGGGTGAACTGGTGAAGCGTTTAGAGCCTGGGGNTTAGATTGAGATGGTGACAAAAAAAAGAGGATTGGGACGCGGTTTGGAGGCATTACTCGGTAGCGAAACAAAGCTCGAGNTATCCATGGATGAAATCCCCATCGAATTTATAAGCCCAGGACCTTTTCAGCCAAGAAAGAACTTTTCAGACGATTCACTCGATGAGCTCGCAGAATCTATTAAGCGGCAGGGTATTGTTCAACCCATTGTAGTTCGTGAAGGCGGTGCTTCGAAATACGAGATAATCGCTGGGGAGCGTCGTTGGCGTGCAGCGCAGAGGGCAGCTTTAGACACAGTGCCTGTTGTTGTCAAACAGGTTAGCGATGAATCAGCTATCGCGATGTCGCTTATCGAGAATATCCAACGCGAAGATTTAAATCCAATAGAAGAAGCAGAAGCTCTTAATCGACTTTTAGAAGAGTTCCAGCTCAGTCATCAACAATTGGCTGATGCCGTCGGTAAAAGTCGTGCAGCAGTCACCAACTACCTAAGACTTAATGGTCTGTCATCTAAACTTAAACAATTACTTATCACTGGAGCTCTCGAGATGGGTCATGCTAGAGCACTTTTATCATTATCCGGTGTTGATCAAGACAAAGCAGCTGACGAAGTAATACGCAGTCGGCTCAACGTACGCCAAACAGAGGCTCTAGCGCGCAGTAAAATGGTCGATAAACCTGAAAAGAAGGTCGCGCCAACGAAAACCTCTGAGACTCGCCAGCTAGAACAAAGGCTAGGAGATCGAATTGGCCAGCCAGTCACTATTCAGCATTCGGCCAAAGGGAGTGGTAAGCTAGTCATTACTTACAATAGTCTCGACGAGCTTGATGGTATTCTTTCGCAATTTGGGGAGCTGGGATGAGTTATGTCTGTTGCTCCATTAATCTATAAACTCTATACTCTCCTCCTCTGAAAATTGGCTTTTTTTAACCTGTTTTGAATCTTGGTACGCTGCATGAGAAGAGAAATTGGTGAAATCTTTGTCGTCCAACTCTTCTTAATGTTGTTTGTGGCGTCATTTTGCCTTTTTAAGGGTGTGGTCGCGGCCTATTCAGCAATTTCGGGTGGTTTAATTTGTTTAATNCCCGGTTTGTTTGCGGCAATGCGCATGACTATGAAAATTGGCCACGATAATGACGGTTTGGCAACTGTTGTGATGGGTGAGCTAGGAAAGCTGGTGCTGACGATCGCACTGTTCTTGGTTGCGTTTGCATTTATAGAACCATTAGATGCGATGAGTTTTTTTGGTACTTTTGTGACTTTGCAGTTAGTTTACATCGCAGCACCTCTGCATAGGGCAAATAGATTAAGATATCGACGTAGATAGAAAAGGAATATGGACGTTTTATGGCTGGTGAAGCACCAACATCGCAGGAGTACATACAACACCATCTTACCAATTTAGCGTTTGGCAAACATGCAGATGGTAGCTGGGGTTTTGCGGGTAGCCCCGAAGAAATTAGAGAGATGGGGTTTTGGGCAATCCATGTAGACACTATGATCTGGTCAATTGGTCTGGGTGTTCTTTTCCTAGCTTTGTTCATCGTCGCGGCTAAAAAAGCCACCGCGGGGGTCCCCGGCACATTGCAAAACCTCTGCGAATTTGCAGTAGATTTTGTGGAAGATAACATTACCCAGGTTTTCGGCACCCGACCAAACCGCGTGATTGGTCCTTTATCGCTAACTATTTTGGTCTGGGTGTTCTTGATGAATTTAATGGATCTTGTGCCCGTTGATCTGATCCCGCATGCAGCGTATTTGGCAGGAGTTGAGTACTTCAAAATAGTCCCTACGACAGATCCCAATGCTACTCTAGGTATGTCCATCGGTGTTTTCCTGTTGGTTATTTACTACAACATAAAAATTAAGGGTCCAATAAAATTCGCGGCCGGGTTATTTACCCATCCGATACCAATGTGGTTCATGTATCCTTTTAACTTCGTTTTGGAGTTAGTTGACTTGATAGCAAAGCCGCTATCTCACGGTTTGCGTCTGTTCGGCAATTTATATGCAGGTGAAATGATTTTTATATTGATCGCTCTGCTATATAGTAGCGGGCTAGCCCTCGCTGTATTTGGAGGCTTTCTGCAGTGGGCTTGGGCTGTCTTTCACATNGCTATCATCTGTTTGCAAGCATTTGTGTTCATGGTTCTAACTATCGTGTACCTAACTCAGGCGCATGAAACAGGTGAGCATTAGGTTTTTAACTAAGATATTTAAAGTAGGAGCAATTAAATGGAACAATCGCTTATTCTAATAGCCGGTGCCATCTTGATGGGGCTAGGCGCCATCGGAAGTGGAATTGCTATCGGTGTTTTATCAGGGAAGTATCTCGAGGCAATAGCACGTCAACCGGAACTGCAGCCCATGTTGATGACTCAGCTTTTTATTACACTAGCTTTAGTTGACGCGGTACCAATTATTGCGGTTGGTATTTCTTTGTATATGATTTTTGCGCTGTAGTATCGATGAGAACGAAAGCAGCTCAATACTTATTAGCAGAGTAATGAGGAGGAACAAGCGTGAACATTAATCTGACTATGATTGGCCAAATGATTTCCTTCATGGTCTTCGTGATTTTTTGCATGAAATTTGTGTGGCCCCCTCTGACTCAAGCAATGCGAGAGAGACAAAAGGCGATAGCGGAGGGGCTAGAAAAGGCGGCTGAGGCGGAGAAGAAACTTGAGAAGGCGAATGAGGCAGCAGATATTGAGTCGGCCGAGGCCAAGAAGCAGGCTGCAGAACTTATAAGTCAAGCACAGAGCAGGGCCAATCAAATCCTAGAGGAAGCAAAGAGCGNGGCCTCTGAAGAGGCCGAGAAAATACGTCAGGGTGCTCAAGGTGATATTGACCAAGAAATTAATAGAGCGCGCGAAGAGCTTCGAGGAAANGTTAGCGAGCTCGCAATTGAGGGTGCAGAAAAAATCTTGGAAGATAGTATCGATAGAAAAGCCCATAAGAGCATGCTAAAAAAACTTTCGGCGAAGCTGTAGTAATGGCTGAATCAGAACCTACTACTATTGCTAGACCCTATGCTCGAGCGGCTTTCGCCAGCGCTCTTGAAAAAAAGTCAGGGCTACAAAAGTGGTCAAAAATGCTGAGTGTCCTTGGGTCTTTAGTTAGTGAAAAAGTTGTCATGGACAAATTGGATGACCCAAGAATAAGTTCTGAGGATGCGTCAGGATTATTAAAAAAACTGTTAGGACGCGACATTAATGAAGAGGGGCGCAACTTTATAAATGTGTTAGCAGAGTACGGGCGCTTAGATGTTATTCCGAATATTGCTTATCAATATGAACTGTTGAAGGCTGATCACGAAAAAACAATTAATGTTGAAGTTATCAGTGCTTATAAGATTACTAAGTCTGAAGAGAAACAATTGTCGGACGCGCTACACGCGAGGCTGCAGCGCGAAGTTAGTTTGACGACGAAGGTAGATGAGGCTCTTTTGGGAGGCGCGGTCATAAAAGCAGAAGATACAGTTATTGATGGGTCAATTTTGGGTAAACTTAGGAAGCTGTCTCAAGTACTTCAGTAGGCAGGAAAAATTAATTTCATATTAGGGAACGGGACATGCAACAACTGAATCCTTCCGAGATCAGCGATATCATAAAGAAGCGAATTTCAAATCTCGATGCATCCTCAGAGGCACGTAACGAGGGAACGATCGTTAGTGTGTCAGATGGTATTGTCAGAATTCATGGGCTAGCCGATGTTCAAAATGGCGAGATGATTGAATTTCCTAATAATCTTTTTGGCTTTGCTTTGAATCTCGAAAGAGATTCTGTAGGCGCAGTCGTATTAGGGGATTATAAAGAGCTCCGAGAGGGACAAACCGCAAAATGTACTGGACGGATTTTAGAGGTCCCGACAGGACCGGAGCTACTTGGGAGGGTCGTTGACTCACTGGGTAATCCAATTGATGGTAAAGGCCCTATCAATGCTACAAGTTCGTCTCCTGTAGAAAAAGTCGCACCGGGTGTTATCGCCCGTCAGCACGTAGATCAACCGGTCCAAACAGGACTTAAGTGTATTGACTCTATGATCCCGGTGGGAAGAGGTCAGAGAGAGCTAATAATTGGAGATAGGCAGACTGGTAAGACGGCGATTGCAATAGATACCATCATTAATCAGCAGGAATCAGGTATTAAATGTGTTTACGTAGCAATTGGACAGAAGTTCTCATCAATAGCAAATGTCGTTCGTACACTCGAAGAATATGGCGCGATGGAAAATACTATCGTTGTAGCCGCAGGAGCATCAGATCCTGCCCCCATGCAGTATCTGGCTGCTTATTCAGGTTGCTCTATGGGCGAGTATTTCCGTGATCGAGGAGAAGATGCACTTATCATTTATGATGATTTAACGAAACAAGCTTGGGCTTATAGGCAAATTTCGCTTTTATTGCGTCGTCCACCAGGAAGAGAAGCGTACCCAGGTGATGTATTCTACTTGCACTCACGATTATTGGAACGTGCTGCAAGAGTTAATGCGGACTACGTAGAAAGCGCTACTAATGGTGAGATAAAAGGTAAAACTGGTTCATTGACAGCCCTCCCGATCATTGAAACACAAGCTGGAGACGTATCAGCGTTTGTTCCCACCAATGTAATCTCTATTACGGATGGACAGATTTTCTTGGAAACAGATATGTTCAACGCTGGTAATCGACCGGCTATGAATCCAGGGATTTCAGTTTCTCGAGTTGGGGGCGATGCTCAGGTCAAGTTCATGAGTAAAATTAGTGGTGGTATTAAACTTGCTTTAGCTCAGTTCAGAGAATTGGCGGCTTTCTCACAATTCGCCTCTGATCTCGATGAAGCAACTCGCAGACAGTTGGAGCATGGGGAGCGAATATCAGAACTAATGAAGCAGAAACAATATTCGCCAATGAGTGTTGCTGAAATGGGTGTCGTGCTCTTCGCTGCTAATGAGGGTTATCTAGAAGATGTAGATACAGATAAGGTTTTGGACTTCGAAGCGGCATTGCTATCCTTCATGAATGCAGAACATTCAGAGTTTATGGCGGAAGTTAATGAGAAAGGTGAATACACTGATGCTGTTGTTGAAGCAATGACTAAGGCATTAGATACTTTTAAATCGACGCAAACCTGGTAGCCTCGAGAGAAATTTATGGCAGGTACAAAAGAGCTACGAAAGCAAATCGGGAGTATCCAAAATACCCAAAAGATTACTAGTGCTATGGAGATGGTGGCTGCGAGTAAGATGCGTAAAGCTCAAGAGCGAATGTCGAAAGGACGCCCTTATTCTGACCGGATTAGATCGGTAATCGGTCATGTCGCAAATGCTTCTGCTGAATTTCGCCATAGCTTGATGATTGAAAGGGAAGTAAAACGTGTTGGTTATATTGTTGTGACTACCGACAAAGGCCTTTGTGGTGGGTTAAATATAAATTTGTTGAAAGCTGTAGTTCACGATATCAAGAACTTCGTTGATGGTAATATCGAAGTTGATCTTTGTCTCTTAGGGAATAAAGGCTCCCAGTTCTTCCGAAGTTATGGTGGTAATGTTGTCGCTGCCGGGAGTCACGCCAGTGAGGACCCAGCGATATCAGATCTAATAGGTAGTATTAAAGTGATGTTAGATGCTTTTCAAGAAGGCAAGTTAGATAAGATATACCTAGCTAATAACATATTCATTAATACTATGACGCAAGAACCAACTATTAGGCAGTTGGTTCCGCTTGATCCAGACGAGGATGGCGAATTGAAGCATCGCTGGGACTATATATACGAACCTGATGCGCGACAGTTAATAGAGGGCCTAATCACTCGATTTATCGAGGCACAAGTCTATCAGGCTGTTGTAGAAAATGGAGCTTGTGAACAAGCAGCGAAGATGATTGCTATGAAAAGTGCATCGGATAATGCTGGAGAGATGATTGATGAGCTTCAGCTAATCATGAATAACGAACGACAATCTGCGATAACGCAGGAGCTGTCGGAAATAATTGGGGGTGCTGCCGCAGTTTAGTCGGTGGCATCGCTTTAAAAGTAAGCTAAGAGGAATAGCAAATGAGTAGCGGACGAATCGTATCGGTGATTGGTGCGGTGATAGACGTCGAGTTTCCACGCGACGAAGTACCAAAGGTTTTTGACGCTTTGAAGGTGGAAGAAGTTGATTTGACGTTAGAAGTACAGCAGCAATTGGGTGATGGGGTCGTGCGGACCATTGCTATGGGTAGCTCTGAAGGAGTTGCCCGCGGCTTACCCGTAAGTAATACCGAGGCACCAATTCAGGTTCCTGTTGGTGAGGAGACCTTGGGTAGAATCATGGATGTTCTTGGAACACCGATTGACGAAAAAGGACCAATCGGTGAAAAGGATCGTATGCCAATTCACCGGAAGCCCCCTGCCTTTGAAGAACAAGCAGGAGGGAGGGATCTTCTTGAAACGGGTGTAAAAGTTATCGATTTAATTTGTCCGTTTGCAAAGGGTGGTAAAGTCGGTTTGTTTGGTGGAGCGGGTGTTGGGAAGACCGTTACGATGCTAGAGCTTATTAATAATATTGCGAAAGAACACAGTGGACTTTCAGTTTTTGCAGGTGTGGGTGAGCGAACGCGTGAAGGGAATGATTTCTATCACGAGATGCAAGAAGCAGGTGTTCTGGACAAGATTGCAATGGTTTTTGGGCAAATGAACGAACCCCCAGGAAACCGCCTTAGAGTTGCTCTATCGGGTTTAACGATGGCTGAGAAATTTAGAGACGACGGTAAAGATGTTCTATTGTTCGTAGATAATATCTATCGCTATACCCTAGCAGGCACTGAGGTTTCAGCTCTCCTTGGACGTATGCCGTCAGCGGTAGGATATCAACCTACACTCGCTGAAGAAATGGGTGTTTTACAAGAGCGTATTACTACTACCAAGTCCGGGTCAATCACATCTATTCAAGCAGTTTATGTGCCTGCTGATGACTTAACTGATCCATCCCCAGCAACAACTTTTGCGCATCTCGATTCGACCGTTACTTTATCTAGGGACATAGCCGCCTTGGGGATTTACCCAGCAGTTGATCCTCTTGATTCTACCTCAAGACAGTTAGATCCACTGGTTGTTGGTGAAGAGCATTACGAAGTAGCACAGGGTGTGCAGGGTGTGTTACAGAAATATAAAGAACTACGAGATATCATCGCGATTCTTGGTATGGATGAATTGACGGAGGAAGACAAACTTACTGTCTACCGAGCACGTAAGATTTCACAGTTCTTCTCTCAGCCTATGCATGTCGCAGAGGTATTTACTGGTCAGCCAGGCGTTTATGTGCCTCTTTCTGAAACCATCAGAAGCTTCAAAGGTATACTAGAGGGTGATTATGATGATCTTCCAGAGGGTGCGTTTAGTATGGTGGGAAGCGTAGAACAAGCTATCGAAAAAGCGAAAACCCTCTAGAGGTTAAATCATGGCATCCACAGTACTTTGTACCATCGTCAGCGCAGAGCAGGAGATATACTCCGGCCAAGTAGAAATGGTGGTCGCCACGGGGACTATTGGCGAGTTAGGGATTATGCCCGGACATACACCCTTGTTGACAGGGGTCAAACCTGGTCCTGTAAGGTTGCTTGTCGAGGGAGGTAACGAGGAAATATTTTTTGCCTCTGGTGGCTATATTGAAGTTCAGCCAGGTGCGGTAACTATTTTGGCAGATACTGCTCTACGCGCTGATGANATTGATGAATCTTCAGCTTTGGCAGCACAGCAAAAAGCAGAACAAGAGCAAGGCGATCAAAATCCGGACATCGATTTTGCAAGGGTTCTTGCAGATCTTCAGGAACAGGCAGCGATGCTGAGAACTGTCCGAAAACTACGAGAAAGAAAGGGATAAATGCGGCCACCTTAGTCTCGTTCAGAGTAACGTGGTTCTCCATGTAGTAGAAGGGATCCTATGAACGAGAAAAGTGTCGAAGTATGCATTCTCGCCGCGGGTTTTGGAACGCGGATGAGGTCTAAATTACCGAAAGTCATGCACTCTTTGGCAGGACGTCCTTTACTTGGACATCTTATCAACAGTGTCGAGAAGCTTAATCCAGACAAAATCCACGTTGTCGTTGGCCCAGAGCTAGATTCTGTTCGTCGAAGTTTTCCAAGTCAAAATATTAATTGGGTTAGTCAGACTGAAAGATTGGGTACTGGGCATGCAGTAATACAAGTGATGCCACACTTGGGTAAAGACGTTCGTTTGTTAATTTTACTTGGTGATGCACCCTTGATTACTGCGAACACGATGCGGGAGCTAATTAATAGTGACGCGCCCCTTACTGTTTTGACCTCAACTATCGAAGATCCTCAGGGTTATGGCCGTATTATTCGCGATCATCGAGAGTCAATCTCGGCCATAGTTGAGGAGCGTGATGCTACTCATCAGCAAAGGCTTATAAAAGAAATCAATACTGGCGTTATGGCTACGAATTCGAAAAATTTATCTCAGTGGCTACCAAAGCTTAGTTGTACAAATGCTCAAGGAGAATTCCTGCTGACTGATATTGTAAAAATTGCAAATGAACAAGCCATTGTAGTAAGCCCATTCGTCACGGAAGACAAATTAGAGGTAAGTGGTGTAAATACCTTTGTGCAGTTAGCAGAATTAGAAAGAGCGCTTCAGCAACGTTACGCAAAAAATCTTCAAGAAGCTGGGGTGCATCTTGTTGATCCGCAACGATTCGATCAAAGAGGTGAGTTAGTATGCGGATCTGACGTTTATATTGATGCGAACAATATTTTTGAAGGGCAGGTAACTTTGGGTGATGGCGTTCGCGTTGGTGCAAACTGCCATATCATCGATTCGGTTATCGAGAATGGTACTATCATCAAAGACTATTCACATTTGCAAGGTTGTCATGTTGGCCCCAATAGCCAGCTGGGTCCATATGCGCGTCTCAGACCGGGCACATTTTTAGAAAATGAAGTGATTATTGGGAATTTCGTGGAAGTTAAAAATACAGTGATCGGTAAAAATACAAAAGCCAGTCATCTGACCTATCTGGGGGATGCCAAAATCGGCGAATCGGTTAATATTGGTGCTGGCACGATAACGTGTAATTATGATGGGCTTAAAAAATATCAAACTCGCATCGGAGATAATGTTTTTGTGGGGTCGAATACTTCATTTGTCGCCCCTATTGTTATCGGAGAAGGTTCTACCATTGGTGCCGGATCCACCATAACAAAGGATGTTGATCCAAATGTCTTAGGTTTGTCGCGGGCTAAACAAAGAACGATTGCCGATTGGATACGTCCTAAGGATNAAGACTAGTGTGCGGTATTGTTGCAGCGGTGACGCGTAGGAAAGTTACCGGCATCTTGCTTGAAGGGTTACAGCGTTTGAGATACCGAGGTTATGATTCTGCTGGTTTATGCGTTATCGATCCAACTACGGGAAAGCTAAGTCGTACCCGACGCGTTGGTGATGTCGACGAACTCGTAAAGGCCTGTGATAAAGACCATACCGGTATCATTGGTATTGCGCATACAAGGTGGGCGACTCACGGTAAACCCACCATTGAAAATGCCCACCCTCATGTTTCCCAGGAAAAGGTGACAGTGGTTCATAATGGAATCATTGAAAATCATCATCTTTTACGTGAAGAGTTAGAAACAACCTATGCATTCGAGACGGACACTGATACTGAGGTATTAGTGCATCTCCTGGATCGTGAAATTTCTGCAGCAGGTGATTTCACCCAGGGTGTTTCGAAGGCGTTAGAACAATTGAAGGGGGCTTATGCTATCACTGTTATGCATGTGGACTACCCTAGTAAATTACTGGCTGCCCGCGTTGGGAGTCCATTAGTTATCGGAATTGGTATTGGTGAAAACTTCGTCGCATCAGATCCGCAAGCATTGAGGCCCGTCACCAATCGCTTCTTGTTCCTTGAAGAAGGCGAAATTGTTGAACTTACTTCTATCGATATCTCAATAAAGGGCGCTAACCAACTAGCAATAGACGATCGAATTATAGAGTTGGATGACGTTCAAGACACAGCAACCAGCAAAGGGCATTTTCGTCACTTTATGTTGAAGGAGATTTATGATCAGCCTGATGCCGTGCGGCACACCCTAGAAGGTCGACTAACGAGCGACAGTATTCTTGTACCGTCGTTTGGTGTGGATGCAGAATCTATCTTTCAGAAAGTTAAAGCGGTACAAATCGTTGCTTGTGGCAGTAGTTATTATGCTGGGATGGTCGCGAGATATTGGTTTGAGGACGTTGTGGGCGTTCCCTGTAATGTAGAAGTGGCCAGTGAATTGAGATATCGTAAAATCACTGTCTTACCGAATACATTGCTCGTGACTATTTCCCAGTCAGGGGAAACCGCGGACACGTTGGCCGCTCAAAGAGCCGCTATCGATAGAAATTACTTGGCAAGTCTTTGTATCTGTAATGTACCAAATAGCACTATGGTCAGAGAATCCGATCTTTGTTTGATGCTTAATGCTGGAATCGAGGTATGCGTCGCCTCAACGAAGGCTTTTACGAATCAGCTAACCGATCTCTTGATGCTAGTAATGGCCTTAGGCGATTACCATGATATGAAGCCATCTGCCCACAGAGAGATTGTGCAAAGCTTAAAGGAACTACCTCGCGTGTTAGAGGAAGTTTTGTCATTGGATAAACATATACAAGAAATGGCTGAAAAATTTGTCGAGAAGCAGCATGCGTTATTCCTTGGTCGGGGTGTGCATTACCCTATCGCTCTAGAGGGCTCATTAAAATTGAAGGAGATCTCATATATTCACGCGGAAGCATATCCAGCAGGCGAACTTAAGCACGGACCTCTCGCTCTAGTAGATAATGATATGCCGGTTATTGCTGTCGCTCCGGGCGATCAGTTACTTGAAAAACTAAAATCCAACCTAGAGGAAGTAAAGGCTCGAGGTGGTGAATTATTTGTTATAGGAGATCACCAGATAGTAGGAGAGGATGATACTCATTCGATACGGATGCCAGTATGTGACAATATCATTTCGCCAATAGTTTATGCTTTGCCGATGCAATTACTTGCTTATCACGTGGCTGTTTTTAAGGGGACCGATGTTGATCAACCACGTAACTTAGCGAAGTCGGTAACGGTAGAGTAATTATGGCGTCATTATAATTATTTGAGTAGAGGCTCGAATAACAGATCTATGCCCCATTTGTATGGTTTTGGCCAATCGTGGTTGTTATCGTGGTCTAGAATCGCTGTGACTGTGTTATTATTTTTGCAATCAAAAAAATGCTCGACTGTGATGGCGGAAGGAGTTGAAAATTCTCTTATTGTTGAGTTTGCGCAATTGAGTTTATCTTTCCATGCCTTAATTGTATTCCCCATTGGTTCATAGAGATATCCATCAGAAGCGACCACATCTACTGGAGGAACAGTAGTATCGTTTTTTGCTCCGTACATTACAATTGAGACAGATTCTTCAGGAATACAACTCATTCCCTTGGCTTGCATTCCTGCGATATTTATAACTGCATCAACTTTATGTCCGAGGGTACAACCAATTGTTTGCGCCATCATCCCACCATTACTCATTCCAGCAACGATAATTCTTTCGATATCGTATTTGCTTTTTACCTCATCAATAACTTTCTCTATAAACCCGATATCATCACCGCAGCTCGCCCAAGTGCATCTATGCGGATTCTCGCAGTCAGGAGGATAGGGATAATAATCTCTGTCGGTAGTACAAATGTCTCCTCCTGGTCCATGTCCTACGGAACCAACAAGATCATTCCAAGAACTAAAAAATCTTCCATGTTCATCAAAGGCTTTACCCTCTGGAAAAACCCCAATAAAATTTTTCTTTTCTAAAAAAATATTGAAATTTGCTTCGCNATCTCTTACGAAGCTTTTCGCACTACCTGTGTAGCCATGCAAACCAATTACCAATGTTATATTTCCATGTATCTTTGANGGTTCGAAAATATAAAAAGTTCTCATAGAAGCATCATGGAACATCTGACGCTTTTCCATGTAGTCAATGGGAGATGAACATCCGTATAGAAGCAGCAGCAAGGCTAATAGGGCCCTAATCATAATTTACTAGCTATAAGCGCTTTGTTCAGGAGAGACTTAGTTGCGTTTTTTGAGCTACAAAACGCCGAGATGCTCTTTGCTAATTTTAAGTCGTGAATGCCCTGTTACTGATGAGACTGCGACGCTATTCATATCTACGGCCCTTGTGTATCCGTTGTTTTTGAAGGACATCAGTTCCCGGGCCTATGGCCTATGTGCGCTAAATTTCAAAAGGAAGAATTCGTCCAAACTATTTCAGGCTCCCTATTTATTTCTCTGGAGTAGCGCCAGCTTTTGATTGAGTTCCAAAACGTTTTCTGAATCTTTCAACTCTTCCACCCGTATCTAAAAGTTTTTGCTTCCCTGTATAAAATGGATGTGAGGCAGAAGATACATCGAGAGGGTGATACGGATACGTNTTTCCATCTGTCCATTCCCTGGTTTGGTCAGTTTTTAGAGTAGAGCGAACCAAAAAGTATTCGTCCACACTAGTATCATGAAATAAAACTTCTCTGTATTCGGGGTGTATGTCTTCTCTCATTTGATATTCTTGAACATTGGTTTTGACCGCGCACTATACCAGACAGGGAAATCAAGGCAACTCCCCAATTCACATTACAATTAAGCTAAATAATGGCGACTGATTGGATAAACTGCGGGGTTAGTCCGTTTTTCCCTGCTNGATCTTCGTGGTACATTAAATAGAGCCCATACTAATGACAGTCTCTTTGTTAATGCGTTTCGAAGGTACTCCATTAAGGCAAACCGCGAATTTTATCTACTCTAGTCCTTCCGCTTTTATTCCTTTCACCCTATCATGAAAGCACCACTGAAATAATGACACTGTGGAGTTCAAAAGCTGGAAAGAACTAAACGGAAAGCATAAAAATATCACCAGTACAACAAAGGTAGCGATGGTCGAGCTAGAATGAGAGCAATATTGTCAATTTTTTTCTTAGTTTTTGTGGAGAGTAGTTTCGCATTTAGCCTTGATTGCGGGGGGAAGTTTTTTCACTCGTTAGAATCTAACCAAGATTCTGTAGTCGTTGAACCTTTTGGACTTGGTAATAAAACTACGAAAATCGTCTGGTCAGAGGAAACGATTGAAGTGATCGAGGACACCTTTGATGTTGCAGGTATTCGCTATACTTGGCTTATTGATAGGAAGGACTTCTCTTTTTCCAAAACCACCGTTTCAATGAGGAGCGCGAAAAATAACAACGAGATAGGTCAATGTAAGCCAGTTGTGGCAGGTAAGTAAGTCTAAAAAAACTTTAAGTTAAGCTACAGTTCTTGTATGGATGATTCGCTTGCAGGCAGGTACACGAATAGAGAAAACACTTTTTGGTCAGCTGCACGATGGTCGTCGTATAGACCGATATCGAGTCTCTAATAAGACTGGTGCATGGATTGACGTTTCTAGCCTTGGAGCAACCTTACTTACAATTAATATTCCAGACCGGGACGGTAAGATTTCCGATGTTATCCTCGGCTTTGACAATCCTAACCAATACATGTCAGATAATTCCTACTTCGGGGGAATAATTGGCCGCTTCGCAAACCGAATTTCTAACGGCAAAGTGTCCATTCACGGAAAATACTTCAACCTTAGCATTAATGATGGCCCCCATTCGCTTCATGGTGGCAAAGTGGGCTTCGATAAGCGTGTCTGGGAGTCGCGCATCGTGCGACTAGAAAGTAGTGAACTCTTGGAGTTAACCTTGTGCAGTCCTCATGGCGACCAAGGATATCCAGGGAACCTCCGGGTAAAATGCAGCATTTGCTTTGATGACCAGAACCGCCTAACGATAGATTATTCTGCCGAAACTGACATGACTACTATCATCAACTTGACGCATCACCCATATTTTAATCTGAATGGTCAAGGTGCTGGACATGTTAGAGATCATTACTTATTAATTCCTGCCAATTTTTACCTCCCTGTTGATGACGAGCTAATTCCAACTGGGGCGATACTTGAGGCCTCCGGCTCGATGGATTTTAGGAAGCCTAAGACGCTAGATGAGGGACTCAATAGCGATGACCCACAGCTTTTGTTTGCCGGTGGCTATGATCATAACTGGGTTCTAAATAATCCGACCTTCAATCCCGGACTGCACTTAGCCGCTAAATTGTATTCAAAGAACACGGGTAGGGCACTAACTATTAAAACCGATCAGCCAGGTATTCAGTTTTACTCTGGAAATTCGTTGAGCGGTTCTATAAAGGGGAAGAACGATGTTTTTTATCAGCGCCATGCTGGTTTGGCATTGGAAACTCAACACTTTCCAGATAGTCCAAATCAGCCGGGTTTCCCCTCCACGCTCCTCTTTCCGGGAAAAATCTATCGAACTCGAACGGAGTGGCACTTTGATCCCGACGTTTATTCGAATTCTCACTGACTAGCGTTACTTTAAGAGAAGAGTACTCAAATAATCACCCAGTTGTTGTTGGTGGCACTGGCTTAGGGCGTTACGAGGTCTGGAGGAGTGAAACCTCCAAAGAAAGCATCGAGGTTCTCAAAAACTTTATAACCCATCGCCTCCCTCGTCTCTATCGTCCCGCTACCCATATGTGGAAGTAAAGTGATGTTCGACTCTTTTTGGAGTGCTGGGTTCACCGCTGGTTCATTCTCGTATACATCTAGCCCCGCTCCCGCAATAGTTTTATTTCTGACCGCTTCGGCGAGTGCCTTTTCGCTGATGATTGTCCCTCTGGCAGTATTTATTAAAAATGAATGACTCTGCATTAAATTCAGTTCTCTTTCCCCGATCAAACCGAAGGTATCTTCGTTAGCTTCGCAATGAATACTAACAAAGTCAGAGGTACTCAAGAGCCGATTCAGCGAGACTTTAGATACTTTTAAACCATTAAGTCTTTTTGCTGATACCTTAGATCGAGAAAAGTATTGGATACCCATCTGCAGTCCATGTCCGGCGATTTCAGCGACTCTTTGTCCGATGCGTCCCATCCCGATCAGCCCAAGAGTTTTTCCAGTGACTCCTGTAGAGAGTAATTGTGTTGGGTTCCAGCCTGACCACAATCCTGCTCTTATAAGCGTTTCGCCTTCACTGATGCGGCGAGCAGCCGCCAATATTAAAGCTATCGTAATCTCTGCTGTTGACGCAGTCAGGACGTCGGGGGTGTTAGTCACACTTATTCCTGTGTCTTCTGCTGCGCTTAGGTCTATATGATCGTGCCCTGCGCCATAATTGGCCAATATCTTCGTTCTATGAACACCATTGCCTGACCGTAAAATAGTACCGTTGAGTTTGTCACTGACTGATGGACAAATCGCATCGAATTTTTTTAAGGCGTCTATTAACTCTTTTTCCGTGAACGGATGGTCATCATGATTAAGCTCAACTTCAAACCTTGAGCAGAGTTTGTCCTCAACCCGGTCTGGCCATTTCCTTGTCAGTAGTACTTTCGGTCTTTGTATGATCATTGACTTTTAATAAAACAAAACATTCTGATAAAAACTAGCGCTGAAAAAAATTTTTAGATAACTGCTTAGCTTATAAAACTTTTCCGAGGATTAAAATAAATGTTAAATTTTTTAGGTATCCCGTTAGTTGACCCTCGATCCCATGAGTTCCTTACTGATTGATGGCGCATTCCATCACAGCAGGATTCTCTTCTAAATCGCCTGTTTTACTCCATCGAATAACATGTTTAAATCCGCTGTGTGTTATTTTCGAGAGACATTAGGCCTATCCGTTGAATCACCGCAGGAATTCTTATTCCGGTTGTAAAGCGGTTAACCTGAGCATGCAGTAAATTGAATCCTTATATCATACTTTTTTTAGCCATTGCGTTCGAGGTATTAGGCACTATGCTCCTTCCTGCCTCACAAAATTTTACTAAGCTAATTCCAAGTCTTATATTAACATTTGCTTATTGCGTTTCTTTTTACTGCCTAGCATTAATAGCACAAAAACTTCCTCTCGCAATAATTTACGCCTCTTGGGCGGGGCTCGGGGTTTTCTCCGTTGCGATATTAAGTTACATGTTTTATGAACAGGTATTAAATTGGCAGACTATATTAGGGTTGTGCCTTATAATCTTAGGTGTGACCATAGTGAACCTCTACAAGACGATTACCCCTTAGCAGGTCATATCAATTAAGATCAATGGGGCTGAAAGAATGAAGCCACTTTGGTTCTTGGCCTTGAAAGTATTTCTCTCTTGATTAAAGACTCGCGGTAATCCTTGGAACAGGGCCGTTAGACTTTTAGTCTAATTGCGATGTTAGCAGATCCAGATCTGGGGAACGAGTATGCGTTCTATAAAGTGCTTCTGTGGCGCTTGCGAGTTAATGCTCAAACAAAGCACCCCTTTGCTGCGCCAATTTTGTGGTTGCAAGGATTGTGCGCAAGGCTTGAGGTGGGCTGCTTCGAAAGGCGGTCCGAAGCCGAAGTTTTTACCTGAGCTTATTTATTTTAAGTCAGATATCACTTGTGTCAGGGGTGAGATGTTTATGAAACCCTATAAGCTAAGGAAGAGTGGCTCGTCGACGCGAGTGTATTGCAATAAATGCTATGCATTAATTGGAGTGGATAATCCTCACTATCAAGACAATGTGTTCCTACAGGTTCTCGGCCACTTTGCCACTGATATTGAGTTCTCAATCAAACCCAGTGCTGCCATCTTTATGGCCCATCATTTATCAACTCAATCGGCTGAGATACTCGTTGATATTCCAATTTTTAATAGTTTCGATAACCCAGATGATTTACATCGTTGGATGACAATTACTTCAGTGCGAGATACCTTTAAAGCTCCTGAAAGGCCACCATCAGGGCGTAGTTTTAGGGAGTTGATTGCAAGTTTTGAATCCATTGAAGTGCTCAATTTACAGGTGGGTGCAGAACCAACCTAATCAAGCTAGTTCCGCTCTTTNAGGGCTTTTAGTGCAATAGATTTACTTAACTTCTTTTATTTAATAACCGCTGAGGGGTCCTAGGTTATAATTATCTGGGTTAAAAAAAAGTACCATGTTAATGTGCTTGAGTTTGTAAATACTGGAGAGAGTTCTTGGATGTAAGTGACATTCTAGAGCCACTAAATGATGCGCAGCGAGAGGCCGTTACGCTTCCTAGACAAAGCGCGCTAGTGTTGGCAGGGGCTGGTAGCGGAAAAACTCGGGTACTCACCCATCGAATAGCTTGGTTGATCAAAACCCAAGGCATCTCACCCTTTGGTTTGCTGGCAGTCACCTTCACGAATAAAGCCGCCGCCGAGATGCGAGGACGGATAGAGTCCTTATTAGAGATGCCTTTGAGCGGCATGTGGGTTGGCACTTTTCATGGCATTGCTCACAGGTTGCTTCGACGGCATTATGGGGAAGCGGGGTTGCCTCAAAACTTCCAAATAATGGATACAGATGATCAGCTAAGGCTTGTAAAAAGAGTCACCGTAGGATTGGACTTGGATGAAAAAAAATGGCCTCCTCGACAAGCGGTATGGTTCATTAATTCCCAAAAAGATGAGGGTCTAAGGCCTAAAAATATTGAGGATTATGATGACCTTTATCTAAAAACTAACCTAGCTATCTATGAGGCCTATCAAGAAGCTTGTGAGCGCGGTGGTATGGTAGATTTCGCGGAATTACTCCTTCGTGCCCACGAGTTGTGGCTCAATCATCCCGGGATACTGCGCCATTACCAGGAACGGTTTTCGGAATTACTGGTGGATGAGTTCCAGGATACTAATGCTGTTCAATATGCCTGGTTGAGGGTATTGGCGGGAGAGAACGATAACCTTTTGGTTGTAGGGGACGATGATCAATCTATCTACGGCTGGCGGGGGGCTCGTATTGAAAATATTCAAAGGTTTTCTGAAGATTTCGATAACAGTAGGACGATTAGACTTGAGCAAAATTATCGTTCTACCGGAAGTATATTGAAAGCAGCTAACCATCTTATCGGGAACAACGAGGGCCGATTGGGGAAAGAACTCTGGACCGACGGGGGTGATGGTGATCTTATAAACCTTTACTCGAGTTACAACGAGATTGATGAGGCGCGGTACATCGCGGAGCGGATAAATCGATGGGTTGCAGACGGTAATCGTCATGATGAGTCAGCGATACTTTATCGCTCTAACGCGCAATCGCGAGTGTTGGAAGAAGCAATGCTGCGGCTGCAGCTACCTTATAGGATTTATGGCGGTCAACGATTCTTTGAAAGAGCAGAAATACGTAATGCGCTTGGTTACGTAAGGCTAGTTAATCAGCGCGATGCCGATGCAGCTTTTGAAAGAGTAGTTAACGTCCCCCCAAGGGGAATGGGCAACCGTACATTAGAGGAAATTCGGCATATAGCAAGATCAGAGCAGCTGTCGCTTTGGAGAGCGGCTAAAAGTCTTTTAGCAGTTGGCACTTTGACTGCTAGAAAAAAGAGTTCCATATCAGGATTTCTGTCGCTCATAGAAGATATGGATGAACTTACCCAGGGAGTTGACCTTGAACAGTTAGTGCGAACAGTCATCGAGAGGTCCGGTCTCATATCTTATTACGAAAAAGAACGAGGAGAGAGGGGTCAGGCTAGAATAGAGAATTTGGGAGAACTTGTCACAGCCGCACGTTCTTTTGATCCCCAAGAAAATCTAACTTTTAATCCCCCAACAGAAAATGAGGAAGAGCTTTCGTTGTTGGATGAATTTCTTAGTCATGCCTCTCTAGAGGCAGGAGAAGCCCAAGGGGATAGCAGTGAAGATTGCGTACAATTGATGACGATGCACAGTGCTAAAGGACTGGAGTTCCCTCTCGTATTTCTTGCTGGTATGGAGGAAGGGTTATTCCCCCATAGGATGTCGCTAGAAGAACCGGGTCGACTGGAAGAAGAACGACGGTTATGTTATGTCGGGGTAACACGCGCAATGCGTCATCTTTATTTGACCCATGCTGAAACCCGGCGTCTTAATGGGACTGATAATTACAATCGACTATCGCGTTTCATCACGGAAATTCCAGAAGAATTAATTCAAGAAGTAAGACTAAAAAATACAGTCGTGCATGCACCGAATTTTAAGTTGGGAAAGACTGAGGGGGAATTTTCTCTTGGTCAGCGAGTACATCATGCGAAGTTTGGTGAGGGCGTTGTCCTTAATTACGAGGGCCAAGGTAAACAGGCGCGGGTTCATGTTAATTTTTCAGAGGGAAGCAAGTGGCTTATGGTGTCATTTGCTAATCTTCAGACAGTTAAATAGGAGTTAGTAAATGTTTTATCGGTTTCTTTGCTTGATTGTATTTGTAGTTTTTTCTATCAGTTGTGCCAAAGATGAGAACACTAGTCGTGTAAATCAAGCTAATAGTGAAACGATTTATAACTGGAGAATGGTCACCACGTGGCCAAAAAATTTCCCTGGTTTAGGTATTGCTCCAGAGACTTTAGCAACGAGGGTTGCGAAAATGAGTAACGGGCGCCTTAACATAAAGGTCTATGGTGCTGGAGAGATTGTCCCTGCGATGGAAGTCTTTGAGGCTGTTTCTCAAGGTACTGTCCAGATTGGTCATGGCGCAGCTTACTATTGGAAAGGTAAGGTACCGATAGCACAGTTTTTCACGGCTATACCCTTTGGCCTGACCGCACAAGAGATGAATGGGTGGCTGTTACACGGTGGCGGCATGGAGCTATGGACAGAACTATATGATCGATTCGACCTTATTCCAATCCCTGGCGGGAATACTGGAGTGCAGATGGCTGGTTGGTTCAATAAGGAGATTAATTCCATTTCTGATATTCAGGGAATGAAGATGAGGATACCTGGACTTGGTGGAGAGGTGTTTACGCGTGCCGGTGGAGAGACAGTTCAAACTCCTGGTGGAGAGATTTTCACGAGTCTCCAGACGGGTGTTATCGACGCGGCTGAGTGGGTTGGTCCATATAATGACCTAGCTTTTGGTCTTCATCAGGTGGCAAAGTATTACTACTATCCTGGTTGGCAAGAACCAGGCCCAGCGCTTGAAGTTATTGTGAATAAAAAGGCGTACGAGTCGCTTCCTGATGATCTGCAGGAAATATTGAGGGTAGGAGCATTATCGGCCAATCTTGACATGTTGGCGGAATATACCGCACGGAATAATGCCGCTCTCGTGGAGTTGGTAGAAACGCATGGAGTAGAGGTACGTCGTCTACCAGAAGATGTCATAGCGGTCTTCAAAAAACTCTCCTTAGAAGTAACAGAAGAAATTATAGATGATGATCCTTTATCGATTCGCATACACGAATCCTTTAAAGAATATTACCAGGGTGTTGTAGATTTCCATGAGATCTCTGAAAAAGCCTACATAAATTCTCGCTGAGACTTGGGCTATGAATATAATAAAGATGGTAACCAAGTGGCGAGGCCAGGTTGCCAAGCAAGAACAACTAACATTAATAGTTGGATAATTATAAATGGTATAACGCCACGGTAGATTTCTATTGTAGAAACACTCTTGGGAGCTACTCCCCTCAAATAGAACAGCGAAAAGCCGAATGGCGGGGTCAGGAAGGATGTTTGTAAATTCATTGCGATCATTATTCCCAGCCAGATAGGGTCGAAACCCATAGTCATTAGAACGGGTCCTACAATTGGAATAACGACAAAAGTTATCTCTATAAAATCCAGGATAAAACCCAGTAGAAAAATCACGAGCATTACAACTATCATAGCTCCCATTGGGCCGCCAGGCATTTCCTCGAAGAGGCTGTGAACCAGTTCATCTCCACCATAACCACGGAACACCAACGAAAATATAGAAGCTCCAATGAGTATAAAAAATACCATTGATGTCGTCTTTGTAGTTGCCTGAGTGATTTGTTTTAATTCCGCAAAACCAATGGAACGAGCTGCTAACACAATCGCGCCGCACGCCCCAACGCCCGCTGCTTCTGTTGGTGTCGCTACCCCCAAAAGGATTGACCCTAGAACTGCGAGAATCAATAGAAGAGGTGGGGAGATACTAGTTACTAGCTGAAAAATACTCNCACCTTCAGTAGGCACAGCGGGTGCCCTTGAGGGCTTTACTAACGCAGTAAGCAGTACATAAGCAGAATAAAGGCATACAAGAATTAGCCCTGGTATTAATGCTCCCGCGAATAAGTCTCCGACCGATACCGTCTTTGGATTAAATATTCCTTGACCTAGCTGCGCCTGTTGGTAAGCATTGGCCAAGACATCACCAAGTAAAACAAGAGCAATTGATGGCGGGATAATCTGACCAAGCGTTCCAGTGGCGCAGATGGTTCCAGCAGCAAAAGAAGGATCATATTTTGCCTTGAGCATCGATGGTAGTGACATTAGCCCCATTGTTACAACTGTAGCACCAACAATACCGGTGCTTGCTGCCATTAACATTCCAACTATGGTAACGGAAAAACCTAAACCACCGGGTAAGGAGCCAAAAAGATTACTGATAGATTCAAGCAGTTTTTCAGCGATCTTCGACTTTTCCAAAATCGTCCCCATTAAAATAAATAAAGGTACAGCAATTAAAGTTTGATTAGAGATTATTCCGAACAGTCTATTTGGAGATGCATTTAAAAAGGCGATCTCGAAAGTTCCCGTAATAACTCCGACAAATGCTGACAATAGGGCGGTGCCAGCTAACGTTAATGCCACAGGATAGCCAAGCAGCAGCAAGAGAAAGACGACACCAACCATTATTAAGGGGGTATATCCGATCATACCTTATCCTCATGTGATGTCTTGCCTACCAAAATAACCCAGTTCCTAAGTAACTCCGCGATACCTTGTAAAAACAATAATATTGCCATTGCAGGAATCAGAGTCTTGATTACGAAGACACCAGGAAGTCCTCCTGGCATAGCTGAGGTTTCATGCACCGACCATGAGAAAGCGACATAATCAAGGCTGCTCAGAAATAGGAACATAGCCACGGGCAAAAGGAAAACTAATGTACCAAAAGTGTCAACACAGGCTTTCCCCTTAGTGCTTAATTTCTGATGGAATATATCCACCCGCACGTGGCCCTGATGCTTAAGTGTATAAGGGATACCAAGCATGAAAACAATACCATGCATATACATCACAGCTTCTTGCATCGCAATTGAGCCTATATTGAGGGCATACCTTGCCACAACAATGCAACAGGTCATAAAAAGCATTGCCAAGGTTAGCCAAGCAATCAAGCTACCTATCCACTCGGAGATGTTATCGATCGTAGTAATGGTTTTTTGGATTAGGTTACTCCTTCAGTGTAGAAAAATAGATCGAGAACGACAGAGAGGAAAAGTATCAGGCCAAGCCAGTGATTAACTAAGAAGGCTCGAAGACAGCGATCTCGTTTTCGATCTTTTATTAGAAATTGTTGATACGAAAGAATCATTATCGCAACTAAAATGCCGATCATAAATGGCCAGTGTAAGTTAGCGGTTTTCCAAATAAGCAACAATGAACCTATAAAGCCGAGCTGCAGTATACCAATTATAAATTTATCGAGGTCGCCAAAAAGGATGGCAGAAGATTTGAGACCTATCTTCAGATCATCATCCCTATCCACCATTGCATACTCTGTATCATAGCTAACTATCCAAATAAGATTTGCAATAAAAAGTAAGCCAGTCAGTTTGTTTACGTCATTATTTACCGCGGTAAATGCCATCGGAATTCCAAAGGAAAAGGCTATTCCCAAGATGACTTGAGGCATATAGGTATAACGTTTCATGTAAGGGTAGATTCCCGCTATGGTAGCCCCCAAGAACGCAAGTAATACGGTGCTCAAATTAGTAGTGGCAACCAGGAGTAAAGCTAATAGACATATTAGACTCATGAAAATCAAGGCTTCGGAAACTTTTATATCTCCGCTCGGGATGGGTCTATCCATAGTACGCTTTACTAACCCATCAAATTTACGATCGGCAATGTCATTGACTACGCATCCTGCAGATCTTGTAAGAAACGTGCCTAAAGTAAACACGAGGAAGAGGTGCCAGCCAGGCCATCCCAAGGAGGCTAACCAAAGTGCAGATAATGTCGGCCAAAGCAATAAGTAGCTTCCGACAGGCTTATCTAGGCGTGCTAGGCGTACAAAGTGAAAGTAACGCGAGGTTGCCATTTCCTTTACTAACGACTTCCGTTCAAATCGCGCCATTCTGTCGCGCTCGTTGGAAATGAGTTAGTATACGTTGCTGAATTCAGCCTTCAATCAGAAGTTTGATACTTTATGGGATGAGGTAAACCATGAAAAAGTGGCAATGTATCGTGTGCGGTTTTATCTATGACGAAGCAATGGGACTTGAGTCAGAGGGCATTGCTGCGGGAACGAGATGGGAGGATATCCCGGACGATTGGTGTTGCCCTGAGTGTGGTGTTTCTAAAGAAGATTTTGATATGGTAGAGGTAGCCTGACCAGTGAACAGAACGAAGCTGACTAGAAATATCCTAATTGGGATGGTTTTAGGTCTTTTCGTTGGGTCATTTTTTCATTGGATTAGGGTAGAAGATGGCTTGGTTACAAATTTTCTAGTCGATGGGGTATTTGATTTTGGTGGTCAGATATTCATTGCGAGTTTGAAACTGCTTGTTGTGCCACTGGTTTTTTTCTCGCTTGTATGCGGTGCTAGCAACCTCTCAGATGGATCTAGTATGGGGAGAATTGGATTAAAGACCCTAGCCCTTTACATGTTCACGACGGCAATTGCCATTACGTTAGCGTTAACTGTGGCCACTACCGTTAATCCTGGCTTAGGTATCGACCTTTTTACCTCAACTGAATTTGTTGCAAAAGAAGCCCCCTCTCTAAAGCACGTATTAATAAATATCTTTCCTACCAATCCCCTGAAATCGATGGTCGATGGGAATATGCTACAGGTTATAGTATTCGCGATCCTAGTGGGAGTGGCCATAAGCCGTTGTGGTGATATTGGTATCCGTGTTCGTGCATCTCTACAGGATTGGAATGAAGTTATCATGCGACTAATTTTGATGATGATGATGGTCGCTCCTGTCGGTGTTTTCTGTCTTATGGTCACTCTGTTTGCCAACATGGGCTTAAGCGCAATCGCTGACTTGATTAAATACTTTCTGACGGTAATTCTCGTCTTATTCCTGCACTTTTCACTGACTTACAGTATTCTTGTAAGAGTACTCGCAGGATTGAACCCTATTACTTTTTACAGACGGTTTTCTCCAGTTATGGCCTATGCTTTTAGTACATCATCGAGCAATGCTACTTTACCCATTACTCTTGAAGCAGTGCAGCATCGAATTGGTGTAAAAAATGAAGTCGCCTCTTTTACGGTCCCGCTTGGTGCAACTATAAACATGGATGGCACTGCGATAATGCAGGGTGTAGCAACTGTCTTTATAGCTCAAGCTTATAATATTGATATCTCGTTGACCGGGTATCTAATGGTGATCTTAACTGCAACGTTAGCGTCGATTGGAACAGCCGGGGTGCCAGGTGTCGGGCTTATTACGCTCGCTCTGGTCCTTCAGCAAGTTGGTCTGCCTGTTGAAGGTATCGCTCTTATTATTGGTGTTGATCGTTTGCTGGATATGATTCGAACAGCCATAAATGTAACGGGTGATGCAGCTGTTTCAACAATCGTGGGTCGCACAGAAGGCAAATTTGACGAGGCAATTTTTTCGGATCAACGCGTTTAAAAACTATACTTGACTTACCTCCTCGGGCATCTCGGTCCATCGTTTAATAAGCATATCTATATTCGAGTCCTCGGTCCTAAGCAATTGCTCTGACTTCGCTTTTACCCTTGGAAGCAAATCACCGTCCCGAGTTAAGTCAGCTATCTTAAACTGGATAGCGCCTGATTGTTTGCTTCCAAGTAGTTCGCCAGGACCACGTATCCTTAAGTCCTCTTCTGCGATAAAAAATCCATCATTACTATTCCGTATAACTTCAAGTCTACGTTTGCTTAGTTCTCCAAGAGGCGAATGGTATAAAAGTACACAGTGGCTTTCAGTGAGACCACGCCCAACTCTGCCTCGGAGTTGATGCAGTTGAGCCAACCCCAAGCGTTCAGAGTTTTCTATGACCATCAATGACGCGTTGGGTACATCTACTCCAACTTCAATGACTGTTGTTGCCACTAGAAGATCAACCTGACCTTGCTTAAACCTAGACATAACCTTCTCCTTCTCTGCCGGTTTCATACGCCCATGGATGAGGCTTATCGAAAGTTTTGGGAGAATGTCAGTCAATTCTTTTAATGTTTCCTCGGCTGCCTTACTCTCCAAAACATCAGAATCTTCAATGAGAGTGCAAACCCAATAGGCTTGAGCGCCTTCAGTACAAAGAGCGTGTACACGCTCGATAACCTCGGCTCTTCGGGTATCCGCTAGTACGGTAGTCTTAACCTTAGTCCTACCGGGAGGGAGTTCGTCAATTACTGATACATCCATATCGGCATATAAAGTCATCGTTAGGGTACGAGGGATTGGGGTCGCTGTCATGATTAGTTGGTGCGGATTGATACTTGAAACGATCCCTTTTTGTTTCATAGCGAGTCGCTGGTGGACGCCAAATCGATGTTGTTCATCGATTATTACTAATCCTAATTTTTGAAATACAACATCTTTTTGAAATAGGGCATGGGTACCAATAATTATCTGTGCGTCACCACGCTTTATTTTCTGAAGTTCTTTTTCCCGAACTANCCCTTTACTCTTACCTGACAGCCATGCGGTTTCTATTCCTAACGGTGCTAGCCATTCGTTAAAAGTTGCTAGATGTTGTTCTGCCAGGATTTCAGTTGGTGCCATCAAGGCGGTTTGGAGCCCATTTTCATAAGCTTGAACCGCTGCTACTGCCGCGATGACGGTTTTCCCAGAACCAACGTCTCCTTGTAATAAACGTAACATTGGAGTGTCTCGAGACAAATCTCTACTGATTACTAGGAGTACCCGTTTCTGTGAGCTGGTGAGCTCAAAGCCAAGGTTCGCAACTAACTTTGCACATGTATTATTTGGAGCGTCAAGTTTCATCGCTGTTTGTTTATTGACCTGATCTCGTAGAAAGCAGAGGCTGGTGCGGTGCGCTACTAGCTCTTCAAAGGCTAGTCTTTTCTGTACCGGATGGCTTCCTTCTACGAGAGAGGAAATGTCTGCATTAACAGGTGGTTGATGAACTAATTGGAGTGCTTCATTAATCGGTATCTCTTCATTTATAAGTTCAACTAAAGGGTTGGTTTTTAGGATGGTCAGTACCTGTTCTATTAATCCTCGATAGCGCCCCTGGCTGACCCCTTCTGTAGTTGGATAAACTGGAGTAAGCGTATTTGGTAATGCCTTATCTGCTTCTAACCTTTCATACTCTGGATGATATATCTCTAGTCCTGAAGCCCCTCTTCTAACCTCTCCAAAAACGCGGATAGCCTCTAAGGCCTTTAAATTATTCAATTGTGTTTTTGAAAAATGAAAGAAGCGAAGCCCAATTTTTCCAGTGCTATCCTCAAGATATGCGAGAAGGCTGCGGCGCCTTCCATAGGTAACTCCGGCAGCAATGATCTTGCCTTCCAGGACAGCGTGTATCCCAGCTTTTATATTAATAATTGAGGTGACGTGGGTTCTATCTTCGTAGCGAAGTGGCAAATGAAAGAGAATATCTTGCAGGTTACGAATACCAAGTCGTGAAAGCTTCTCTGAAATCGATGGCCCAACACCCTTTAATTCGCGTACTGGTTTATTTACCAGCATTATCAAAGTTCCATTATGGCATCAATTTCGATATCTGCTTGCTTTGGAAGTGCTAAAACTTGCACGAGTGAGCGTGCCGGGTAGGGCTCCTCTAGGAAGTTTTGCATTATGCGATTTACCGTATTGAAATCCTCAATGTTAGTCATGAAAACAGTAAATTTAACCACTGAATTAAGCGAGCCACCGGCCTTTCGGCAAATGGCATTGAGATTTTTCATTACCTGAGTAATTTGTACATCAATATCTGGCCCTGCTAGCTCTAACGACTCTGGATTAAGCGGAATTTGGCCACTTATGTAAACCCTAGACGATGTAGCGATAGCTTGAGAATAGGGTCCGATAGCTTGGGGTGCATTATTGCTGACTATTGAACGCTTCTTGTTCATCGTCGATTAACTTCGCACTCGGATAATTCGGGTGATTGCCTTAAGGAGCCGTAAGCGTTTAATTACTTGGGCAAGATGAACGCGGTCTCTCACAGAAATAGTTACATTGATGATGCCAAGTCGGGCATCTTTTTCAATCATACTAATTCCCTCGATATTCGCGTCCTCGTTGGTGATGTAGGAAGCAATAATAGCGATAATACCCTTTGCATGCTCTAGCTCTAGGCGCAGTTCAACGGGAAACTCCTGATCAATAGTATCATCCCATCGAACAGCCATAACTTCGTCTGGCTTATCTTGTATCTGGTGAAGTATGTTTTTGCAATTGTCTATATGGATAACGATCCCACGACCAGCACTAACGTGCCCCATTACAGGGTCTCCTGGAATTGGTTTGCAACATCGCGCATAAGTAACGATTAGGCCCTCTGAACCCATTATTGCTAGTGGACCTAAATTTTCAGCCTGCCCGGTATCTTCAGTGACAAGTTGTTTAGCTATAACATATGCGATTTGATTACCAAGACCAATTTGGCTCAGAAGTTCATCCAAGCTTTCGATATTTCGATCATCCAAAGCGGTTTGAATTTTCTGAGTAGGAATAGTTGCCAAGGAGGTATCGTAAGATTCCAGAGTTCTCTCTAAAAGTCGATGTCCAAGCGCGATAGATTCACTTTTTTGCTGATGTTTAAGAGCGTGACGAATACTACTTCTTGCTTTTCCTGAAATAGCAAAATTAAGCCATGCTGGATTAGGTTGTGCTCCCGGCGCGGTAATTATCTCCACTGTCTGCCCACTTTCTAGTGTTGCGCTTAGAGGAGCGAGTCTTCTATCAATGCGACAGGCGACACATTTATTACCTATATCTGTGTGCACTGCGTAGGCAAAGTCTATTGGAGTGGATCCCTGCGCTAAGTCGTAGATATCGCCAACTGGAGTAAAAATATAAACTTCATCCGGAAACAAATCGATTTTTACATTCTCTATAAATTCCAGTGAGTTCCCCGTGCTTTGCTGAATTTCTAGCAGGTCTCTCATCCATTCCCTTGTCCTCACATTAGAACTCGATTCGTCATGCGATTTATATAGCCAGTGTCCTGCTATACCATCGTTTGCGAGCGTCTCCATTTCGGGCGTACGAATCTGTATCTCTATAGGAAGGCCATGCATACCGAATAGGGTAGTGTGCAAAGATTGATAACCATTTGCTTTTGGTATAGCTATATAATCTTTGAACCTACCAGCCACAGGCTTATATAAATTATGCATTGAACCCAGGGTTCGATAGCAATTGTCGACACTGTCAACAATTATCCTAAAAGCATAAACGTCCATAATCTCGTAGAACGATTTATGCTTACTTCTCATTTTATCGTAAATGCTATAAAGATGTTTTTGTCTACCAAAGACTTCTGATTGGATACCATCTCTTTCTAGGCATGAAGAGATAGATTCTCGAATATTGGCAACGACTTCTTTCCTGTTTCCTCTCGCCCTATTTACAGCTTTTTCGATCATTGCTGAACGCAACGGATAAAGGGCACGGAAGCCAAGTTCCTCAAGTTCTATCCTTACAGTATTCATACCGAGACGATAAGCGATAGGGGCGTAAATTTCTAAAGTCTCGCGGGCAATACGTCGCCTTTGTTCGCCTTCCAGAGCCCCCAAAGTTTGCATATTGTGAAGACGATCAGCTAACTTGACAAGAATCACTCGGATATCCTTAGCCATCGCAAGCGCCATCTTCTGGAAGTTCTCCGCTTGTGCAGTTGCCCTAGAATCGAATAATGTTGTGTTGAGCTTACTCACGCCATCCACTAAATCGGCAACTTCCTCGTCGAATTCTTTACCGATTGTGTGTTTGGGTATACCTGTATCCTCTATTACATCGTGCATTAGTGCAGCCATTAGGCATTGATGGTCCATATGCATATCTGCAAGTATAGAGGCCACCGCTAGCGGATGGGTTATGTAGGGTTCGCCAGACTCTCGCTTTTGGCCTTTGTGGGCTTCTTCGGCAAAATGATATGCCCTTCGAACCTGCTGGATAAGGCCTGGTTCAAGGTAGTTCCCTAGATTTGTCGCGAAGCTTTCGATGGTTAGCAAGGTTTCCCTCACTTGAAAGGGTTAGAATTCTGTTTTTGGTTGTTTGAATTCTTCTTCAGTAGCAAGAGATAAAGCTTCTGAATGATCTATTTTGGGTTCAGAGAGTATATCTGCATTTATAAACCCATCAGCTATTTCTCTTAGCGCAATTACTGTCGGTTTATCATCCTCCAGCGGCACCATAGCTTCTTTCCCCTCGTTAGCAAGCTGTCTTGCACGTTTACTGGAAACCATTACAAGTTCGAATCGGTTCTCTACATTTTCTAGGCAGTCTTCTACTGTTACACGAGCCATCTTTCATTTTCTCCAGGAATCAGACTTTTTTAGGATATTATCACGTTGAATANTTTCCACTTTGCATCAAAAGTTTACCGGCAAATGTTGTTCCTGACAATAACGCTATCGCGAGAGCTGTTTGACAGTTAGTTTAGAAATTAATTCTTTATATCTTTCTCTTTGTATTTCCAACGATAGTCTTTCTCCCTTTCCATCGAGTATATCCTCGATCTCCGAAAGCGCTGTCTCAAAATGATCATTAACTATTAGATAAGTAAACTCATCATAGTGAGAAATCTCACTTAGGGCGGCTGCCATACGAAGCTCAATAGTTTTGCTATCATCTTGACCACGTTTCATTAAGCGCTTTTGAAGTGAACCTATAGATGGGGGTAGGATAAAAATGTCAANTATTCGCTGATCTGACCTTCTGATTTCGGCTGCCCCTTGCCAATCAATCTCAAGGATAAGATCATCACCCTTATTTATATGCCTAGCGATTTCTTTACGACTAGTCCCATAGAGATTTCCGAATACGGTAGCATGCTCCAAAAAATCCCCGGACTCATGCATAAGTTTAAATTCTTTTTTTGAGATAAAAAAATAATTAAAACCACTTCGTTCGTTAGGCCTTGGCCTTCGGGTAGTATGCGAAACTGATACCTTGATATTCCTTCTCGAATTAATAATCGCCTTGACTAAAGAGGTTTTACCCGCCCCAGAAGGTGCTGAAATAATAAAGAGATTACCGGTTTGACTACTCAATGTTCTGAATTTGTTCTCGCATTTGTTCAATTAATACCTTCATGTCAACCGCAGATAGGCTGTTTCCAGCACTTAACGCCTTAGATGATAATGTATTTGCTTCTCGATTAAGTTCCTGCATCAAAAAATCAAGACGTCGCCCAATACTTTCTCCAGATCGGAGAGTCTTTCTTGTTTCTTTAATATGAGTATCAAGGCGATCGATCTCCTCGGCAATATCAAACTTATTAGCTATTAATACTAATTCTTGTTCCAATCTGCCCTCATCGTATTCAGTAGTTAGTTGAGAGACTCTGAATCTCAATTTCTCTTGATATTCAGCCAAAATCTTTGGTGTTTTGCCGCGAATGATATCGAGCTTATTGGCTAGCCGCTCTAGTTTTTCTTCAATAATACTGCCTAAGGCTTCGCCCTCGCTTTTGCGCACTATTTGTATTTTATCTATTCCTTGCACGAAAAGCTTCTCGGCAATTTCACACTTCTTTTCTTTACCCACTGCTGGTTCTTTAATAACACCTGGCCAGCCTAAAAGATCGAGAGCATTAGTGCTTGGAAGAGCTCCTGTCTTTTTTGTAATTAGATCTTGAAGATACTTTAGGGTAGCTAAAAGATCTTCATCCAATACCAATTTGGAACTCGATTCTTTATTCCTTATGTGAAGCGTGCAATCTAGCTTACCCCTGGAAATTTGTGATTTCGCTATTGCACGTAGAGATGTTTCGATAGAGCGAAACGACTCAGGCATGCGAAAAGATATGTCAAGATATCGGTGGTTTACGGAGCGAATTTCCCAAATGATGTCATCCGATTTAACTTGGGCGAATGCGGTCATGCTGTTAGTCATAAATTTTAATTTAACCCCAAGAGTTCAAGTTCCAAGTATAATGCAAATTTGTTTGGAGTTTTCATGGCACAACGTGCGAATAGAAGAAATCTAGATCAGCTGAGGGAGATATCGATTGAACGAGGCGTAAATAAACATGCAGAAGGCTCCGTACTTGTATCATTCGGCGATACCCGAGTAATTTGTACTGCTTCAATTGAGTCCGGTGTACCCAATTTCTTAAGGGGGTCCGGTAAAGGATGGATTACATCTGAATATGGGATGTTACCTAGATCAACTAACTCTCGTATGGACCGAGAGGCTGCCCGTGGAAAGCAAGGCGGAAGGACGGTAGAAATCCAACGTCTTATTGGTCGTAGTTTGAGAGCAGCGGTTGATATAAATAAATTGGGTGAGAGAACTGTTCGTATAGACTGCGATGTCATTCAGGCTGACGGTGGCACTCGTACAGCGTCGATAACTGGAGCTTGTGTTGCGTTACATGAGGCACTAAAGCATTATGATGTAGCCTTAAGTCTAGTGGCNGCAGTTTCGGTTGGCATCGTGGATGGAAAAGCCATGTTAGACCTTGACTATAGCGAGGACTCTAATGCTGATACTGACATGAATGTTATTATGAATGATCGCGCTGACTTTATTGAGCTTCAGGGAACTGCGGAGATAACACCTTTCAGTATCAACGACTTAAATTCAATGTTAGCTCTCGCAGAGAAAGGCATCAAAGAGCTAATAAGTATTCAAAAAATATGCCTCTTAGGTTAGCAGTAGGTTGATAAGATGCTAGCAAAATATCAAACTGAATTTATTGCATATGCCTTGGAAGTTGGGGTTTTATCCTTTGGAGAGTATCGACTGAAATCTGGTCGTATTAGCCCTTACTTTTTCAATGCAGGTGCCTTCGATACTGGTGAAAGACTTTCGAGGCTTGGGCGCTTTTATGCTGAAGCTCTTGTGGATTCTGGTCTGTCTTATGACGCACTTTTCGGCCCTGCCTATAAAGGTATTCCTCTCGTAAGTATTACCTCTGTAGCGCTTTACGATAGATTTGGAATCGATATTCCTTATGCCTTTAACAGAAAAGAGCCAAAGGATCATGGTGAGGGTGGTCTTATTGTTGGTGCTCATATTACCGGTAAGGTTGTGATCATTGACGATGTCATTACAGCAGGTACTGCAGTTCGGGAGACAATAAATACTTTAAGTAAGACTGGGATCAGTGTTAGTGGGATTTTAGTTGGGATTGATCGCCAGGAGAAGGGCAGCCAGAGTCTTTCAGCTATTCAGGAAGTTCAAGCTGNGTTCGGTGTAGAAGTTGTTAGTATTATCCAGTTAGATACGATTATTGAATATCTCGAAGAGGCCAATTGTAATCACGATACCCTGAGGTTGATTAGCGATTATCGGTCGCAATATGGTATCTCGAAAGTCTAGCTTCTGTTAAAAAGATAAACGTGGTACACCTTTACTGTCCAGGGTGGAAAATGATACTTCGTAGTACTTTCCATTGCTCATTCCAGCTTTTGGTGGGAGGGGCCTTGAAATTACTCCTCACAAAATGTGAGATCTTCCCTTCAGTGCAGCTTAGCAGAAGATTTGCTGCTGTTTGAATATCTGTATTCAGCTTCTGTCCATCACGGATCTCACCTTCACGAAGTACCTGCTTTAGTTGCGTTTCGAAACGATCAAAGAACTGATTAACCCTTGTACGTAAGTGTTCTGGCTCCCCTGATAGAGGGTCCCCAGTTAGCAATCTTGTTATCCCAGGGTTTCGTTCACTAAACGTTAATAACAAGTGAATAATCTGCTGTGTCCTCGCCAAAGTTGAATCTTCTTCCCCAAGGATAACCGAAATTCTGGAAAAAACAGTTTCTTCAATGAATTCGAGTAGAGTTTCGAACATTTTCGTCTTACTGGGGAAGTGACGATATAGAGCTGCTTCAGAAACACCAACTTGTTTTGCTAAACGAGCTGTTGTGATTCTTGACCCTGGGCTTTCCTCTAGCATAGAGGCCAGTGTCAATAGTATTTGCTCCTTGCGGGTAACCGTTTTTTCTTCTTCCAATTTAAGAACTCGAAGATATGAGGGTTCCGACTCCATCGTCGGTTAGTACCTCGAGCATTAAGGCATGTTCGACTCGTCCGTCAATTATATGGGCCGAGTGAACTCCGTTCTCGATTGCACTCAATGCACACGAAATTTTCGGGAGCATTCCACCGTGAATAGTCCCATCCTCGATAAGCCTTTCTACTTCAGCTGTATCAAGACCAGATAAGAGGTTTCCTTTCTTGTCCTGCAGTCCTGCCACATCGGTAAGAAGTATCAGTTTTTCTGCGTTAAGTTCTTCAGCCAATTTTCCGGCAACGAGATCTGCATTTATATTATAGGTTTCATCGTCATCACCGACCCCGATAGGCGCTATAACCGGAATCATATCGCTATTTAACAAGAGATCGATTACCTCACGATTAATATGTTTTACCTCGCCTACATGACCAATATCAATTATTTCTGGAACTTTCAGTTCTGGCGATGACCTTTTTATCAGCATTTTACGAGCTCTGATCATACTAGCATCTTTTCCGGTAAGACCAAGCGCTTTGCCTCCACATTCATTTATCAAGCTGACTATCTCTTGGTTCACCTGCCCCCCCAAAACCATTTCCACTACGTCCATCGTTTTGCTATCTGTAACTCGCATTCCATCAATGAATTTTGTCTCTATTGCTAATTCCGTTAGGAGGTTACCGATTTGGGGTCCTCCTCCATGGACAACTACAGGATTCATACCCACTAATTTCATGAGGACGATGTCTCTAGCGAATCCCCGTTTCAGTATTTCTTCAGTCATGGCGTTGCCACCATATTTAACCACGATAGTGGTGCCCGTAAACCGTTGTATATAGGGTAGAGATTCCGTGAGTACTTTCGCAATATTCATTGCTGATGTCTTTGACAATGTCATTTGAGTGGCCTTCCTATAACTTGCTGATTTGGCTTGCGAACCGTGTTTTAGTAACTAAGATTATATCCTCTCATCCAAAACCAAAATCCCCTTACTTGTGGATTCTAATTACTTAACTACACTACCTTGCCTTATCTTTTCCCAGAAGATCCAAATCCACTTGTTCCTCGATTTGTCTCAGTGAATTCATCCACTTGAACGAAACGCGCTTGAACTATTGGGACCACTACCAATTGAGCAATTCGGTCCCCTTTTTCGATAGTGAAAGAATTTTGACCACGATTCCAGCAAGATATCATTAGTTCCCCTTGATAGTCTGAGTCAATTAGTCCCACCAAATTGCCCAGTACGATACCGTGTTTATGCCCTAGACCAGACCTTGGCAAAATAAGACCAGCAAGGGAGCTATCATCAAGGTGGATTGCGAGACCAGTTGGGATTAAGTCGCTAGAGTTTGGTTCAATGATAATTTTTGATTTTATGCACGCTCTTAGATCAAGCCCTGCAGATCCATCTGTTGAGTAAGAAGGTAGAGGTATATCTTTACCAATTTGCGGATTTAGAATCTTTAGCTGAACGTTAACCATCTTTGTCCTTAAGAATTGCCTCTGCGATTAGGGCTATGATCTTTGAAGAGACAGCTGCCTTCGACATTATAGGTAGCTCTTGTTGGTCGTCTTTCCAAAGTACTGTTGTTCTATTGTTGTCACTATTGAAACCCACTGTAGTATCACCGACTTTATTAGCAATTATCATATCGAGATTCTTGTGTGTCAGTTTATCCCTTGCATTCCCAATAACGTTATCTGTTTCTGCGGCAAAACCTACGGTAAATGGTCTGTTAGGGCTATTTGAAACACTTTGAAGAATATCCCGATTTCGAACTAATTCAAGCAGCCATGTGGCATTTGATGCGACTTCGGATTTCTTGATTTTTCTCTCAGGAACTGTTTTGGGGCGGTAATCAGCAACGGCAGCGACACCTATGAAAATATCCGTATCCAAAATGAGCTTTTGGACTTCAACATACATCTCTTCTGCGCTATCTACCTGAATAACCTGGGCCTGTCTTGGTGCTTCGATATTTGTCGGTCCAGAAACTAAAGTCACTCTAGCGCCCGCCTCGAGGGCTGCTTCAGCTAATGCATAACCTTGCTTTCCTGAACTGTGGTTGGATATAAATCTAACAGGATCGATTGCTTCGCGAGTCGGTCCTGCAGTTATTACTACGTGCTTCCCGGTCAATGCTCCGGTTTCGAATACAGAGCTAATACCATTAACTATAGATTCAAGATCAAGAAGTCTACCCGAACCCTCCTCGCCGCAGGCTTGGAGGCCGTCCGCTGGTCCAAAAAAATGTAATCCTCGTTCTAAGAGTGTTTTGCAGTTGTCCTTTGTAGAGGAGTTCCCCCACATTGCCTGATTCATAGCTGGCGCTATTGCGAGCGGACATTGTGCTGCTAGGCAGATCGTAGTTAACAAATCATTGGCGTGGCCGCCTGCTAATTGAGCAATAAAATTTGATGTGGCAGGAGAGATCAGTACGAGATCAGCCCAACGGGCTAATGTAATGTGGCTCATAGCAGATTCACTCTCCGTATCAAGAAGCTCGGTATACACTGGATTTTGAGAAAGAGCCTGTAGTGTTAACGGAGTAATAAATTCAGTAGCTGCTTTTGTCATTACCACTCTAACTTCGCTGCCTTGTTCCTGAAGAAGGCGCACTAATTCTGCACTTTTGTAAGCAGCAATGCCGCCTGTAACTCCAAGCAGTATTCGTTTATTTATTAGAGTCTGCATTTATTCAATTCTCATGTTTAAGGGATAGCTAGCAAATGAGCTATGATCTCAGAAAATTCTGCTAGTTACCTGCAAATAGTATCATCCTGCAAATAGTATCATCCTGCATTGAGCATCCAACCCCTTTGGGCTATCAGGTGTTATTTCGTAGAAGTTTATACAATTTAACTATGGATTTAAGTGTTGGTGCTTATGGGCAAAGCTATCAATCAAAATGTCAAAAAGTTTCTCTTACCATCAACTAATTAAGAAAGTAACTGAAATTAACGCTTAAAAACGACCGATCTTAAAGCTTTAGATTACTTGTAGCGTTGAATTGGTTTGGCGCTTCTGGTATAACTCGCGTCTCGAGAAACCAGTGGAAATCGCAGAGCAGACGATATGTCCAAGATATGCCAAGTTACAGGAAAACGGCCGATGTCGGGTAACAATGTGTCCCATGCACACAATAAAACTCGACGAAGATTCCTGCCCAATGTGCACGATCACAGATTCTGGTTGGAAACTGAACAAAGATACGTCAAATTGAGGGTGTCTGCCAAAGGAATGCGGATTATAGATAAGAAAGGAATCAACCAGGTCATAAATGAGATCCGCGCTCGCGGCGAGAGAGTCTGAGTATGAGAGAGAAAATTAAGCTAGAGTCCACTGCTGGAACCGGTCATTACTATACAACTAGTAAGAACAAACGAACTATGCCAGAAAAAATGGAGATTAAGAAATACGATCCTGTAGTCCGTAAACATGTGGTATATAAGGAAGGTAAAATTAAGTAGCGTCAGCTTTTAAGGTAAGTAAAAGCGTTCCCACTTCATCAATCTCTAAATCCCATCTATTATTTATTAACGCTGTTGAGTGGCTGTCGGATATCAATGCGGGACCTGATATCTTCTGTTTTGGTATTAGGCTGTCTTTCAAAATTATTGGTACTCTTTCTCCTACTTCCGGCAGATTAATCAAACGGGCTGGATCTGGTTTTAGGGTTGTCTTGATCTTCGGGATTTCAAAATTTAAGGGTGTAGCTTCTAGGCGTAGTCTCAGGTTGAGTAACTCAATGGGCAGGTTGAGCGTATGCCCGTATTGGTCCTGGTGTGCTTCCCTGAATCGTTGCTTACTTGTTGATAAGCTGCTGAACGGTATGCAAATGGTTGAGGTCTGGCCAAGATACCTCAAATCCATGCTGAATATATGGGTAATGTCGCTCACCCCCTCTGCGTGCAGTTCGTTTAATCCCGACTTCATTAGCTCATCATAGAGTTTTTGAATTTCCTCTGTTGTGACTTGATCTAAGGGCTTACAGTATGTCCTTACGAGTTCGCGTCCTGGATTACTCGCTATCATACCCAGTGCTGATAAAACTCCACTCATTACGGGGATAATCGCTTGTTTAATATTCATTGCTTCAGCTAACTCACATACATGGAGCCCTCCAGCGCCCCCAAAACAGACTATTTTGAAATTAGAGGGGTCAAACCCTCTCTCAATGGAGATATGTCTTAGTGCTTGTGTCATATTTTCGTTAGCAATACGTAAAATTCCAAGTGCCGCTTCCTGAATACTAAGTGAAAGTTGCTCAGCTAATGGCGAAAGGGCTTCAATCGCTCTCTCTAGATTAAGATGTATAGCTCCATTGAGAAAAGTCTCCGGCACGAGCCTTCCCAAGATTAAATTAGCATCCGTAACAGTAGGCCTATCTCCACCAAGTCCATAACAAGCGGGACCAGGTTTCGCTCCCGCAGACTCTGGACCAACTTGCAATAAGCCGCCCTTGTCGATAAACGCTATGGATCCTCCACCTGCACCTATTGTATGAATATCAGCCATGGGTACCGCGAGGGGGAAGTTACCAATCACACTGTCGTTCCTGAGGCGGATACCATTGGTTATTAATGACACATCGGTGGAAGTCCCACCCATATCGAAACTAATAATGTTTTCAGGTTGGAAAAGTTGTGCTGCTGATAAACCCCCCGCGGGGCCAGAGAGGACTAAATTCGCAGCTCGCGTACTAGCCTGATTTGCTGCGATAGTTGTAACATTTGATTGCATTATCGATATTGGACTGGGAGCAAAGAGAGCCAACAAGTTCAGCATGTACTCATTAATCAGTGGTCCTATCCAGGCGTTTATCCAAGTAGTTATTCCTCGTTCATATTCGTTTCGTTCCGGTAAAATGTGGGAAGATCTGGAAACGAAATAATCTTTGGAGAATAAAGCTTCAATTTCTTTCTCATGTGTATTATTTAAAAACGAAAACAGTAAATTTATTGCAATAGCCATGGGTCTTTTAGAGTCAACTGCCTTCTTTAGACTCTTTAGTTCTGAGCGGTTAAGAGAATTAATTTCTTCTCCCATAAAGTCGTGACGCCCGCTAACCTCAAATATTAAAGAATCGTCAATCGGTGTTTCCAGCTTGCTTGGCTTTAAGCTGTAGAGTTCCAATCTCGTTTGTCTGCCGATCTTTAGAATGTCTTTCATTCCGACGTTGGTTATATATGCGGTTGGTACGCCAGTCCCTTCAAGTAGAGCGTTTGTAGCGACTGTAGTCCCATGTATGACTCGTACCTTACCGGCATTTATGTCTCCCAGGAGCTCCATATCTTGGATTCCCTGTTTGATTGCTAATGCCGGATTCCTCGGTGTCGATAAAACTTTATGGACTGTCAATTTACCTCTTCCTAGGTATACGAAGTCTGTGAATGTTCCGCCTGTATCGATCCCTAGCAGGTATGTCATAAATTTATAAAATGCGTAGATTGGTGAACAAGGATATCATTAGTTTTTATTTAAATATTGATTTGTATGCCCGAGTTACCCGAAGTTGAAACGACCCGGCGGGGGATAGAACCACATATCATTGGTCAGACAGTTAGTCGTATTATTGTGCGCGAACCGAGATTACGCTGGGCCGTAGATGAGAACCTCGGAGATTATATTTCTGGTGAGAAAATATATCTTGTTGGCCGCCGAGCAAAGTATCTATTTTTATGTACGAATGCAGGCAGATTGATGTTGCATTTGGGTATGTCAGGGAGCTTGCGTGTTTTATCTCGACGAGCAGCTCCAGAGAAGCATGACCATATGGATATTGAATTCCATAGTGGTATAGTCCTGCGCTATCGAGACCCTCGCCGCTTTGGCTCAATATTCTGGTTGGCTGGCGAAGAATCCCACCCCCTTATAAATGATTTAGGCCCTGAGCCTCTATCTGGAGATTTTTCATCACACTATCTATTTGACAAGTCGAGGGGTCGTCGTACTTCGGTGAAAGCCCTAATAATGAATAGTCACGTTGTGGTGGGCGTTGGAAATATTTACGCTAATGAGGCTCTCTTCAGGGCGGGCATTCGGCCAGATCGACTGGCAATGCGGGTAAGTATTAAGCGGTATGTAGGTCTGGTTGAAGGAATTAAATCCGTCCTAGGAGAGGCTATTGAGGCTGGCGGCACAACACTCCAAGACTTTTTTCGGGAAAATGGTTCCCCTGGTTATTTTAAATCTCGACTCGATGTTTATGGGAGGAGTGGGCAACCCTGCGTTACTTGTGGCTTGGCCTTAAAGGAAATTAGGCAGGTTGGTAGGAGTACAGTTTTTTGTAAAATATGCCAACGTTAACCTAGATTTATTTTTCCGCTATCTAGAGCATCGGCTACGGCTGCGGGTACGAATTCAGTGATATTACCTCCATAACTTGCAATTTGTCTTACCAGAGTCGAACTGATGTAAGAGTATCTTTCGGAGGGTGCCAGAAATACAGTTTCGAGTCCAGGCTTCAGGACTCGATTCATCCCTAGCATTTGAAATTCATACTCGAAGTCTGTGACCGTCCTAATTCCTTTTAAAATAATTTTTGCACCCATTTGTTTTGCAAAATCAACGGTAAGAGTATTGAAGCCTTGCACTTGAACATTGTTTATATGACTAAGAACTTGTCTAGCTAAGTTAACCCTAAAATCGAGGTCGGTCGGCTTCTTGTGCGGGCTTGTTGATATGCCAAGAATAATTCTATCGAAAAGCAGGGCCGCTCTTTCAATTAAGTCAATATGTCCGTTATGGATTGGATTAAAAGTCCCTGGATATAAAGCTGTAGTCATAGCGACACGAAGTAATTTGACCTGATTCTCAATGATGACCTCATTGTTTAAAAAAATCCAGGGCTGAGTCTCATTCGCTTGACAGGCTTGGCATTTGAGTCTTTAAGAGATAGTAGTATACCTGCCCAGCGCGCCCTTGGCGATGTATATACAGAAATTTCGGAAGTTCTAAAGGCTTATTATTTTCAACATAAATAATGCTACGCATATGAATTACGTCGAGATTTGATAATTGGGGGAGTATTTTCTTTAATTCATCAGAATTAAAGGGAGGGTCTATAAAAATAATGTCGTAAGCTGAGTAATCCTTTTTTAAAAATTTTGCCGCAGTATCAGAAATCAACTCATAGTTACTACAAGGAAGTGCTCTAAAGGTAGACGTTAGGTGTTGGTATATTAGTTTTGATTTCTCAACGAGCGTAACTTGATCCGCGCCGCGGGATAGAGCTTCCATGCTTAGTATCCCGCTGCCAGCATATAGCTCGAGGCATCTGGCACCTCTTATTTCCCGCTGAAGCCAATTAAATAATGTTTCCCTCACACGACTTGGAGAGGGTCGAACATTAGCTTTATCGTAAAAAGATATTTTGCGACCGCGCCATTTTCCACCGATAATTCGAAGGGACGACATTTAAATTTTGTTGTTACCCGTACAAGGAGAGCTGATGACTAATGTTGCAGAAGAAGAAGTTGAAAGCAAGAAACGATTATTAGATCGAGTGAGGCAGGGATTAGGAAAAACTAGATCACAACTCATATCAGGCCTAGAAGGCCTATTTTTGGGCGAAAAGGTAATTGATCAAGATATTATAGAGCAAATAGAAGCCACGTTATTATTGGCCGATGTTGGTGTTAGTGTTACTAACGATATTATTGAAAACTTAACCCGGTACGCCGCTAGAGCTGAATTAAGTGATTCAAAGATTTTGTTCAGTAATCTGCGGCGTGACCTCACTAACATTTTGGAGGAATGTGATGAACCTCTTATCATAGCATCTGATTCACGCCCATTTGTAATTTTGACTGTTGGGGTGAACGGAGCTGGCAAGACGACCACGATAGGCAAGTTAGCTCGTTATTATAAAGATCAAGGCTGTTCAGTATTACTCGCGGCTGGTGATACCTTTCGTGCGGCAGCGGTTGAGCAATTACAGTCGTGGGGTGATAGAAATCAGGTGCCTGTGATCGCGCAAGGTCAAGGTTCAGATAGTGCATCGGTAATATATGATGCACTATCGGCGGCAAAAGCTCGTGATATTGATATCGTTATTGCAGATACTGCAGGTCGACTCCATAGTAAAAAAAACTTGATGGAGGAGCTTTCCAAGATTTCTAGAGTACTTAAAAAGCTTGATCACTCGGCGCCAAATGAAGTTTTGTTAGTCGTTGATGCTGGAACAGGACAGAATGCTATAATTCAAGCTCAGGAGTTTTTAACAGCAGTTTCTGTCTCGGGCATTGTTTTAACCAAGTTAGATGGCACAGCGAAAGGGGGTGTGATTTTCGCAATCGCTAAACAGTTGGGTATACCAATCCGTTTTATTGGTGTGGGTGAAAGGGAAGAGGATCTGAGACCCTTCTCGGCAGAACAGTTTGTCGACGCCCTAATAGGTGACCAATGATGATCTTGTTTGATAATGTCAGTAAACGGTACCCGAGTGGCAAGGAAGCACTATCCGATGTTAGTTTTGGAATTCAAACAGGAGAGATGGCTTTTTTGACTGGGCACTCAGGTGCTGGAAAAAGTACGCTGATGAAGCTGGTTATATTGCTAGAGCGTGCTACAAAGGGCCAAGTGGTAATACAAGACATAAATCTTAATCGAATTGCCGCTAAACACATACCGGTAATTCGTCGAAATATCGGCGTTATCTTTCAAAACCACCAACTTTTATTTGATCGTAATGTCTTTGAAAATGTTGCTCTACCACTATATATCGCCGGTTTTCAGCATCGTGAGGTTGGTCGAAGGGTTCGCGCTGCCCTCTCTAAAGTGGGTCTGACACGGAAAGAAAAGGCTTACCCTATCTCTTTATCCGGGGGAGAGCAGCAGAGGGTTGGGATCGCTAGGGCTGTTGTTAATCGACCACCATTACTATTGGCAGATGAGCCGACGGGAAATTTAGACCCGGCACTGTCGGAGGAAGTAATGAATCTATTCCTACAATTTAATCAGGTTGGGGTGACCGTTTTGATTGCTAGTCATAACCAAGAACTCATTTCTCGGCTAAATAAACGAGAGATACGACTTCATGAAGGCAGGCTTTTGTGAAAACCTCTGGTGCTACGACTTCTGGAGTTTCGTCTGGCGGGCGCGCATGGTTACGAAATCATCGCAATATTGCAATTGGGTCATTAGTTGACCTCCTGAAGAATCGGATCACTAGTTTAATGACTGTGATGGTTTTGGGTATCGCTACAGGCCTCCCTCTTCTACTATATGTCGTACTCATAAATGTTTTGACCGTCACAGAAAATTTTGATGGCGATCCGAGAATCAGTATTTATATGAATAAAGAAGCAGCAGAAGAAGATATTGAAAGTTTTCTAACAATCGTAGAAAAACACCCAAACACTGCAGGTTTTCACTATATCTCTCCTGAAGAAGCACTGCTAGATTTTCAATTGCATTCGAACTTTTCCGACGTTCTTAATAGTTTGTCCAGTAATCCCTTCCCCGCGGTGGTTGAGCTGATACCTAGGGATACTGATTCTGTTAAATTGAGGTCTCAAATTATCGAAATGGAAAAGTACCAAGAAGTCGATATGGTTGTGGCAGATTTGGCCTGGATTGAGAGATTGTTTGGCTTCATAAGTCTTGCCAAGAGTATCGTTATATTGCTTGGATTGATGTTGGGGCTAGGGGTACTTTTAATTCTTGGTAATACAGTTCGATTGTCTATAGAGAATCGTCGGTCCGAAATTGAAGTCGTGAAACTCGTGGGCGGTACTGACGGATTTGTGAGGCGCCCATTTTTATACCTCGGATTTTGGTATGGTGTTGGTGGTGGAATTTCGGCGTGGCTCTTAGTGCATGTTTGCATACTGTTTTTATCTGGACCAGTAGAGCTGATTGCACAGTCATACCGCGACGATTACGCCTTAGTTGGATTAACGATGATCGAAAGTTTGAGCTTCTTCGCACTTAGTTCAATTTTAGGGCTATTAGGTTCGGCTTTAGCAGTGAGAAAGCACTTACGCGTGAGTGAAAGCCTATTTTAAGGCGGACTAATTAGTACCCCAGTGCGTGCACTATTAGTCCCTTTAAATACTTACCCCTTGAGTCCAATTACCCAGTTTTCAAAATTAATTTCGCATGTAGGTTCTGAACTCTATTCCTGCTTTATCAGTCGACTACCAAAAAGTTGATTGGCAAAGAGTAAGGCCCCTAAAAACATCGCATGGTAAACTTTCCGAGAACCTGAAAAAAACAGTGAATCATTTCTAAAGTAGTAATTAATGGAAACCCGACAAATCCGAAGCTATGTTTTGCGTCAGGGTCGTATGACGAACGCACAGAGGACATCTTTTTCTAGGTACTGGAAACTTTTCGGCGTTGAGCCAGTGGGTGAATTCAATCCTGAGGAGTGCTTTTCGAGAGTTGCCCCTCTGACAGTCGAGGTCGGTTTTGGTATGGGGGATTCCCTACTCGAAATGGCGAAGGCTGAGGCTGGAAGAAATTTCCTGGGCTTAGAAATGCATAGCCCGGGTATTGGAAATTTGCTGCGTGGAATATCTATTAGTGAGATTAAAAATCTTCGTTTGATGAAGATTGACGCTCTGACTGTGCTCGAAAAGCATCTCCCGAAAAAAAGCGTTAATCGGCTCCAATTATTTTTCCCTGATCCCTGGCCAAAAAAGAAGCATAAGAAACGTAGACTTATTAATACTGGATTTTTAGATTTGGTGGCCCGAGTTCTAGAACAGTATGGCCTGATCCATATAGCAACCGATTGGGAGGATTACGCTCATCAGATTAAAGATACTTTTTTTAAAGATTCTCGTTTCTCATTAGTTGAGTCTCCCGTGCGTGCAGAGACGAAATATGAGAAAAGAGGGATCCAAAATGGTCATCAGATTTTTGATATTGCATATCAATTTTGCGATTTAGGGGAGTAAAAAAAGGACTTCATCTACGAACCTAAGTCCAAGTGGTGTCGGCACAAGTCTATCTTTACTATCTATGAAACCATGCTCATATGCCTCTTCAAGAAAGGAATTTATGACCTCTCTAGAGATACCAGTTCTTTCTTCGAAATCCTCTAATTTTGATCCTGACACTAGTCGAAGGCTATTCATTAAATATTCAATTGGTCTATCTTCATCTGATAACTTCTTAGTCTTTTTATTCGGAGAGACTAAATAGTCTTTAGGGGATCTAGTTTTAGTCGTGCGATAGATGTTTCCTTCACAAGTATACTTGCCATGTGCACCCGCCCCGATACCGATATAGTCACCAAATTGCCAGTAATTCAGATTGTGCTGACTTTCCTTACCTTGTCTGCTAAATGCAGAAATTTCGTAGCGAAAAAAACCGGCCTTGGTTAATAACTCAATTCCTCGTTCATATATCTCAATAAGTATCTCCTCCGATGGCAGTGAAGGAGGGTTTTGACTAAATAATGTATTGGGTTCAATTGTTAACTGGTACCAGGAAATATGCGTTGGTTCGTGGCTTATGGCCTCTTCGAGGTCGCTTTTTGCTGATTTCCAGTCCTGTTCAGGAAGACCATGCATTAGATCAAAATTTATATTGCTAAACCCCGCAGTTTTTATCCCGCTTATCGCGGAATCAATATCATTTCTATTGTGTGCTCGCCCCAGTAAAGTAAGATTTTGATCCTTAAACGATTGGATACCTAGGCTTAGTCGATTTACCCCGTGTTCGCGGATACCCCGTATATTCCCCAAATCTAAAGCCCCGGGATTGGCCTCCATAGTTATTTCTACATCGTTGCTAAGTACTAACAAGTTTTTTGCACTAGACAGGATTTTCCCAATACTCTGTGATGAAAATAAACTTGGGGTTCCACCACCCAGAAAAATAGAGTTTACTGTGCCATCAAAATTTGAGACCTCGTCATAAAGATCATTTGATAGGCACGAAATGTATTCCTCCTCTGGAATTTTCCCGTTGCTGGAATGAGAGTTGAAGTCGCAGTAAGGACATTTTTTTATGCACCAAGGGAAATGAATGTAGAGCCCTATTGGGTTCACTGGATCATCCTAATCAGCTGACGTATTGCTTTGGCTCGGTGGCTAATTTTGTTTTTCTCCAGCGGATGTAACTCAGCGATTGTCTTTTTATATGCTGGAAGAAAAAAAATAGGATCATAACCAAAGCCCTCTTCACCTAACGGCCTTTGCAATAGCTCACCCTTCAGCATGCCTTGAGCGATATGGGGGGTTGGATCAACAGCATTCCTCACAAGAACTACAACGCAATGAAAACAGGCAGTCCGATCTTTTTTCTCTTTCATCTCCTTGAGGAGTTTTTCGCAATTCTGATTATCTGTTGCGTTAGGACCCCCGAATCGAGCTGAAAAAACCCCTGGTTTCCCTTCTAGGGCATCTACTATCAGACCAGAGTCATCAGCAATAGAGGGCAGNCCGCTTTTGTAACTAGCATGGCGAGCCTTGATTATCGCGTTTTCTACAAAGGTTAACCCGGATTCCACAGGACTAGGGATATTAAGTTCAGCCTGACTAACAAGTTCAAACTTTTTTGGCATTAGGTGTTTAATTTCTTTGAACTTATTACTGTTATTAGTCCCGATTACTAAACGCATTAGTAGTATTGCCTTGTGAATAGTAATTCGTATGGTTCGCTTTCATCCTCAGGTTTAATGGTAATTTTGTAGTTGATGTTGTCTTTTTCATCTAAGATATTATTGGCAATATAATATACTGTTTGATTCTCGATTATTTCCAAAAATTGCAAAGTTATGTGTTGTTTCAGAAGATTCGAGGCCGTGCCTTTTACTCGAGCGCGTATTGGAGTACCACGTTTCGTTATTGCAATGTTCGTTATCATTCGACCCCTGGCGCGAATAATACCGTGAGCCTTTGCAACCTCTTTCGAAACAAAAACGCTTGGTATGACTGCGAAGTGAATTTCATAGTCTTTCCAATTTTCTGTTTGTTGCGAGACGACGTCTCCAGAGAATATCAAGAGGAGCCATAGGAAAAATGTTTTCTGCAAAAAGTCAGGCCCAAAGAACTAGAGCTGGTATCACACCTAAAATCTCTGCCATTGGTCGTATTAGGAAGTACGAGTCTATTAGATTGATTGCCACAAAAACTAATATTATGGAAAAATCTATACCTCCTATAGGTGGCAGTAACTTCCTGGCGGGTGCACAAATGGGTTCTGTTATTTGGCTTACCAAAGCAAGAGCCGGGTGATTAGAGTAAGGCGCAATCCAGCTTGCTCCTACGCTAATAAGAAGGGCAATAAAATATATATCGATAACTACTGCAGCGATACCGAGCACTGCCCAAGCTAATATTATCGGGTGAAAAAAATATCTTGGATAATCTGTAATTGAGGTAATGACCAATACCGCAATTACTTGCACTATAATCGCTAGCAGAAGTGGCGAAAAATCTAGACCTTTAATAGTTGGCAAGATTCTTCGCAATGGCTTACATGCTGGGTCGGTAACTTTAACGATCCCTTGACAAATAGGATTATAGTAATCCGCCCTGGAAGCCTGAATAAGAAATCGAAGTACCACTATAACTAAATAGAGCCCAAGAAAGGTATCTATTAAAAAAGCGGCTGCATCTGAAAAATTACTGGTCATAGCTGAGTCACGAGAACTTTAAACGAATTTTTGATAGCTTACTGATTAAGTTATGTCTCTAGCAAGTTCTATCGATCTTGCATTTGCACTTTCTACTGCCCGTGAAATAAGCCCTGCTAGATCACCTTGCTCCAGTATGCTAAGTGCCGCCGCGGTTGTGCCCCCTGGGGATGTAACCTCTCGTCTTAGTTGTTCCGCTGTTTTTGTGGTCTCAGTAAGTGTCATCTTCGCTGCTCCGATTGCAGTTTCAATTACTAACATTCTTGCTAAGTTTTCGTCTAGCCCCAATTGATTCGCTGCTTTTTGCAAAGCTTCGATGATATAAAAGAAATAGGCTGGCCCACTCCCTGATACGGCGGTAACCGCATGCAGGTCTGCTTCGTCATTTACCCAGATATATTTCCCCACGGCACCTAGTATGTTCTCAGCAATCCCCTTCTCTGTTTTTGAAATGACAGTGGTTGCAAATAGTCCTGTTATCCCACTTTGTATTTGTGCAGGAGTATTGGGCATGCAGCGGATAATATGTGCTTCCGACCCCAGTGAGTCTCTCAATAATCGGCTGGTGATACCTGCCGCTACCGAAATCAATAACTTCTGACCAATACTACTGGCTATTTCTTTTGCTATTTTTTGGACAAGGTTTGGTTTGACTGCAATCATGACTACATCTGCATGTCGGATTGCCCTTCGGTTATCCATTGCCACATTAATTCCTAGTTTCTCAGCTTCATCTCGAGCGCTTTGCATTGGATCTGCTGCAGTTATATCCCCAGCGGGAGTTCCGTTGGCTATTAATCCCCTAATAATTGCTCGTGCGATGTTACCCGCACCCAAAAATGTAATTTTCATCTTGCTCGTGTCTCCCTTGCTCCGAAGATATCTGTACCGATGCGAACAATTGTGGAGCCCTCCGCAATTGCTGCCTCCAGGTCCCGGGTCATTCCCATTGAGAGTTGATTAAAATCAGGAAGTGAGTACTGACTATTTAGTTCCTCAAGGATTTGTGACAGTCGCGCAAAGTGCTGATGTTGTTTGCTTTGGTCTTCAGTATTTTCAGTTATTGTCATTAAACCACGCAGTTTCAAGTTCTCCAAACCTTGAATTTCTTCCAGAATTTGGTTTGCAGTATCTGCCCGAATACCAGTTTTAGCTGGGTCCTTACTTACATTTACTTGTAGTAAAACATTAAGTGGTTCTTTTGTCCCTCTTTGCTTATTCAGTCTCCTCGCAACCTTAACGCTTGCCAATGAATGCACCCAGTTAAAATTATTGGCTATTAGTTGAGTTTTGTTTGACTGGATATTTCCGATGAAGTGCCAGGTTGCTTGAGGAAGAACGTTTATCTTTGCCAAGGCATCTTGAACGTAATTTTCTCCGAACTCGCTTTGACCTTTCTCCATAGCCATATATAACATTTCAATAGGCTTCGTTTTACTCACCGCTACTAATTTAACGTCACCAGCATTACGACCATGTTTCAAGCAAGCAGTTTTTATTCGCTCTTTAACACGTAAAAGATTATCACTGACCAAATTCAACATTATTACCTGCTGTTTAATGTCTTCATTATTAGATATCCTGTTCCAATTACACACCCTAAAAATCAGTTTGATTACGTTTCAGATTCTATCACGAAGCCATGATTCCAAAATCAAGGCAGCTACTTTATCGTCTAATTCTTCTTGACTACTCTCCGTCCTCCCGTTCTTATAAAGCTGTCTGGCTTCGAAAGTACTTAAACGCTCATCTACATTGCTAACGGCAATTCCAAATCTATTTTCTAGTTCAGATGAAAACTTAAGTGCGCGTCTAGACATGTTACTGTGGGAATCATCCATATTTAAGGGTAGTCCTACCACCAAGCGTTCTGGTTTCCATTGGCTAATAAGTTTTTCTAACATACACCAGTTGGGAACCCCCTTTTCAACTCGAATAATAGATAGTGGCGTTGCTGTCGCTGTGACCATCTGTCCGATAGCTACTCCTATTTTCTTGGTTCCGAAGTCGAAACCCATAATGAGGTTAGTTTTCATACTAATTAATGTTCGTTTAGATCGTTTATCAATAGGTTCAGGTCTATACCCATTTGTTTAGCGGCTGCGGTTGTCCTTTCAGAGTATGGAGTAGAGAATACAATATTCTTTTCGAAAGGTGCGATTAGCCAAGCTCCCTGCTTAATTTCAAATTCGAGCTGCCCTGCCCTCCAACCTGCGTAACCTAAGAAAGGTAAAACATATTCTGGTGTACAAGGTTTCGATAAATCTTGGAGGAGTTCTCTAGACGTACTCAATGATATTTCACTATTTATTGATATCGTTTGCGGGTAATGCCTTTCTGTACTATGCAAAAAATATAGATGGTCCTGCTCAACCGGTCCGCCTAGTAAGACTGGTAGTGCTAATTTAGGCAGGTCGAAGTTTGCAGCGGACAGATCTGAAAGATCGGTTGCAGCTGGTTTATTAACAATCACACCGAAGGCCCCCGAAGCGGAGTGCTCTATCAAAAGGGTTATAGTATCTTCAAAGTAACCCCCCTCTAAACTTGACAGAGCGATTAAAAAATTACTTTTTAAAAAACGTTTAGTCATTTCAGAAGCTTTGGATTCTATTTTGCTGAAAGCGCCACGTTCGTATGATTTCTAAAACATCGGTTGTCTCTCTTAATTCTTCTGGGAATGGCGCGAATGGTGCTGCTAACGTCACTATATTTAGTGCCGCATCGTCTAAAACAGTTTGCCCCGATGATTCGAGCATTCTGACTTCCTTTAACTCTCCGTCTGGAAGTATTGCTACTAAGAGTCTTAGTGAACCGTATAGCTTCTCCTGTCGAGCTTTTTCCGGGTAATTAATATTTCCAATTCTTTCAATATCTCGCCGCCAGGAATCTAGATAGCTGGCGTCAATACTGTATGCAGCTGATAAGCTAGTTAGTCTTTTGATTCTAGGACGCTTGGCATGAATCGCTCTCTGTTTTTCGAGTCGTGCTTCCAAACTCGCAATTTCGTGGCTCCTCCGGCGTGATGATTCTATTTGAGATAACTGAACCTGTTCCTTCGACTCCGATTTAGTCTCATTCCTTATTGTTTTCAGCCTATAGTTATTTTGTGTATCGATTACCGTAGCTAACTCCGGCTGAAGGTTTTGTATAGTTTTCGTTTTAGTCGTAACCTCCCTAATATCTCTAATCTCAGTATCAAAGAAGCGGGATTGCTCTGGAGATCTAAGCAACTTTTTTTCTTCCAGTGTTCCGCTTCCTAACTGGTTAAATTGCGCTAGAAAATCTGTTTCCTCGGGGTGAACTAGGCTTCGATGTTGGGCTAACGTTATCTCCATGGTATGTGTTGATGAGGCACGATTCTCCGATGTAAAAGTTACTCCAAGAATTATCATTGCGTGGACTGTCACTGCTAAAAAGCTAGTAAAGATAAGCCTGTCTAGTGAGGAAGTATCCCCGGTATTCTGTACCTGATTGTCAGTCATTACCCAGTATTTCTCGGGCGATAAACTCGATATATTTACCCCCAATATCTAGGCCAAACGCTTGATCTAATTCTCTTATACACGTTGGGCAGGTTACATTAATTTCTGTAAGGTAGTCTCCAATAACGTCGATTCCTACAAAGTAAAGACCTCTCGATACTAGGGCCTCTCTTACCGAATCACATATGAACTGGTCACGCTTTGTTAAGGTTTTTCCAACACCAGATCCGCCTGCCGCCAGGTTGCCTCGATTTTCATTTTTAGCAGGTATACGCGCTAGAGCATAAGGTATTGGTTCCCCGTTAATGATTAGTATCCGCTTGTCTCCCTGCTGGATTTCGGGTAAATATTTTTGTGCCATAGTCTGACACTTACCATGCTGAGTTAATGTTTCTATTATCACGCCAAGATTCTTGTCATTCGGTGAGACCCGAAATATCGAGGAGCCACCCATTCCGTCCAATGGTTTAAAAACTACATCTTGGTATTCATCATAGAAATCTCGTAATACTTCTTGGTCGTTACTTACAAGGTACTCAGGACAGCAATCTGAGAATTCGAGGGCAAATAATTTCTCGTTACAATTCCTAATACTAGATGGCTTGTTAAGTACAGGAACTCCCCTTTTTTCTAATACGTCTAAAAGATAGGTTGTATATATATATTCCATATTGAAAGGGGGGTCCTTACGAAACAGTACGATATCCATTTCTTCAAGCGGTATCGTCTTTGAACTTAGAACGCTGAAGTGGGTAGCCTGATCAAAATGTAGACTCACTTTACGGCAATTACCAAAGACTTGATTTTTTGTAAAGAAAATCCCGTTTTGTTGTATTTCAAACAGGTCCCAACCCTTTTTTTGGGCTGCCTGCATAATGGCTAAGGTACTATCCTTTTTTGGTTTGACAGATTCCAGAGGGTCCATCACAACTCCAACCTTAGTTTTCAAGAACTATCTCCCTTTCAAAAGTCACCGTAAGAAATTAGGCGGATCATACGCGCCATTATTTTCAATATCGATTCTACGTATTGAGTTTAAGCCTTTTTTAAAATTAGCTAATGTCTCCCCAGCAATATTGAATTATAGAGATTAGCGCTGCGGGAACTGTTTCTGCTCTGAGTACCCTCCTACCTAAGTCGATACTCAAAAAACCGTAATCTAAAGCAAGTTTAATTTCCTTACTTTCCAAACCTCCCTCTGGTCCAACCAGTATTGATACTGCCGCTGGTTCAGGAGTTAACTCTTTAAGTTTGCCTTTAGACCCTGGATGAGCAACAAGCCTCATTGGGGTTTCAGTGGTTGCTAACCATGCTTGTACACTACTTATTTTTTGCAATCTAGGTATCTGGTTCCGGCCACATTGCTCGCAGCTCGAATGAATGACCTGTTTCCAGTGGTTTTCGTGGTACCGGTTGACGTTAGAACGACTGGTACGCAATGGAGTAATTTCCGTCACACCAAGTTCTGTAGCTCGACTAAGTGCTGATTCCATCGCTTTACGTTTAAGCATCCCGAGGCCCAATCTAGAGATCAGCTTCGATTCTCTGTCTACGTCGTTTTTTGATTCAATAAAAACTGTAGCACCCGAGCGATCAGACTTTACAATTTTACTTTCGTACTCGAAACCATCTCCATTAAATAGAGTCATTCTTTGGCCAGTGTTCATTCTTAAGACACGGATAGCATGATGTGATACTGGTACTGGCAGCACGAATTCCTTATCGACTTCAAGCGCCTGATCTAAATAAAAACGGCGTGCAATCATCAGGAATTTAGGTTGCGTAAGATGCTAGCACTTGGTAGGGCTTGATTTAGAGTATAAAAATGAAGTCCTGGCGCTCCACCATCCAATAGCTTTTCACACAGTTCTGTAACTACTTCAAGACCAAAAGCTTTGAGACTATTTGGTTGATCTTGGTAACTCTCTAGCTGTTTCAGCATCCAGCGAGGAATTTCTGCCCCACAGTTTTTTGAAAAACGAACAATTCCCTTATAGTTAGTAATTGGCATTATTCCTGGGACTATAGGAATATTGATGTTGCAGGAGGCGCAATTATCCATATATCGAAAATAGGCGTCCGCATTATAAAAGTATTGTGTGATTGCGCTGTTAGCCCCAGCATCAACTTTATTTTTGAAAAACTTTATATCACTTTCTACACTAGCCGAGTCCGGGTGGGTTTCTGGGTATGCAGCAATGTCTATATGGAAGTAACTCCCAGTTGATTTTCGAATAAATTCAATTAGTTCTCTTGCAAAGGTCATTTTAGTAATTTGGCCTGAAGGCATGTCCCCTCGAAGTGCCACTACTCTTTTTACCCCTGCTTTTTGGTATTCCCGCAGAAGTTCGTCAATTTTCTCAGGTTTGTCTCCTCCAAACGAGAGATGAGGTGCAACGCGACTACCTAGTCTTTGGATATCTAATACAGCGTGTTTCGTCCCTTCCTTTGTAGAGCCGCCTGCCCCGTAGGTTACGGAAAAAAAATCCGGTGAAAAGACTTTCAATTTGTTGTGAACTTTGAGTAGTCTCGCCGTTTCCTCTGGATTTCTCGGAGCCGAGAATTCAAAGCTTAGGTGCTGTTTCATAACGCGGCCTGAAGATCATCCACCTTGTCGGTCTTCTCCCAGCTAAACATTGCTTCTTCTCGACCAAAGTGCCCATATGCTGCTGTCTTTTGATAGATCGGCCTTTTTAGATCTAACATTTCTATAAGGCCCTTTGGCCTAAGGTCAAAATTTTCCCGGACTAGCTTTTCTATTTTTGCCTCGGGTAATTTTCCCGTGCCAAATGTCTCAATATTAATCGATGTAGGCTCTGCTATACCGATAGCATAGGAGATTTGAATTTCACATTTACTGGCTAATCCAGCGGCTACGATATTTTTTGCGACGTATCGGCCCGCATAAGCTGCGCTACGATCTACCTTTGAAGGATCTTTGCCCGAAAAAGCGCCGCCTCCATGACGCGCCATACCTCCATAGGTGTCCACAATAATTTTTCTTCCGGTAAGCCCACAATCACCAACCGGACCACCAATCACGAAGTTTCCAGTTGGGTTAATAAAGAACTTTGTATCTTGATGTAACCAATTTGAGGGTAGAACTGGCCGTATTATTTGTTCCATTACCTCTGCTCGAAGTTCCTTGAGACTGACATCTGGATCATGTTGAGTAGATACGACCACCGCATCTATAGCCTGGGGTACGCCTTGTTTGTCGTATTGGAATGAGATTTGACTCTTAGCATCGGGCCGCAGGAAAGTTAGATGGCCTTCATTACGAACCTCTGACTGTCTTTTTACCAATCTGTGAGCATAGGTAATTGGTGCAGGCATTAAGACATCTGTTTCATCGCACGCATATCCGAACATCAATCCTTGATCTCCTGCACCTTGCTCATGCTCTGCTGTCTCGTCTACTCCAATAGCGATATCTGGGGACTGTTTCCCTAGTGCGTTTATCACCGTGCAGGTAGCACCATCAAAACCAATGTTTTCGCTGTTATAACCGATATCAATCAGGACTTTTCTGCAAATTTTCTCAAAATCAANATCTACAGTTGTACTTATTTCGCCAGCGAGTACTACCATGCCCGTTTTTATTAGCGTTTCACATGCGACCCTTGCTTTTTCATCTTTTGAGATGACAGCATCAAGTATGGCGTCAGAGATTTGATCAGCAACTTTATCTGGATGCCCTTCAGAAACTGATTCAGAGGTAAACGTTTTAATTACTGTCATGTTTCGTAACCTTAACTATCTTCACCTGATTCTACTATTCCAGCTATTAGAAGCCCAGAAAACGCGCTGATAATCCTTCAAGTCGTTAAACAATTACATTCAGAGGCATAAAAGTTCGTTGATGATTCTAGTGTGCTAAGAGAGAATATCATGCTTATGAGTAAGGAATGTTCGGCTAATGGTTTCAAGGCAAGCAAAAGCGAATGCTATCAGGGCGCTAAGTATGGATGCCGTTCAGCAAGCAAACTCTGGACATCCGGGCGCGCCGATGGGTATGGCAGATATTGCAGAAGTGCTGTGGGGAGACTTTCTCAAGCATAATCCAGCTAATCCAGATTGGCATGATCGCGACAGATTTGTTCTTTCAAATGGACATGGTTCAATGTTGCTTTATTCGCTTCTGCATCTTTCTGGCTACGAGGTTTCTATTGAGGATATAAAAAATTTCAGGCAGCTGGGATCAAAAACCCCGGGACACCCTGAGTACAGCGAAACTCCAGGTGTTGAGACGACCACTGGACCATTGGGTCAAGGACTTGCCAATGCAGTAGGTTTGGCCTTGGCAGAGAAGATTCTTGCATCAAGGTTTAATCGAGATAACTATGNGATCGTTGATCATTACACCTATGCTTTTGTTGGCGATGGCTGTTTGATGGAAGGTGTTTCTCATGAAGCCGCNGCCCTTGCCGGTGTTCACAAGCTTAGCAAGCTGATTTGTGTTTATGATGATAATGGGATTTCTATTGATGGGAATGTGGAGGGATGGTTTATTGATAATACTCCACAGCGCTTTGAAGCTTATGGCTGGCATGTTATCGCGAATGTCGACGGGCATAATTGGGAACAAATTAACAAGGCATTAAAGGAGGCCAAAGAATCGAATCTCCCGACTTTAATTTGTTGTAAAACCATAATAGGTTTTGGATCCCCAAAAAAATCTGGCACTGCCTCTGCACATGGTGCCCCACTTGGAGATGAAGAGGTATTGCGTGTAAGAAAATCTCTCGACTGGCACTTTTCGCCGTTTGAAATCCCTGAAGAATATATGCAAGCCTGGGACGCTCGAAAAAAGGGTCAAAAATTTGAGGCTGTATGGAAAGAAAAATTTGCAAGCTACTCTTCGAGCTTTCCTGATCTGGCTGAAGAGTATACTCGAATAATGTCAGGATCCCTTCCGGATGGTTGGGAGGTAACTATGGATGCGCTTCTAAAGGATGTAAGTGAAAAAAGCGAAAGTAAGGCATCTAGGAGTGCCAGTAGTGATGTGATTTCTGTTTTAGCCTCGATTTTGCCAGAACTTTTAGGAGGGTCTGCGGATCTGACTGGTTCAAATTTGACCAGCTGGGAAAATGCTTTACCAGTGTCTGACACTAATCCTGGAGGTAATTATATCTATTATGGTGTGCGAGAGTTTGGTATGACGGCAATCGCTAGTGGGTTAGCTCTGCATGGCGGCTTGATCCCCTTCTCGGGAACGTTCTTAACCTTCATGGATTATGGGCGCAATGCGGTCCGCATGTCAGCTTTAATGGGCATACAAAATATTTTAGTTTATACCCACGATTCGATTGGTCAGGGCGAAGATGGTCCCACGCACCAACCTGTAGAGCAGTTAGCTAATCTTCGTTCGACACCGAATCTAGAGACTTGGAGACCCTGCGACACTGCAGAAACTGTAGTAGCCTGGAAAGCAGCAATTGAAAGAAGGGTAGGACCAACTGCCCTAGTGTTTTCTCGCCAGAGTTTGCGCGCCCAACCAAGGAATGAGGCCCAAATTGAAAAGATCAGACGAGGAGCCTATATCCTACGAGATTCGTCAGAGCCTGTAGCTATTGTTATTGCTACAGGCTCTGAAGTCGAGATCGCAGTCAATGCTTATGAAGAACTGTCGCGGGATGGAGTAGCCATTAGGGTAGTCTCGATGCCATCAGCTGAGGTCTTTGAAAAACAGGCAGAAGCCTATCGTGATTCCATACTACCTCCCTCCATACGCTGCCGTCTGGCTGTAGAGGCAGCCCATCCAGATTATTGGAGAAAGTGGGTCGGATTGGAGGGCGATGTGATTGGTTTAAAAAACTTTGGTGCCTCGGGTCCTGGAAAAAAAGTTTTCGAGCACTTTGGGTTTACCTCAGCAACCTTGGTCAGTGTTATCAAAGAGATGATTTAGTCTAATGACAGATATAGATTTTTTCGACCTCGATCTAAAGGATAAGCGTGTTCTAATTCGAGAGGACCTCAATGTGCCGATGGAGGATGGTAAGGTTATCAGCGATGCCCGTTTATCAGCAGCGCTACCAACAATTAGACATGCTTTAGATAATGGGGCTGATGTGATGGTCATGTCACATTTGGGTCGGCCACGTGAAAATATTTCTATTCGTGATCAACCAAAATTTAGTCTGAGGCCGGTAGTGGAACGTCTAGAAGTCCTCTCGGGGCTAAGTTTTGAGTTAGTGACGGATTATTTGGATGGATTTGTTCGAGGTAACGCCGATGTAGCAGTTTTAGAAAATGTTCGTATAAACTTTGGTGAAAGCACAAACGATAAAGCGTTATCTAAACGTCTTGCTGCATTGTGTGATATTTATGTAATGGACGCATTTGGTTGTGCCCATAGAGCACACTCCTCGACAACTGGAGTAATCAACTATGCTCCCCTTTCATGCGCAGGACCATTATTAAGGTCCGAGCTTGACACATTGAAAAAAGTATTACATTCGCCAATCAAACCAACTTTGGCGATTGTGGGGGGTAGTAAAGTTTCAACTAAGCTCGCTGTGTTGGAGTCGCTTATTACCCGGGTAGACCAATTAATAGTTGGCGGTGGTATTGCGAACACATTTTTAGCCGCAATTGGAATGGATATAGGCAGTTCTCTTTATGAAAAAGATTTATTGGATTTTGCGGCCAATGTTTATAAAAAAATCGATGTTCCTTTACCAACTGATGTCGTGGTTACTTCGGAAATGAAATCAGGTGCAAAGATCAGAGTTTGTGATGTGAGAAACATCCGATCCGATGAAATGATAGTTGATTTTGGTCCGGAGAGTGTTTCACGCCTAAAAAAGTCTATATCTATTGCAGGCACTATTTTATGGAACGGACCTATTGGCGTGTTTGAAATTGCCTCGTTTGAGGAAGGGACTAAACAAATTTCACAAGCCGTAGCATCCTCAAGAGCATTTTCTGTGGCGGGTGGCGGAGATACTCTCGCAGCAATTGAAAAGTATGGTCTGAAGTCTGATATTTCCTATTCTTCGACAGGTGGTGGTGCATTTTTGGAATATTTGGAAGGTAAAACGTTACCTTCTGTCGAAGCGTTAGCGAAACGTTTAGTTGTTCAGGAGGCTTGACGATGATATCTGAACATGTGCTCGAGCAAATAGGTAATATTACCGGTTCGGTTTACACCGATAATACTACACGCCAAAGCCATGGATTAGACTGGACACGTTTTCATGAACCCGATCCTTCGGCTGTTGTATTCCCAAGAACAACACAGGAAGTTAGCGATCTGGTTAGGTTGGCGAATCAGCATAATTTTGGGCTAGTACCTTCGGGAGGCAGGACTGGTCTCAGTGGGGGAGCGGTAGCAAACAATAAGGAGTTGGTAGTATCTTTTGACAAAATGAATAAGATTCTTGAATTTGACCCTATTGACTTTAGTATTCGTCTAGAAGCAGGGGTTGTTACTAAAACCCTTCAAGAATATGCAAAAACCAAAGGGCTCTACTACCCGGTAGATTTTGCTTCCTCCGGTTCCAGTCAAATCGGAGGTAATATTGCTACTAATGCTGGTGGTATCAAAGTACTAAGGTATGGTCTTACCCGTGACTGGGTTAGTGGTTTGAAGGTTGTAACGGGGCGAGGCGATGTACTGGAACTCAATAAGGGTTTAATCAAGAATGCCACTGGCTATGATCTTCGACATTTGTATATTGGGTCTGAGGGAACATTGGGTTTCGTAACTGAGGTGACTGTGCAACTCACGACAGATCCGGGGAACCTATCAGTTGTGCTCTTAGCAGTTCCAAAAATGACTGATGTTATTGAAGTTTTGAGTGCTTTTCGCAGAAGGGCGAGTATAACCGCTTTCGAGTTTTTCTCTGAGCTGGCTTTGAAGCATGTGATGGATCACACTGGCCTTGTAGCTCCATTCCCAAAGCCTTCAGACTATTACGTATTGGTAGAGTGTGTAGAAGATGGAGATGCCATTTCGGACGTCTTCACCGATTGTTGTGATGCAGGTTGGGTAACCGATGGCCTAGTAAGTCAAAGTGGACAACAAAATAATGATTTTTGGCGATACCGCGAAAATATCTCAGAAGCAATCACACCATTTACTCCCTATAAAAATGATATNTCTGTTCGTGTCTCAAAGGTCCCACATTTCCTCGCAGCAGTGCAAAATCAGGTCTTAAGTAAATATCCTGATTTTGAGATTGTTTGGTTTGGTCATATTGGGGACGGGAATCTCCACTTAAATATTTTGAAACCAAAAAGTTGGGAATTAGATCGCTTTAAAAAACGTTGTGAGAAAGTAAGCGAAAGCATACTTGGCGTTGTCTCCTCGTTTCAGGGAAGCATATCTGCTGAGCATGGGGTGGGATTGCTTAAAAAGAATCAATTACAATACACGCGTTGTGACTCAGAAATATTAGCGATGAAGGCTTTGAAGGAAGTATTTGATCCCAATAACGTCATGAATCCAGGGAAGTTAATCTGATAACTTCTTTTCCAAGACTTCGTTTGAAGTGCCTACTAATAAGACATCAGCCGGACGAAGAGCAAACAAACCATTCGTAACCGTACCGACGATAGAATTGATAGTTTCTTCTAAAGATTTTGCATTGGAAACAGTCAGGTCATGTACGTCAAGTATAGCATTCCCATTGTCTGTTAAAAAATTTTCCCGGTAAACCGGATTGCCCCCCAAATCAAACAGCTTACGTGCGACCAAAGAACGAGCCATGGGTATAACTTCAACGGGTAGTGAAAATTTACCCAGCGTTTCTACGCACTTACTTGAATCTACTATACAAACAAAAGTTCGCGCTGCAGAAGCAATTATTTTTTCCCTTGTCAATGCGCCTCCACCACCTTTGATTAATTCTAGAGCCTCGTTTGTCTCATCGGCGCCATCGACATATACAGTTACTTCATCAGCAAAATTTAAGTCTAAAACCTCTATACCTCTCTCCTGAAGGCGAATTTGCGTTTCTTTAGAACTCGCTACGGCGGCCCTAAATTTATGTTTTATTCCAGCTAGATAATCGATAAAAAAATTTGCTGTTGAACCGGTACCCACGCCTAAGATACTNTCGGAGTGCAAATCGCTTTCTATATAATTAATCGCTGCCTCAGCGACCGAAGATTTTAATCGGTCTTGGTTCATTTCTGCTCAGTGGGCTGGTGGTAAAGATCAAACTCATCATCGAATGATATCTTACTCTTATCCTGGACTCGATCGATGAAAAGTACACCGTTTAGGTGATCGAACTCATGCTGAAAAACGGTCGCAAGCAGACCTTGGGCTTTTAAAGTTTTTCGCAGACCGGTTTCATCTATCCAGTCAACACGTATATTCTGCGGTCTCTCAACAAAACCTCTGATTTTGGGAATCGAAAGACATCCTTCCCACACACCCGCGAGATTATCATCTAGAACGGTTACTACTGGATTTATATAGGTCGTAACTGGAATAGTAGGGAGATCCCCATACCGAGATTTAGAAGTTTTAGTATCTATTACTACAAGGCGATAAGGAACATTGATTTGGGGTGCAGCCAGGCCTATCCCGCCAGATTCCATCAATGTCTCCCTCAGATCTTCTATCAGGTCACGAAATTCTCCGCTACCAATTTGATCTTGTGGATACGGTTGGGCAATCTTTCGTAGATTGGGATGCCCCATACGGATAATCTTTCTGATCATAGCAGATTAGTCTCCAGAGCCGATTAATATGTTATGTGGTCGTTTTTTCTACAACAAATGAAACCTAATTCTGTGACAACCCCATCCATTGGAACATCTTTTGGGTGAGGTTGGAGGTTGGCTTCTTGGAAACTGTGCGCTATGCCGATTAAAAGTGGCTTCTTTCTCCATTTAGATTTCTCTGAAAACGTTTGATCATAGTACCCTTTACCCATGCCAATTCTGTTTCCATGTTTATCAAAAGCTACGAGGGGCATGAAAACCACATCAAGAGTTTCCACGGGAATACTTTCGGTCGAAACAGGTTCAAAAATATTGAAGCCATTTTTTTGTAATTCAGTTCTGTCTGGAATGAAATATTTAAATATTAGCGTTTTGTCAGTTATTTGGGGCAGAAAACACTTTTTGCCGAGATTGTTTGCCAATGAGCATAACCCCATAGGATTAACTTCTCCATCAAAGGGCAGATAGAAAGCAAGATTAGAAGCTCGTTGAAAGAATAGCCTATTTGAAATCAGCCTAGTTATTTTTTTGCTCGTTTCTTTCTGTGTGCGTAAGCTAAGGGCCTGTCTGTGTTTTCGCAGGCTTTTTCGGAGGCAGTTCTTATTAATCTGGATAATAATTCCCCAAGTTGCCGCTGTTCGGATAGGCCCTTGAACCCAGCGGTTCAAGGCGGTGGTCTCCAACTTGCCTTAGGCTTTCCGAAGTTCGGACATGCACACGACAGAGAAAGAAGACCTCCTGGTTTTCGCTTAAAGGGTCGAGGACATATCGACTGGCGAACAACCCAGGGAACATACCCTAAATTATATATCTTAATTTGAGCAGGTATCGAATCAATTTTCTTTATCCTTAATTCGTAATAACGCTTTTTCCACCTTCCCAGCAAGTACCATAACACTGTTATCCTGAGCCGATTTTACGCCTAAAACTTTGTCCTTTTCTCTGAGAAGGTCATTTGCAATATTGAGAGAGACCATAACCGCGAGCCGCTCTAAGCCAACCACAGAGGAATTTGTCTTGATTTCTTTCATCTTGTCATGGACATAGTGTGCTGATTGTCTAAGTTCGTCTACCTCCTCCGGTTCACAACTCACTTGATATTCTTTCTCCAGTATTTTGACCTTAATGGTTTTCGCATCCACCATACTTTCATTCCTGCCCTAAAGCTTTTAAGCGCATAATCATAGCTTCAACCTTGGTTTGTGCCGACTTATTCTTCTCCATCAGCTGAGCGCGCTCGGCGAGCAATATTTCTTTATCTGATTGGAGCTTTGCATATTTTTTTTTCAGCTCATCGCAAACTTGAATGAGCTCATCGATCTTGTGTTCCAAGTGTTCAATTTCCAAAGCGAGCACCTCTGCATCTCGATAGATACTTGTGACCCCTTGATGGGACCACTAACTATAAAGCGAGCCTTCATAACAGGTCAAACAAGAGTTTATTATTTTTCAGAGACCGTACTTCCAGGTTAAACTAGATTCTCCTGAGATGTTGACGGATTCTGAGTTGCGAGATTTTGATTATGCTGACTTCGACGATTTTTGGTTTAAAACCAGAATCNCCTTAACCATTTCCGAAGTCCATGGCTTTATTACGGGCTATATGTGCTGCAATAAGAAATCGACAGCCTCTAATCGCAGAAACCTTTATGGGGAACTACTGGCGGCTGATTCCGAAAACGCTGGAAGGCTAGACGATGAGTTAGTAAGAAAACTAGATTTACTTTTTAACACAACGCTAGAGAACCTCGATGAATACGGAGATTATAAATTTCGCATTCTCATGCCCCCTGATGAGGAAAATATTAATCATAGAATGAGAGCCCTGAGAGATTTCTGTAATGGTTTTATTAGTAGTTTGGGTTCTATGCCTCTCGATGAAGAGATTAGTGAAATCTTGATTGATATGCGAAATATCGCAGCGGTGCGTGATGAAATGGAAGGAACTGAAGAAAATGAATCAGACTTTTTTCAGTTAGTAGAGTTTGTGAGAGCCTCCGTATTTTTCATTTTTTTTGAGGCCACACAAAGAAAATGAAAAGACGTCCCCAAACCCAGAGTTGAAAGTATGCATATCACTAACTTTTTTACATAATGTCATGTTTTGAAGATAGGAACTATCAATTGAGAATAACTCCAAACTGATCGTTAAAATAATTTTTCCTGAGGGTATTTGATGGAACATACGGATGTTTTAGTAATCGGAGGTGGGGTTATAGGTGTTGCGTTTGCTGCATCACTTGAGTCTGCTGGTTTGTTGGTTACGGTTATAGATCAGGGATCAAACCCAAAATTAAACTCGTTAGTTGCAAAGCGACAAAAAAATTCGGTATTAGTGGATACTAACCCAAGGATAAGCGCTCTTAGTATAAGCGCCTGGGACTTTTTAAACTCCTTCGGAGAAGGTCTGTCCAGTGCGCCATATCAACGGATGGAGGTTTTAGACGGTGAAGGAACTGGCAGATTGACATTCTGTGCGAAAGAACTGGGTTTAGGGGAGCTGGGCCATATCGTTGAAAATGATCAGTTAAGTGCTGAGCTTATCAATAATCTCAAAAGGGAAAGTAATNTAAGGTTTCATTGGAATACGGAGCTAAAAGAACTTGAGAAATTAGAAGATGGTTATGCCATAAAATTGGACAGCGGTATTTTACAAACGAAGTTATTGGTCGGTGCTGATGGAAATCAATCCAAAGTTCGAAAACTAGCTAATATTAATTCATGTAAATGGACTTATAATCAGAAGGGCATAGTAGCTATTGTTGAAACGGAGCTTCCACATGTTAGGACAGCTCGCCAATGGTTTACGTCAAATGGGATATTGGCGTTCCTTCCCCTCGCCGATAAAAATTTGTGTTCTATCGTATTGTCTACGAAAAACTATGATGAAATCATGTCAATGGACGAGCAGGCGCTAGCCTATTTTCTCGAGAATTTATCAGAGAGAGTGCTGGGTAAGATCGTTGGTGTAGGTCCTCGTTTAGCTTTTCCAATTCTTCAAGAGCACAGCTTAAGGTATGTTGACGAGAATCTTGCTGTCATTGGGGACGCAGCGCACACAATTCACCCTTTGGCGGGTCAAGGAGCAAATATTGGTTTTGCTGATGCAAAGGATCTAAGTCAGTTAATAAAGCAATCCTGCTTGAAGGGTACCTCTTTAGGATGTCGAGAGGTTTTAAACCAATATCAATCTTCTCGAAGGAGAGATAATCTTTCGACAGCAGCTTTGATGGAAATATTTGCTCGCGGTTTTTCTTCGAGTCATCCTACGGTTCAATGGCTACGTAACGAAGGAATGAACTTTGTGGATCGCTCAGGATTATTTAAAAAAATTATCGCTAAATTAGCGACTTTGAGATGATGCTAATTTATTGGTTTAACAACAGGGGCCCTTTTTTGGAAATCCATGAGCGCTTCAGGACGAGAATATATGGGCCAAAAAACCCAGCTTTATGAATTGCACCAAGAGGCCGGTGCCAAAATGGGGAATTTCGCTGGTTGGGAGATGCCGATAAGATATGATTCCCAAATAGAGGAACACCATCAGGTGAGAAAAGGGGTTGGCGTGTTTGACGTCAGCCATATGACCGTCATAGAAATCTTTGGAAAGGCAAGTCAGTCTTTATTATGTAAATTATTGGCAAATGATATAACTCGGCTTCGTATTCCTGGGAAGGCGTTATATAGCGCTATGCTAGATTTCTCAGGACACATACTGGACGATCTTATCGTTTATTTTTTGGCTAAAGATAGTTATTTATTAGTGGTTAATTGTGCGAATCGGGAGAAGGACCTTGCATGGCTGCTGCGACATATAGGGGATCGTGATTGTACTCTAAATGAGAGAGAAGATCTTTCGATCCTGGCGATTCAAGGCCCAGATTCCCTGGCTAAGTTCGCCGAAGTAGTAGGCGTTCCTTATCGGAGTACAATGGAGAAATTGACGAACTTTCACGGTCTTTGGTGTGGGAAGTGGTTTATCGCCCGTACAGGTTATACAGGAGAGAAGGGTCTGGAGATTATGCTGCCTTCTGAAGCCGCAGTAGAGCTTTGGAAAAACCTGGTCTCGCATGGAGTTAAACCGATAGGCCTCGGGGCGAGAGACACGCTGAGGCTTGAGGCAGGAATGAACCTCTATGGAAATGATATGGACGAGACTGTGACACCTTTTGAATCAAATATGGCTTCTTCTGTTGTAATGGAAAAAAGAAGCTTTATTGGTTCCAAGGCTCTTAAAGTAAATCAAGGTTCTCGAAAGTTAGTCGGTCTTCTGATGGAAGACAAAGGTATTCTAAGGCCNCATTATCCGGTATTTTGTGATGACGTGATGATCGGTGAAATTACGAGTGGTGCATTTTCTCCAACTTTAGGAAAGTCGATCGCTTTAGCTAGAATTAATAAGACCCACGGTAGTTTCAGCGTTGAAATACGGGGTAAAAGAAAATCGGTGGATTTAGTTCGACCACCTTTCGTGCGAAATGGTAAGCCAATGTGGAAAGCTTGGTAACATAATACATAGGAGAATTAGGAAATGACAAAATTCGCAGAGGACCGATGTTACCTGGAAACCCACGAATGGGCTAAGCTTGAAGAAGATGGAACAGTAGTTGTGGGTATAAGCGATCACGCTCAAGAAGCCCTGGGCGATGTGGTTTTTGTAGAGCTCCCTGAACTTGGTTTGGATCTTGAAGCAAAAAGTGAAGTTGGAGTCGTTGAGTCGGTGAAGGCAGCTTCAGATATCTACTCGCCTGTTTCCGGGGTTATTTGTGCAATCAACGAGCAGTTAGAAGAGTCTCCCGAGATTGTTAATGATTCTCCGTACGATAAAGGGTGGTTTTTTAAGATTACGGCCTCAGATCCAGAAGAGTTTTCATCTTTGTTATCAGTTGAAAAATATAGGGAGATTTGCGAAGAATAGAAGCATCGAGCGGTGCCATAAGTTTTTTGTTTAGAAAATGCCATTTATTCCTCATACCTCAGAAGACGAAAAACAAATGCTAGATACCATAGGTGTTGATAGTATTGATTCTCTCTTTGACGAAATTCCTAAAAGCCTTAACAATGCTGATCTCGAGATACTTCCTTCAGGTATTTCTGAAATGTCGATGCTGCGTCTCATGTCGGAAAGAGCGGAACAAGATACTGTGACATCCTGTTTCCTGGGCGCTGGAGCCTATGACCACCATATTCCAAGTGCAGTTTGGGATTTAGCTGCAAGAGGTGAATTTCTCACCGCGTACACCCCTTACCAAGCAGAAGCCAGTCAAGGCACCTTACAACTCATCTATGAATTTCAAACAATGATATCGCGACTTACCGCGATGGACGTTGCAAATGCATCAGTTTATGACGGTGCGACGGCGTTGGCGGAGGCAGTACTTATGGCCGTGCGAGGTAATAAGAAGTCAAAATCTAGACGCCTACTTTGTGCAGGTACTGTGCACCCAAGTTACTTGTCTACTTGCCGCACCATTGTCTCGAACCAGAATATTGAGATTGATTTAATACCATATTCGAGTAGCACAGGAACGATAGATCGGTCCTCACTCGATTATCGTCTAGGTCAGGATTATGCTGGTATGGTGATTCCTTATCCAAATTTTTTTGGAGGTTTAGAGCATATAGATGCTCTAACTAACTGGGCTCATGACCAGGGTATGCTGGTCATTGCTGTTGTTAACCCACTCGCGCTAGCGCTTCTAAGAGCGCCGGGTGATTGGGGTGAGGATGGGGCAGATATTACAGTGGGTGAAGCTCAACCATTTGGAATTCCAGTATGTTCTGGTGGTCCTTACTTGGGGTATATGTGCTGCAGAAAATCTCTAGTGCGTCAGATGCCAGGTAGAATAATTGGTCGCACTATTGATCTTGATGGAAAAGAGGGGTTTGCTTTGACGTTACAGGCGAGAGAACAGCATATTAGGCGAGCAAAAGCTACTTCTAACATTTGTACTAACCAGGGTCTTTTGGTTACAGCAGCTACAATCTATCTAAGCCTCCTGGGGCAAGAGGGATTGAGGTCAGTAGCGGCTAAAAGCCACAATAATATGGTATCCCTTATTCATAAAGTGTCCTCGATTCCAGGTGTTTCTTTACGATTCCCAAGTCCTTTTTTTCATGAAGCAGTATTTCAGCTCCCTAAACCGGCGTATAAAATTCTTCGTGCAATGGAGGGACAGGGGGTTCTTGGAGGTTATGATCTCGGTCAAGTGAGCCAGGATCTCGCTAATTGTATGTTGACCAATACGACTGAGAAAAAAACTGACTCTGACTTAGAATTTTTCGTTGATGTCCTGACTGAAGCGGTCAAAGAATGTTGATATTTGAATCCTCTAGTAAAGGCCGTAGTGCTGCTGCTCAATATGAGAAATCAGTGATTTTGGAAGATATACCAGAAATTCATCTCCGTAAGGATGATACCGGGCTTCCTGAGGTCTCAGAGTTACAAGTGATAAGACACTTTACTAATCTGTCTAAAAAAAACTTCTCAATCGATGGACAATTTTACCCATTGGGCTCCTGCACAATGAAATATAATCCTCGGGGGGCTCATCAAGCCGCTAGATTTCCCGGATTTCTAAATAGGCATCCCTTGAGCCCGGAGAATAAGAGTCAGGGGTTCTTGGCCTGTATGTTTGAACTACAAGAGTACCTGAGAGATTTGACTGGGATGCAGGCCGTATCACTCACCCCTATGGCAGGGGCTCAGGGTGAGTTAGCGGGGGTTGCCATGATACGGGCGTACCACGAGAGCAACGGTAATTCTAATCGTTCTGAGATTTTGATTCCTAAGGCTGCTCATGGGACGAATCCCGCGACGGCCGTTATGTGTGGGTACCAAGTGCGTGAAGTGGGTGTTACGAGGGACGGTGATGTTGATCTTGATCAACTAAAACAGGCGGTAGGGCCAGCAACGGCCGGTTTCATGATGACCAATCCATCTACCTGTGGTGTGTTCGAACGTCAGATCGAGGGTATAGCGGATGTTGTGCATAATGCGGGGGGGTTGCTTTATTACGACGGCGCAAATCTTAATGCTATATTAGGCAAGGTCAGACCAGGTGAGATGGGGTTTGATGTTATGCATATGAATTTACACAAAACATTCGCGACTCCACATGGTGGAGGAGGTCCGGGCTCAGGGCCTGTAGGAGTTGGAGAGAAATTAGCACCTTTCATCCCCACTCCCATTGTAGGCAGGGATAGTAATGGTCGTTTTCGGTGGATCGATGAGACGGAATTACCTACCAGCATAGGACATTTATCCACTTTTATGGGGAATGCGGGAATCTTATTGCGAGCCTATGCTTATGCTCGTCTTTTAGGGGCAGAAGGTATGCAGCGGGTCGGTAAGTACGCGACCCTAAACGCGAACTATATGGCAAAAAAACTTACTCAAGCTGGATTTTGCTTGGCCTATCCAGCGCGGAGAGCTACTCACGAATTTATAATATCACTTGAAGATGAGGCTAAAGATTTGGGTGTTACTGCTATGGACTTCGCGAAGCGTCTACTCGACTATGGCTATCACGCTCCGACAACATATTTTCCCTTGCTGGTACCCGAATGTCTTCTTATTGAACCTACGGAGACAGAAACTCGAGATGAAATAGATGGCTTTGTGGATGCTATGATTGAGATTCTCGAGGAAGCAAAGCGTACTCCTGAGTTTGTTAGAACCGCTCCTCATACTATGCCAGTGAAAAGGTTGGACGACGTCCGTGCAGCAAGGGATCTCGATCTTGTATATTTTGATTAATCTACGTTTTAAATAAGTTAGTTATCCACATTGAGGAGTGTAATCAAGCTTCTCAGTTGATGCTTTAAACCTTCAAGTAAAGACGAACATCTAAGAGCGATTTCTTCGTCCTTAGCATCTGAACTCAGTAGGGCACGTAGTTCTCGGACGGTGTGGATCACATCTCTTGTTAAAAACTCGTCTATGTAGACAAGTGCTGAACCAAGATTCACTGGTTGGAATAAAATTTGTTCCACTAAATCGATTTGATTTTGAAGATTTTGTCGACTTTTGTTGGAGAAAGTAGAATGGGGATTTACTAAAAGTTTCAGTGATTCGCGGTGTAGATGACTGACTCCTATTTCCAGAATTTTCATTAGTGTCTCCAATGTCGGTGGAGAGTTTTTATTAAAGTGAGGAACATTTAAATAATAATTAAGGTCCTTTTCTAAACTACTCACCATAGTCGATAGTAAAACCCGGCGGCGCTTAACTCTAAAGTCCTCTGAGGGGACGAAGTCATTCAAAGATCTTGAAAATATTAGATACTCAATCGCGTGTAAACCAATAGCAGCCTCACTAAGATCTGTGAATTGGTGTTGTTGACGAAGGCTTGTCTCATCGATAGGTATTGAGACATCCGAAACTATACCACTGTTAGGGTACATCGGGAGGTTATCAATAAACCCCGGTTCGATTGGCCAAGAGTCGATTAGTATTGAGAACGACTCTTGAGTAGAGGGATTGGCTAGAAATTGAAAGCGATGCAATGTGTCGTGGAAATAAACCCATTCTTTTTGTAAATCGCCAAGAGTTGTTACTGAGGGTTGCGCGAGGAAGCTGTCCATTGCTAGTCTAAAATTATCATATTCTCTCTTTGCATCAATTCTATTATCAGAGTGCAATTTTTCTACAGGGTCAAAGAGAATCTGTTGAGCACGTTCAGAACTTTTTTGTGAGCAAGAAGTAGTTAGCAAGCAACAAAATAGAAGTATTAATCCCTTAAGCTGATAATTGACCATTTTTCCTTTCTTGCCTCTACTCTAAGAATATCATCTGGATCTACCGCGACTGGGTTACTCACCACTCTCAGTAACGGTAAGTCATTGTGTGAGTCGGTATAAAAATAACTGCCCTCTAACGTTCTTCCCTCGCTTAAAATCCACTCTTGAACACGAATGACTTTCCCTTCCCCAAAGCTAGGGGTTCCAAGAATTCTTCCAGTATATTTATTTTTTTTAATCTCTAGTTCTGGAGCTATTATGGTATCAATGCCGAGGAGAGAGACAATCGGTTCTGCGACGAACTGGTTAGTTGACGTAATCACCACAAGTTTGTCTCCATTGTCCCGATGGAATTTAATTAGCTCAATAGCTTTAGGGAGTATAAATGGGGTTATGAAAGTGGAAACAAATTCTCTATGAAATTTTTCCAGATCTTCAATACTAAATTTAGTTAATTCTGCACATGAGAACGCCAAATAAGCGTTAATATCTAGGATCCCCCTCTTGTAATCATTAAAAAACTCCTCGTTTCGAAACTTATAGTTTGATTCGTCTACAAGGCCCTTGGTTATCAGAAAATTACCCCATGCGTGATCGCTATCGGTGGCGATGAGAGTTTCATCAAGGTCAAATAGTGCTAGTGCCATTTTGTATTCTAAGAGAATTCCTTAATAGTTTAACTTGGATTTCACACAACCAAAATGCTGTTTGCCCATTATTGTATAGTGAGAGAGAATTACAACTTCGGTTAGAGAATGCGAGATTGCGTGATAGACGAGAATGGTTATAGACCAAACGTTGGCATTATATTGGCCAGGAACACAGGCCAAGTGCTTTGGGCGCGTCGAGCAGGAGAAAATTCCTGGCAGTTCCCTCAAGGAGGGATTAAGTTAAAAGAGTCTCCCGAAGAAGCTTTGTATCGGGAGTTACGGGAAGAAATTGGATTAAGCCAGGATAATGTGGAGTTGGTTAGTTGTACTAAAGGTTGGTTAAGATATCGTTTACCAAAACGAATGTTGCGTCGAAACAAGCCTGGCTTCGTGGGTCAAAAACAAAAGTGGTTTCTTTTGAAAATGATTGGTGAGGATGAAGCGATAACTTTCGAATATTCGACAAAGCCAGAATTTGATCATTGGCGCTGGGTGACTTTTTGGTACCCGCTAGGGCAGATAATAAGCTTTAAAAAGGATGTATACCGTAGGGCATTGAAGGAGTTGGCGCCTGCTTTACCTAGTTAATTTACCCAAATGTAATAATGATCAAACATTCCTCGTCTNATTTCCTGAAGATGTTATGTCGGGTGGCCCAAGTGATGTCTTTTGCCCGAGATCTTAGGGCATCCCTAGATTTCATGGTAGAGCAGATTAAGGATGCTATCTTCGTAACGTATTTGAGTATGGATAATCCTGAGTTAATTTAGGCGTACATGNAGGGTCAAATAGGAAACTCTGGGCTTGGAGGAGCGCTGCGTATTCATAAGTCAATCGGAAGGGATATATTACTGGTAGTTTCTCGCTTTCCGCCTTGCATGAAATTTTTCTCTGTAAACTTTAGTTCTCCCTTAGTATCCCAAGTTAGGACCGTCTGCGATCTCGTACCGTATACTGAACCTGCTATAAAGCTTTTAGAGAATGGCCTACCATCACCGTTATTTGACAAAATACTAAACAACTCTTCTTCGATAGGGACACTATCAATCGCTGTCTTTAGTTGTTGTTTTCCATTCTGAACTTTGGGCCAATTGCAGTTCAGTAGTTGATTACTCAGGCCATAAAACCCTGATGCTAGTGGGAGGTCCTTTGAAGATCTGCTGTTAAAATAGTGGTAGTCGATACCATCGCCAATAAGTAAATTGAAATCTTGATATCCTTTTAAAGTTTTAGCTAGTTTAGCTATAAAAGATTTTGGGCTTTCGTTTGACTCTAGATAATCTATTGGGATCTTACCTCGTGAAAAAATCTTGCTTATTTCTTTAGGTGTGCCGCGCAAATTAGTGACCGCTGCGAATCGACCCGTTCGTGTGATTCCCATCCAGGTTCCACCCATCGAAAGATCTTTTCCGGCCAAAATATCAGGGTTTTCTCGCCAAAATTCCACAGGGCGACTTGGCCGCGCATAATACTCATCTCTATTGGCCGCAACTACAAGTCGATATGAGCTTGAGGGGCGTATTGCAAACAGTATCAAACACATCGAGATTCGGTCATCATTATCTTAATCAAAACCAAAGTTTATCAGAGAGGGTAATTTACTCTAGGAGTGAGTATGTGGAACTATCCTAATTTAGACCCAATAGCGCTTGATTTTGGTGTTATTGTCATACATTGGTATGCCATCAGCTATCTAGTTGGCATCGGCTTAGTTTGGTGGACGGTTATTATTCGTAACAAGATTTATGGGCATGGTTGGACTAATCAGTCTATATCGGATCTTGTTACTTATGCTGTGTTTGGTGTTATTTTCGGTGGTCGTATCGGGTACATATTATTTTATGACTTCCACCAATTTATATCTGATCCAATAATATTAGTAAAAGTCTGGCAGGGTGGTATGTCATTCCATGGCGGATTATTAGGAGTAATGCTTGCTTCTCTTATCTATGTGAAAAGAACAGGTAATAATTTCATGGCCACTATGGATCTAATTGCACCAAGTATTCCCTTAGCTTTAGGGTGCGGCCGAATTGGCAATTTCATTAATGGAGAATTGCCTGGCCGTGTTACAGAGGTCCCTTGGGGGGTTGTTTATTCCGGTGAAATGCTTGCTAGGCATCCCTCAAGTCTTTACCAAGCTTTTATGGAGGGTGCAGTCCTCTTCAGTGTTATGTGGCTGTATGCTTCAGTAGGTAGGCCACATATGGCGGTATCAGGCTTGTTTTTATTCAGTTATGGATTAATCCGCTGTTTCACTGAGTTTTTCCGCCAGCCAGACTTGCACATCGGGTTTTTGGCGTTTGAATGGTTAACTATGGGGCAATTATTATCTCTACCCATGGCTCTTACAGGGCTCGTGATTCTGGTTATCAGTTATCGTAATGTCAGTTATTAAAGGTGGAAGGTGAAGATGATTATAGAACCAAAAATAAAGGGTTTTTTATGCACAACAGCACATCCCTTGGGTTGTGCTAAAGACGTAGCGGACCAGATAGCCTATGTAAAGAAGAGAGGTCTCCTTAAAAGCGGGCCTTCTCGTGTATTAGTAATTGGGGCATCCGGAGGTTATGGGTTAGCCTCTCGTATTTCTGCAGCTTTTGGATTTCGGGCCTCAACTATTGGAGTTTTTTATGAGCGCCCAGCACAAAATAAAAGGACAGCATCTCCTGGTTGGTATAAGTCAGCTGCATTTTCGAAAGAGGCATTGGCTGATAATTTATATGCAGGGAACATAAATGGAGATGCCTACTCTGATGAAGTAAAAGATCGAACAATAGAGCTCATAAGACGAGATCTAGGCAAGGTTGATATGGTTATTTATTCCCTTGCTGCACCACAGCGTACGCTGGCAGATGGTACAGTTTTTCGATCTGTTCTCAAACCAATTGGCAAGGCCTTTTCGGGCGTCACGATTGACATAAAAACTGCGCAACTTCGGCCGGTTAGACTTGAGCCCGCAACGGAAAATGAAATAACGGATACTATAAAAGTGATGGGTGGAGAGGATTGGGAGCTATGGATTGAAGCTTTGATGGAAGCGGATGTTTTAGCTAGAGGTTGTGTAACTACAAATTACACTTACCTAGGTAGTGAGGTTACTTGGCCAATATACAACCATGGCACTATCGGAAGGGCGAAAGAAGATCTAGACCGCGCGGCAAGCCTAATAAACACAAGATTATCAAGTCTAGGCGGCACAGCTAAAGTAGCTGTCATGAAAGGGCTATTGACCAGTGCATCCTCTGCTATTCCGGGGATGGCACTCTATCTTTCTTTGTTATTTAAGGCAATGAAGCAAGCTGGTAGTCATGAGGGCTGTATCGAGCAGACTACCCGGTTATTTTCTTCTGAATTGTTTGGAGAGGGCAATATGGTAACAGACGATGCAGGAAGAATTCGTATGGATCGATGGGAGCTTAAAGCCGATACCCAAGCCTACGTTACCAGTAATTGGTCACGAGTTACTGACTCNAATCTCAAAGAGCTTACGGACTTCGCTGGATATCAAAATGCGTTTTTGCAGTTACATGGTTTCGGATTTCCAGATATCGATTACGCGGAAGAGGTTTCACCCTCTATGGAAATGAAGCTTGTAGATTAATTTTTTAAATCGATACGTAAAGGTTTAGCGGTTTTGAAAAAATTTTATTAAGTTTTGTGATCTTGGCCTGGCGTAGCTGAGTTATAATATGATTCTTTTAAGCTTGGTTATTAATATGGTCTTTAAAAAGTTTCTATCATGTTTTTGGATTTGTTGTGTCCTCACGCCTTAATAATTGTATTTTTCTCAAGGCTTGTCGTGGCGAGCAAACAGATCAAACGCCAATTTGGCTTTATCGTCAAGCTGGTCGTTACATGAAGGAATACCACCAAGTCAAGGGTGACACACCTAGCCTAACTTTCTTCAAATCGCCAGATCTAGCTGCCAAAGTTACCTGTGATGCCCAGCGCATATTAGATTTAGACGCGGCTATTCTTTTTACAGATCTGCTTCCAATTCTGGAGCCCATGGGACTTTGTCTTGATTATATACCTGGCGTGGGACCAGATATTAGTAATCCTGTACGAAATTATAAACATATCGATGAGCTCAAGGTCCTGCCGGCAGCAGATACTGTCGATTATATTGGTGCGACTATAAGTTTGGCTCGTTCAGAACTACCTGCAGATATACCACTGATTGGTTTTGCGGGAGCTCCTTTTACTCTAGCCTCCTACGCGATAGAGGGAAGAGGTTCAAAGAACTATCTTTTTGTAAAGAAACTGATGTACAGCGATGAGAAGGCTTGGCACGTCCTCATGTCGAAGGTAACTGATGTTGTTATTGACTACGTGGTCTACCAAATTACTTCCGGGGTGCAGGCCGTTCAACTTTTTGATAGTTGGGTTGGTTGTTTAGGTCCTGATACTTATCGGCGTTATGTATTGCCACACTCTAAGAGACTGATTGAGTCTGTAAGAGGAGATGTTCCTATAATTCATTTTGGCACGGGAAATCCTGCTTTATTGCCCCAGATGCATGAGGCAGGGGCAGATGTCTTGGCTATTGATTGGAGGTCATCCTTGGTGGATGTCTGGCGAGAACTTGGCCCACGAGCAGTTCAGGGTAACCTTGATCCATTAATACTTTGCGGAAATCAAACTTCCGTAGTACACGAGGCAAAGGCCTTATTGGACAGTGTCGCAGGTAAGCCTGGTCATATCTTTAATTTGGGACATGGAATCATACCCGAGACTCCGGTAACTAATGTCCAGGCACTCATCAGGACTGTTAAGGAACATCGGAGTGTCTAGGTACATATCTGTAATAAAAAGAAGTTATCTAGAGTTTTTTTTCCAAGTACTTCGAATTACGCTGGTAGTTATACAGGGCTTTCCGACTTTCTGGAAGAACTTCAATCGCTGCCTCCACGAAACCACGTTCACTAAACCAATGCTCAGCTTGAGTGGTGAGTACAAATATCGCGGAGAGCCCCTGCATTTTTGCATCACTTTCAATACGTTTCAGTAATAATTCTCCGCGATTATCGTTACGATATTGCGCATGAGTAGCTAGACATGCCAATTCTCCTTTGCTTCCAAATGGATATAAAGCTGCGCAAGCTACTACCATTCCGTCTCGCTCAATAACCCTGAAGTGTTTGACTTCGGTCTCAATCAACTCCCTAGGTCTTTTTACTAGTAAGCCTTCCTTTTCCAAAGGACTAATTAGTTCGAGAATACCTGCCACATCGTTAGGGGAAGCCTCCCTAAGTTGCTCGTAGCTTTTTTGGACAATCTGCGTACCGGATCCATCCAGAGTAAATAATTCCTCCAGTAATGCCCCGTCACGTTTAAAGTTAATTACGTGCCCTCTGCTGACGCCATTTTTACAAGCTGAAAGAGCTAAGTCAGCGAGTTTTTTCTGGTTCCGATCAGGTATCAAAGGTAATTGACTTTCCGTTAATTCATTGATGATATTCTTATTTCTGTCTTGTATTCCATCATCGGCTGTGAAAAAAATTAATTTTTCGGCTTTCAAAGTAGAAGCAACATTTTTAGCTAGTTCATGTGCGTCTAAGATAAATGTTTCTCCGGACGGGGAGTGGCCGAAAGGTGAAAGCAGCACTATTGCTTTGTTATTGAGCAGATTTTCAATAGCGGCAGAGTTAACATATCTTGTAGCGCCCGTATGTTGGTAATCAATTCCATTTTTAATACCTATTGGCTTTGCTCTAACAAAATTACCGCTTGTAACAAGCAACTCCGACCTCATGGCTGCATGTCCTTTTGATAGGCCAGCTTCAAGTTTGAGTTTTGCTTCAGCAATGCCAGATAAAATGCTTGGGAGAAGTTCTTGTGAAGTTATATGCAAAAGTCCGGAATGTGGCCACTCCTTATCGCCTAGACTAGTTATGATCTGAGGTTCAGCGCCGTGAATTATTACTAATCTGATCCCAAGACTGCTCAGGAGTGTAATGTCGTTTAATATGTTCTCGAAATTTTGGTCAAGGACTACGTCGCCTCCGATAAAAAAAACGAATTTTTTGTCTCGGTGGATGTTAATGTAGGGAGTAGAGGCCCTAAACCATTTAAGATTATTCTTATCATTCATTAGTTTAAATGCCCCAGTGGTTATGTTGCTAATATGATTATAACAATAGTTAGTAACACTTCCTTAAAAGTGAGCAAGGATTTACTAGGCATTACATTTCCTATCCAGAGATAAATGGCTCATTGGAAGAAAGACTGACCAAAAAGGTGTAAGCTCTCACAACCGTATAGCAGGATCAAAAAGTGGTAAATTCTTTATCAGATAGAGATGGTGTAATTTGGCTCGATGGCGAAATGGTGCCCTGGCGAGATGCAAAAGTTCATGTTCTTACGCACACTCTTCATTATGGCCTTGGTGTTTTTGAAGGCTTGCGGGCATACGCAACTAGCGAGGGTCCAAAAATTTTTAGATTGCAAGATCATACTCGTCGGCTATTTCGCTCCGCACATATTCTTACCTTCCCGATGCCATGGTCTGAGCAGGAACTTAATGAGGCACAGATTAGTGTAGTGCGTGAAAACAATTTGAAGGAAGCTTACATAAGGCCGATGTGTTTTCTTGGTTCTGAAAATATGGGTTTGCGTGCTGAGGGCCTTACGCCACACTGTTCCATTTCTGCTTGGGAATGGCCAGCTTATGTATCACCTGAGGCTAGAGAAGAAGGTATAAAAGTAAGGACTTCATCCTACACTCGACATCATGTCAACATCACAATGTGTAAAGCGAAAGCAAATGGTAATTATATAAACTCTCTACTTGCCCTTAAGGAAGCGACAGATAGTGGTTGTGATGAGGCGCTCTTATTGGATAATGAAGGCTATGTATCTGAAGGTAGCGGTGAGAATATCTTTTTGGTCCAAAAGGGTCAGCTCGTCACGCCTGAATTGACCTCTTGTTTGGAAGGAATAACAAGAGCTACAGTGTTTGCGCTCGCGCATGAAATAGGTGTTTCAGTTATTGAGCGGAGGATTACTAGAGATGAGGTTTATATTGCTGACGAAGCCTTCTTTACTGGTTCGGCAGCAGAGGTTCTACCTATTCGTGAAGTCGATTCTCGAAAAATTGGTAATGGCAGAAGGGGTCCAATTACCGAAAAACTTCAAACAATGTATTTCGACCAGGTTACAGGAAAGCGCACACAGCATTCCGAATGGTCTACCCTTGTTCTTTGATCAGGTAGTGGTCTTCAAAAATAGCTGATGACTGAAAAACGAATTCTTGTTGTCAGTCCGTCTTGGGTTGGTGACATAGTCATGTCCCAAACTCTATATTCCTTGCTAAAACAGACTGATCCGAGTATTCGTTTAGATGTCATGGCCCCCAGTGCTTCCAAACCCTTGTTATCCCGAATGGCTAATGTTGATAACGCGTTATTATTCGATGTTGGTCATGGGGAGATGAGTTTAGGGTATCGGCGTTCATTCGCTCACAATCTTAGTCACTTCCAATATGATCAGGCTATCATTCTTCCCAATTCGTTTAAGTCGGCGCTCGTACCTTTTTTTGCAAANATACCTTTGAGGACAGGTTTTAGAGGTGAGATGAGATATAAGCTATTGAATGATTTGCGTATCCTTGATAAGTCGAAACTCCCAAGGATGATTGATAGATTCATGGCACTTGGCGTAGCCTCGGGTAAAACGTTACCAAAGTATAATGAGCCCAGTCTACTTATTGATTCGAAAAATCAAAACGATTGTATAAGAAGATTTAACCTAGATAAAACAAAGGCAATTCTGGGTATTTGTCCGGGCGCTGAGTTCGGCGATGCAAAACGATGGTCAGAGGAAAAATTTGCTGTAGTAGCTAAGGAAGTAATTGAACATGGCATGCAGGTATGGTTATTTGGATCAGCGAGGGACAGAGTTATTGCCGATAAGATTTACAAGATGCTTCCGTATGGGTACGAAAAGGAATGTGCGAATCTCGCTGGGCGCACAACTCTTTTGGACGCCGTCGATCTGATTAATCTCTGCGATCATGTTATTACTAATGATTCAGGGTTAATGCATGTTGCTTCTGCTGTAGGTTGTAAAATTATAGTCCTGTATGGTTCCACTTCCCCTGAATTTACACCTCCTCTGACAAAAGATGCTGTAGTCGTGAGAAAGCCTATAATATGTAGTCCTTGTTTCAAACGGGATTGCCCACTCGAACACAAAAATTGTTTAAACTTAATTGAGCCACAAGATGTTCTGACTCAACTAGACTTTTAATGAAAATTCTTATTGTAAAATTATCCTCTTTGGGTGACGTGGTTCATACGTTGCCTCTCGTCAGTGATATCCTTAAATATCGCAGGGGTGCAGTAATTGATTGGGTGGTAGAGGATCAATTTTCCGATATCCCTGCAATGCACCAAGGCGTATCGATGGTTATTGCAGTAGCATTTCGGAGATGGCGCAAAAAATGGTTTTGTGTGCGCTCATGGATTGAACTGTGGAGCTTTTTGAAGCTCTTACGTTCAAAAAAATACGACTTGATAATAGATGGACAGGGACTCCTCAAAAGTGCTTTGGTGGCAACATTAGCGAGAGGGCCAGCTGGAGGCTTTGGTTTCCATTCCAGTCGTGAGCTGATATCTAGCTTGTTTTACACGCAAAGCGCGGAGATTAAGAGGGAGCTTCATGCGATTGTCAGGCTACGTATTCTCGGAGAGAAACTTCTCGGCTATAGCTTCTCCTCAGAATTAGATTTTGGTTTAGTTCATCGTCATGAGATGAAGACTAAATCTGTAATGTTTTTTCATGGTACGACTTGGCCCTCTAAATTTCTCCCTGAAGAAACCTGGATGCGATTATCACAGCTTGCTATACGCGATGGTTTCCAGGTGCTTGTTCCGTCAGGTACCGATTCTGAATTTGAACGAGCACGTCGGATTGTGAGTAGGGGCGGAGAACTTTTGCCTAGATTATCCTTAAATGAACTTGTGAAAAAAATCAAAGGATGCGCGGGTATAATCACGGTCGACACGGGGCTTGGGCATTTGGCGCAGGCTCTAGGGGTCCCAACTGTGGCTTTATTTGGACCAACGGATCCAAAACTGACCGGCATCTCGGGCAATAATCAGCTAACTTTAGCGAGCACGAAGTTACCGTGTATTCCATGTTTGAAAAGGGACTGTATGTTCTCGAACGACGACTGTAAAATCTTTCCTCCCTGCTTTTCGGTAACGCCAGAAAAAACTTGGAAAACTCTACAGAAACAAATCCAGATCGAGTCGTAACACTAAAGCTCGCTTTTTGTCTTTATAAGTATTTTCCTTATGGGGGGCTTCAGCTCGACTTTCTAAATATTGCTATTGCCTGTCAAAGGCTTGGTCATACTGTGCGAGTGTATACCCTAGATTGGGTTGGGGGAGTACCCGATGGGTTTGAAGTGGTANTTGTGCCTGTGGAAGCTCTCACTAACCACAAAAGAAATGAGTTATTTAGTGCATGGGTAAAAAGGGCTCTTGATAACGACCCAGTTGATGGTGTTATCGGGATAAATAAGATGCCTGGTCTAGATGTCTACTTCTGTGGGGATTCTTGTTACGAGGAGAAAATGCAGACTCAGCGTGTGTGGTTTGACCGTCAATTACCAAGATATCACCATTTTGCTTGTTATGAGCAATCAGTTTTTGGGACTGATAGCCAAACCAAAATTCTCATGATCTCAGATACGCAAAGACCTTTTTTTGAAAAACATTATGGAACTCCTAGGGACCGGATGCACTTTTTACCTCCTGGTATTGCCAAGGATCGTATCGCCCCACCCAACGTAATCGACCTTCGTAACAAAATGAGAGCTCAGTTGGGAGTAGCTGCAGACGAGTATATGCTTCTTACCGTTGGTTCAGGTTTCAAAAAAAAGGGGGTTAGGCGATCTCTTTATGCATTGCGCTCTTTGCCTAAAGATATTCGTGAGAAGACTAAGTACTTTATCGTCGGGAAAGATAAAGCGTCACCATTTAGGCGTCTAATTTTTTGGTTGGGCTTACGAAAAAACGTAACAATTTTTTCTTTTGGACGTCATCCCAACGAAATTCCTAAGTTTCTTTTTGCAGCCGATCTCTTACTTCATCCAGCTACTGATGAGAACGCTGGTATCATTTTGCTTGAAGCTGTGGTGGCAGGCCTCCCTGTTATAGCTACAGATAATTGCGGTTACGGGCATTATATTGAAGAAGCAGGTATTGGCTGTTTGATCCCAAATCCTTTTTCACAAAGTGTGTTAAATGAAAAACTTTTAGATATGCTCTTTCACGGTGATCGAAACAAATCTTTATCTAAGGGTCGTGAATTTGCAGCAACAGCAAATATCTATTCCTTACATAGTGATGCAGCTTGTCAAATTGAGAACGTTGTCCATTTAAAAGCAAGGGTTAAGCGGGACGTTAATAAATTTGCCTTTTGCCTATATAAATATATGACCTTTGGCGGATTGCAGCTTGATTTTATGCGTATTGCCATGGAATGCCAGGCTCGAGGCCATAGCATCAGAATATATACTTTATCATGGGAAGGTTATATGCCCCCGGGGTTCGATGTTATATTGGTTCCCGCTAGCTCGATGACGAACCATAGCCGAAACCAAAAGTTTTCGCGATGGGTTAAGAAGCATCTACAGAATAATCCAGTGGATTGTGTTATCGGCTTCAATAAAATGCCCGAATTAGACATTTATTATGCTGCTGATTATTGCTATCAGGAAAAGATGAATACTCAGCGGAGTTGGTTTGATAGACAGCTACCTAGATATCATCATTTCTCGAAATACGAAAAGGCTGTTTTTGACAAGTCACTAAAGACTAAAATATTGATGATATCTGAGGTCCAAAAACCACTTTTTNTAAAGTATTATGGAACGCAGGAGTCAAGGTTTCATCTGCTTCCTCCAGGGATCTTGAAAGATCGAATAGCTCCTGCTGACGGAGAAAATATCCGAGCTGATCTTCGTAAAGAGTTCGATTTAGGAGATAATGATTTTCTCCTTCTGATGATCGGTTCTGGTTTTAAAACAAAAGGCTTGGACCGAATTTTGGTGGGTATGGCTTTTTTACCGCCTAATGTGCTTGCTCGCACCCGCCTAATAGCCATTGGGCAAGATATGCCTAACCGGTTTTATCGGATGGCGCATAGGCTTAATTTGGGCGATGCTGTAAAGATACTCAAGGGCAGGGAGGACATTCCCCGCTTTTTATTGGGTGCTGATTTGCTAGTACATCCGGCATATATGGAGAACACGGGTACCGTTTTGTTGGAAGCAATAGTCGCAGGCTTGCCAGTTCTTGCCTCTGATGTTTGTGGCTATGCGCGTTATGTCGAAGAAGCGAAGGCCGGGAACTTGATACCCTCACCCTTCGATATAAAGAAATTTGCTTCACAACTTCTTTCGATGATTACTTCAGAAGACTTGATAAAAATGAAAAATAATGGCCTTGCTTTTGCCGAGAATGCAGAAATATATAGTATGCCTGAGAGAGCAGCAGATTTTATCTGTTTCCATACAAAGCATATTAAAATGTTGCGTAAAAATAAAAAGCTGTGAGATAAGTGTGCAAAGGACATATATTGATCCAGAATTCAGTCATTTATTTAATGATCAGAACCTCTTTGAACAGACCACAAAGTTTGATGGAAAATTATTTCGTTCTCTAGAAAATAGGCGAACTACAAGAGTTGAAAAGGATGGTCAAAGATTTTTCGTAAAGTGCCATTTTGGCGTTGGCTGGCGAGAAATATTTAAGAATCTATTTCAATTGCGATGGCCAGTCATTGGCGCTGGAAACGAATTCAAAGCATTGACTAAATTAAAGCTTTTAGGCGTAAGCTCACTCACGCCGGTGCTCTTCGTAAGCGAAGGTCTGAATCCAGCCTATCAACGCTCTTGTATTATTACGAAAGCCCTAGAGGGTACTAAAAGCTTAGAGGATATGTTCGAGAGTCAGGATGTTACTTTTTCTTTAAAATACTCCTTGGCAAGGAAGCTAGGTCTAATTGCGCGAACACTGCACGAAAATGGTATAAACCATCGTGACTTTTATCTTTGTCATTTTCATTATGTCGTGAATGGCAAAGAGCCTTCGCTTTATCTTATTGATTTGCATCGGGCTCAGCTGCGGAATCGCACGCCAGCAAGATGGAGAATTAAGGATATTGGAGGTCTGTTTTTCTCTGGGTTTAATTACAATATTACTCCTCGTGATGTGTTCCGTTTTATGAATGTTTATAGTGGTAAGACCCTGCGACGGACTTTAATTGAAGATGCCGGTTTTTGGCGGGAAGCTTATAAACGAGCGATTCGGCTTTATCTTCAGGATCATGAAAACTTACCAGGCTGGATTATTAGGATGGGGACCAAGAGTAAATGAGTAATCGAAGAAGCTTGCCAACGNGTCATTTTTATGGAAATGTTTTAAGTAACTGTAACTAAATAATAAAAGCCATGTTATCTAAGTAGCCAACACTACTTAGAGGAGAGCGCTTGTTTTTTTAGATACTTCGATCCGTGTCACTTTCGGATTGTCTCATGGAACAAAATATACAGTATTAATGCTGCTTTCGATTTAGGGAGGTACCGTCAATATGGAAAGAATGACCGGCGTATCTCTGATAAGAAGGGATCGAGATCTTGATGCACCTTTCCTCTTGACAGTAAAAAGGCCTGGAGGGAAATGGAGTGATATCCAAGTGATTCGACTTTTTCGACTATTACCAAAAAAGAGACTGGTAGCACTGGCAAATTACGATGGTAAACTTTTGTTAGTTAAGATTTTTCTAGGGAAACACGCCAGTCGTCATTCTAGAAGAGAGCGTTTGGGCGTGACGCACATTACTAATGCTGGTGTCACTACGCCAANGTTTTTCTGGCAAGGGGAGGTCGCTGATAAAGGAATAATACTCGCTTTTGAGTATCTATGCGACGCCATTAGCCTAGATATAGAGTTCCAAAAATCTAAGTCAAAAAGGTTACATATAGTTTCGGAAATTATGGAGGTAATGGCACAACTTCATAATCATGGTGTTATTCAGACAGATATTCATTTAGAAAATTTTCTCTTGAGTCGTGGTGCTTGCTACACGATTGATGGTGGAGGGATAAAAAAGTATGCCAACCATAGCCTCTCTGAGCGTATGAGTTTGAAGAACTTATCATTATTCTTTGCACAGCTTACGAGTGAGTTTGATATATGTATCCCGGTAGCCCTTTGTAGCTATGAGGAGGTCAGAGGTTGGAGTTATCATCATCGTAGGCTGCACAACTTATTAAGAGAAATTCGAAGTGCGAGAGAGGCTAGACAGCGTTCTTTGATAGGTAAGACATTACGGGATTGTTCGAGGTTTAAAGCAAATTCTACACTTACTCGCTTTATGGTATGCGAACGTAAAGATTTCAATTATGAAATAGGTCAAGTCCTTGGAGACATAGACAGGTTTGTTGACTCTGGCTTTATTTTGAAGCAAGGGAACACAGCTACCGTCTCACTCGTTAAGTTAAGTGACCGGTCGTTAGTAATAAAGCGCTACAATGTGAAGGGATTTTTTCATGCATTGAAGCTGGCGTTTTGTGTTAGCAGAGCTAGAATTTCCTGGAAAAACGCATTCCGGTTAGAGGCTATAGGAATTCCTGCTCTCAAAGCAATTGCCCTTATCGAAAATAGGCTAGGCTTTTTTGGCTCGAAATCCTATTTGATTGCGGAGCATATAGAGGGTTCCTCCTTGGGAGAATGTTTACGAGATGCTCTTAGGATAGATAATCTTATTGAATCAGCGGCTTTAAAGGATATTTTTTCCAAACTTTCGGAAGCCCAGCTTTCCCATGGAGATTTTAAGGCTTCTAACTTTCTGATATCTGGACAAAAACCTATCCTTATTGATTTGGATTCTATGCGCGAATATTCAAGCAAAACGAATTTTAGACAGGCTTTTAGGCGTGATTTAGAGCGTTTTATGGAAAATTGGAAGGCTCAACCGGCGATTAAAACAGAACTTGCTACATTACTGTCTGACCTAATCGAGGAATTCGGGGTTTCAGTTAAGTAACGGTACAACTTTTTAAAGCAGTAGACTACGATTTGTATATATTTCCTATAGAGGCTAGCTCTTGACACTCACCGTATTAGGTTTATCTGGTGCGCTTATGCACGATGCTTCCGCTGCTCTTTATATTGATGGCAGGCTGATTGCTGCAGCTGAAGAGGAACGTTTTATACGTGAAAAGCACGCTAAAAATAGAATGCCTTTGAATGCAGCAAAGTTTTGCATGGAATTCGGTGNGGTTAAGCCAGGCGATATTGACGTTGTCGCATTCCCTTTTGCGAAAGTGAGTTTATTATCGCCTGCTCGGTGGCATTTTGCGAAAAGATATTGGTATGCGCCTGAGCGATCCATCGACGCTTTGTTAAACGGTAACAGACACTATCATCGTAATGTTAAACGAGTTCGAGGTCTTCTAGACGAACTAGATATTGAATGGGAAAAAATTGAGTTCGATTCAGTTGAGCATCATATCGCCCACGCAAGTAGCGCATACCACCTAAGCGGATTTGATGAGAAAACTGCGATTTTGGGTATCGATGGTAAGGGAGAATACGCCTCAACTTTCTTTGGATATGGAGAAAATGGCGAAATTCATCGAATAAAGGAGTTTTTTGATCCAGATTCCCTTGGCCAACTCTATGCTTCTTTTACACAGTATCTTGGCTTTGAAATGTTGGATGGGGAATATAAAGTCATGGGTATGGCACCTTATGGTGATAGCGATCGCTATGATCTATCGAGACTCCTCGCATTCGATGGTAAGGATATTAGAGTGAACACAAATCTCGTGAATACCGTCGGCCTTAGACGTTACAAAGAGGGAAATAGAGGTTTTTATTTTTCACAAAAGCTAGTGGAATGGCTGGGACCAAGAAGGCAAGGCGATGTAGCAGATGACCCTTATATTCATTATGCTTCCTCGATACAAAAACTTTATGAAGATGTTTCACTTGCTCTAATTGACTGCTATCTCAAAGATATACTTGAGGAAACGGGTAAGCTTGTTTTTGCGGGAGGGGGAGCATTAAATGTGAAGTTAAATCAAAAAATTTTGCAGTTACCTTATGTAGATCAGCTATTTGTGCAGCCAGTAGCCAGCGACGCAGGCTCTGCATTAGGCGCCGCTTCTTACGCTACTTGGAGAAGAGGTATCTACCCTGAAAAGATGAACCATGTATATCTTGGACCTTCTTATACGACGGATGAGTGCAGCTTGGCATGCGAAGAACACGAGCAAAAACCAAAATACCGTCGGGTTGAAAATGTGGTGAAGGAAGCGGCAGAGCTCTTAAATGAAGGAAGTCCTATCGCATGGTGTCAAGGTAGAATGGAGTTTGGCCCGAGGGCGCTTGGTGGCAGGAGTATTCTCGGTAACCCAGGTCATATAGGAATTGCAGATAAAATAAATGAACAGATAAAATTCCGTGAGCGATGGCGGCCGTTCTGTCCCAGTATCCTTGATTCCATTGCGTCTGAAGTTATCCAGACTGATCACCCAGCTCCTTTCATGACCATTACATTTGATGTAGCTAAAACTTGGGCAGAACGCATTCCGGAGGTGGTTCATGAGGATGGTACTTCGCGAGTGCAAATCGTTACTAGAGAAGCCAATCCTAGATACTATGAGCTGCTAAAAGAAATGGAGTTACTTACAGGCAATGGTGCTTTATTAAACACCTCAATGAACAGGAGAGGGGAGCCAATGGTTTGTTCTCCTGCTGACGCATTAGATATGTTTTTTGGTTCAGATTTAGAATATTTATTCCTTGAAGATTTACTCGTAACGAAGCGTGACGTCAATGTCGTTTGATTCGCCACGAAAGTTAAAAGTTCTGCAGCTTTGTCACGACTATAAGGGACCTTTTCCTTCGATTTGCCGCCAATATTGTGAGGCATTCTCTGATGCGGATATAACTACGATATATATTAAGGGGAAGCCAGATGATGCGATAACGGAAAGAACTGGTGGAAATCAGGTTATTTACTGGGATAGCTCAAGCAAGACTTTACGGGGACTAAAATTGTTTCTCCTATGTCGGTTGTTTGTTTTCTTTCGTGGAATTAACTTTGATATTGTTATTGCACACCGGTATAAACCAATCTACCTAGTCGGGATGATTAGTTTCTTTTATCCTTCAATTTTAATTCTGGGGGTTGTTCACGAACATGATGTCTTCAGCAGATCGACTCGGGCCCTTTTCATAACTTTTTGGCGAAGAGGAATACATGTTGTCGCTGTTTCCAAATCTGTTGCAAAAAATATATTTCACGCATGCCCCTCTCTCCTTCCAGGTAAAAGACTTCATGTATTAGGTCATGCTTTAAGTAAGGATATCCCACTATTAAAAAAATTACCTGCCAGGGAAACGCTCGGGCTGAAGACTAATGATTTCGTATTTGGTGCAGTTGGTCGACTCATCAAAAAAAAGCAGTTTGATGTCTTACTTAGAGCTTTTGCCGCAGCGCAATTTGATAAGGGGTGTATTTTAGTTATTGTCGGTGATGGACCTGAGGCATCTCGCCTTACTGATTTAGCAGAGAGTTTGGGTATTTTGCATCAAGTCCATTTTTTAGGGCATTTAGACCAAGCCGTGCAATACTTTAAGGCGTTTGATTGTTTTGTAATGCCCTCTAGCGATGCAGAGGCCTTTGGTATTGTACTTCTAGAAGCTATGTCAGCNGGATTACCGATACTTGCGAGCGATGCCCCGGGTCCTAATGATGTTCTTTGCGATGTGGGTATTAGATTCTCCAGTCAGGAAGATTTAACTAGAAACCTCCATAAATTGTTTGACCTTAGTTTCGATCAAAGATCACAGCTGGGTGGTTTTTCGAGAGAGCGATTTGATAAAGAATTCATAATCGAAAGTTTTACAAAGAAATTGAAAAAGCTTCCTCCTATCTCAAACTTTAGTAAGGCCGATTTCCCCCCTTCGGAGAAGTTTTAAATCGCCTATGTAACCACCAATACTGCTCGGGAGCACGTTGGATAGCTTTTTCAACCTGCTCATTAATACGGGATGCGTCTAGTACAAGATCTCCTGAGGGGAAATTTTTCAGGGGTTTACTAAGGCATATTTGATAGTTTTTATCGTCCTTGAGGCGATAGTGGGTTAGTAATATAACTGGTGATTTAGATATATCTGCTATACGTGATGTGGCTGAAATTGTAGCTGTCGGGTAGCCAAAAAAAGGTACAAAAACTGAGTGAGCACGACCATAGTCCTGATCTGGGCCATACCAAACTGCATTGCCTCGCTTCAAACTTTTGAGTAGTGATCGAATATCTTTACGCTCGATTGCATCGGAAAAATTTTGTATTCGACCACGAGTCATAATTGCTTCAATAAGTGGATTTTTGTTGCTGCGATACATCACGTCAAACTTACAGTAGTTGGCTAGAATTGCTCCACAAAAATCTAATGTAGAAAAATGCATACCAACGAGGACGACACCTTTTTTTTGTTCAAGGGCCTTTTCAAGATATTCTAAACCTTGAATTTCAACCAGATTATTGAATATCTGAGGAGATCGAAGCCAAACTAACCCAGTCTCTATGATACTTATACCCGCTGATCGAAAGACGTCTCTGTTGAGTTTTTTTCTATCTGCTGTTGACATCTCTGGGAAGCAAATTGACAAGTTAATATCCACTATGTGTCTGCGATATCTCGCTAAATAGTAGGCCAGCTTACCTAGCATAGACCCGCACCAAATTCTCCAAGAGTGAGGGAGGTAGACAACGACAAATACGAGAGCAAGCCCCAGCCAGAGCAACCAAAAACGGGGATGCAGGAATCTTCGTTGTAAGATAGTTGAATTACTCAAGTTATTTATAATAACGCGGCTATTTTTATCACTGTGCTATGATTTAACTGTATATAGAGAGATTTTTCTAATGAAATTACCTCGATTCGACAAAGCTTATGTCCTAGTCATTGGCGATTTAATGCTAGATAGATACTGGCTCGGGACTACTGAAAGGGTCTCGGCTGAGGCACCTATTCCAATAGTGAGCGTAAAGGATATAGAAGATAGACCAGGTGCTGCGGCCAACGTTGCGTTAAATGTAGCTTCTTTAGGAGCGAATGTGGCGCTAATCGGGATGGTAGGCCGTGATGAGCCAGGTGAATTGCTTTTAGAAAAGCTTGACAGTGCAGGTGTATCTTGTCGCTTATATAAGCAATCTGGATACAGGACTACCACTAAGTTAAGAATTGTAAGCCGTAATCAGCAACTAATCCGCGCCGACTTCGAGCTTTGTGAAGCAATGGATGAACGGGTTTTAGCAAAATTAGTAGATGAAACGATTTCCAATTCAGACAATGTTCTCCTGTCTGACTATGACAAAGGAGTCATCGTCGACCCCCAGAAGATTATAGCTCAAGCCCGATTGCATAAGAAACCAGTCATGGTTGATCCGAAATTTAAGAATTTCGAAGCCTACAGGGGTGCGACCATTATAAAACCAAATATGCTGGAGTTATCTAATGCGATGGGACAATGGGACACTGAGGCTGAGATGACTCATAGGTGCAGTCAGTTGATGTATGATATTTCAGTAGACGCTATTTTGGTGACGCGGTCTTCAGAGGGTATGACGTTGTTGGAAAAAACTGGCAACGTGACGCATTACCCCGCAAGGACACGAGAAGTATATGATGTATCTGGTGCGGGTGATACTGTAATTGCCACGGTATGTTCAGCACTAGGCTCAGGACATACCTTAAAGGATTCCGTGGGGCTGGCAAATATAGCGGCCGGTTTAGTTGTTGGTCATTTTGGAATTACGAGCGTTAGTGGTCCAGAACTGGGGCAAGCGGTGGCTGGTGATTTAGACTTTGATAGAGGAGTAATGTCCCAAGAACAAGTCATGAAGGTTGTCGAAGAAGCGAAACTTAGGCAAGAAAAAATAGTAATGACGAACGGATGTTTCGATTTATTGCATGCGGGTCACGTCAATTACTTAAAAGAAGCTAGAAGTCTTGGTGATCGACTTATTGTTGCAGTAAATAATGACGACTCTGTTTCTAGGCAGAAAGGTGAGGGCCGGCCGCTAGTATCACTTTATCATCGTATGACTACGCTGGCAGGATTAACAGATGTGGACTGGGTAATATCATTTGATGAAGATACCCCCGAAGACTTAATAAGTCTGATTCAGCCTGACATATTGGTGAAGGGCGGAGATTACTCTGTAGATCAAGTTGTTGGTGGAGAAATCGTGAAAGCATATAATGGCGAGGTAAGAGTTGTATCCCTTATCGAAGATTGTTCTACAAGCGCTTTGGTAGAGAAAATCAGAAAGATGTAGCATGTTTGATGTTGTCTGCGAGATGCCGCTTGTTTATGCTGCCAACCACGACGCTCACTACAGATGGATAACTCAACGCCTTTTTGATGCTAGCCTTAATATTTTTTGAAAATCCACCCTTAAGCGGTTTTTTTATTATAGTTGGTGTCTTTTTTTCCCAGGCTTTCTTGAGAATCGGTATTTGATTTGGTTCGCTTGTGATCATTACCAGGTCAGTATTATCTAATGCGTAATAACCTCCCGCTAAAGTTTTCGTTGATGCCCCTACATACCTTACATAACCCTTTTCTTGCATACGTCTTAGTGCAGCAATAACGTCCGTGTATTGGAGATTGTGCAAGTCATCATTACTACAGTGAACAAAAACAACGTCTAGATAATCTGTACGCAGTTGTTTCATGCTAGTTTCTATACTCAGTTGAGTATGATTAAAGGAGAAATCAAAATTTGAGGTTCCGCGATAAATCTCGCCAACTTTAGTAGATATGATCCAATCATGTCTTTCGTAACCTAGTAGCTGACCTAAACGATCTTCACTTTCGCCGTAAGCGGGCGCGGTATCAATATAATTGATACCCAGAGCCTTAGCTGTTTCTAGGAATATTTTCAAATCTTTTAATGACGGAAGCGGGAATGGTCGAGGGTATTTCACATTTGTATTACGGCCAAATTTTACTGTACCAAGTCCTATCGGGGAGATATCGAGTTCTCCCAGTTTTCGCATATGGTCTGGTAAAAATTGTTTCAAAGTGATCCATTCCAAGGATAGTTACCCACTTGTGCCTTTCTTAGTTTAGTGGTGTCGCTTGAAGCAATGCCTGATGGATTACTCATGATTTTTTCGAGCACCTCCTCCATGAGTAACGGCACTAGTGTGAGCTTTATAGGCCAACAAGCAATTACATTTCCTTCGCAGTAACAAGTGGGTCGGTCGGGCCTTAGTCTGCTGCGTTCCTTGGGTTCAGCTCTCTCAATTTCTAGAGTAGTAAATTCGCAAGAATCGATATTTATCGATGGTAAAAATTGCTTGAGTTCATGTTTTGCGAATTCAATTTGAGCCCTTGATTCCCTTTTAATTCCGGTTTCTGCTAGTTCTCCTCCAAGATACCAAGTTGTGTTTGACCTCTCCTTGTAGGAGGTAACCGTAAAACGTGGCTTATCTTTCGACTGTAGACTCACGGCATGGCCATTAAGCACTGGTAAATCACCTTTTAATAATACCTGGTGAAGCCCTCTCCTTTGGGTGGCCATTTTTAGATTGCTTTTGGCAATCAATTCTTCATTACCAATACCAGCTGCATAAACGAAATACTGTGCTTCAACTTTAGTCCCATCCTCAAGAATTAAGCAATTTATTCCAGCACCATCATGCGGTACAGGTTTCACCTTTGCTTCGATTAAATTGTTCGGATCTTTAGCGGCCAATGATTCTATGAGAGATTGTGTGTCAAGAATTAAATCCGGTATTTCATAGACCACTCCCTTAAATTGATCACTGCTAAAAGGCGGAGGTAACTCTGCGGCTGAGAGCATTCTCGTCCCTACAGAAAGAGCGTGACTCCCCAAAAAAGCTGAAAGCTTGTTACCTAATCTGCCATCCGAAAACAGATGGTATTGCCATGCTATACAACCCACATTACTCAGGTCCATTTCGCTATCTCCAGAGAGACATGCTCGCCAGACCGCTGGCATTGAGGAGATTGTTTTCGATGCTGTCCCCGCTATACCGTCGAGATTATATTTGAGACCACCATGTATCATACCCTGAGATGCTAATGTTTGGCCTGAACCGAGCTTATATTTTTCAAACAAAAGACATTGGTACCCACGAGACTTTAGAAGACTATGGAGCCATAATCCTGTTATACCTCCGCCAACAATAGCGATGTCGGTTTTAATCATGAAATGTATGATCTTAAAAAAAGTTAGTATAACAGGCTAAGTCAGATTGCACGGTTACTTCTATGTCAAGAATTTTATATAGTTCATTATTTTACATATTGCTACCGTTAGTTGTCCTGAGATTGCTCTGGCGGTCTCTAAGGGAGCCGGAATACCGCGCAACTCCTCTACAAAGATTTGGATTTGTTAATAAAAAAGTTTCCCCGGGGCCTGTTATTTGGGTCCACGCTGTTTCTGCTGGAGAAACGATAGCTGTAGTACCCTTAGTGATCAGGTTGCTAGAGAAACGTTATCAAGTTGTGATGACAAATATGACTCCCACAGGCCGAGAGCGCTGCAATGCCCTTTTGGGAACGCGAGTAGAAAATTATTATGCGCCCTATGATCTTCCCGGAGCGATGAAGCGTTTTTTGTCAAAAATAGCGCCTCGAGTTCTTGTATTAGTCGATACAGAGTTATGGCCTAACATGATTCATTATGCTCACATTCGCGGTACTAAGGTGTTGTCCATTAATTCGAGGTTATCTGAAAGATCGGCTAAATCCTATCGGCTCGCGGGTAAACTGAGCTATCAGATGCTAAAAAAAATAGACATCGTNGCGGCGCAAACCCCGGCTCATGGTAAACGTTATATCAACTTGGGTCTGGAACAATCGAAACTACATATCGTAGGCAGTATCAAATTTAATTCTTATCAGCAATCCAAAGTTGATGAGAGGCGAAACTCATTGATCGAGGATTTTGGCCCGAGGAGAAAAGTCATGGCATCGAGTACCCATCCTGGGGAGGAAGAACTTTTGATGGAAGCTTTTCGTCAATTAAAAGTGGAATGGCCAGATCTAATGCTCGTGATTGCGCCTCGTCATATTAGTAGGGTCAGAGAGGTTGAGCGGATCGTAAAGAGGAAAGGGATGACAGTTAAGCGGCGTAGCTCAGCAGCAGTACGTGATACTGTTGCAGATGTATTTATCTTGGACACCATGGGTGAGTTAAGTTTATTTTATAGTGCTTGTGAGATTGCTGTCGTAGGAGGTAGCTTTGTTCCCGTTGGGGGGCATAACTTTGTAGAAGCAGTAATTGCTGACTTGCCAGTAATAATGGGTCCACATCTAGATAATGTTCAGGAGTTATTAGTGGAGTTCGTTAGAGAAGATGCAATCATAGTTGTTCCTAATTTAGATAAGTTAACAGAGACTCTGCGCTTACTGATAGCAGACGCGCATATACGTTCATCAATGGCAAATAGGGCAAGGGCCATTTTTGCCCGGAATCAGGGTGCCCTAGAGAGGGTAGAGAAGTTAGTTTTAGAGCAAGTAAAATAATCGAAATACACGGCTGAATGATACTGATGTAGATCGGTATCATGACAATAATTGTAAGTTTTCTGATAATTTGATTATCATTATTTCTATTGATTATTGGAGCCATGTTATGGATGACTTTCTAATGAAGATATTAANATTGTCTTAAATGAAAAAGCGTAGGTATGTTCCCGATCTGATCTCCGATATGGCAGAGTGTGACGCCAACTATTTTCGCCTTCATTGTTTGTTTCCAAATATGCGCGACGCTAATGGCTTGGAATTTGGTGTTCAGGGCACGACTGAGGACGGCTCTCTTGTCACGATGGCGATTTCAGAACGATGTCCGTATACCACCATGTTATCTGTCAGGGTAGAGGGTGAAAGCGGAACTCCTTGGATAAAGTGGCCGCATCTCGAAGTCCGCATATATCATGATCTCTGTACTGCGGAAGTGATAAGTTTCGAGAGGCATCGAAATCTTAAATATCGTTATTCAATCGATAATCCAGAAATGTACCAACCTGATGAAAAATCTCAGATCAATCGCTTTCTTGGAGAGCTATTAACTTTTTGTATACGGCAGGGTTACTCTCTGAATAATACCTGTTCTTGGCTACCCTAAAGGCTAGGGAAATAAGCTTTCTCGAGTTATACTTTCTCCCCCATCTTGGCTAAAACGTGNTCATGTTGCGTTAATTTTATTACAAAGATTGTCTTGGTGAAATTCCTATGGNGAGTTCGTATAAAGCAGATTCGATTGAAGTTCTCGAAGGTCTCGATCCCGTAAGGAAGCGGCCCGGAATGTATACGGATACTGTTAGGCCAAACCACCTTGCGCAAGAGGTCATCGATAATGCTGTAGACGAAGCGCTAGCAGGTTTTGCGTCGGAGATTCTTGTGGTTTTAAGAAAAAATGGATCTATGTCGATAAATGACAACGGTCGAGGCATGCCTGTTGATATCCATAAGAAAGAGAAGCTATCGGGTGTAGAACTTATTCTAACGAAGTTACATTCGGGGGCTAAGTTCAATAGCGATAACTATCAATTCTCTGGTGGTCTTCATGGTGTTGGTGTCTCGGTAGTAAACGCCTTATCGGAATCGTTGGAGGTTTTCGTTAAACGTGATGGTAGCCTCTACCATATGGCCTTTGAAGGAGGCCATAAAGTTCAAAATCTATCCATTAAAGATAAAGTGGGTAAGAGGAATACAGGGACCCTAATTAATTTCAAACCTGATCCTAAATATTTTGATTCACCAAAATTTTCAATACCCCGTCTAAAGCATATGCTGAGGGCAAAGGCTGTTTTATGCCCCGGGTTGAAAGTCTCGTTTACTGATGAAAATGTTTCAAATAAAAAAGAGAGCCAGTTCGATTGGTTTTATGAAGACGGTCTCTCTGACTATTTAATTGCAGAATTAAGTAGTTTTGAGCTTTTACCAAAAACACCTGTTGTTGGTTTGTGCCCTGGAGCCAATGAAGGTGTTGACTGGGCTATCCAATGGCTTCCCGAAGGTGGGGACTTAGTAACAGAAAGTTATGTCAATCTCATTCCCACTATCCAGGGTGGAACTCATGTAAATGGACTTCGAAGTGGTTTGCTGGAAGCTCTCAGAGAATTCTGTGAGTTTAGAAATCTTTTACCGAGAGGCTTAAAAATTTTAGCAGAAGATATTTGGGATAAGTGTAGCTACGTAGTGTCTGTTAAAATTAAAGATCCACAGTTTTCAGGACAAACCAAAGAACGATTAAATTCTCGCCAAGCTGCAAGCTTTGTTTCTACCATTGTTAAGGATAGCTTTAGTCTTTGGCTTAGTCAGCATGTGTCTGATGGAGAGGCTATAGCTGAACTGGCTATCACTAGTGCTCAGAATCGCCTCAAAGAAGGGAAAAAAGTCGCTAGAAAAAAGGTAACCTCTGGTCCAGCGTTACCAGGAAAGCTCGCTGATTGTACTTGTCAAGAAGCTATGCGCGGGGAGTTATTTTTAGTAGAGGGTGATTCTGCCGGGGGGTCGGCAAAGCAAGCTCGAGACAGAGAAACTCAGGCCATACTTCCCCTTAAGGGTAAAATTCTTAGTACCTGGGAAATAGATTCTAGCGAAATCCTTGCATCTCAAGAGGTTCATGATATCTCTGTTGCCCTTGGAATTGATCCAGGATCTACCGATTTAAAGGGTTTGCGTTACGGGAAAATCTGTATTTTAGCTGATGCGGACTCTGATGGTTTACATATATCGAGCCTATTAATTGCCCTCTTTGTAAGGCATTTCCCGACGTTAGTTCAAGCAGGTCATTTGTTTGTCGCTATGCCACCGCTATATCGTATTGATTTTGGTAAGGAGGTTTATTACGCCTTAGACGAGGCCGATCGGGAGAGATTTCTTGATGGTTTATCGAGGGAAAAGAGGGCGCGTAAGATTTCTGTGCAACGGTTCAAGGGGCTTGGTGAGATGAATCCCTCGCAACTCAGGGAGACAACTATGGCAGATGATACGCGGCGCCTAGTTCAATTAAAGCCTGATAAACTTAAAACGACGCATGAGTTATTGGATATGCTATTCGCTAAGAAAAGATCCGCAGATCGTAAGTCATGGTTGGAGATAAAAGGGAACCAAGCAGAGTTGGTTTAAATATTTTTTTAAAGATTAGTAACTATGATTGATGATTTTGATTCAGACATAGATGAGTCTGTCAGTGTCGAAGCTTTTACTGAGGCGGCGATGTTGAACTACGCTATGTATGTTATACATGACAGAGCACTCCCTCATATTGGCGATGGTTTAAAGCCAGTACAAAGGCGCATTATTTATGCGATGTCAGAACTTAGACTAAATGCCTCTGCAAAGTATTCTAAATCAGCACGAACGGTGGGAGATGTTATAGGCAAGTTCCATCCACACGGCGATAGTGCTTGCTACGAAGCAATGGTTTTGATGGCTCAATCATTTAATTATCGTTATCCTTTAGTCGATGGACAGGGAAATTGGGGTTCCCCAGATGACCCTAAATCTTTTGCTGCTCAGAGATATACCGAATCAAAATTAGCTAGGTACTCGGAGGTCTTGCTTGCCGAATTGGATCAAAACACCGTTGACTGGGATCTCAACTTTGATGGCACTCTAAAGGAGCCTAGTTATCTTCCCGCGCGGCTTCCGAATATTTTACTGAATGGCGGGATGGGTATTGCTGTGGGCATGGCTACGGATATTCTTCCTCATAATTTGAGAGAAGTAGCGTCAGCATGTATCCGTCTTCTGGAAAAGCCTAACTCGAATATTAGAGAAATCTGTGAACTTGTGAAAGGTCCGGATTTCCCATCTGGATCTGAAATTGTTGCCTCCACAGATACGATCGTTGACATATACGAAACTGGTCGCGGGACGGTCCGAGCGCGCGCAATATTTATAATTGACTCAGGTGAGATTGTTATTACTGCATTACCTCATCAAGTTTCGGGGGCTAAGATCCTCGAGCAAATTGCTACGCAAATGCATGCAAAAAAACTTCCTATGGTGGTCGATATAAGAGATGAATCTGACCATGAAAATCCGACAAGGATTGTGATAGTACCCAAGTCTAATAGAGTAGACACCAATCAGTTAATGAGCCATCTTTTTGCTACGACTGACTTAGAGAAAACATATCGTATCAATTTTAATATGATCGGTACTGACGGTCGTCCCAGGGTTCAACCTCTTGTCCCTCTTCTGAAGGAGTGGTTAGCCTTCCGATCTGCAACAGTTCTCAGAAGGCTAGAATATCGTCTTAGCAAGATCCTCACTCGGCTCCATGTGTTAGATGGTCTATTAGTCGCTTATCTAAATCTTGATGAAATTATTCGGATCGTGCGTGAGGAAGCGAAACCAAAAGCTGTAATTATGGCTAAGTTTAAAGTATCAGATGTGCAAGCTGATGCGATTCTTGATACAAGATTACGACAACTAGTTCGTCTTGAAGAAGAAAAGATTCAGAGTGAAAGAGATGAATTACGAGCTGAGTGCGGAAGCCTTGAAGATATTATTAAGTCCAAGACGAAATTAAAAAATTTGCTTAAGAAAGAGCTTTTAGATGATTCGTTGACCTTTGGCGATGAGCGTCGATCAATTATCGTTGAAAGAGAGGATGCTACTGCGTTTAGTGATAAGGATCTTATATCCTCGGAGCAAATTTTAGTCGTTCTTTCGAGTAATGGTTGGGTTCGTGCTGCGAAGGGGCATGATACAAATCCTAGCGATCTAAACTATCGTAGTGGTGATGAATATCTGGCGTCAGCTCCGGGTAGATCAAATCAAGATACTGTTTTTATGGATACATTCGGGAGAACGTATACATTAGCTTCGCATACTCTTCCTTCTGCTAGGGGGCAAGGTGAGCCCCTTACGGGACGAGTAAATCCCCCAGACGGAGCTAGTTTTAGCGGTGTTATAATAGGGGAACCAGCACAACAATTTTTAGTGGCGAGCGATGCAGGATATGGCTTTATAACAAGCCTTGCGAACATGATTACTAAAAACAAATCGGGTAAGTCGGTAATAGCTGTGCCTAAAGGCAGTTTATCGATGCAACCACTATTAATAAACGATCTTGATCACGAGTTTGTAGCAGCGTTTACTAATGAAGGAAGGCTATTAATATTTCCACTAAAAGACTTACCAATTATGGCTAAAGGAAAAGGCATTAAAATTATTAATATACCCTCCAGTCGCTCAAGAGATCGCACTGAAATAATGTCGTTCTTAATTGTTTTTTTAGAAAGCGATACCCTAGTTGTGAGCTCCGGAAAGCGTACTATTAGTTTAAAGATCGGTGAATTGAAGCACTACCGAGGAGAAAGAGCCCGTCGAGGTTTGAAACTACCTAGAGGATTTCAGAAGATTGATGGAATTGAAAGACTACCTAAAGCTTAAGAATCTTTAGTGTTTTTTCTATGATTATATTTTCTACTTCCTCTGCAATAAATACCTTGCCTTCTTCGATTAGATTGTGGTTTATCGTTTTCAATTGAAAGCTCTTATTCCCTAGGGCTTTGCAATTGCATTTCGCTCGGTGGCTAACAAGTAACTGATTCTGGCTTATTCCAGCTAGGTAAGAAGCATGTTTCAGAGTAGCCTCTGAATCTTCGCCAACATCCAATCCTGCTTCAAATGCTGTATCTCCCTGCAAAAGCTTATTAAGTGCCTTGACCTTTAGACCAAAAATAATACCGTTGTCAACATGATCACCATAGCAAAAGCTAATGACCGAATCTTTATCATGAGGTTGTTGCTCTCCTGAATGAAAATCGCATAGCTGTAAGAATATTTCACGATATTTATTATTTCGTTCCAAGTTGTTTAGTTTTATTACTAGATAACATATCTCNTGCTGAGCAACCCCCGCGTGGCTGTTTATTTTACGAAATTTGTTCCAAAAATTANTTTTTACGATAGTTCCGGACCAGAACATGATCCCGAAGAAACTGGATAAGACTAAAAAAGTTAGTAGCGTCTTTACTAGGAGCTCAAACGCGAAAGAGTTATTGACATTGACCCCAATTTTAAGCTGACCAATAACCGAGTTTTGGAAAATGATATCTCGAGAGATTTTGAGGTCACTATCTTTAGATTCACCAGCTTGTGCGATAACATTCGCTTCTTTGTTGTAGATCTTTGCTCCTTCGAAATCGCTTTCTAAGCAAAGCCTTCGCAGCATTATATTTAGAGATAAAGCATCGCTATTAATCAAGTATTCGGCTGATGTAATTGCTACTTGGTCGGCAAGCGCATTTGAAAATCTTAACGTCTCCTCTCTGATGATAGAGTGTGCGAGACTCATAGTGAATAATGTGACTAAGAAACTTATAGTAAGCGCTGGCCCCAAGGAGGCCAACATACTTTGAATTCGTGAAGATCCTGGTGGCAATAATCGCATCCTGAGAGCTTGAGACCGCAAAATCTTCAGTATAACCGAATCAAAACATAGCTATATACTTTGTTTTAACGCAACTTTACGAGAGCAAATATTAACCTAATGCTGGTACTTATAAACATCTTTGGTGAGGATAGACTAGGGTTGACATCCGACATGACAATACTGCTGTCTAAGTTCGACGCTGTTATCTTAGATATAGGGCAGGCCGTCATACATAATCATCTATCTTTAGGCCTCCTGGTTAGCTTACCCTATGGATCAAATTGCCTTGAGGAGTCGGTCAGTCAGTTAGGTATTTCAGCGAAATTCACGCCGATTAGTTTGGAAAGTTACGAGAATTGGTTGGGGCTACAAGGCCGTACTCGGCAAATCTTAACTTTGTTGGCTCGTAAAATAAGCGCTTCCCATTTGGCCGCAGTATGCAAAGTCATCGAAAGGTATGGCTTGAGTATCGATAACATTACAAGATTATCGGGGCGAGTACCTCTAGTGGAAGATGAAGCAACGGAGAATAAAAAGTCTAAAGCATGTATTGAATTTTTGCTTCGGGGCGAGGTTAATAAGTCCTTCAGGGAAGCTCTGCTAGAAGTTTGTGCTAGTCAAGATATAGATATAGCTGTGCAAGAGGATAATATTTTTCGTCGGCATCGAAGGCTTATAGCCTTCGATATGGATTCGACTCTCATAATGACGGAGGTCATTGATGAACTGGCTAAAGTTGCAGGTTCTGCTTCTGAGGTGTCAAAGATTACTGAACGAGCGATGCAAGGCCAACTCGATTTTAGTGATAGTTTGAAGCAGAGAGTTTCTTTATTGGCTGGTTTGCCGGAGGAGAAAATGAAAGTAATTGCTAACCATCTTCCGTTGACAGAAGGAGCGAAGACGCTTGTAAGGTCTGTTAAAAAGTTGGGTTATAAAACAGCGATACTTTCTGGCGGGTTTACGTATTTTGGAAAAATCCTCCAGGAGATACTTGATATAGACTATGTCTTTGCTAACGAGCTTGAAGTAGTTAATGGCCAATTAACCGGTCGTGTTCTAGAGCCTATTATTGATTCAGAAAGAAAAGCAGATCTGTTGCGCATGCTCGCAAAAAAAGAAAATATTTCGTTGCAGCAGGTTATTGCTGTCGGTGATGGCGCCAATGATTTGGCGATGTTGCAGGCCGCGGGCTTAGGCATTGCCTTCCACGCTAAGCCATTTCTTAGGGAAAACGCTGAACAATCTATATCTACTCTTGGTCTTGATAGCATTTTATATCTTATGGGTATCCGTGACAGGGACACTTTGAATCCTTGATTATCTTTTATTCATCGTTTAAATGATGCTCTAACAAAGTTTGGTATCAGTTTCAGCTAAACACCGATTTGAACTTTCGCTGGCGCCTCGGGGACTTCTCTAACCAATTTAGGAACTAAATATCCTGGTAATTTCTCAGCCATCTGCGTAACAAGGTTTACGCCTATTTCTTCTGGTATATCAAAATGTACTGAGCCCGCAACNTTATCAAGTAAGTGGAGGTAGTATGGCAAAACGCCATATTTCGATAATTGCCATGAAAGGTCAATAAGAGTCTCCAGCTTGTTATTGACCCCCTTGAGCAATACACTCTGATTTAAAACAGAAATATCAGCCGACCTAAGTTTTTCTATTGCGTTACCGACATAATCGTCAATTTCATTCGCGTGATTAGCATGAATAACAAAGATAGTTCTAAACCTGTTAGCTCCTGCCCAGTCGAGAAGCTCATTTGTAATGCGTTGAGGAATGACAATTGGTAATCTAGTGTGCACGCGCAAGTGCGTAAGTTGGTCTAATTCGCTGAGGCGAAGAACAAGTTCTTTTAAACGTTTATCTTTCATCATCAATGGATCCCCCCCACTTAAAATAACTTCCTTTATAGAAGAATCCCTCTCGATATAATTTTCTATATGCCTCCAATCGTTCTTTGACAATTGGTGCTCGTCGTATGGAAAGTGGCGTCTAAAGCAGTAACGGCAATTTACTGCACAGGTTCCCGTAGCGATAATAAGTAAACGACCATAGTACTTGTGTATTATTCCTGAGCCTCTAGTACTCCCAATTTCGCTTAGCGGATCTTTGAAGAATCCTTTTGATAGGTTATTTTCGCTAGCCGTCGGTAAGATTTGGAGAAGCAATGGGTCAAAGGGATTTCCCGGACTGATGCGCTTAAGATAGGGCAAGGGAACAAGCAAGGGAAAGTCGGTCGGTACATCCGGTATCTCAATATCAAGTTTCGTAGCAAGGTCTCCGATTGTTGTCACGGAATTTTTTAGGTGCCATTGCCAAGATTGCTCGTACAAAGCTTTCTGAGTTAGGGGTATCATTAGGTAACTACTTAATTATGAGAAGCTGATGGCTACTTATTCTACCAATGAATTTAAATCTGGTCTCAAAGTTATTCTTGAAGACGATCCATGTAACATTATTGAAAATGAGTTTGTAAAGCCAGGGAAGGGACAAGCTTTCAATCGGGTAAAACTTAAGAATTTGAAAACGGGTCGCGTATGGGAGCGAACATTCAAGTCTGGGGAATCGATAGAAGCCGCTGATGTGTTGGATCTGGATATGGAGTATGTGTATTCTGATGGTGAATACTGGCATTTCATGAGAACTGACGGCACTTATGATCAACTGGCAGCAGATAAGTCTGCGGTTGAGGATTGTATTCCTTGGCTTAAAGAGAATGACAGATATGTCGTAACACTTTGGAATGAAATTCCTATCGCGGTGAATCCTCCAAACTTTGTAGATTTAGAAATTGTTGATACTGATCCTGGACTAAAGGGGGATACAGCTCAAGGAGGGTCAAAGCCAGCCACGTTAAGCACTGGTGCTATCGTTAAAGTTCCACTCTTTATTAATATAGGAGAAACTATCAGGGTTGATACTCGTACTGGAGAATACCAGAACAGAGTCAAAGTTTAGCGTCGCGTGAAGAATAACTGGGCTTCCGAAGTCACTCAAGAAACTCTTATTCTCAGAGATAATCTTCTACGACAGATTCGTACTTTTTTTTTTGAAAGAAGAGTTTTAGAGGTAACTACCCCTACTATAGGCATCGCTGGAGCTAGCGATCCACATCTTGATAATTTGACACTTAATCTTGGGTCCCAGCTTGGATATTTGCAGACGTCTCCTGAATATGCGATGAAGAGGTTGGTTGCAGGAGGAAGTGGTCCAATTTATCAAATATGTCCTGCATACAGGGGAGGAGAATCTGGTGAGAATCATAATGTTGAATTTACAATGCTGGAGTGGTACCGCCCTGATTTTAGCCTACAAGAGTTGATTTGCGAATTACAAGAACTAATCTATTCGATTTGTGCTCTCCAGCTTCAAGTTGTTAGTTACGAGGAGGTGTTTAGACGTTTTTGCAATATAAATGTCCATTCCGCTTCTATCCAAGACTTAAAGTCTCTGATTTCTCGAAAAGGACTGGATCATTCTCATATATCGGGAGACGAAGATATTTCTGATTATCTTGATCTCATATTTTCGATGNTAGTAGAAAAACATCTAGGGGGAACTATCGTGACCGAGTTTCCAGTATGTCAAGCAGCACTCTCAGAGCTAAAACCTAACGATGCAGGTGACATGGTGGCTTCGAGGTTTGAATGTTTCCTTGGAGGAATCGAGCTTGCGAATGGTTATTATGAGCTTCGGGACTCCAAGGAAATACGAGATAGATTCTTACGAAACAATCTTCATAGGAGGAGAAAAAATCTCCCCCATGTTCCTATTGATGAGATGGCAGTCACAGCTATGGGAGAGATGGATCCTTGTGCTGGTGTAGCAGTTGGTATTGATCGTTTAGTAATGTATTTGTCGGGAGAAACAAACATAACCCGAGTAATTAACTTTGGTGGCGATTATCGCTCAGACTGACAAGGGGTTGGCCTAGTTTTACAAGATCGCCGGGGGATAGACTCCAGTCCATATGTTCTTGGGCTGTTAGTATTACAGTAGATCCTAGCTCGAAATGGCCTATTTCGTCCCCTTGTTTAAAGATTGATTTTCCAAATGATTTTTCCTCTACATAGGTATGTGGCGTATAAGCGGCATCTCTCCAGACTGTTTTTATCCCGGCCACAAGCATTGCACCTACGAAAACAAGAGATACCATCCCGTAGCGGGTTTTGAATTCACAAATCAGACGTTCGTTACGAGTAAATAATCCTTCGACATGATTTGTGGTTATTTGGTTAACGGAGAACAGGNTGCCAGGGAAATATCTGCTCTGAATAATCTCACAATCTACTGGGGCGTGCACTCTGTGATAATCTTTTGGGGCAAGATAGATCGTAATAAAACTCCCATTAATATAGTTACCTAAGGTTTCCTCCCCTAATAGTGATCTCAAGGGATAGTCTATGCCTTTCACCTGAAGCAAGCGACCAGCCTTAATCTGTCCAGCTTGCGATACTTGTCCATCGCAAGGGGATGTTATGTCCCCCAATATTGCCCTTTGCTTTGGTTTGAGTTTTCTAGCAAAAAAATGATTAAAGGATCGATAATCCTCTGCTGCCGGGGCTTCTGCCTCGCTCATATTTACCGAGTAGCACCGAATGAACATTTTGATCAATACATTTTTTATCCAACGGTTTTCCGATTTGGCTATATACCCAATGATACGTGAAATTAAATGCTGCGGGGCTATGCTTTGAAGAAAGATAAATGGATTCATTAGATTTCAATAGGCAAGGTAAGGTCATTTCCCCACTCAGACCATGAGCCGTCATAAGCTTTTACGTTATACCCAAGCGCTTTGGCTATAAAATATGTTAGTCCAGACCTGTGATGTGTCTGACAATGGGTAATTATTTCCTTATCTGGTGTTATTCCGCGAAGTTCCAATAGATCTGCGACGTTATCACGAATTCTACAGTTATCATTTCTATCCATGACGTCTAGCCAATCCAGATTTATTGCACCGGGAATATGGCCGCCACGATGAGCATTGATGCGCTGACCTGAATATTCCTCTGCAGTTCTTGCGTCCCAAATAATGCTTTCAGGATTGTTAAGTGAATTCAAGACTTCTTCTTTCGAAGCTATTACATCTCCTTTCATCGCAAGCTTGACAGGAGCTTTAGGGGTGGACTTGGGAATTTCTTTTGTTAGTTTCAATCCCGCTGCATACCATGATAGTAAGCCCCCATTTAAATAGGCGCTAAATTCATGGCCAATCACATCAAGAGTCCAAATGAACCGACCAGCCCAACCACCACCCTCATCATCGTAAGCCACGATCCGTGTTTCTGGACTATAGCCTATTCTTGAAAATAATTTTTCGAGCCTTGCCAAATCCGCAATCTTCCCGATGGCAGGTTGTTCCCCAGATACCAGCTCTGCTGGGTTGACGTGAACAGCTCCTGGCAGGTGCATCTGAGCATAGACCTCTACCCTGCACAGATCCACAATAAGTAGGTCCTCATTCTCCATTATTTCGTGGAGTTGCGGGGCTTCGATAATACATGGAATGGTCATGGCTTGCTCATTAAACATAGATTCGATTGCCGTAGCAACTGGGGGATCACTTTTGTAACTGTTATGCTAACTTTATAGTGAAATCTCTTGTAGGTATGACTTGTAACATGGGTAATTTTTCTAAGAATTTAGTTTGGTTAGACCTCGAAATGACGGGCCTTGATCCCGATTCCGATCGAGTTCTCGAGATAGCGACGATAGTTACTGACTCACAACTCAATATAATCGCAGAGGGTCCAGTGATGACAATTTGGCAGAGCAATCAGTTGCTCTCTGGCATGGATCAGTGGAATACCGAACATCACACAAAGTCAGGCCTAATCGATCGAGTTTTAGCTCACGGAGTAAGTGAGTTAGAGGCCGAGAACAGAACCGTTAATTTCATTAATAAATATGTCGCAGAAGGTGAATCACCTTTATGCGGAAATAGTATTGCTCAAGATCGAAGATTCTTAGTGAGGTATATGCCTAAGCTTGAAAAATTTCTCCATTATCGAAACATAGATGTTAGCACAGTCAAGGAGTTGGCCTTAAGATGGAGACCTGATTCAGCTGAAGCAGTTAAGAAAGCTGGCAGTCATCGCGCATTGGATGATATCAAAGAATCTATTGATGAACTTCGTCACTACAAAGAGACCTTTTTTTTAACCCCTTAGGCAGAGCTTTTCTCTATTTGTCTCTTGACTGCCCAACATAGATGCTCTCTCACCATGTCCGAGGCCTCGTGATATTTACTTTTTAATGCCTCGACGATGAGTTGGTCGTAATCGGCATTCCCAAGCGCAATACTGATATTTCTAAGCCATCCGTCATAGCCCGTCCTTCTTATTACCGAGCCTTCAGTTTTTTTTAGAAATTCCGATTTTGTCCATTTAAAAAGTGATAATAGAGAGGCAGTATCAAAATGATTCCGCGGCCTAAAGTCGAGTTCCTTGGTGAAGTGAGCATAACGGTTCCAGGGGCAGACAGTTTGGCAATCGTCACAACCAAAGATTCTGTTACCCATTTTCTCTCTTATGGGGATTGGAATTACGCCGCGATTTTCTATTGTATGATAAGAAATGCATTTTCGAGAATCTAATTGATACGGGGCCACGATGGCTTTCGTTGGGCAAACATCAATACATGCTGTACAACTTCCGCATCTGTTAATGGGCATAGGCTTATCAACTGGCAACGGAATATTGGTATAGATTTCTCCAAGAAAGAACCATGAACCTGCATTTTTGTTCAGTATTAGAGTATTTTTTCCAATCCAACCTAGCCCCGCCTTTTCCGCAATACCCTTTTCTAGTACGGGCGCGCTGTCGCTGAATACCCGAGCAGTAAAACCCTGATTTCCTTGTGCCCCAATATATTCATTGATTCTTTGCGACAGTTTTTTGAGTCGGCTGCGAACTACCTTGTGGTAATCTCTCCCCATCGCGTATTGGGCGATGTAAGCTTTAGACTTAGATCTTAGGATCTTATTAACTTGGATATCTTTATTTAGATAATCGATTCTTCCACTGATAATTCGAATAGTCCCCGGCCAAAGCATTTCTGGTTGAGTTCTTTTTTTGCCATGCTTAGACATGTAATTCATATCCGCAGCATATCCATTTTGTAACCAGGAACTTAGATGCTTTTCGTGTTTTTCTAGACTTGTATTGGTTATACCAACTTGCTGAAAACCCTCTTGAATCCCCCAAGTTTTAATCAAACCAGCTAATTCTGAATATTTTTCCAATTACTGACAACCCCAATACGGTTTACAATATTATAACCCTCAAATTTGGAATGCTTTGAAAAAATACCTTTATACAGCGGCGCAGCAACAGAATATTGAAAAGCAGTTTAATAGGGAACTTGGTGCCTCCAATTTATTGCTTATTAGGAGAGCGGCAGAAGCCGTTATTCAGGAAGTATTATTTCGATGGCCAAAATCAATAAAGGTTACGTTCTACTGCGGAAGTGGAAAAAATTCGGCGGATGGCCTTATTGTCGCTGGACTTCTCGCCAACCGAGGGTTTCTAATTAAGGTTGTTATGGTTGGCGAGAAGTCAAAGTTCTGTACGGAAGTGGCGATAGCAATGCGTTTTTGTAAGCAGACCAATGCAGAATTTGTTGCTGATCATGATATCGGGGAAGAGGATTTGATCGTGGATGCCATTTTTGGAACTGGTCTCAATAGAAAAGTAAGTGGGGTTCATTTAAAAGCAATTGAAAAAATAAATAAGTCTCAAAAACCAGTTCTAGCCATCGATATTCCCTCGGGTTTATCTGCAGATGATGGCACAATACTTGGCGAAGCGGTTCGTGCTCATCGGACCTTATCACTTGTGGTTAGGAAGAAAGGTCTCTACACAGGTAAAGGGTCAAGCGTTGCTGGAAAGGTAATATGTAACGATTTGAATATCCCTCCAAAGTTCTTTCATCCCACGAATACTCATTTATTGCAAATTGATGAGTGTTTATTGGAAATCCCTGAGAGGGATAAAGATGCTCGCAAGACGGCATTCGGGCATGTTTTAGTGGTTGGAGGCGAATATGGAATGGGTGGAGCGGTTATAATGGCTGCTGAGGCAGCATTTCGCTCTGGGGCCGGGCTAGTTAGTGTTGCAACACGAAATCGGCATGCGTTGGCTTTACTATTGCGCCAGCCAGAGATAATGGCGCACGGTGTTTCCTGCGATGCAGAATTAGATCCGTTGATTGAGCGAGCCACTCATGTCGTCCTTGGTCCAGGACTTGGTAAGAGTGAATGGTCACGTTGGCTGTTCGCGAAATTGGTCTCTTCGGGTAAAAAGGGGGTTATCGACGCAGATGCTCTGAATATTTTGTCTGAATCCCCGAGAGATTGTCATGATTGGGTATTGACACCCCACGCGGGTGAAGCCACTCGACTTTTGAATGGAGACCAGGATATGAATAGGTTTTCAACGCTTACGAGATTACATAAGAAGTTCGGAGGAGTAATTGTACTGAAGGGTTCTGGTTCCCTAATCACCGATGGAGAAACGACGACTGTATGTCCTTATGGTAACCCCGGTATGGCTGTGGCTGGCATGGGCGACGTTCTTAGTGGCGTCGTGGGGGGGCTATTAGCCCAGGGCATGTCTTTGTTTAAAGCCGCTCAAACTGCTGTTGTGTTGCATGCTCGCGCTGGAGATCAAGTGGCTTTAAATGCTGGGGCTCGCGGATTNATGGCCACTGACCTTATCCCTGAAGTTAGGAAATTGATTGGCTAAGATTTATGAAGCATGAAGCTTGCTTAAAAAATGAGGGGGAAACCATCAGATTTGGGATGATCTTAGGCGAGTCCCTCCTGGGGGGTGGCAGAGTTTATATTAAAGGTAGCCTTGGTGCCGGAAAGACGACGTTATGTCGCGGCGTTCTGCGAACGTTCGGATTTTTTGGGGCTGTGAAAAGCCCGACCTTCACTCTTATCGAGCCCTATGAATTATCTTCGGGTACGATTTATCATTTTGATCTCTACAGGCTGACCGATCCTGATGAGCTAGAATATATCGGTCTAGACGAATATTTTCAGCATGGCAACCTATGCCTCGTCGAATGGCCTGAACAAGCAGGNCAAAAACTCCCAGCAGCAGATCTTGAGATCGAGCTCATATTGAAGGAGAAAGCTAGACGTATCATTCTTAAGCCTAAAAGTTCAAAAGGAGAAGACATTTGTAATAGTGCCTTGAATTCTTGGTTGAAAAATCGACGTCACTCAGAACGTAAAACGTTTTGCGAATATGAAGAAAGTTAAGTCGGACATAATTGGTCGATACGGTTGGCTATATTTACCCACTTTTTTATTTCTTTTCTCTTACGATACTTCGGTTGCAGACTCTATAGATCAAGTCCGTATTCACCGTTCACCGGAGAAAACTAGAGTAGTATTTGATCTTAACGGGCCTGTTGAGCATAGGATATTCTCTTTAGATGATCCGAAGCGTCTTGTAGTAGACATCGATGCCGCCACTTTCGAAGTAGACCCTAAAGAGATTCGGCTCACAAATACTCCAATAGCTCAAATTCGTACTGGAATTCGGAATCAACGTGACCTGAGGGTTGTTTTTGACCTAGGGGAGGTAGTGAGGCCAAAAAGCTTTTCGCTGGAGCCAATTATGCAATATGGCGATCGGCTAGTGATCGACTTATATACACAAAAGCAGCGCGATAACGCCGAAAGTAAGCAGCAGCTTTTTAGGCCGCAAATGCGTGACATCANAGTTGCTATTGACGCTGGCCACGGCGGTGAGGATCCTGGAGCTATAGGTCAGGGAAATATCTTAGAAAAAGATATTGTTTTGTCGATATCTTTCCTGGTTGCTGACCTTTTGCGTCAAGAGACGGGATATCATCCCTTGATGATTAGGAAAGGTGACTATTATGTTGAGCTAAGACGTCGGACAAGAATCGCTCATGAAAATTTTGCTGATATCTTCGTCTCCATACATGCCGATGCTTTTTCATCAGCGAAGGTGTCTGGTGCATCGGTTTATGCGCTGTCTGACAAGGGCGCCACGAGTGAAACGGCGAGAATACTGGCCGAGCAAGAGAATCGTGCTGACTTAATTGGTGGTGTAGGTGGTGTTAGTCTAAATGATAAAGATGATCTTCTCGTTGAGGTTCTTCTTGATTTAGCAACAACTGCAAGCTTGTCAGCTAGCCTTGATATGGGTGATAGGATACTTGGAGAGATTGGCAAAGTAAGTAAACTTCATAAATCAAATGTTGAACAGGCCGGTTTTGTCGTTCTAAAGTCTCCTGAGATTCCCTCACTATTAATCGAAACCGGTTATATATCTAATCCATCAGAAGCCCGAAAATTAGCAAATCGAACCCATCAAAAGCGTATTGCGAAAGCAATCTTTACCGGGATTCGAGAGTATCTAGAAAATAACCCGCCCCCAGATTCGTTACTGGCCTGGAGAAAGAAGGATCAAGGAAAGGAACAAATTAGTCATGTAATAGTTCAAGGAGATACATTGTCGGGTATCGCAAACCGTTATCAGGTAGGATCAGATAAAATTAAGCAACTCAATGGCCTGGTGAGCGATAAAATTAGGATTGGTCAAGTACTTAAAATCCCATAGGGATAGGTTGTTGGCTACAAGTTTGAGAAACTGGCGATTAAATATGCACCTGATGATGATAAAGTTTGATGAGAATAAAACAATTAAATCCAAGTATAGCTAACCAAATAGCTGCAGGAGAGGTCATAGAGCGCCCGGCATCAGTAGTGAAGGAATTACTGGAAAATAGTGTCGATGCAGCTAGTGGTGATATAGATATTTTCCTCGAGCAAGGGGGAATAGGCTTGATAAAAATTCGCGATCAAGGCCGCGGGATAGCAAAGGATGATCTCGTCCTCGCGCTATCTCGGCATGCCACCAGTAAGATTGCGACAATTTCTGACCTAGACTCTGTTAGGACCTTGGGGTTCCGTGGAGAGGCACTAGCGAGCATCGCTTCAGTATCTCGATTAACTCTCACGAGTAATAATGGTACAGATAATATCGGTTGGTCAATCTCACCTGATAATGAAGTTGCTGCAGAGGCCCATACGAGGGGGACAACGGTAGAGGTGCGAGATCTTTTTTACAACGTCCCTGCTCGTCGAAAGTTTTTAAGAACCGAGCGCACTGAATATCTCCGTATTGATGAGATAGTTCGTAAGATAAGTATTTGCTACCCAAAAATAAATATTACCCTGATAAACGAAGGGAAAATTACAAGGAACTATCGATCATCACATTCGAACGAAGAGAAGATTCGTCGTTTGCAAGATGCATTTGGTAAAGGGTTCACGGAGAACGCCGTCTATTTAGATGAGTGTAAAGAGGGTATGAGGCTCTCGGGTTGGGTTTCATTACCTACCCATTCTCGCAGTCAATCCGATCAACAGTATTTCTTTGTCAACTCGCGGGTCATAAGGGACAAGCTTATTGCGCACGCGGTAAAGCGGGCATACGCTGATGTTCTATATCAATCTCGTCAACCAGTATTTGCGTTGTTCTTGGATATTGATTCGACTTCCATAGATGTAAATGTGCACCCTACAAAAAGTGAGGTACGCTTTACTGATTCTAGAGCGGTTCACGATTTCATTTTTGGTGTGTTACGTAGAGTGTTGGCAGACGTTACCCCGAAAGATCTTATAAAAAAACCGAATACAGATCAGCAGATACCCACCCCAATTCAATCAGGGTTTGTAATGGAAGGGATTTCTCAAGCCCCCTATTCGAATACCATACTTGATCACCATAAGACGTTTTTAAAAAATATAGTGAAAGAAACTGATGACGAAATGCCTCCTCTTGGATATGCGTTAGCGCAGTTACATGGAATTTATATTCTCGCACAAAATGAATATGGTTTGGTCATTGTGGATATGCATGCGGCACATGAAAGAATAATTTATGAAAGACTAAAAGTTTCAGAAGAAAACTTAACAGTGCAGCCTCTTCTAGTGCCAGTAACAATTTCTGTAACTTCAGCTGAGGTTAATGTGGTCAACTTATTTTCTGACGAGATAGACGCACTCGGTATAGAATTAACCATTGCCTCTGAAGAGTCCCTAATAATTCGCGCGATACCTACGATTTTGCCTGTAAGCAATTCGGAAGAATTAGTTCGAGATGTACTTTCTGATCTAGTCGAGCTTGGCTCGACAAGAAGAATCTTCGAAAGAAGGGATGAGATTCTCTCTACAATGGCTTGTCATGGCTCGGTTAGAGCGAACAGAAAGCTCTCACTAGAAGAAATGAATGGGCTCTTGCGTGCAATGGAAAAGACAAAGCGTAGCGCCCAGTGTAATCATGGACGCCCCACATTTTCTGTATTGACCGTTGCTGAAATGGACAGTTTGTTNTCACGCGGTCGTTGAACGTTAAACCCAGAGTTTTGGTTATTACAGGGCCCACGGCGAGTGGAAAATCGCAACTTGCAGAAGAGCTCGCGGAAGAATTTCCAATAGAAATTGTGTGTGTCGATTCAGCCGCTGTTTATAGAGGTATGGATATTGGCACAGCAAAACCCAGTAGCGTTGTGAGAAAACGAATTCCTCACCATCTTATCGATATCCGAGATCCTTCAGAAATATATTCGGCCGCTGACTTTTTGGATGACTCGACTACTGTTATTACAGAGATAGTAAATCGCGGGAAAATTCCGTGCTTGGTAGGTGGGACCATGCTTTATCTTAGTGCCTTGAAAAATGGTATTGCCCGGTTACCGCCAGCGGATACTCATATTAGGCAAGCTATTCTGCGTAAGGCCAATAATTTTGGATGGCCATCTATTCATAAGCGTCTTGCTGAAGTTGATCCCAAATCTGCTTCGAGAATTAACGTTAATGACCCACAAAGATTACAACGCGCCCTAGAAGTTTACATAATTACTGGNCGATCTCTCTCAGAACATCATGAAGAAGGTAATCGGACATCTCCTTTTGATTTATTTGAAGTCGCTATTATTCCTAAAAGAGAGATTCTCCATAGGAGAATAGAGCGACGTTTAACAGCGATGTTGAAAATAGGATTTGTTGAAGAGGTAAGAGGTCTCTTTAGCCGCGAAGACTTAAATAGCCAACTACCTTCTATGAAGGCAGTAGGTTACAGACAAATATGGTCATACTTGGATGACGAAATATCCTTTGACGATATGCTACAGCAGTCTCTAGTGGCGACTCGGCGCCTGGCGAAGCATCAGTGCACATGGCTAAGATCGTGGCAGGGACTTCATGTTCTTGAACAAGCTGACTCTAAAGCGCTCTTGAAAATACCACTGGCCAGCACCATATTAACGAAGTAAAGGCCGATGTGTTGCAAAGAATCACTAAAAGGTGGTGCCTCGGATCAACTAAAATGGAGTGTTAAATGACAAAAGGAAAATCCTTACAAGAGCCTTTCCTTAACGCATTAAGGAAAGAGCGCATCCCAGTGTCAATTTATTTGGTAAGCGGGATTAAGCTACAAGGGGAGATCGAGTCGTTTGATCAGTTTGTGGTGTTACTTCGTAATACCGTTAGTCAGATGATTTATAAATCAGCTATATCGACAGTAGTTCCAGCCCGAAACGTGGATATTGATACAGATCCAGCCATTTGACTCGCACTATGATTACGCCCAGTGTTTTTTGAAAGGCCAGATCCAGGGAGCCGCGCGCTTCTAGTCCATGTTGATACATCAGATTCTGATCTCGCAAGCCTAGACGAGCTCAAAGAGCTTGTTGAGTCGGCAAGTTTAAGGCCGGTTAAATGCATAGTCAGCAATCGGAAAATTCCGCATCCGGCGACCTTTCTTGGTCAAGGGAAGGCCACTGAAATCGCTGCTCTTGTGCGTCGGGCTCATATAGATTTGGTAGTTTTTGATGCTGAACTGACGCCGTCTCAGGAGCGTAACCTGGAGAGACAATTCGGTATTCGAGTTATAGATCGTTCAGGTTTAATTCTACAAATTTTTAGTCAGAGGGCTAGGACCCATGAGGGAAAACTGCAAGTAGAGCTGGCGCAACTAGCCCACGCCTCCACTCGTCTTATTCGAGGTTGGACCCATCTAGATAGACAAAGAGGTGGTTCCGGCCGTGGAGCAGGCTCTGCCTCCGGTTTGGCGGGTGCTGGTGAGACTCAGCTAGAGGCAGATCAGCGTATGCTTGACGCTCGAACGCGCCGCGTAGTGGGTCGACTTGAAAAAGTAAGGAGGCAGCGTAGTCAAAATCGTCGTGCGAGGAAGCGCTCTGANACGAAATTAGTGTCGTTAGCTGGTTATACCAATGCCGGTAAGTCAACTTTATTCAATCGCCTCTGCTCGACAAGTGTTTTGGAAGCTGATCAGTTGTTTGCCACATTAGATCCGACTCTTCGTAAGGTTTCGATTCCTATTCTGGGTAATATTATAGTTTCAGACACCGTGGGGTTTATTCGACAGTTACCGCATTCACTGGTGGACGCATTTCGAGCAACTCTGGAAGAGGTTTCTTCTGCTGACTTGATTTTACATGTTGTAGATGAGTCTGCGGAATTTCGATTAGAGCGTATAAGTGAGGTCGAATCTGTTCTCAGTGAAATCGGTGCCTGTAATATTCCTTCTTTGCTCGTGTACAATAAGGTCGACGTTTCTGGTGCTCAAGCNCGTATAGAAAGAGATGCTTCGGGTCGACCGAGTAAGGTTTGGGTATCTGCTCGTATGGGTATCGGGTTTGATCTTCTCCGAGTTGCTATTGCTGAGTTATTGGCGGAAGATTTAGTCGAAACTACAATCGAGATTCAGCCTCATGAGGGTGGCCTTAGATCAAGATTGTTTGCACTTGGTGCGGTGATAAACGAGCAGACAGATTGCAGCGGGGTCAATCATGTCCAACTCAGAATTGATAAAAGAGACTTAGATCGAATTCGAAGAAGGGAACTACTTAAGTAACTGGTCTTTGAAGGGAAAAAAATGGGAGAATGATACTCCCCCTTGTTAAATGTTATTGGAGATAATTAGATGGCGTGGAATGAGCCAGGTGGTGGAAAAGATCGTGATCCTTGGGGCAATAGTGGAGATCAGGGACCTCCCGATCTAGATGAGGCCTTTCGTAAACTACAGAATAGCCTGTCCCAGATGTTTGGAGGCAAAGGAAATAATGGTGGAGGATCAGGGGGTACTGGAGGGACTAGAAAGAGTCTAAGCTTCAATGTCATTGCTCTAGGAGTTTTACTGATGGTTTTGATTTACCTCGGCTTAGGGGTGTATCAAGTCGATGAGCAGGAAAAAGGTGTCGTGCTTAGATTTGGGAAGCTCACTCCAGGGGTGATTATGCCTGGATTGCACTGGAACCCACCGNTGATCGATAGTGTATTGATTGAAAATGTTACCCGCGTTAGGTCCCGTCCACATGATTCCGAAATGCTGACGGAAGATGAAAACATCGTTAAAGTAAAGATGACTGTTCAATACGTTATTAGTGACATAAAGAAGTATAAGCTCCAGGTAAAGTCGCCAGATCAGAGCCTTTATCAGGCGACAGAAAGTGCCTTGCGTCATGTAGTTGGAAGCACGGAGATGCATCAGGTGTTGACGGAAGGGCGTGCACAGCTCGCTGCAGACGTGCGGGAAAGGATACAAACGTATATGGAACGTTATGGCACAGGTATTCAGGTGACACAAGTAAATATTGAAGAAACCGCCCCCCCCGACGCAGTTAGAGCGGCCTTTGATGATGTGATTAAGGCGAGAGAAGATGAGGTAAGGTTAAGGAATGAGGCAGACGCCTATGCGAACCAAGTGATTCCAGAGGCTCGAGGAGAAGCTCAACGTTACCTTGAACAAGCTGAAGGATATAAGCAGTCTAGGATTGCAGAAGCCACGGGTGAAGCAGATCGCTTCAACAAGTTATATGTGGAGTACAAACTCGCTCCCGAAGTGACACGTGAAAGGATTTATCTCGATACTATTGAATCGGTAATGAAGAGCAGCACTAAGGTAATGATAGATGTGGAAGGGGGTAACAATTTACTTTACCTACCGTTAGATAAGATTATGCAACAAAATCAGTCAGCTACGGACAGTGGCTCTCCTGGGGTTGGCGCAGCTCCGACGGGTAATCCTTCCGTAAACAGTCGCAGAGACAGGAGGTAGTGATGTCTGCAACGAAATTCGTAATTACGTTTATTATTTTTGTTCTTATCGTAGTAGGAACTAATTCCCTTTTTNTCNTTAATGAAATGCAGCGTGGTGTTTTGCTGGAATTCGGTGCAGTANAACGTGCTGATATCGGTCCTGGTCTGCATTTAAAGTGGCCATTTATCAATGATGTTAGGAAGTTCGATGGTAGAGTGCTTNCATCGGACGCACCTCCTGAGAGATTCCTTACTTTAGAAAAAAAGGCGGTTATCGTCGATTCCTTCGCAAAATATCGCATAGAGAACGTGGCGACTTATTACACCGCAACCTCAGGGGATGAAGGCTTAGCGGAACAGCTTCTGAAGCAGAGGATAAATACTGGGCTGCGTAATGAGATCTCTAAACGAACCTTGTATGAGGTGGTGTCTGGTGAGCGTGATCAATTGATGCAGGTTTTGACGACAGAGCTTAATCAGGTTGCCAAGTTAGAGCTAGGGGTATCGGTCATTGATGTCAGGGTAAAGCGTATCGATCTTCCGCCAGAGGTTAGCCAGTCTGTTTATGATCGCATGAACACAGAACGAGATATTGAGGCTAGAGAACATCGAGCGAAAGGTCAAGAACTAGCGGTTGGAATTAGTGCTGATGCAGAGANACAAAGAGAGGTTATTCTAGCCTCTGCTTATAGTNCTTCAGAAAAAATACGTGGTGAAGGCGATGCCGAAGCCGCTNCAATCTATGCTTCCGCTTTTAACAAGGATAAAGAATTTTATAAGTTCTACCGTAGTATGGATGCTTATAAAAAGTCTTTCAGCAGCAAAAGCGACGTTTTGCTCATAGATACTGATAGTGATTATTTCAAATATATGAATGATAGCGGAAGAAATTAAATCTCAATAAGAACGAAGATATTAGATAGTGCTTTGGTATGAGTTTGGGGTAGCCCTTTGTCTGGTTTTGGTTATAGAAGGCATATTACCCTCTCTATTCCCGCACTACTGGAAAGAACAAATGCTGACTATCTCTAAGCTTGACACGGGGGTTATTCGTTTGATTGGTGTCGCTAGCATGCTGGCGGGNTCCATGNTTCTATATCTCATCAGATGAATTCTGGCGCGAAGGTGTAAGCAATGGCGAAAAATGTTGTTGTAATCGGAACTCATTGGGGTGACGANGGTAAAGGAAAGGTAGTCGATTTATTAACGGAGCGGGTTGGAGCCGTTGTTCGTTTCCAGGGTGGTCACAATGCAGGTCATACACTTGTGGTGAATGGTGAGAAGACTGTCCTGCATTTGATTCCTTCGGGCGTTCTTCACAAACATGTTAAGTGTTTCATTGGAAATGGCGTTGTATTATCAGTTACCGCCTTACTTTCTGAAATCAAAGATTTAGAGTCTCGTGGTATTTCTGTTAGGGATAAGCTAATGGTTAGCCTAGGTTGCCCTCTTATCCTGCCACACCATGTAGTCTTAGACCATTTGCGCGAAGAGAAACGAGGGGGGAAAAAAATAGGTACAACTGGAAGGGGAATTGGTCCAGCTTATGAGGACAAGATTTCTCGCCGTGGCTTAAGGGTTGCGGATCTTTTCGATGAAGATAAGTTTATTGCTTCCTTGGAAGAGGTTATGGACTATCACAATTTTGTGATAGAGCATTATTTCAAGTCTAAACCGGTTGCTCTTCAGGAATCGCTTGATGCTTCTCTTGGGCGTAAGGATGAGCTGGCTAATATGGTTGGGGATGTGTTTCATGAGTTAGGGGTATTGCGGCAGACGGGTGAGCATATTCTCTTCGAAGGCGCCCAGGGATCTCTGTTGGACATTGATCACGGGACTTATCCGTTTGTAACATCATCGAATACCACAGCTGGCGCTATCGTTAGCGGTTGTGGGGTGGGTCCGCGTGATCTCGATTATATTCTCGGTATCTGCAAGGCCTATACAACGAGGGTTGGATCTGGCCCTTTCCCCACAGAATTATTTGATGATGTGGGTGATTATTTGGCGGCGAAGGGCAGGGAATTTGGCGCAACGACCGGCCGGCCTCGTCGCTGCGGATGGCTCGATGCTAAAGCACTCAGTAAAGTTATACAGATCAATAGTATTTCAGGACTCTGTATTACTAAGCTAGATGTACTTGATGGTCTCGAGACAGTGTCTCTTTGTACTGATTATGAGTTTGATGATAATGGAAATGCATTTCCCGTTTACGAAGAACTGCCTGGATGGGAGGACTCGACGGTGGGCGCCAAGTCGTTAGACGGTCTCCCGAAGGAAGCTAGATCTTATCTAGCACGTATTGAATCTTTGTGTGGTACTTCCGTAGATTTTGTTTCGACCGGCCCCGATCGCGAACATACAATACAACTTATAGATCCCTTTGACTAACTCGNTAGACCAGAGGCTTTATCAAAAGCTATTTATCCCTAAAATGAATAGTATAGCATGCAGCGCGGTTTATATTTTGGTGCCGAGGAGAGGACTTGAACCTCCACGGGGTTACCCCCACTAGCACCTGAAGCTAGCGTGTCTACCAATTTCACCACCTCGGCGTAGGACGCGGAAGGTTACTAGTGCACTATAAATCTGTCAATTATCGAGAGGTTATGAAAAAAAATTTGGTAGATCCGGATTACAAACTAGAGGCCTTGAAATATGCACAGCCTATTCCTTCGCGTCGATTTATCCTCAAACTTATCACGGAGCATANTGAACCAATTGCCTTTAAAAGATTGGCGAAGGAGTTGGGACTAGATAGCATTGGTCTGCGCAAAGCTCTTAAGCATAGGCTTCGGGCGATGGTTAGGGAAGGACAGCTGGCAGTTGATGGCCGAAATTCCTATGGAATACCAAGTAAAAGAGAATTAATAAAAGGCCGNATAGTAGGTCATTCAAATGGCTCTGGTCTTTTTATCCCAGATCAGGATATAGAGGAAATCTTTCTTGCTCCTCAGGAAATGCAGAGTGTTTTTGATGGCGATATAGGGCTGGTTAGTATACTTAGGAGAGACCGGAGAGGTCGTCTACAAGGTCAGCTAATAGAAGTTGTACGACATAATACAGAAACTGTTTTGGGACGTTTGTATCTCGATAAGTCGACATGGATGTTGAATAGTGTTAACCCCCGAATCCCACAAAAAATAATGGTTGATGAGACAGGTTTGGAGCAAGAAGGGCTTATTGTTTATGCGAAAATAACAAAGCAGCCTAGCTTTGAATTGATAGCCACTTGCCAGATAGAAGAGGTACTGGGTCAGAGCTTATCAACTGATGTGAAGATTGCGGAGTCGCTGCGTAACAACGAAATACCTGAGCTATTTTCGAAGGACGCCCTTTCGTTTGCGGTGAATCTAGATAAGCAAGTAATCAGTTCAGAATTCCGCGCGGATTTACGCGAGTATCCTTTTATCACTATCGATGGTGAAGACGCGCAAGATTTTGACGATGCCATTTACTGTGAGAAAAGCTCGGCGAATGGATGGCGACTTCTTGTTGCCATTGCTGACGTTGCTTACTATGTCACTGAGGGTTCGCCCTTAGACAAAGATGCTTTCAAACGAGGCACGTCAGTCTACTTTCCTGGCACAGTTATTCCTATGCTACCCATGTCTTTATCTAATGGACTTTGTTCATTGAAACCAGGTGAGGATAGGTTGGTACTAGTATGTGATATTCACATTTCGAGTGCTGGTAGTATTACAGAATATCAATTTTACGAGGGATTGATCTGTTCGACAGCACGTCTTACCTATGACCAGGTGGCTGATGGTTTGATCGGAAAGCCATGGGGTGAGTCTCTATCTTCGACAAAAAATCTTGTAGCCAAGCTTCTAGTTCAGCGTAAAAAGCGTGGTGCTCTTGATTTTGAAACCCCTGAGCTGGATTTTACATTCGATACAGACGGGAACATAAGTGCTATCCGTCAGAAGACTAGAAATGATGCGATGCAATTGATTGAAGAATGTATGCTTTGCGCCAACGTTTGTGCAGCCAGTTTTATCGATGAGCTCAAATTAACGGGCATTTACCGCGTGCACGAACGTCCAGATGAGAAAAAAATATTTAGTCTTCGGAAATTTTTAAATAGTCTAAATGTGACATTACCGGAGGGTCTACCATCCCCTGTCGATTTGCAGGATGCGCTCAATCAACTAAATAAAAAGTTAAATGGTTCAGTGCTGCAGTTGGCAATCTTAAGATCGCTTTCTCAGGCTAAGTATGAGCTTAGAAATNCTGGGCACTACGGTTTGAATTTTTCGANTTANACTCACTTTACCTCTCCCATACGAAGGTACCCTGATTTAGTGACCCACCGTTTAATTAAAGCAGTTATACACAGTGCAAGGACTACGGATCTGGTTAAACGCTTTGGGAAGAACCCATATATCGATCAAAGTCGCAGTTCTAATGGGCTGGATATTATTGCAGAGCATTGCTCATTCGCTGAAAGGCGCGCAGAGAGAGCTGTTTTTGAGGTCTTAGAGTGGATGAAGTGTGATTACATTGCCGGAGGGATAGGAAAAACGGCAGACGGGATCATTACCCATGTGACAAGCTTTGGTTTGTTCGTTCATTTGAGCGAGTCTCATGTAGAGGGAATGGTCCACATAAGTAATCTAATTAATGATTATTATCACTTTGATCAGGATCTACAATGCTTAGTAGGGGAGCATACAGGAATCATTTTTGGCATTGGAGACAATGTTTCTGTGAAGATTGTCAGCGTGAATCCTGATGAAAGAAAAATAGATTTTGAGGTTATATCTCATGATCCTTTAACTCGAAGGGTTTCTGCGAAAAGGCACTTCCAGACTCGACATCGCCGACACAAAGGTAAGCGAAAATGACAGCAGGCTTTATCCATGGTATCCATGCAGTGAGGACTCACCTTTTTAGAGAGCATCAATCGTCTTCCTGCCTAATACTTAAGTCGGGTAACCGAGGACCAAGATTAAGAGAAATAGAAAAGCAGGCAAGAAAGCTAGGCTGTCAAATTGATTACCTTGATAAGGCTCAATTGGACAAAGTTACCCCTAATCATCAGGGGGTGATTCTTCAAGTTGCATCACGGGCCCTAAAAGAAAAGTCGTTGGACAATTTAATTGACGAGCCTGGAAATAATAAACTATTTCTTATCTTGGATGGAGTGACAGACCCTCGAAATTTAGGAGCATGTATAAGAAGCGCCGCGACGTTAGGAGTAACTGCTGTCCTTGCTCCAAAAAGTAACAGTGCACCTCTTAGTGCAGTAGCTTCTAAGACGGCATCTGGGGGAGCAAATATTGTTCCTTACGTTCAGGTAACTAATCTCTCTCGAGCGATCAACTTGCTAAAGGAGGCTGGCTTTTGGATTGTAGGCACTGTACTTGAGAGCAGTACCGCACTAGCTCGGCTTGATTTGACCGGAAACATTGTGCTTGTGCTCGGCTCGGAAGATAAAGGACTAAGGCGAATCACAAAGGATTCCTGTGACTTCCTGGCGACTATCCCGATGGTAGAAAATTCTCTAGGTTTTAATGTTTCTGTGGCTGCTGGAATTTGTCTGTATGAAATCCAAAGGCAGCGTGAACTTGCAACTGGAGATGCAATTCTCTAAAATCGCNGCCCTCCATCTAAGGCTGTTGCCGACCTGCTGTACTTGGCAAAGCTTGGTGGGCCATTTTACTCCTTGCCTTACTGCTAAGCTGTGGAAGGCATAAACCGGAAGGGGCTGTTATGAGACATTACGAAATAGTGTTTTTAGTTCATCCTGATCAAAGTGAGCAAGTACCTGGGATGATTGAGAGATACTCCAATATGATTCTGCAAGGCGGCGGAAAAATACATCGTTCAGAAGACTGGGGTAGACGCCAGTTAGCCTTCCCCATTAGTAAGATTCATAAGGCACATTACATCCTCTTAAATATCGAATGTGGGAAAGAGATCCTTGATGAAATTAATACCGCTTTTAGATTCAATGACGCAGTTGTAAGAAACCTAATTATGGCAAGGAAAACAGCGGATACGGAAGAATCGCCCATTATGAAGCTTGAGAATGAGAGCCGAGAAAGGAAGGAAGATGAACCAAATACATCGTCCCCAACGGATACAGATGAGCTAGATCAGCCTGGCGAGGCTCTCCAGCAAGCGGATACTGAGGATGATTCAGCAATGGACACAGGTGAGTAAAAATGTCTAGATTTTATCGTAGAAGAAAATATTGTCGATTTACTGCGGAAGGAATAGAAGAGATAGATTATAAAGACCTAGAATTGTTAAAAGCGTTCATTTCCGAAACCGGGAAAATTGTACCAAGTCGTATCACAGGGACAAAAGCTCGGTACCAGCGTCAACTTGCTAAGGCTATTAAGCGAGCCAGATTTCTCTCTCTATTGCCATACACCGACGCACACAAGTAACTCGACCGCAAATGCGTGCTTTAGCAGAAATCGCCATGCGTGGTCGAACTTACGCGATTGGATTAAGCATGGCAGGTGCGGTGCTTCCGTTACTTACATGGGTTAGTGCGTCGATTATAAGTCTAGTGGTTCTGCGGAAAGGTGCGACCGATGGTGCGATCGTTCTTCTATGGACTATGCTGCCACTGGGTGTAACAGTTTATTTTATAGGTGACCCGTCCTCCACTACAGTCGCTGTTGGTGCAGCGATACTGGCCTATGTTCTGAGAATAACTGTCTCTTGGGAGCTAACATTGGTAACTACCTTATTGCTATCGGTGATAGCTAGTCTGGTCTTTCAATATACTGCTTCTGATGTCCTGCTGGTATTCGTGAATCTCTATATGGAAATCCAAAAGCAATTGTCAGTAGAGATGAATTATGAGTCTGCCAAAGAGCAGTTTTTAGGCGTGTTTGCAATGGGTCAGGCATATACAATGTTTGCAATCGTTATTTTAGCACGCTGGTGGCAAAGCCAGTTGTATAATCCTGGTGAATTTAAAACAGAATTTCACCAAATAAGGGCGAAACCCGTTTTTGTCAGTGGTTTACTATTATTGTCTGTTGCATGCATNTTTTTTGGAGATCCCCTGAGTCGCTGGATACCGCTTTTAACGATGCCATTGGCTGTTTCTGGGNTAGCTATGGTACATTGGCTAGGAGACTTTCGCAGCGTAGGCGGTGTTTGGATTTTAATCTTTTATCTGTTGCTGATATTCTTCTTTCAGTATATATATCCGGTCTTAATAGTCCTTGCGCTTCTGGATGGTTATCTGAATTTTCGACAAAGACTGTTAACGAATAAGGTGTAGGTATGCATGTAATACTTTTAGAGAAAATTGCTAATTTGGGTGATTTAGGCCAAGAGGTCGTTGTCAAGGCAGGTTATGGTAGAAATTATCTAATTCCCCAACACAAAGCTGTCCCAGCAACCAAGGAAAATGTTCAGCAGTTTGAATCAAGACGGACAGAGTTGGAGCGTCTAGCGAAGGAGAAAAAAACTTCAGCGGAAGAAAGAGCCAAATCACTACGCTCCACAGAGCTGACAATTACTATGAAGGCGGGGGAGGAAGGGAAGCTTTTTGGCTCTATCTCTGGACGTGATATAGCTGAGGCGATGACGGCACGCGGTGTAGCTCTTGAGAAAAGTGAGGTTCGCATGCCCGAGGGACCAATTCGGGAAGTGGGTAGTTTTGAGATTGATATCCACTTACATACAGAAGTAGAAGCGATTATCCAATTAACAATCGTTGCAGAGAGTTGAGATAAAAAAAAAGTGTTCAATCTCATTCTGATGATTTAGTCTATCATTCCTAGTTTTTCCGGTTTTTGGCGTGGCCACTGCTCCAGACGACACCACAACATTCTTAAAAGTTCCGCCTCACTCTATTGAGGCGGAATCTTCTGTGCTGGGAGGGCTGCTTCTTGATGATGCAGCTTGGGATGCCATNGCAGGCATTATTAGTCCGGACGATTTCTATTTAGGACACCATCGTAACATTTTTCGTTGTATGCAAGCCCTGTCAGAGCAAAACAAACCAATTGACGTGATCACCGTTTCCGATGCTTTAGAAGAAGTTAATGAGCTTCAAGGCTTGGGCGGCTTATCATATATCTCTGAGTTGGCCTCAAATACCCCAACAGCGTCTAATATTCGCGCTTACGCTGGAATCGTTCAAGAGCGAGCCATAGTTAGGAAATTAATCGCAGCAGCAAATGAGATAGCAGACAGTGGATTTAATACTCAGGGTCGGGACAGCGCAACACTGATTAATGAAGCTGAATCAAAGGTATTTAAGATTGGAGATGAGCGCCCAAATACAGGCGGCCCTCAATCGATAAACCCTCTTCTTAAGAAAGCTGTTACAAGAATAGATGAGCTTTATGAGAGCAAAGGGGCTCTAACTGGGACAAGTACCGGTTTCCGTGATATCGATGAGTTCACTTCTGGATTACAAAAAGCTGATCTCATTGTTGTAGCAGGAAGACCTTCAATGGGGAAAACTTCTTTCATGATGAATATGGCCGAGAAGGCTGTAATTTCTGAAGGTAAGCCGGTGCTAGTTTTCAGTATGGAAATGCCAGCAGACTCGCTCATTTTAAGAATGCTTTCCTCTTTGGGTAGCATTGATCAGTCAAAGATTAGGTCGGGTCAGTTGGGTGATGATGACTGGCCGCGACTTACTTCTGCGGTGACCTTGCTCAGTGACTGTCCTTTATTCGTTGACGATACAGCTGCCCTAACTACTAATGAGATTCGTGCCCGTGCCCGTCGAGTAGCCAGAGAACATGGTAACTTAGGCATGATACTTATTGATTATTTGCAGCTTATGCAAGTTGCTGGAACTGTAGAAAATCGTGCGGGAGAAATTTCCGAGATTTCAAGATCCCTTAAAGCCATTGCAAAGGAGTTTGATTGTCCGCTAGTCGCGGGGTCACAGCTTAATCGAAGTGTCGAACAACGTCCTGATAAGAGGCCTGTTATGTCAGATTTGAGAGAATCGGGCGCGATCGAACAGGATGCCGACGTGATTATGGCGATTTATCGCGATGAGGTCTATCACGATGATGCAGAGAAAGGTGTCGCAGAAATAATCATTTTGAAACAACGGAATGGTCCAATTGGAAAAGCAAAACTTGCTTTTATTGGCCGCTATACTAAGTTCGAAGATCTAGCTCAGGGTTATGACGATTCGTACTGAAGACAACGTGCGATTAATATTTTATATAGTTTGCAGACGGAGTCGCTAGTGAACACCGTGATAAGTGCTAATGTAAACTTAAGTGCAATTGAGCATAACCTCTCTATTGTTCACGCGAAGGCCCCGAAAAGTCGTGTAATGGCCATTGTTAAAGCGGATGCCTATGGTCATGGTGCCATCCATGTAGCGCGCTCTCTTAAGGGTGCGGACAGCTTTGGTGTTGCCCGACTTGATGAGGCTGCAGAGTTGCGTCGCGGAGGTATAGAAGCGCCAATAGTAATTTTGGAAGGGATTCTTGATGCAANNGAATTGCAACTTACTACTAAATTACGATTAGATTTGGTTGTACACTCAAAACATCAAATTGATCTACTAAATACCCAACGGTTCACGGGGAGAGTATGGGTTAAAGCGACCACAGGAATGAATCGACTGGGGTTTCCCATATCTTTACTCGATGAGGTTCTACTAAAACTAAAAGCTCGTAATGTCGTGGGTGTCATGAGTCACTTGGCAAGCGCGGATTCAGATAAGGCTTTTACCGATAATCAAGTAGAAACTTTCGTCTCCGAAACAAAAAAGTTTAGTTTGCCCCTGAGTATCGCAAACTCAGCAGGAATTTTAAGTTTTCCAGATTCACACTTAGACTGGGTCCGTCCCGGAATCATGCTATATGGTGGCTCTCCTTATGATCGATCAATCCCTCAACTTAAATCGGCGATGACGTTTTCAGCACCGGTTATAGCAATAAATAAAATTCATGCTTCGCAGTCCGTTGGTTATGGCCGAACTTGGATAGCGGACAAAGATACTCGCGTGGCTGTGCTTGGGGTTGGTTATGCAGATGGTTACCCCAGAGAAATTTTAAATGGAATAGTAATATTGGGTGGTCTCAGAAGAAAAATCGTGGGTAGAATTTCTATGGACATGATTTGTGTGGAATTAGAAGACAGTGACTCAGTCACAGTTGGCGAGACCCTAGAATTGTGGGGAAGTGTCTTGCGGATAGAGGAAGTTGCTAGCAGGTCGAATACGATTCCCTATACTTTGATGTGTGGTGTTGGAAATAGGGTTCGTAGGAATTACTTTTAGTGCCGAAGGAAAAATTAGTCTTTGTTTGTGCAGATTGTGATGCTAGATATGCTAAGTGGCAAGGTCAGTGTAATGGGTGCGGGGCTTGGAATACTCTTAGTCAACTCCGTGTGAATAATTCACTGACCTATGCCGGCGAAAACTCTGGCTTAAAAGTACTAAGTCAGATCACGAGTGAAGACCAGGAGCGATTATCTTCAGGTTTAGGAGAACTTGACAGAGTCCTAGGTGGAGGGATGGTAGCCGGGTCTGCTGTTCTGATTAGTGGTAATCCGGGTGCAGGAAAAAGTACTTTACTACTCCAAGTGCTCTGTCGCGTATTTACTGAAAGCGTGATGTTGTACGTAACTGGAGAGGAAAGTCTCTCTCAGGTTGCTGCTCGTGCTCAGCGTTTAAGGCTCAATACAGATAATATAATGGTAATGGCTGAAACAAACATTGAGATAATTTTGAGTTCTTGGTCTAAAGCTAAGCCCTCGATATGTGTTATCGATTCAATTCAGGCGATGCACACAAGTTTAACAGACTCCGCACCTGGGAGTGNCTCTCAGGTGCGAGAGTCGGCTGCTGCACTAATACGGTATGCTAAACAAAGCAGCACNATACTTTTTATGGTTGGTCATGTCACGAAGGATGGTAATCTCGCCGGACCTCGTATACTGGAACATATGATTGACACCTTCATAATGTTTGATGAGCAATATGATAGTCGATACCGAACACTTCGTAGCAGTAAAAATCGCTACGGGGCTGTAAACGAGGTGGGTATTTTTGCTATGACAACCGATGGTATGCGAGAGGTATCCAATCCATCCGCTATATTCCTATCGAGAGGTGATCAAATATCACCCGGTAGCGTAGTTATGGTGGTCTTCGAGGGAACTAGACCATTGCTCGTGGAAGCCCAAGCTCTTGTAGATGACTCGGTATTAGGTAATCCGAGGCGGGTAAGCGTTGGTTTTGAACTGAATCGATTGGCAATGTTACTCGCAGTTCTTCACCGACATGGTGGATTACATGTTTCAGATCAGGATGTTTTTGTTAATGCCGTTGGGGGTGTCCGAATCAATGAAACCAGTAGTGATCTTGCATTAATTTTCGCTGTGGTCTCTAGCTTACGCGATCGCAGCCTTGCAAGAGATCTTATCGTCTTTGGTGAGATTGGTTTGTCAGGGGAGATAAGGCCAGTGCCAAATGGACAGGAGAGGATTAAAGAAGCACAGAAGCATGGATTCAAGAAAGCGATCGTGCCGTTTGCAAATACAACTCATAACGTGGTTTCGGGTATTGAGGTTATCGGTGTTTCCACCTTAAAAGAGGCTTTAGAGGCTGNCGATTTTTAAGGTTTTNTATTTCGNAATTTTTTCTTTGGNTATGTTTTTAGACCCTTCTCGGATTTAGTTAGTGTTTTGGCTTTGAAAGTTAAAAGCCCCCTCTCCTGGATCTTTCTATCCTTGAATTTTTTTGCAGACATACCATGACTTATTATTAAAATGTTAAATCGAAGTACTTCTCCACTTTTGAATGTATCGGTATTTTATATCAAGTAGAATTCAATTGTTTTCGAGAATATCAAAGATTGGTGAGTAACTTTGCATTGTCCCTTTTGCAGTGATATTGAAACAAAGGTTATCGACTCTCGACTTATATCTGATGGCGGGCAGGTTCGACGTCGTAGAGAGTGCCAAAGTTGCGGTGAGAGATTTACCACATTTGAAGTTCCTGAGCTGTTGTTGCCTCGTGTCATTAAGAATGATGGGAATCGGCAGCCATTTGATGAAGATAAGTTGAGGAATGGGCTTCAACGAGCATTAGAGAAACGGCCAGTGAGTCTAGAGCAGATAGAGTTAACACTAAACAAAATAAAATATCAGCTCAGAGCGATGGGAGAAAGAGAGGTACAAACACGCGCAGTAGGTGAATTGGTAATGGAAGCACTAAGAGATTTAGATGAAGTAGCCTATGTAAGATTTGCGTCTGTCTATCGAAGTTTTCAGGATGTGAACGAATTTCGAAGAGAAATTGAAAAGATGGGAAAAAAGAGTGGAAAGAGTAAAAAAAGTTGATACCGAATATTTATCTAGGGCGTTGAGAATAGCCGCTAAGGGTATTTACACTACACACCCAAATCCGAGAGTGGGATGTGTGCTCGCTAAGAGAGGTAGGATTATTAGCGAAGGTTACCATCTTCGTGCCGGAGGGGAGCATGCCGAAGCCATGGCCCTTAGAATTGCAGGGGATCAAGCCAAGGGCTGTACTGCTTACGTTACGCTTGAGCCCTGCAGTTTTGAAGGGAAGACTCCTTCTTGTGCGTCTGCGTTAGTAGAAGCGGGTGTAAAACGGGTAGTAAGTGCTATGAAGGATCCTGATCCGAGAAATGCCGGTGCAGGTTTTAAAATACTTCAGGAAGCAGGTATTCAAGTTACAACACCTTTACTGGAGAAGTCAGCGCGCGCGCTTAATCCCGGACATGTTAAACGACATGAGACAGGAATGCCTTATGTGAGGGTAAAATTGGCAATGAGTCTGGATGGAAAGACTGCTCTAGCTAACGGTGAAAGTCGCTGGATCACTGGAGAACACGCGCGAAGAGATGTGCAGCGATTGAGAGCAAGAAGTTCAGCTATTGTGACGGGTGTTCAAACAGTTATTGATGACAATCCCTCACTCAAAGTCCGATTAGAAGAATTAGACCACGAGTATGCAAAGTTGGCGAGTGAACTTGAGAAATCAATTTATATTCTGGATTCGAACGGACGTATTTCAAAAAGTCTAGGCTTAGCGTTAGACAAAAATTCCATATTAGTAAGTTGTCTACCAATAAAAACAAGTATGCGAACTCTACAGATCGACCCAAATCGAGATGGAAGGATTAAGTTAGACGATTTTTTAACGTCTTTAGCCCATTCGGAGTGTAATGAGGTTTTGTTCGAATGTGGGGCAACGCTTTCCGGCTCAGTGGTACAAGAAAANCTTTTTGATGAGCTAATTTTTTATATAGCGCCTAGTTTGATGGGTAATAACGCAAAGTCATTACTGAAACTTTTAGAAATTGATAACATGAATGATCTGTCTAGGCTAAAGATCAAGGACGTACGTATGGTTGGCGATGACCTGCGTGTATTAGCAGTACAAGTTAATTGATGAGAAAGTTAAATGAAGAAAATAACTGAAGGAGATTATTCGGCCAATACGGCTAGGTTCGCTATTGTGGTAGCTCGATTCAATGAGTTTATTGTGGATGGTCTGCAGCAGGGAGCCTTGGAAACCTTAACGCGACATGGGGTTCCCTTATCAAATCTTTCGATATTTAAAGTCCCTGGTGCCTTTGAGCTACCTTTGGTGGCAAGGCGAGTTGCGCGTCAACGAGAGTATGATGCAATTATCTCCCTTGGCGCGGTTATCCGAGGTGCTACTCCACACTTCGATTATGTAGCTAGCCAATGCGCAAGTGGACTTGCGCGCATTTCTCTCGACGAAGATATACCCGTTATTTTTGGTGTCCTAACCACAAACACGATAGAAGAGGCAATTGAGCGAGCAGGTTCGAAGAGTGGTAACAAGGGGTCAGATGCAGCTATGACTGCGCTTGAAATGGTAAGTTTGTTGAGGGCTCTTGAGTAATCCAAGGCGACAGGCGAGGAGGCTCGCCATGCAGGGTCTGTATCAAATACAAATTACGGGTTACGGGGTAGATATAGTTCTCAAGCAATTCTTGGAGGGAGATTATCTTGGTAATGCTGATATAGATTACTTCAAGGAGCTGTTAACGAATATTAATAAAGAGGAAAATTCGCTCTTAAAAGCAATTGAACCCCTTTTAGATCGACCGATTTGTGAAATAGATCCAGTTGAAAGGGCAATCCTTTTAATTGGTAGCTATGAAATGGCAAGNAGTTCAGATGTGCCTTTCCGCGTCGTTATCGCCGAAGGCATTGGGCTCGCAAAAGAGTTTGGGGCTTCGGAAAGCTATCGTTATGTAAATTCAATTTTGGATGCGTTAAAGGTCTGTCGCGGAAGTAATTGCTAACATGGATGAATTTTCAATAATCGATAAGTATTTTTCTGGTATTGGATTTCAACATAGTTTGGTTGCAGTAGGAACTGGAGATGATTGTGCCGTGCTCAATGTGCCAATCGATAATGAGCTTTGTACTTCGACCGATACACTCATATCTGGAGTTCATTTTCCCTTGGCTTGTTCGGGCGAAATTGTTGCACACAGATCATTGGTAGCAAACTTAAGTGATCTGGCTGCGATGGGAGCATCACCTGTTGGCTTCCTTTTGTCCCTTTCTATTCCAGAAGTAGTCGATAGCTGGCTTTCTGGTTTCGCAAATAGGTTATCGGAACTTTCGAAAATTTATCGAATAATGTTGGTAGGCGGAAATATGGCTAAAGGACCGTTATCTGTTACGATTACGGTACTAGGAACCGTTCCAAGAGGAGCGTCGCTGCTTCGTAGTAGTGCTCAAGTTGGTGAAGCGATCTTCGTTACAGGCGAACTTGGGAAGGCAGCAGCAGGTCTTAAAGTGGTTGAAGAAGGATTAAAAGCATATGAGTCTCTCAAAGCCGCGTATCTAAGCCCCTCTCCACAAATAGAGTTTGCGCAGGAATTGAGAAGGTACGCCTCAGCGTGCATCGATATTTCAGATGGATTTTTAGCCGATTTAAGCCACCTTTGTGATGATAGTAATGTCGGCGCAGAAATAGAAAGTAGGCATATCTTTTTAGGCAAGGCTCTGCGCTCTTACGCTGGTAGCCGGGCATTAGATTTTGCGTTATATGGGGGCGATGATTACGAACTATGCTTTTCTGTTCCCTTCGCTTTTGTAGAGTCTGTTTTGGAGTTGGCAATAGTAAAAAAGATCCGTATTTCTCAGGTTGGATGTACTGTCGAAAAGAGGGGGATTTCTCTTATTAAAGGTAAGACAAAGATTGCCGCAGAGATTAAGGGGTACAATCATTTCTAACAACCCAACTTTTTGGGAAACGGTTAGTGATCCTATTTATTGCCTAGCACTCGGTTTCGGTAGTGGTTTAGTCAAGATAGCTCCAGGAACCTCTGGGTCTTTTCTAGCCCTCATTTTTTATCTGCCGCTAAGTCTGCTGCCTTTTTGGATGTATATCATTAATCTCGTCGTTGCATTTTTATTAGGTATTTACGTATGTGGCGAAACTGCTCAAAGGATGAAGATTAAAGACCCTAGCATAATCGTCTGGGATGAGTTTGTCGGGATGTGGATAGCGTTGCTTTTGATTCCTAGTAAATGGTACTTTATCGTTTTAGCATTTTTAATATTTCGCCTGTTTGATATTTTAAAGCCTTGGCCGATTAGCCTTTTAGACAGAAAAGTAAAAGGCGGAGTTGGAATTATGTTGGATGACGTTGCCGCAGGCCTCCTTACTTTAATCACCTTACAACTATTATTAGCTAATGGAATAACAAATTTCGTACCAAAATAGTTATTAGAGCTGAGCGGCTCGCGTACTCTGTTTTTAGGAATTGAAATTTTTGATGTTGATATTTCTAGTGCTTTAGACTGCGGAAATTGGTCAGTGTTAGGGCCGCACTCCATCAACTAGAGTTATAACGTTAAGGTAATGTAGTGCAAAGTTCTAAGCACTGCTAGAATTGGTAAGCGCGTAAGGAGAGATTATGCCAGTCGTTTATGTCGCATCTTGTAAGCTGCCAACGAAGCATGCTGAGTTTACTATGCATATTTTTGAGGATCCTGAGACGGGGAAAGAACATGTTGCCCTCGTCCTTGGAGAGACTCGTGGAAAAGACAATGTTCTATGTCGAGTTCACTCTGAATGTCTTACTGGGGATTCTTTGTTTAGTATGCGATGTGACTGTGGTTCCCAACTTGAACTAGCTATGTCTAGAATTTCTGAGGCGGGCGCTGGGGTTATACTTTATCTTCGACAGGAGGGCCGAGGAATCGGTCTTGTTAACAAGATTCGGGCATATGAACTTCAGGATAAAGGAGCTGACACGGTAGAGGCGAATGAGCGTCTTGGTTTTGACGCTGATCTTCGAGACTATACGATGTGTAAGAATATGTTTCGCCATCTTGAGATATCCAAGATTTGTCTCATGACAAATAATCCATTAAAGGTCAAAGCTTTGGAGAAGCTTGGTATTGAGATTCCTCAAAGAGTTCCAATAGAAACGGGACAAAATGATCATAATGCCAGATACTTGGCAACAAAAGCGGGCAAGTTAGGGCATCTGTTCGGTAACAAATCAAAACTTAGTTAAATATGATCAAAATTAGTTGTGACCAGCAGCTTCAGCCGTCAATTGAGTTAAGCGCCTCTCGATAGCGTCTAGAATACCCTCGTCGTCTAATAGGCACTCCTGAAGCATGCTTGTAGGCTTGTCTTGTCTAATAAAGCTGTCGGGCACACCAAGATTGAGTACTTCCACGTTAATTTGGTGGTTGTGAATTACCTCATTCACCGCAGATCCCGCTCCGCCTGCGATAACATTTTCCTCTATAGTCACAAGTAAGTCATGTTGGGTTGCCATCTCCAGGATTATTTCTATGTCTAGAGGTTTAACAAACCGCATATCTACTAAACTTGCATTTAGCTTTTCTGAAGCCATTTTTGCAGCTTGGACCATACTTCCGAAAGCCAGGATTGCTACTTTGGTTCCCCTTTTAATTACCCTAGATTTACCTATAGGTAGTTTTTTCATTGTCGCTTCAGTTGGCTGGCCAGGGCCAGATCCCCTAGGGTAGCGCACAGAAGCAGGACCATCATAGAGATATCCTGTGTAAAGCATTTGTTTCGCTTCATTCTCGTTAGAGGGCGTCATTATGATCAGATTTGGGACACATCTCATAAATGATAAATCGAAAACGCCAGAATGAGTGGGTCCATCTTCTAATAAACCAGCTCGGTCTATCGCAAATAGGACGTTTAGATTTTGTATCGCAATGTCATGAATGACTTGGTCATAGGCGCGCTGCAGGAACGTCGAGTAAATGGCAACTACCGGTTTTGCTCCTTGTGCAGCCAAGCCAGCTGCCAATGTAACTGCATGCTGTTCTGCTATAGCAACGTCGAAGTATCGTTCTGGAAATTGCTCAGAGAATGCTATAAGGTCAGATCCCTCGCGCATTGCTGGGGTTATACCAACTAGCATCTCGTCTTTGGTTGCCATTTCGCATATCCAATCACTAAAAATATTCGAATACGTTGGCTTCTGAGCTTGCTTTAGATTTTTTTGTTCTATTTTTGAGAGACTATGAGATCCTACGGGAGAGGCCTCTGCAGGGCCATAACCTTTCCCTTTTTTAGTAACAATGTGGAGAAACTGGGGGCCTTTAAGGTCTTTGATGTTGTTAAGAGTTTTTATGAGGCCCATTAAATCGTGTCCATCAATTGGCCCCATATAATTGAAGCCGAGCTCTTCAAATAACGTCCCAGGGACGATCATACCTTTCATATGCTCTTCTGTCTTTCTGGCAAACTCCCATGCGTGTGGGATTCGGCTTAGAATTTTTTTGCTACCCTCTCTCATTGACAGGTATAAACGACTGCTAAGTATACGAGCGAAATATTTTGATAGACCCCCAACGTTATGGGAAATAGACATGGCATTATCATTTAGTATTACTAGAAGATCTGCTTCCGTATCGGTAACGTGGTTTAGTGCTTCAAATGCTAGACCTGCAGTCATAGCACCATCGCCAATAACAGCGATTGTTCGATTCTTTTTTTCTTGCATCTTGCTCGCTATTGCCATCCCTAGTGCAGCGCTAATGGAGGTTGAGGAGTGACCCACTCCAAAAGTATCGTACTGGCTCTCCTCGCGAACAGGGAAAGGCGCGATTCCATCTGGTTTTCGTAATGTGTGCATTTGATCGCGGCGCCCTGTCAATATTTTATGTGGATAGGCCTGGTGACCAACATCCCAAACTATCTGATCGTCGGGCGTATTGAAGGCGTAATGGAGAGCCACAGTTAATTCAACTACGCCAAGGCCTGCCCCGAAATGCCCTCCCGTTCTTCCAACAATATAAATCAAGAAATGCCGTAATTCGTTTGACAATTGATGAAGTGTTTTTTCCTCAAGGGCTCGAATATCCAGGGGACTTTGTATCGAGTCCAATAATGGAGTGCTCGGTCTTTCTATTGGTATGGTTTGGAACATGCCCGCTAATCTCTGTCTATTGGCCAAATTTTACCATTATTAATTGCTCATTAGGCCTAATGCTTTCTTGTGGCTATAAAAAAAGAAAGTTCTCCGAGAACTGCACCATCCGGACCTAATTCAGCAGTCAACTTCCTTGCGATGGTATACTGTTCGTGCAGTCTTCGAGTTGCTTCTTTTTCACCAAGAATAGTAACGTAAGTAGCCTTTCCCTTCTTTTTATCTGACCCTTTGGGTTTACCAATTTGTGCTTTATCACCAGTCACATCTAAGATATCGTCTCGGATTTGAAAAATTAGCCCCAAAGTATTTCCAAAGTCAGATAGTAGTGACAGTGTTGATGGGTCTGCACCCGCAATTAATCCTCCCATCCTGATACTGGATCTTATTAGTGAGCCGGTCTTAAGCGAATGCATATAAGCAATTTTTTCCAATTCAACATCCTTTTTTTCGTAGGAGAGATCCAGTACTTGTCCTCCTACCATTCCGTTTCCACCAATTCCTGAAGCTAACTCTGAAATAAGCGCAATCCTGGTCGAATAAGACAGGTCATTGGCTTTTGCGAGAACTTCAAAAGCGAATGCTTGAATCGCATCCCCTGCTAAAATAGCTATAGGCTCATTAAACTTTTTATGACAACTGAGTTCACCTCGTCTCATATCATCATCGTCCATAGCCGGCAGATCATCATGAATTAACGAGTAGTTATGAATAAGCTCTATCGCTACTGCAGGCTTATCCGCGAGATTAATACTTGCTCCCAGTATGTTCGTCACAAGATAGGTTAGGATAGGACGAACACGCTTACCCCCTCCAAGGATACTGTAGTGTATTGCTTCTTCGAGTAGTTTTGGTGCCGAAAGTTGTTTTAGGTGCCGAAGTAACTGGCTGTTGGAACGCTGTCGTAGAGTATCAATTTGTTTCGTAAGGTTGTTCGCCATTCTTTTCCACGAGTAATGAAACTTTTTGCTCCGCTTCTTTTAACGCTTGTTGGCATTCCCTTGTCAGCCTGATACCTTCCTCAAACGTTTTTAACGAAGCTTCTAAAGAAAGTTCACCGTTTTCCATCTCATCGACGAGCTCCTCAAGTCGCTTTAGAGACGTCTCGAAGGGATAATTGGTTTGCTTTGTCATATTTTTCGGTATTTAATTTTGATATTACCATAGCGATACAAAAGATTTTCGTAAATGTTCATCGATTTTTGTTATACCTAAAGAAGATTTTATATAGACGAATGCAATGATCTGTGTGAGCCTGCAACCCTTTGTTAGTTGGAAGCTAAGATACTCTGATTTTTTTAGTTTTGACTAGTCTTAGTTCTCTGCCTTAATAAATTTCTTTATCCTGGAGAAACTCGCGGTGGCCCCTAAAAAGTTGTCCTTGAGGGAAATCAAAAATGCTTTAGCGCAGCATACCCCTCAAAGACCAACATCACACGCACTAGCTCGGCAAGCTGCTGTTGCTATTATAATTCGATCTAACAACGACTTTATGGAGGCACTTTTTATTCTGCGTTCTGTAAGAAAGGGTGATCCTTGGTCGGGAGATATGGCGTTTCCTGGAGGCCACAAGAATAACGTCGATTTGAGTTTAAGGGAAACTGCTGAACGAGAAACATTCGAAGAGATAGGCCTCACTTTGAGTCATTCTTCCTGTTTTCTTGGGGAGTTAGATACCATTGAATTAAATCGCAGGCAGTCCGAAGCTATTTTGATAACTCCGTTTGTTTATAGTCTCCGTGATAAGGACTGTGTTCTCCATAAAAATCACGAGGTCGCTGAGATATTGTGGGGACCTCTCGATCACATGATTATCGGGACATCGCTTGTTAATAAGGAAGTGAAAAGAAATGGTACGCTCCAGTATTTCCCTGGTTATACCTTAGATAAACAAATTATTTGGGGTTTAACCTTTAGGATGCTTCAACAATTGTTCTCTCTTATCAGTTCTCACGTAAGGCTTCGGTAGCTTATATCCTCCCAAAAGGGTGCGAAATAAAGTTTTTGAAGAACTGACTATTTTTGAATATGAAGTAATATTGTATTGGAACTAAGTATTCAGGGCAGGAATTAGCGAGCGAATTACTGTTTGTTGTTTCCCGTTTTGTTCCAGATATATTTGCTAATCAAAAGTTTCCTTAATATCCTGCCTTACGTAATTTGGGTACTATTAAATTAATGATATCCAGGCTAAACCAAATTAATGCGCCGTGTTAAATTATAGTAACGTCCTCAGACCTCCAAGTAGATTTGCTTAAACGATGGATAAGACAAGAGTTTTCTTCCTATTAACAATCAACTCTGTTGTTTTGTATTCCCTAGTTCTTTTTTTTTTAAGAGATCTAGATTTAAACCAGTGGCTAGTTCTTGCTTTGGCAATGTTGTTATTGGCGATCGCGCCAAATCTAATAATTTATTCTTCCCTCAAATCGCTAAGACGGGAAGTCAAGGCGGCTAATCATCAAGTACTGTTTAGGGACAGCGAACTTTTAGTATTAAAACAACGATTATCCACATTGGTGCACTTGGATGCCCTAACAGGTTGTTATAACCAGAGCTATTTTCTCGATGTTTTGAGAGAGTCTATTGAAATGAGTGATAGAGGGGATTACGTTTTCACGGTGGCTATTATCCGCTGTGATCAGTTTATCGATGTCCTTGATCAGTATGGACTGTCTCAGGGAAATAGGGCACTCAAGCTTTATGTGGGGGCTGTTAATAAAGTATTACGTAGTACAGATACAATCGCTCGTTTAGGTGCAGACAAGTTTGGCTTGATTCTGTCGGATACCTCTGAGAAAGATTCAGCACTAGTATTCAAGCGGATTAGTAAGTCGATTAGTCACTTGCGCTTAGTAAAGAAGCAGTATGCTACTGCTACTAACACAGGCGGTATCGCAAGTTATTATCGAGGAGACACCCCCGAAGTACTGCTAAGTCGAGCGAAGACTGCCCTCCATTCGGCTATTGACAAGGGAAAAGGTCAGTTTATCGTTTCTGATCCTGCCCATTAAAGTCTTGTGTTCACGCGAGGATTAAGTTTCTTGCGGTTGTTCCATTGGATAGAGATGGGTTAGCACCAAATCTCGAATCAGATTTACATGATCTTGAGAGGCGTTCAGTGCGGGTATATATTGGAAAGTCTCTCCGCCCGCCTTAAGAAATATTTCTCGGTTTTCAATGCCTATTTCCTCAAGTGTTTCAAGACAATCAGTGGCAAATCCCGGGCAAACAACCAAGACTTTGAGAATTCCCTGGCTTGGCAAGTTAGCTAGTGTTTCATCGGTATATGGCTTGAGCCAGGGCGCTGGGCCGAACCGGGACTGAAACGTGAGCATCCATTGGTGATCTTGGAGTTTAAGCTCGCGGGCTACAAGTTTGGCTGTTTTTTGACATTGTGATTGGTAGGGGTCTCCACGAGAGTTTTGTGACTGTGGTATCCCATGGAATGAAAATAACAAAAGAGTCTTTGCGAACTTATCTTGCGAATAATTTTTGATAGAACGGCACAGAGCGCTAATATACCCAACGTTGTCGTGGTAGCCTGATAAGAATCTGGAGGGAGGAACGGTAACTCTATCCCTAAAAGCGCTTGCTACCTTATCGAAGCATGCGCCGACTGTTGCGCTTGAGTACTGGGGGAAAAGCGGTAAAAATAAAAAACGTTTCACCCCCAATCTTTCGACGTCATGAATGACATCCTGAATAGTAGGGGATCCATAGGTCATCGCTGCTCTGACAAGGACTTCTTCAGATTTTAGAGATTTTTGTATCTTGCCTTCGGTCAACTCAGCAAGCGCTTCAGTATACTCTCTAAGCGGTGCACCTTTAGAACCCCAAATTGCCTGATATTTTTCTACGAGTTTTGGTGGACGTATATTCAGAATTACTAGGTATAGTATCGGGAGCCAAATCCACCTTGGAAGATCGACTACTCTTGGGTCTGAGAGGAATTCTGCTAGATAACGTCGGATCGCAGTAGTACTTGGTTTATCTGGTGTCCCCAGATTAAGCAGTACCACCGCTAGGTTTGGTTTGTTCATCAAGTCAGCTTTCTAGCTAGCTGATAACTAATCATGCGTCTGTTTCGAGATTTTAAAAGTATTCCCAACCTCTGCACTTAGAGTTTCAGCAGCATTTTTTTGATTTCTAGCGATCCGTAGTTTGTTTTCCCAATTTATGAATGAAACCCAGCCTCCTGGTTCTACATCAGAGTAAGTTTTCCCAAAGTATACGGGTATTTTCGTATCCTTGTAGTCCATTACAAAGTGATCGTTGACTTTTATACCAAGAGAACCCAGGGTCTCCAATGTTATCGAGGTCTCCAAGTTGCCGTACTCTGTGGAAATACTTTCTACGGTTCCACTTGTCGATTCTGCGCCCACTGATAATGGTATAAGAATGAACAGAAATGCTAGGAGATTATTCATATATGTTCTCTTTTTTTGTAATTTAAACAAGGCTGCCTCCTTCGAAGCGTTAAATCAAGTACTCTATGCTTTCGCCTTTACATATTCACTCTTTTGCATATACCCTTACGAATCCCTGAGGAATTTCGAGTGCAGCGCTGGTATTGATTGAGTTACTCACGAGGTCTAAATCGTACATAAAAACTAGACCTCTAAATTCTTCTTTGATTTCATCTCCAGAGTATAAAAGGTATACGGTTTTAGGCTTAGCTTCTTTTGCAATCTTGCTGGCCAAAAGACCAGCATTGTTATCATAGTTGTAGATCGTACCAAAATCACTGAACTGGTGATCCATATTAGTATAGGACTTATCATCACAGAAATTCCCACGGTGTATAATTGCAGCACTTTCTTTAATCACCCCCAATGCCTTGAGATTGATGAGATTATGTTTAGCCAGAGCAACAAGTTCTTCGTCAGATTCAAGTCCCCATGCAGGTATACCCAATGAAGAGGCGAGCGCGACAATCCTTCCATCACCGCATCCTGCATCAAGGAAAGGTTTATTTTTATCGATGACCCCTGTATCGATAAGGTGAATGAATGCTTGGTGGATTATGTTGAGTGATGAAGGTACAAATACCCCCGAATTGGTCTCCTTAGTATAACCCATTGAAAATTTGTCAAGAAGCTTCCTGCTAATTACTTCATAATACGTTTCGAGCAATTCTAAATTAGCGATAGTGGTCATATCCCTTTGTTGTGATAACGTTGTTCTCTCATCCTATTTGAGCAAGTAAAGCCTCAGTTACTAGATTACGTTTATTGAAAATCTAAGTCGTAGCCTCGCCTTCTTGAGGCTCTTTGTGGTTGACGGTCAATCTGATAACAAATGCGACAATGTCTACTTTCGACATTTTTTCACTCGGAAAGGAGCTTAATGCATTTGGGACTCAGGAATCCTAATTGCCTATTATCTTTAATTCAGTTTACAGAAACTAGCGGTTCTATTTCAAAGATGGTGGAGGTGGCGGGAGTTGAACCCGCGTCCGTCAGTACTCTGCCTTCGGCTCTACATGCTTAGTTCGTCTACTATTTAACCCTTCACTAGCCCAACGAACAGGGATTAAAGGGCGAGCTTGCTTTAAGTTTAACTGCTTTAACCACAAGCTGGGTCTGGCAGCTGTCCCATGAGTCGAGCCCCTAGTTTGAATACATGGGCATATTCGCCCTAGGGTAAGCTAACTTAACTAATCCCTTGCGGGAGTTTCGGTCTAAGCCGAAAAAATTAAGCAGCTAGTGCGTAGTTTTCGTCGTTGGCAACTATAATAGTTGCAGAGATTTTTTTACGAGAGTCACTACCCTCTCGGCATGCACCTCAGGGTTCGTCACCGGCGTCGAAGCCAAGTCACCCCCATGTGTTTGTTTCTCTAATATTCTACACTTGAATTTACCGATTATACTGTTTCATCATACGCTGCCTATCTATTTTCCATTCTCTTTCTTTAATGGCAGTACGTTTGTCATGGGCTTTCTTGCCCGTCGCAAGGGCAATTTCACATTTAACTAGATTGCCTTTCCAATAAAGAGCAATAGGAATACAGGTTTGGCCTTTAGCCTTTGTGGCCCCAATCAGTTTTGCAAGTTCTTTTTTATGAAGAAGTAACTTCCTTGTCCTTTTCGGATCTGCTAACACATGACTTGAAGCAGTTTTCAATGGGGTAATGTTACAGCCTAAAAGAAATGCTTCACCATCTTTTAAAAGAGCGTATGTATCTGTTAACTGTGCTTTCCCATCTCTTAGAGCTTTTACCTCCCAACCAGCTAATTGCATTCCGGCTTCGAAGGTCTCGTGCAATGTGTACTCGAATCTCGCTTTTTTATTTTGCGCGATCGTACTAGGGTTCTTCTTTCTAGTCATGTTTACCTCACCCGATCCTAATTATAGGCAGCAAAGTTGTAAAGTATACAATTATGGGTTGTCGAGTATTTATAAATACTCGACAATCGTCGGTGTATTGACTTCAAAAAAGTTTAGTGAGAGGAGTAGTTTGGTGACATCTGACTCAATCCATGGAATGTGGTCATCCCGCTTAATGTTTATCCTGGCTGCTTCCGGCTCAGCAGTGGGACTTGGTAATATCTGGCGTTTCCCTTATGTGGCGGGAGAAAATGGAGGCGGAGCCTTCGTCATAATTTATTTAATTTGCATATTTTTAATCGGAATCCCGATTATGGTTTCTGAGATTGTTATTGGTCGCTTTGCGAGGAAAAGTCCTATTAACGCGATGGCTACTGCTGCTTCAAAATCTAATGCATCCAGGAAATGGCAATTAGTAGGGTGGATGGGGGTGGTAGCTGGATTTATGATTCTTTCCTTTTACGCAGTCATAGCTGGTTGGGTATTGTCCTACGTTTTTCAGTTAGGTTCTGGTGTCTTTGTGGGCATCAGCGGTGAGTCGGCAGAACAAATATTCAAAGGTTTTGTAGGTAATGTTTGGGAAGTTTTAGCCTGGTTCACCATTTTTTTGGCAATTACGGTTGTAATTTCAGCAAGAGGGGTTAGTGCCGGTTTAGAGGTTGCTGTTAAATATTTAATGCCAATATTATTTTTCCTCTTGGTTGTTTTGGTAATTTATGCTGCTGTAACTTCCGGACACTTCTTGGAGGGTGTTAATTTTTTATTTTCTTTTAATTTTGAAAAGTTGACTTGGAATAGTGTTTTGGAAGCTATGGGCCAGGCTTTTTTTACACTTAGTCTAGGCATGGGTGCGATCATGGCTTACGGCGCTTATATGCCAAAAGATGCATCAGTTATTGGCACTGCCACCATGATTGCTTTAATGGATACTGGGGTAGCTCTTATGTCAGGACTAGTGATATTCCCTTTAGTCTTTGCTAATTCTCTGGAAAGTAGCGCCGGTCCTGGTCTCATGTTCATTACCCTGCCCCTGGCCTTTGGCCAGATGGTTGGTGGTCAAATTTTTGGATGTGTGTTCTTCGTGCTCGTGGCTTTTGCCGCAGTTACATCAGCCATTTCACTTATAGAGCCAGCAATCGCATGGCTCATAGAAAAGCTAAAAACTTCGCGACGTGTCGCAGCCTTGATAGTAGGAGTCTGTGTTTGGCTGCTTGGGCTAGGCAGCGTTTTTTCCACAAATATTTGGTCGGATTTATTTATCTTTGACGAAATGACCTTTTTGGACTCCATGGATTATGTCACTAACAATATAATCTTGCCCTTGGGGGGTATTTTTATAGCCATTTTCGCTGGTTGGGTATTATCAAGCATGATTCTCGATAGTGAGATGACGCTTGATGGGTGGTTCTACCCTGTCTGGAAGTTTCTCGCTAGATTCATTGCGCCTGCCGCAGTTGCGATTGTGTTTTTTATGGCCTTGCTACAAGTCTAATGAAGACTTTTTTACAAACTGCTTTGGTGCCATATAGTGCAGAAAAAGTATTTGAAGTGGTTAATGATGTTGAATCGTACCCACGTTTTCTACCATGGTGTTCTGGCAGCGAAATTTTGAGTCGCTCTTTGACTGAAATCGTTGCTCGATTAGATATTTCTAGCGCAGGCGTAAAAAGGAGTTTTACGACTAGAAATCTCATTGTTCCTTTTGAGAGGATTGAAATGAGCTTATTAAAAGGGCCTTTTTCTGAACTCGAAGGGTGCTGGAAATTTAAGCCGATACCAGACTTGGGTTGTAAGGTGGAGATGGAGCTATCGTTTGAGCTCGGTGCTGCTTTTTTAGAACTCCCATTTTCCAAGACGTTTGATAAGTCGGCTAAGAAGCTTGTCGATGCTTTTTGTCTCAGATTAGAACAGCAGAATGCTTAGCCAAGAAATAGCTCATATCCTGGGGGGAAAGCTGTTTTAAGAATATAGACGGTTTAACGGGCGCGACTATCCTGTACGCAGTTTTTCTGTCTGGTGCCAGGAGCAGAATCCTTAGAACATTTTTACCGATCTGAAAAACCAAGTTTTTTGGAATTAGAAAAGAAGACGGTTAGTTGCTCTAGGATACCGTTCGTGAGGGATTTTTAAGACTCTTCTTACTTGTTTCCAATAGGCTCGAGCTCGAAAGGCCAAGAAGATCCGACAAGCAAGGTCAGATTAATTTTCATCAGAAGCAGATTTTCTAGTGTCAAAAACGCTCAGTTTTTCCTCGAGAAAGTGTAAAATTAATACTTCTCGCTGAATTTCCCTACCTGGGATTTGAATCGTATAAACATAGTTCCAGCGATCTTGGTTGAGAGCATCGTCTAGAACTGGATTGCCGAGGATATACCTTACCTGACTTCTCGTCATTCCAGGCTTTAACTTATCAATCATAACCTGAGTAATAACGTTACCTTGCTGTACAGAGATCCGGTGCACCCCAGGGAAGCTAAATGTTGAGCAGCCAACAGTAGTAAAGATAAATGCTAGGGTTATAATTTTCATAATAGCTATTTTGATTCAAGTGGTTTCGGTACAATATATGTTAACTGGCCCAAACTTTCATAACCACATTTTTCAGACTGAGAATGCGTGACTTTAAAGAACTAAAACAGCACGGCCTAAAAGCTACAGTGCCGCGGCTCAAGATACTTGGGCTGATGGAAAGTTCTACAATACGCCACTTTAGCGCTGAAGATATTTATAAGTATTTTTTAGATGATGAAGTTGAACTTGGTCTAGCGACAGTCTATCGAGTACTGACCCAGTTCGAGACAGCTGGCATTGTAAATAGACACAATTTTGAGGAGGGCCACTCAGTCTTTGAGTTAGCTAGGGAAGAACACCATGACCATATCGTGTGTGTCAGGTGTGGGAAAGTAGAAGAATTTCATGATGATGAAATTGAAAAACGGCAACAATCAATTGCAGAAAGCTTAGGGTTTGAGCTTACAGATCATAGTTTAAATATGTACGGTTTATGTTCAGTGTGTAGGCGAGGCTGCTAGTGAGCGTTGCCCAAAATCTGCTCTGCATGGGCTATCGATTGTTCCGTTAACTCAATTCCTCCTAGCATCCGAGCTAATTCCTTGACTCTGCGGGATCTATTAAGAGGCGTTACTTGTATTCCATCTTCTTGTTTATTAACTCTCAAGTGCTGATTCCCTTTTGCTGCGACTTGCGCGAGATGGGTAACACAAATTATTTGGGTTTTTGTGCCTAGGTCCCTAAGAAGCGCACCAACTACCTCCGCAGTAGCACCACCAATACCCACATCCACTTCATCAAACACAAGTGTAGGAATTCTAGAGGTGTTAGCCGTTACAACTTGTATAGCCAAGCTAATTCGAGACAACTCTCCACCCGATGCTATTCGATTAAGAGATCGTGCAGCATATTTTTTGTTTGTAGTGATCAGGAATTCCACATCTTCTACACCATTTGTATAGACAGAATCTGCTGGTTTAGTCTTTAAGCTCACCTCAAAATTGGCCTCAGTCATCCCGAGCTGCCTAAGTTTTTCGGTCACCGCTGATTGCAGAGCTAAGCCGTGACGGGTTCTCTTTTCGGTAAGTTTGCTTGCTACTTCTTGATACTTTTTTCTACATTGGGAAAGTTGTGCTTCCAGCATGTCAACTTCTGTATCTATATTTTTTAATGACGCTATTTCCTTTTCGATATCTTTAGTTACAGTTAATAGATGATTTGCTTTTACGTGGTGTTTTCTAGCGATATCGTAAATTGAGGACAGTTTCTTTTCTACCATCGATAATCTTTCAGGATCAACAATGATATTGCCGATCATTGATTGCAGATCGTCACTTGCCTCTTCTACCTGTATTTGGCTACTGTTAAGTAGCTCTGCGACGCCTCTCACCTTGGGGTCGTCAATAACGGATAGAAGTTCAATAACCCGCGCTAACATTCCTACAATGTTATTCGTATCGTTACTTCGGCAGAGGTTAATCGCATCATTGCAATTTCTTAGTATGTCCTCTGAGCTAGATAAGCGTTTTTGTTCAGTTTCCAGCAGAGCGACCTCATCCTCTTTTAGATCTAATGCTTGGAGTTCATCCAGTTGATACTCCAATAGCTGGAGCTTAGAACTCTCTTTTCCTAGGTTACTTAATAAGTTCTTGAGTTTTTTTTCTTGAGACTGACAGAGCTGATAAATTATTCCTATCTCTTTTACTAAGCTCTGATGTCCGCCAAATTCATCGAGGAGTCTGCGTTGGTTATCTCGAACTAATAGCGATTGGTGTTCATGTTGAGAATGCAGGTCTACCAATAAGTTACCCAAGTAACTCATATCAGATAATGTGCTTGGGACCCCATTGATAAAACCCTTCGAGCGACCCTCGATTGTGATTATTCGCCTTAAGATGCAGGTACTATTGTCTTCTAGATCGTGTTCTATCATCCATTGTTTAACGCTTTCATTACTGGATATATCGAAGGTAGCATTTATCTCTGCCCTATCAGCTCCGGCTGTAATCATTTTAGTATCTGCTCGGTTTCCTAAAGATAGCGATAAGGCATCCAGCATAATGGACTTCCCGGCTCCAGTTTCGCCGGTCACCACGGACATTTTATTTTCGAACTCGATATCTAAGTCGTTCGCTAAGGCAAAGTTTTGAATGTTTAAATTGAGCAGCATGATTCTTAGTATTTCCTAATTTACCAATTAAACTTGACCACGAGATTTCGCGCAATCACCTGGGCAATATTCCTATTGTCATTGAAAGACCTCTTTAATGTGTATATGTTGATCAACAGAAATGTTGGCACCAAGTCATGAAAGTTGAAATTAACGAAAAAGCCCAGTATCTCCTAAAAACTCTCGTCGAGCACTATATTGAGAGCGGACATCCCGTAGGCTCAAAAACTCTGGCAGAGTGTTCCGAAATATCAGTAAGTCCTGCGACAGTTAGAAATGTAATGGCGGGGTTGGAGGAGCTTGGTTTTTTGGAGTCTCCGCACACATCCGCGGGACGGATTCCGACGGGTCTCGGTTATAGATTCTTTGTGGATAGTTTGATTACTGTCGAACCACTGGCTAACCTAGATATAGATAATTTAACTAAAAATTTGAATCCAGATAAGTCGGTCCATCAATTAGTAGAATCTGCATCTGGATTATTGTCAGAAATTACAAATATGATGGGCTTGGTGACTTTGCCTAATACGGATCAGACTCACCTTAGATACGTCGAATTTTTAGGGCTAAACGATAATCGGGTGTTGAGTATTTTGGTGTTGGATGACCATGAAGTTCAAAACAGAGTTATTTATACCAAGGAAACGTATTCTGAAGTGCAGCTAAAGGAGGCTGCAAACTTTATCAATCAAAACTTTATGGGTCATGCTTTGAGTAACATTCGGTCGAAGCTAATACGATTAATGAAAAATGATCAGGAGAATATGGATTCACTCATGCAGGCTACCTTGGAGGTTGCGGAACAGGCATTTGGAACGAAACATGAAGCGGATTTTGTTGTAGCTGGTCAGGAAAACCTAATTGAGCTAGCAGAAGAACAAGCGCTTGCCGATATAAGAGAGCTATTTAAGGCTTTTTCTTTAAAAAGAGATATCCTGCACTTGCTTGATAAGTGCGTCGACACTCAAGGCGTAAAACTTTTCATAGGCGCAGAATCGGGTTATCAGGTTCTCGATGAATGTACTCTAGTTACAGCCCCTTACCAGGCTGATGGTGAATACATCGGTGTGCTCGGCGTGGTAGGACCCACTAGAATGCCTTACAACCGCGTGATTCCTATTGTGGATGCGACGGCGCGCCTATTAGGTGCCGCTATGGACTATCCTGGGCGTTGAAACTCTAGGATAAAGACTTGAATGTAAATTCATAGTCCCCATATGACCATCTAAATATTTAGTGTGGATTCTTAACCGATGTCCGAATCAGAAGAGATAGAAAACGAGTGTGACTCTGCTAATACAGAAGAACCAACACAATGTTCAAGCCAGGCTGGAGATTGTAATCAGGATGAGACTACCGACGGTGATCAAGATCTTCTTGCGGAAATAGAGAGCCTCAAAGACAAGGTTCTCCGTGCAGAAGCTGAAATGCAGAATCTTCGCCGCAGAACGGATAAAGATGTCGAAAATGCTCACAAGTATGGTCTAGAGCGACTAGTCCAGCATATTCTGCCAGTGGTCGACAGCTTGGAAAAGGCGCTTGAGGCCAAGACAAAGCAGGACGACCCCGTAATAGAAGGTGTGGAACTAACCTTCAAGCTTCTGCAAGATCTTATGTCCAAAGAATCCATACAGGTTATCGATCCTCTCGGAGAGCCCTTTGACCCTAATCTGCATGAGGCTATGTCGATGGTTGAGAATCGCGAGTTGGAACCGAACTCGGTATTTGCGGTGGTGCAGAAAGGGTATACGTTGAACCAGCGTCTAGTCAGACCCGCCATGGTTATGGTTACAAAAGCGCCAAATGAAGAATGAGAGCTTGAAAATTACGATGGAAGGCCAATATACGACCTAGTTTAGTAAAATACCCGAAAGGGTTATTGCAATGAAAGGAGAGATTTTAGTATGGCGAAAATAATCGGCATTGACTTGGGGACTACTAATTCCTGCGTGGCAGTGATGGAAGGCAAGGACTCTAAAATTATTGAGAATGCGGAAGGGGACCGCACCACCCCATCTGTGGTGGGCTATACAGAAGATGAAGAAATACTAGTTGGTCAGGCGGCGAAGCGTCAGGCAGTTAGCAATCCTCAGAACACAGTATTTGCTGTGAAGCGCCTAATCGGCAGGCAATTCGAAGACGACGTGGTGCAAAGAGACATTAGCATGGTGCCCTATAATGTAGCTAAGGCTGACAATGGGGATGCTTGGGTCGACATCAAGGGCAACAAAATGGCGCCTCCGCAGATCTCCGCTCAAGTCCTTGGCAAGATGAAAAAGACTGCTGAGGATTATCTGGGCGAAGAAGTATCAGAGGCGGTTATCACAGTTCCAGCATACTTTAACGATTCACAGAGGCAAGCGACTAAGGATGCCGGGCGTATAGCGGGACTTGACGTCAAACGAATTATTAATGAACCTACCGCCGCGGCGCTTGCTTATGGGATGGATAAAGCCACAGGAGATTCTACGATAGCCGTTTACGACCTTGGGGGAGGTACCTTCGATATTTCAATTATTGAAATAGCGGATGTAGACGGCGAAAAGCAATTTGAAGTGTTGTCTACAAATGGGGATACATTCCTAGGCGGCGAAGATTTTGACCTAAGAATTATAGATTATCTGGCCGAGGAGTTTAAAAAAGAGCACGGGATGGATCTGCATAGTGATCCGCTGGCTCTTCAGCGGCTTAAAGAAGCAGCAGAAAAAGCTAAGATTGAACTATCCAGCAGTGGTCAGACAGAGGTTAACCTTCCCTATATAACGGCTGATCAATCAGGGCCTAAGCATTTAGTTATAAAACTTACTCAGGCTAAGTTGGAGTCACTCGTTGAAGACTTGGTAGAAAGGACCATGGAGCCAGTGAGAACGGCCTTAAAAGATGCAGATGTTGGTGTCTCAGATGTTGACGACATTATTTTGGTGGGAGGCCAAACGCGAATGCCTCTGGTCCAGAAGAAGGCCCAGGAGTTTTTCGGAAAAGATCCTCGTCGTGATGTGAACCCAGATGAAGCTGTTGCAATGGGTGCTTCGATTCAGGCAGCCGTTCTATCCGGTGATGTGAAGGACGTTTTATTACTGGATGTGACTCCGCTTTCCTTAGGTATTGAGACAATGGGTAGCGTGATGAGTATTCTGATCGATAAGAACACTACGATTCCAACAAAAAAAGCCCAAGTATTCTCAACGGCAGAGGACAATCAGCCTGCGGTAACTATTCATGTTTTGCAAGGGGAACGAAAGCAAGCTGGACAGAACAAATCCTTGGGAAGGTTTGACTTGTCTGATATACCGCCTGCCCCGCGTGGAGCTCCGCAAATCGAGGTTAGTTTTGATCTCGACGCGAATGGTATCCTCAATGTCTCCGCAAAAGACAAGGCTACTGGGAAGGAACAATCTATTGTGATCAAAGCATCCAGTGGGCTTTCCGATGAAGATATTGAAGCCATGGTAGCCGACGCCGAATCTCATGCTGAGGAAGACCGAAAGTTTGAGGAGCTCATAACCTCCCGGAATACAGGCGATAGCATGATCCACGCTGCTAAAAAAACGCTTGAAGAGTCCGGTGACAAGGTCTCAGATGAGGAAAGAAAAAAAATCGAGTTGGCGATAGCAGGCCTTGAAGAGGTCTTAAACGGGGATAGCAAGGCTGATATTGACGCCAAAACCCAAGCCTTAACGGAAGTATCCTCAGCACTAGCACAACGGATGTATTCCGAGGAAGCTCAGGGATCAGAGGCGCAGCAGCCCAGCGGTGATTCCAAGACTAGTCAAGACGTAGATGGTGACGCTGTGGACGCTGAGTTTGAAGAAGTAAAGGATGAAAATAAGTAGGCGGGGATCCATTCGACCTGGAAAGCCGAGGTCTTGAGCGTCTGCCGTTTAACGGCTCTGGTGTGTGAAAAAGAAAGTCATCGGCTTAAGTGAGCTCAGAAAATAATGCCAACAAAACGAGATTACTACGACATCTTAGGGATTCCTAGGAACGCCTCTGAGCAAGATGTGAAAAAAGCTTATCGCAAACTAGCGATGAAGTATCATCCAGATCGTAATCCTGGGGATACGGAGGCAGAGGAAAAATTTAAGGAACTTAGCGAAGCAGCTGAAGTTTTATCTGACCAAGAGAAGAGGTCTTCTTATGACCAATTCGGTCATTCTGCGTTTGAAGGCGGCGCATCTGGTGGTTTTAGCGGTTCTGGAAACTTTAGCTCGATTTTCGAAGATGTTTTCGGCGACATCTTCACTGGAGGGCGGGGAGGTGGCCAGCGTGCTCATCGAGGTTCTGATCTAAAGTATGTTTTAGGACTGTCTTTGGAGGAGGCAGTAAGAGGCACCAATCCCAAGATTAAGATATCGACACCGGTTGAATGTATGGAATGTCTTGGAACTGGCGCAAAAAAGGGCTCATCACCCATTGATTGTGTGCAATGTGGTGGAACCGGTCAGGTGACCAGTCGCCAAGGCTTTTTTTCAATGCAAAGTACCTGTCCTCGATGTCGAGGGGCTGGAAAGGTGATTTCAGATCCTTGTGTTAGATGTCAGGGACAAGGACGGCATGAGGAAGAAAAAACGCTGGCGGTTAAGGTTCCTCCGGGTGTGGACAGCGGGGATAGAATCCGTCTTTCTGGACAGGGAGAAGCTGGATTGAATGGAGGCCCTCCCGGGGATCTCTATGTTCAGGTTGAAGTGGACGACCATCCGATTTTTACTCGGGAAGGTGAGAATCTCTATTGTGAAGTGCCCATTAGTTTCGTTTCTGCAGCTCTAGGTGGTGAACTTGAGGTTCCAACCTTAGAAGGTCGGGTTAATTTAAAGATTCCATCTGAGACTCAGACAGGAAGATTATTTCGTCTTCGTGGTAAGGGCGTAGATGTAACCCAGGTGCGTGGCGGTGGTGTTGGAGATTTATATTGTCGTATCGCTGTGGAAACTCCCGTTAATTTATCGAGAAAACAGAAAGAACTGCTACAAGAATTCGCGGAGGAAAGTAGCGATAAACAATCCCCAAAGCAAGCTTCCTGGTTCGAGGGAGTTAAGAACTTCATCGAAACTCTCACTTAATAACGCAGTCAAGGGATAAATTACGTCGTATAATCATCCAACTTTGTAGGTGGAGGACTAATTATGACCAATGTGGGGATTGTTGGTGCTGCAGGGAAAATGGGAAAAACCCTAATTCAGGCAATAACTGAGTCGAAGGAGCTCAATCTCACAGCAGCGATCGAGCAGGAAGGATCTCCAGCGGTAGGTGTCGACTCAGGAGAGTTTGCGGGTATAGGTAAAAACGGTGTTGAGATAACAGACAGCCTTGTATCCGCGTGTGATACTTTTTCCATACTAATAGATTTCACAATCGCAAAAGCCACGGTAGGGAATGTCGATATTTGTTTGTCTAATAACCGAAAGATGGTAATTGGTACTACTGGCCTTAAGGAACCTGAACTCGATGAAATAGTTGCTGCCTCAAGCAGAATTGCCATCGTCCATGCATCAAACTATAGCGTTGGAGTAAATACCACCTTCAAGCTGGCAGAGACTGCAGCAGCGATTCTCGGTGATGATGTGGAAATAGAGATTGTAGAGGCTCACCATCGGCACAAAGTAGATGCTCCCTCAGGTACGGCGATAACCCTTGGAGAGGTTGTTGCGTCTCAGCTAGGCAGAAATCTAGAGGATGTTGCTGTTTACGGTCGTTCAGGTCTTGCGCAGGAGAGACCTAGAAAAGCTATTGGAATTCATTCTCTAAGAGCAGGGGATATTGTTGGTGATCACACTGTAGCATTCGTTGGTGATGGTGAGCGTATAGAGATTACCCATCGCGCTCAAAGCCGTATGAATTTTGCTCTAGGAGCATTAAGAGCAGCCGAATTTATATCAAATCAACCCAACGGCCTCTTCAATATGCGGGATGTACTAGGAATCAATTCAATTAAGGCATAATTTTCCTAGAATCGAGGCTAAGCTTCTTTTACACTTGTTCCCTAATATGACACCTTCGTAATTAGATGAGAAAGCGAGATGGAAGCAAATCCAATCTCGCTTTTTTTTGAGCTCTAAACTTTATTTGGAGACCTGCTCTTGATTAGTAATGCTACTCTTGCACTAGAGAACGAGATGGTCTTTGATGGTATGGCGATCGGGGCTTTTGGGGAGGCGGTTGGAGAGGTTGTTTTTAATACGGCGATAACTGGCTATCAAGAGATACTTTCGGATCCTTCTTACGCCAGGCAGATCATAACATTGACTCACCCGCACATAGGAAATACTGGTCTCAATTCGGATGATGATGAGTCAAATAAGATTTGGTCAGAAGGACTTATTATTCGTGATTTGCCCCTGGTTGCCAGTAGCTGGAGGAAACAAGAGTCCTTACGTGACTATCTAAAGCGAAATCGCGTTATTGGTATTGCTGAGGTTGATACAAGGAGATTGACGCGGGTATTGAGGAAATATGGAGCCCTTAACGGATGTGTTATTGCATCATCAGAACTCAGCGATGCGCATCGAGCTGAAGCTATATCGAAGGCAAAGAAGTTCCCAGGATTGAATGGGATGGATCTAGCTGATCACGTTTCGGCTAAGAAAACTTACGACTGGCGGCAAGGTACTTGGGACTTGGAGAAAGGCCATAGTAGTCCGAGTGATTCCCTTTACCATGTGGTCGCGTATGACTTTGGCGTGAAGAAAAATATCTTAAGAATGATGGTAGACCGAGGTTGCAGAATTACCGTGGTACCTGCAAAAACCTCAGCAGAGGAAGTTCTTTCGTTGGACCCAGATGGGGTATTTCTCTCGAATGGACCAGGGGACCCAGACCCATGCAAGTACGCAATTTCGGCGATCAAACAAATCCTTCAAACAAACACCCCGATATTTGGTATCTGTCTCGGTTTACAGCTTTTAGCCTTATCAGTAGGGATGTCGACGAAAAAAATGGACCATGGGCATCATGGGGCTAATCATCCTGTGGAGGACCTGGCTAATGGTGCTGTAATGATTACTAGCCAGAATCATGGATTTTGTATTGACGATTCAGCTTTGCCTGATAATGTATTGGTAACTCATCGCTCGTTGTTCGATAAGTCTCTCCAGGGTATACATTTATCAGATAGGCCTGCATTTGGATTTCAAGGTCATCCTGAGGCCAGTCCAGGCCCACATGATGCCAGTTCTTTGTTTGACCACTTTGTCGAATTGATGAGCAGAGAAAGGCATGCCTAAGAGAACTGATATAAAGAGCGTTTTAATCATAGGTGCTGGTCCAATCGTAATCGGTCAGGCATGTGAATTTGACTATTCCGGGGCTCAAGCCTGCAAAGCCCTTCGCGAAGAAGGATTGCGTGTCATTCTGGTTAACTCTAATCCGGCGACTATAATGACTGACCCCTTTATGGCGGATGCCACATATATTGAGCCGGTCTTGTGGGGTAATGTTGCTAATATAATCGATAAGGAGCGGCCAGATGCGTTGCTCCCCACAATGGGTGGTCAAACGGCTTTGAATTGTGCTCTTGACTTGTCTAGAGAAGGTGTTCTTGAGCGCTATGATGTCGAGTTAATAGGCGCTAAAAAGGAAGCGATAGACCGAGCAGAAGATCGTCAACAGTTCGATGAGGTAATGAAATCAATCGGTCTTGAAACTCCTCGGAGTTCAATAGCGCACTCGCTTGAAGAGGCCAGAAAGGCGCAGCAGTCATTGGGATTTCCTTGCGTCATTCGTCCTTCTTTTACGATGGGGGGAACCGGCGGCGGAATAGCCTATAATCACGAAGATTTTGAGGAGATCTGTACTCGGGGTCTCGACCTATCTCCCACGACAGAGCTACTCATAGACGAATCCCTCCTTGGTTGGAAAGAATATGAGATGGAGGTAGTGAGAGATAAAAAAGACAATTGTATTATTGTATGTTCTATCGAGAATCTCGACCCAATGGGTATTCACACCGGTGATTCAATCACTGTAGCTCCAGCCCAAACTCTCACCGACAAAGAATATCAGATTATGCGGAATGCCTCGCTAGAGGTATTAAGAGCTATTGGAGTAGAAACTGGAGGGTCAAATGTTCAATTTGCTGTTGATCCAGAATCGGGCCGGCTAGTTGTTATTGAAATGAATCCCAGAGTATCTAGATCCTCAGCGCTAGCCTCAAAAGCAACAGGTTTCCCAATAGCTAAAGTGGCTGCCAAGCTTGCCGTCGGCTATACCCTTGATGAGTTATCTAATGAAATTACAGGGGGTAGGACCCCAGCTTCATTTGAGCCATCAATAGATTATATTGTCACTAAAATTCCTCGTTTCACCTTTGAGAAATTCCCACAGGCAGAAAGGGTATTAACTACTCAGATGAAGTCAGTCGGCGAAGTTATGGCCATGGGTAGAACCTTTCAGGAGTCTCTGCAAAAGGCGCTTAGGGGTTTGGAAACAGGGATTGATGGGCTTACTCCTGTAGTAAAAAATGAGTTTGATTTAGATACAGTCCTTCGACGGGAAATGAAAACTCCTGGTGCAGACCGTATTCGATATGTGGCAGACGCATTTCGTCATGGTTTCGATTTAGGTGATGTTAACGAACTTACGGGCATTGATCCTTGGTTTCTTTCGCAAATTCAGGACATTATTCGGGTTGAGCAAAGGATAACTAACTTAGAGCTAAGCAATATTTCTAAGGATGAAATGTTTAGGTTTAAGCAGAGAGGATTCTCCGACTCTAGACTGGCATCTCTACTAAATGAATCTGAATCTAAGGTTCGTGAAAGACGGCTGTCTCTTGGTGTGCGACCTGTGTACAAGAGGGTTGATACTTGCGCGGCGGAATTCGAGACCACTACGGCTTACATGTATTCTACTTATGAGTCTGAATGCGAAGCAAAACCCACCAATCGAAATAAAATCATAGTACTTGGCGGTGGCCCAAATCGAATTGGTCAGGGTATCGAATTTGATTATTGTTGTGTTCACGCAGCTATGGCGATGCGTGAAGATGGGTATGAGACGATTATGATAAATTGTAATCCAGAAACAGTGTCTACGGATTACGATACTTCCGATCGTTTATATTTTGAACCTCTTACCCTCGAAGATGTGTTATCAGTTGTTGATTTGGAGAAACCCAAAGGACTAATTGTACAGTTCGGGGGGCAAACGCCCTTGAAACTAGCGAGAGCTCTTGAATTAGCCGGTGTTCCAATAATGGGTACATCCCCTGATGCCATAGACCGAGCTGAAGACCGAGAGCGCTTTCAAGAAATGATAAAGACTCTCGGTCTGATACAACCTCCCAATAAGACCATAAAACGCGTTGAAGAAGGCCTAGGCTCTGCAAGAGAGATTGGTTATCCACTTGTTGTTCGTCCATCTTACGTATTGGGCGGAAGAGCGATGGAAATAGTTCATGATGACGCTGAGCTGACGAAATATATGCGGGAAGCGGTTCATGTTTCAGACCAATCGCCCGTCTTGCTTGATCGATTTCTCGATCAAGCAATTGAAGTAGATATCGATGCAGTCTGTGATGGCGAAGAGGTGGTCATTGGCTCAATCATGGAACACATTGAGCAAGCGGGCGTGCACTCAGGAGATTCCGCATGCTCTTTACCACCTTATAGCCTAGCAAAAAGCCTTACAGATGCAATGAGGCGGCAGGTAAAGGATATGGCGCTGGAGTTAAAAGTTATTGGTCTTATGAATGTTCAACTAGCAGTCCAGAATAATGAAATCTATGTTCTGGAAGTGAATCCCAGAGCATCACGGACAGTACCGTTCGTTTCAAAATGTATTGGTTTATCCTTGGCTAAAGTTGCTGCGCGTTGTATGGCCGGTACTAGCCTTGCTAATCAGGGATTTACAGAAGAGATTATTCCGGAGTTTTACAATGTTAAAGAGGCAGTATTTCCGTTTGGGAAATTTCCAGGAGTAGATCCTATATTAGGACCTGAGATGAAATCTACTGGTGAGGTTATGGGCATCGGAAAAACTTTTGGGGAAGCTTATTCAAAGGCTCAAGCCGCTGCTGGGGACCCGATACCAGAAAAGGGGTGTGTATTTGTCAGTGTTCGGGACGCCGATAAGTCCCAATTACCTGAGCTCGCCCAAGATTTACTGGATCTTGGTTTTAGTATCTTCGCCACAAGGGGAAGCGCCCGTACTATTGCAGACGCAGGTATGGATGTTCAGATTGTTAATAAAGTAATAGAGGGTCGCCCACATGTGGTAGATATGCTTAAGAACAATCAAATAGATTTCATAATAAATACCACAGAAGGTAAACAAGCTATCGCAGATTCATTTACTATCCGTCTTACAGCTCTTCAGCAAAAGGTTTGTTATACGACAACTATGGCAGGCGGCAGGGCCAGTATCGCCGCGGTTCGCCATGGTGCGGATATTTCAGTTCACCGCTTACAGGACTTGCATATATCTGTATCTTGAAACTGGACAAAACTTCCTTTCCATCGGACACTTATGGTTGCTGACTCGCTGGGAGAAGAGATGGACAAAATTCCTATGACCCCTCACGGGGCTGATGTGCTGCGCGAAGAATTGGATCGGCTAAAGTCTGCGGAGCGTCCAAGAATAATTAAAGCCATAGCAGAGGCGTTAGAGCAGGGTGACCTCAGAGAAAATGCTGAGTTTCAATATGCCAAGGAAGAGCAGGGCTTCATTGAGGGACGAATCCTCGAAATCGAAAATAAGCTATCCGCGGCCCAGATTATCGATGTTAGGGACATAGTGCGAAGTGGTAAGGTTATATTCGGTGTTACTGTAACGGTTGTTAATTTAGAGGATGGGAAGGAATCGGTATACAAGATAGTTGGAGATGATGAGTCAAACTTAAAGTTGAATAAACTCTCGGTATATTCTCCCATTGCTAGGGCTCTAGTAGGCAAGGAAATTGGCGACGTCGCGGCAGTGAAGACTCCAAACGGTGATGTTGAGTTAGAGATCCAGTCAATTGAGCATCTTTAGACACCAATTTGGTTAAAAAACGTTGCTACGGAGAATATTCGACAATAGTGGATTGGGTTTCTTTGCTTCTCGATATATCAAAGCGACATTGCCAATTAATTGGATTAGTGTTGAGTCGTGCTTTTTTACTATATCCTTGATTAGGTCCTTTTTTACGGACCTGGCATTTACTGAGACCTTAATCTTTACAAGCTCGTGATCTCTAAGTGCCCGGTCTATTTCAATGTTAACACTTTGACTCACAGTATCGTTAGCAATAGTAACAACTGGCTTGAGATTATGCCCGATAGCGCGAAACCGTTTTTTTTGCTTTGAGGTTACCATTATCACAGATAAAGTTGACAACATGTCATTTTAGCCCAGAGGCCTCGTAACTTATAGAGAAAACTGAATGTCTAAGAAATCTGGTTCAAGTAAGAGATGGTTGATAGATCATGCCAGAGATAGCTACGTTCAGGCCGCCAGGCATAAAGGATTGCGGTCACGAGCTGGATACAAGTTACTTCAAATCCAAGAAAAATACGGATTGATGGAAACTGGTCACATAATCGTCGATCTAGGAGCAGCTCCTGGTGGCTTTTCACAGATTGCTCGAGGTGAGGTAGGTCGGGAAGGAAGAGTTGTTGCTGTTGATCTTCTCGAGATGGCGCCTCTCTCAGGCGTCGAAATTATTAAGGGTGACTTCCGAGAAAACGCTACGTTAGATGAATTAATAAATTTACTAAATGGACAGCAAATAGACCTTGTAATTTCAGATATGGCCCCCAACTTTAGTGGAATTAGGGAAATTGATCAGCCCAACTCCATCTATTTGGTGGAAATAGTGCTGGAAGCTGTCGTGAAAATACTGCGTCCAGGTGGTTCGTTAATAGTAAAATGTTTCGAAGGATCCGGAGTGAATGACTTGCGCGGTCGGTTTAGAAAAAATTTTCGAAAGAGTTATAATTTTAAACCGAATGCCTCTAACAATAGATCGCGAGAAAGTTATCTCATTGGTCGAAATTTTATTGGGTAATTCTAGGATATGCCGTGGCAATTATGCTGCCAGGCTTAAAATACAGGAATCGGGTCTCATGCTGAGGAAGCCTACGTGAAAGATATGGGAAAAAATTTACTACTTTGGTTAATCATCGCTGCAATTTTGTTGACAGTATTTCAGAACTTCCAAATAACAGATGGGTCTGAAGAAATTGACTACTCAACTTTTCTTGAGTTGGTTAACAAAGGCCAGGTTCGAGATATAGAGGTTAATGGTCAGACTATTACAGGCACTAGATATACTGGTGAGAATTTTGAAACCGTGCAGCCACAAATATCTGACAATGCTTTAATTGACGACCTCCTAGACCACAATGTCAACTTTAAGGGGAACAAACCTGAGCAACAGAGTATCTGGACCCAGCTACTCGTTGCGAGTTTCCCGATTTTGGTCATTATTGCCGTCTTCATGTTCTTTATGCGACAAATGCAAGGTGGTGCGGGTGGCCGAGGGGGTCCATTAACCTTTGGAAAGAGCAAAGCAAAACTACTTGGCGAAGACCAAATCAAGACTACTTTCGCAGATGTCGCCGGTGTTGATGAGGCGAAAGAAGACGTGCAAGAGCTTGTAGAATTCCTTCAGGATCCTGGAAAATTTCAAAAACTAGGGGGGAGAATTCCTAGAGGTATACTGATGGTGGGACAGCCAGGGACTGGTAAAACTCTATTGGCGCGTGCTATTGCAGGTGAAGCTAAGGTGCCATTTTTTTCCATATCGGGCTCCGACTTTGTGGAAATGTTTGTAGGCGTTGGTGCTTCTAGAGTGCGGGATATGTTTGATCAAGCTAAAAAACAAACCCCTTGTATCATATTTATTGATGAAATAGATGCTGTTGGACGCCATAGAGGTGCTGGTTTGGGTGGTGGGCATGATGAGCGCGAGCAGACCCTGAATCAGCTTCTTGTCGAAATGGATGGTTTCGATGGAAACGAAGGGATTATTGTTATTGCATCCACAAATAGACCAGATGTACTCGATCCGGCTTTGCTAAGGCCGGGGAGGTTTGATCGTCAAGTAGTGGTTTCATTACCTGATATTCGTGGCCGCGAGCAAATCCTTAAGGTCCACATGCGGAAGGTTCCCTTGGCGCAGGACGTGGAGCCTGGAGTTATAGCTCGAGGTACCCCCGGCTTCTCTGGCGCAGACCTGGCGAATTTGGTTAACGAAGCAGCTTTATTTGCTGCTCGTAAGGATAAACGAACAGTTGGGATGGCTGAGCTCGACCAAGCAAAGGACAAGATCATGATGGGGGCTGAGCGTAAAAGTATGGTCATGTCTGAAAAAGAGAAGAGCAACACGGCATACCACGAAGCTGGACATTGTATCGTTGGGTATCTGGTCCCGGAACATGATCCGAGTTATAAAGTAACCATTATACCCAGGGGAAGAGCTCTCGGCGTCACCATGTTTTTGCCTGAGGAGGACCGTTATTCTCTGAGTAAACGTTCGATATTCAGCCAAATATGTGCACTCTTTGGAGGAAGAATTGCTGAGGAGCTAACTTTGGGTTCTGAAGGAATCACTACTGGCGCAGCTAACGATATAGAGCGTGCAACTAAGATGGCTCGGGCTATGGTTACTAAATGGGGCTTGTCCAAGAATCTCGGTCCTCTTATGTATGACGAAGAAGATGAAGAAGTTTTCTTGGGCAAATCGGCCGGGGCAACAAGATCATCTGTCTCGGTGGACACAGCAAGCAAAATTGATAAAGAAGTTCGGACAATAATCGATGATTGTTATGCTAGAGCAAAACAATTGTTAGAAGACAATAGAGACAAACTCGATATAATGGCAGAGACTCTTTTGGAGTACGAGACAATCGACCGTGGCCAGATCGATGATATTATGAATGGTCGAAAACCAAGACCGCCTGCGGGCTGGGGAGATAAAGGATCTACTCCAACGGAATCCGCCTCTGAAGAGAGTCGTTCCTCGGGCTCTGTTGGAGGTCCAGCTGCTGATCTTTGATTTGTTTTTATGACGTCAAAACTCGAGCTGCTTCTAGCCGAGCGCAGGCCCTTGGTAATGGGCGTAGTGAACGTAACGCCAGATTCGTTCTCCGACGGAGGGCGTTATCTGAAAGTCGGTGCTGCTGTTGAAAGGGCCCTGTCCATGGTAAAAGAAAACGTTGATATTGTGGATATAGGAGGAGAGTCGACTAGGCCCGGGGCTAACCCGGTTCCGCAAGAAACAGAAATTAAAAGGGTAATACCAGTAATCCAGAGAATCCGAGAAAAATCGGAAGTTTGTATTTCGGTTGACACAAGCACCCCAGAAGTAATGCGGCAGGCCGCATTAGTGGGTTGTAATATAATCAATGATGTTAGGAGTTTGACCCGAGAAGGAGCGCTCGATGCCGCAGCAGAAACAGGGTTGGCGGTCTGCTTGATGCATATGAAAGGTGAGCCGAGTAACATGCAAAATAATCCCTCTTACGAAAATCTAATTGAAGAAATTTGTGATTTCTTCAGTGAGCGAATAAGCGCTTGCAAGCATGTTGGAATTGAGAGGGGACGCCTTCTCATTGATCCAGGATTTGGGTTCGGAAAAACCGCAATCCACAATCTGGAGATAATAAATCGATTAAGACAATTTAAATGCTTTGATCTTCCGATTTTAGTGGGTCTGTCAAGGAAAAGTACAATTAGAAAAATTCTTGGTGGCAATCAAGAGATGCTCAAGATGGGAAGTGTTGCTGCGGCATTAATCGCGAGTTTAAACGGAGCAAATGTATTAAGAGTCCATGACGTAGAAGAAACAGTGGCCTCTCTTAGGGTAGCCCAGAGTATTGTTAACGAGTCATTCTTTTGAACGTTGAAGGAGCAATAGCGAAGCGCTACTTCGGGACTGATGGAATAAGAGGGTCAGTGGGGGCTCCCCCTATCACTCCAGAGTTCATGCTTAAGTTAGGATGGGCAGTAGGTAAGGTTTTTTCTAAAAGCGGCCGCGGTCACATTTTGATAGGAAAAGATACAAGAGTTTCCGGCTACATGTTTGAGTCGGCTATAGAAGCTGGCTTAGCGGCGGCTGGCGTTGATGTTTTGCTTCTTGGTCCAATGCCTACGCCAGCCATTGCTTATCTGACTAGAACGTTTAAAGCTAAGGCAGGCATAGTTATAAGTGCCTCTCATAACCCCTATAATGACAACGGGGTGAAATTTTTTTCCAACAAAGGAGAAAAATTAGATGACTCATTGGAGCTTGAAATTGAAAAAGAGCTCAACAAACCGATGTCCATGGTTAAGACGAAAGAAATCGGGAAGGTTTCCCGCATCTCGGACGCTGCGGGGAGATATATAGAATTTTGTAAAAGCTGTTTCCCGACTAGCTATACATTGGCTGGATTCAAAATTGTAGTCGATTGTGCGCATGGAGCTACTTACCACATCGCGCCCAACGTATTTAGGGAGTTAGGAGCTGAAGTAATAGAAATTGGTACAGCTCCTGATGGATTCAATATAAATGAAAAAGTAGGGTCCACCTGCCCCTTCGAATTAGTGAGTGAGGTAGTAAGAAGTGAAGCAGATTTTGGTATAGCCTTTGATGGGGATGGTGACCGAATAATAATGGTTGACGATTGTGGAGAGATCGTTGATGGTGATGAGCTGCTTCTTATTATTGCTTTATCGAGAAAACTTTCTGGTCGTATAGTCGGAGGCGTTGTAGGAACGCAAATGAGCAATTTTGGGCTTGAAGAAGTATTGCGTGCCTCAGATATACCATTCATCCGTGCGCCTGTTGGAGATAGGTACGTGCTCGCAGAGTTATTGCGTAATCAATGGGAGCTAGGCGGCGAGTCCTCAGGGCATATACTATGTCTTGACCTTACTTCGACTGGTGATGGTGTTGTCTCTGCTCTTCAGGTCATTCAGGCTATTCTTTCCTCGGGGAAATCACTACATCATTTAAAAAAGGCGATGATTAAATATCCGCAGCATGTTGTAAATGTTCAGTGCAAGGAAGGATTTCTCCTTGGGGAGTCTCCAGAGATTTTGGCAGCTGTTAAAGAAACAGAGAGACAACTTGATGGTAAGGGGAGGGTATTATTGCGACCCTCAGGCACTGAGTTGGTAATGCGCGTAATGGTTGAAGGTGAAAGTCTCTCTCATGTAGAGAAGTTGGCGAGTGATCTGGCAGAAGTTGTAGAAGAATCAGTGGGATAGAAAAAATGCTAGTTTGCAGTTTAAAGGTAAACTCGTTAACATTCTCGGCCCTTACCAAAGTTGATTGGTGCGAACTATTGTGAGAAAGCCACTAGTTGCGGGTAATTGGAAGATGAACGGCACTCGAGAATCTAGTGCAGAACTGGCCGCGTCGATCTGCTCGTCGGCACCGTTCCGGTGTGATGTGGTTGTTATTCCCCCTGTTATCTATATGCAGAAGGTCTCAGGTTTACTTAAGGGTGAATCCGTGTTGATGGGTGCTCAGAATGTTAACTCCTATGAGCAGGGCGCCTATACTGGAGAAATCTCTGCCCCTATGATCAGGGAGTTTGGATGTAGTTACTGTCTGGTAGGTCATTCTGAGAGGAGAATGCTATTCGGCGAATCAAACGAAACAACAGTAGCTAAAATTGAGACATTGTTAAAATATCAGATACAACCAATTCTCTGCGTTGGTGAGACTATAAAACAAAGAAATTCGGGACATACAGTTCAAGTAGTTTCAGATCAGCTAAGGTCGGTTCTAGATTTTTTCTCGCCGTCCGACCTTGCAAATGCTCTAATTGCCTATGAGCCAGTTTGGGCAATAGGGACTGGTGAAACCGCATCTCCCAGAGTTGCTGGAGAGGTTCACGGCAGTATAAGAGAGATTATAAGAGGGAAGGATCAGAATTTAGCTGACAGTATGCGTATTTTATACGGAGGCAGTGTCAATCCATCAAATGCATATTCCTTGATGTCGGAAGTTGATATTGACGGCGCCCTTGTTGGCGGTGCCTCACTCAGTAGTATTGATTTTATTAAGATCTGTAACTTAGCAGGTGAGAACTGATGAATTTGGATATTTTGGAAACTGTAGTTCTTCTAGCTCATGTTTTAGGAGCTTTAATCATTATTTGTCTTATTTTGATTCAGCAAGGCAAAGGGGCAGATATGGGTGCAGGCTTTGGCGCCGGTGGCTCATCTACTGTTTTTGGCAGCGGAGGCGCTGGTAGTTTTTTGACTAAAATTACTACTTGGATAGCAATTGGGTTTTTTCTGACGAGTTTTACTCTGGCGTACTTCGCTAAGCAAAAATCTTTGAAAGCCAGTGATTTTGGGGTGCCCGAAGTTGTCCAAAGCCAAGAGGTCCCAGTGCCAATGTCTGAAGTGCCTGAAATAGAATCGCAAGAAACATCAACACCTGAACTTTAGATGTTGCCGAAGTGGTGAAATTGGTAGACACGCTACCTTGAGGGGGTAGTGGGGGAAACCCCGTGGAGGTTCAAGTCCTCTCTTCGGCACCAAAATTAAGGTAATCAGATAGTATATTGCTTTCAGTTTTGAGTTTTTGGTAAACCTTCTTTACTTATCCTGTTGACCCACTTTCCTTGCGAACCTATAATTCTGCCCCTTGTCGTTGCGGGGTGGAGCAGTCTGGTAGCTCGACGGGCTCATAACCCGTAGGTCGTAGGTTCAAATCCTGCCCCCGCTACCAAGAATAATTATAAAAGGCCCCTTTAAAGGAGCCTTTTATTAAATCTCGATTTCGCAGTTAGCGGTCGTAAGATGGTAGTTAAGTTTGGAGTTTTTAATCTTTGAAATGGGCTTGTTGGCCCATTTTTGTTTTTGGATGAGATGTCATGGGGAGAAATTTGCTTGAAAGGTGCTCTCGAAGACTTGGTCAAAAGAGTCGTGGATGGTTTGGGATATAAATTTTGGGCATTTGAACATATATCCCAAAGTAGGGTTCCAACTCTGAAGGTGTATATCGATAATCTAGAGAGATCTATTAGTGTAGAGGACTGCGCTAATGTTAGTAGACAGCTTGGTAGTGTCCTAGATGTAGAGGGCACATTTGTAAATGAGTATACATTAGAAGTCTCATCCCCTGGACTGAACAGGAGACTTTTTACCAGAGCTCACTTCGAGGAGTTCGAGGGAGAAACCATTAAGGTTGTTTTGTTAAAGTCCTATGAGGGTCGTAAGAAGTATGCAGGCCTTTTAGTGGGCCTAGAAGGAGATGAAGTTGTGTTACAAACAGGGCATGAAGAGCAAATTTTGTTCCCATTAGAGCATATAGATAGAGCGAATCTGGTAGTTAATGTCTAGTTATGCATAAAGTATTCGTAATCGTGAGGCAGAGGAAATGAGTAAAGAAATATTGCTCGTAGTTGAGGCAGTTTCCAATGAGAAAGGGGTTTCGGAAGATGTTATATTTGAGGCGCTAGAACTTGCTCTGGCTACTGCAACTAAGAAACGATACGAAGAGGAAGTAGAGCTCAGGGTCGTAATGGATAAAGATACCGGAGAATATGAAACTTTCCGACGTTGGAAAGTGGTGTCAGATGACTCAGAAATAGAGTTCCCAGAAGCCGAAATAACGTTGTCAAAAGCTCTAGCAAAAGATGAATCTATGGAAGTTGGTTCCTTTTATGAACTTCCCGTAGAATCTATGGAATATGGACGTATTGGTGCTCAGACATCCAAACAGGTCATAGTTCAAAAAATTCGGGAAGCAGAGAGGGCACAGGTAGTTGATCTATATCTTTCTTCTGTTGGCGAATTGGTCAGCGGGCAAGTCAAAAAGGTGTCTCGAGAAGCGGTTATCGTCGATTTGGGCAATAATGCTGAGGCGATACTTCCTAGAGAAGAATGGATCCCAAGAGAGATGTTTCGCGTTGGAGATCGCCTTCGAGCTTTGCTCAAAGAGATCAGACCGGATGCGAGAGGCCCTCAGTTAGCATTATCGCGAACTTCGCCAGAAATGCTTGTCAAGCTCTTCACTCTGGAAGTACCCGAGATTTCTGATGGTGTAATTGAGATATTGGCATCTGCTCGAGACCCCGGATCTCGAGCAAAGATTGCAGTAAAGACCAATGACGGACGAATAGACCCAGTAGGCTCTTGCGTTGGGATGCGGGGGTCGCGTGTGCAAGCTGTATCCAGCGAGTTAGCCAGCGAGAGGATTGATGTGGTTCCTTGGGATGACAATATCGCCCAATTGGCCATAAATGCAATGTCCCCTGCAGAGGTTGTTAAGATCGTAGTGGATGAAGAGACTCTAAGTATGGATATTGCTGTAGCGGAAGAAAATCTGGCGCAGGCTATTGGTAAAGGTGGGCAAAATGTCAAGCTAGCTAGTGAATTAACGGGCTGGGAATTAAACATCATGACTGAAGAGGAAGCTGAGGAGAAACACCAGCAAGAAGCAGGATCCATCGTTGAGAGATTTATGGAACAGCTTGATGTATCTGAAGAGGTAGCAATTGCATTGGTGGAGGAAAATTTCACTACTCTGGAGGAAATAGCTTATGTCCCAATTGAAGAAATGACCTCCATTGAGGGTTTCGATGACGAAATTGTCGAAGAGCTAAGAAATAGAGCGAAGAATGCTCTTACTACTATAGAGTTAACTAATGAAGAAGAGCGTTCGGACACTCAGCCAGCGGATGATCTTCTAAATATGGACGGAATGGATACCCCTTTAGCATATAAATTAGTGGGGCTTGGTATTATCACCATGGAAGATTTGGCCGAGCAAGCCATTGACGACTTGATAGACATCGACGGAATGACAGAGGAACTCGCGGGGGAACTAATTATGACTGCTCGTGCTCCCTGGTTTGAAGAAGAATCAGACAATAGTGATTCCCAAGAAAACTAACAAATGGTTGAGCTACTAGGAATTTAGATGCCAGAAAAAACAGTAGAACAGCTAGCAGAAACTCTTAGCGTCCCTGTTGCCCGTCTTCTGCAGCAGATGCAAGAGGCGGGTTTGTCTCAGAACAAACCAGGTGAGGCAGTGACTGATGAAAATCAGGAAATATTATTAGCGTACCTAAAACGTGTTCATGGAGAGTCTCAGGAGTCCCCAAAAAAGATTACGTTAAAGCGAAGAACTCTATCTACCCTAAAAACCACCGGGAGTGGAAGAGGCCGAACGGTTAATGTTGAAGTTCGAAAGAAGCGCACTTACGTGCGTCGTAACGCTCTTGAGGGTGAGCAAGAAACTGCAAGTGAGACTACGCCAGCTTCCCAGGAAGTGAACAGAAGAGCTGATGACGAGGCGAGGCGGCGCGAGGCGCATTTAGCCGCCGAGGCCGAAGCGCAAAAACGGCGTGAAGACGCTGATAGAGCGGCGCAAGAAGCATTGGAATTGGCAGCTAGGGGAAGTAAGGAGAAGGAGGCAAAAAAAGTAGCCAGTAATAGTGAGGCTATAAAAACTGTTTCTGAGGATGATCAAGAAGACACTAAGATTAGTGCTCGTAAGGATAAGAGAGATCGTAATGACCTTGACGAAGATGATATTCAAAAGAAAAAATCCAAGCAAGGTAATCGCAAGCGCCGCGTAGAAGAGCTTTTAGAGAACGAAGTAGAAGATCTACTAAATGACAACGTCAGTGACTTGGGCAATAAGGAAGATTCCTCTACCTTGGGACTAACCATTGGTGCACGTCCGAAGCGTCAGCAGATAAAGGTGGAGAGTGGTCAGCATAAATTTACGGCTCCTAAAGAAGATATAAAAAGAGAAGTAGAGATAGGAGAGACTATTACCGTGCAGCAGCTATCTCAAAGAATGTCGGTGAAGGCAACTGATGTAATTAAGACTTTATTCGACATGGATATCGTGGCAACAATGAATCAGTCTATTGTCCAAGAAGCGGCTATCTTAGTGGTGGAGGAATTTGGTCACACGGTTAAGATTCTTGATTCAGATGCTTTGGAGAATTTGCTTAGTGATGAGTTGATATATGAGGCAGAATCGCAACCGAGATCGCCGGTTGTTACGGTTATGGGGCATGTAGACCATGGAAAGACCTCTCTCCTGGACTATATCAGGAAATCCTCTATTGCAGATGGAGAAGCAGGGGGAATCACTCAACATATTGGCGCCTATAGGGTGCAAACTAATCATGGTGAAATTTGTTTCATCGATACCCCTGGGCATGCCGCTTTTACGGCGATGCGTGCTCGCGGGGCCCAATGTACAGATATAGTGATCCTTGTAGTTGCCGCAGACGATGGAGTTATGCCACAGACAGAGGAGGCTATCGCTCACAGTAAAGGAGCAGGTGTTCCAATCGTCGTAGCTATTAATAAGGTAGATCTAGAAGGTGCAGATCCTGATCGTGCAAAAAATGAATTAGCCGCTCGGGAGGTTATCCCGGACGACTGGGGGGGTGATACGCAATTTATCCCTGTGTCAGCTTTAACTGGCCAAGGAATGGATGATCTATTGGAAGCATTACTTCTGCAATCAGAAATGTTGGAATTAACGGCAGTGCGCTCTGGTCCAGCCCGAGGCGTTGTTATCGAATCTCAATTGGATAAGGGCCGCGGGTCCGTAGCAACCCTGCTCGTTCAGGAGGGAACCTTATCTCAGGGTGATATTGTGGTGGCGGGCGAATTTTTCGGACGGGTACGTGCCTTAAACGATGAGCACGGTAAAAAGATAAAAAGTGTTGGCCCCGCTACTCCTGTTGAAATTCTAGGGCTGGACGGAACTCCTGCGGCAGGTGATAGTTTCATTGTAGCTAAAGACGAAAAACGGGCCAGGGAAGTTGCAGCATTTCGCAAGAATAAAGCAAATGAAGAAAGGCTCTCAAGCCCATCAATCTCTCTGGATAACTTGCTCGAATCATTTGGTAATGATGAAACTAAATTACTAAATATCGTAGTGAAAGCAGATGTGAGAGGTTCTTTGGAAGCAATCATTTCTTCGGTGACAGAACTAGGGAATGCTGAAGTTAAGGTAAATGTTGTACTGTCAGGAGTCGGCGCTATCTCTGAGTCCGATGCTACTTATGCTGTTGCATCGGAAGCGGTAATCTTTGGTTTCAACGTTCGTGCAGACAATCCCGCGAAAAAAATTATTGAAATTGAAGGGCTAGACCTTCGATATTATAAGGTAATCTATGATTTGGTGGATGATATTAAAGCTGCCTTGTCGGGCATGTTATCGCCTGAGATCAGAGAGGAAATTGTTGGGATTGCAGAGGTAAGGGATGTATTCCAATCCAAAAAATATGGTGACATTGCTGGTTGTATGGTCACAGAGGGAACTGTTTCTAGAAACAAGATGATTCGGGTTTTACGAGATAATGTCGTCATCTTCGAGGGAGAACTAGAGTCCTTGAGGAGGGTTAAGGATGAAGTCAAAGATGTTCAAAGTGGAACGGAGTGCGGGATTGGTGTAAAAAACTACAGTGATGTGAAGATAGGTGATCAAATCGAAGTTTTTGATACCCGCCAAGTTGCTCGTGAGCTATAAGTTTTTATGCCTTTTGAATCTTATCGCAGCACGAAAGTGGCTGGTTTGGTCGGTAGACAATTAGCCGAACTGATACAGCATGAGCTTCAGGACCCTAGGCTGGGACTAGTGACTATTAGTGATGTCAATGTTTCGAATGATCTGAGTTTTGCAGATGTATACTTCACTGTTTTACCTGACGAGAAAAGTAACGTGGCAGAGCTTGTGTTATCTGGGGCCTCTGGGTTCTTGCGGAAGGAGCTCTCCAGCAGAATCAGCCTTAGGACAATACCAAAGCTGAGGTTCCACTATGATCAAACTAGCGACACTGGGGTTAGAATAGCAAACGCAATTGATAGAGCTATTGCATCAGATCGGGCCAATGACGATGGTTAAGGACCATGTAAAAAAGGGTAAAGCGACGCAGAGAAAAGTAGACGGTTTCTTGCTTTTGGATAAGTCTCCAGGCCTTACTTCAAATGCTTCACTCCAAAAAGTTAAAAAAATTTATTCAGCTACTAAGGTGGGACATACTGGCAGCTTAGACCCTTTGGCGACAGGTGTGTTGCCACTTTGTTTTGGACAGGCTACCAAATTTTCGCAGTTTTTATTGGAAGCCAATAAGCGCTATTTAGCTACCATAGTCCTTGGTAAGACTACAGACACAGGCGATGCCGATGGGCATGTCATAGCAGAGAAAAAAGTTCCTCAGATCAACAATATCGAATTTATATTGGACCAGTTTCGAGGTGAAATCACGCAAACTCCATCGATGTACTCAGCACTTAAATTAAATGGTCAACCGTTATATAAATTGGCAAGAGTTGGAATCGAAGTCGAGCGAAAACAAAGAAAAGTGAGGATATATAAACTTGATCTATTAAAATATGTTGATGAGGAGGTAGTTCTAGATATTTGTTGCTCAAAAGGCACCTATATCAGGTCCTTAGCAGAGGATATAGGTACAGTAATTGGTTGCGGGGCTCATGTTTCAGGTTTGAGGCGGATTTGCTCGGGGCCTTACACAATTGATCAAACAATAACTACAGATAAGTTGGAACGGTTGCGCGATGACGGTTATGATGCGCTCGACAGACTGTTATTGCCTATTAGTTCTGCTTTAGAACAATGGCCAGTTGTTGAATTGGGAGATATAACTGCATCATATTTCCGGCACGGGCAGCCTGTGCAGGTAGCAAAATCACCTTCGAGAGGGTGGGTTAGGGTTTACAGTGAGACTAGGGAGGAAGATAGTTTTATTGGCGTGGGAGAAATATTAGAGGACGGAAAAGTAGCTCCGAGGCGAATAGTCTCGGGGAATTGAAGGCGTGTAGGGTTATGTATGATGTTAAGCGTATCTGTAAATATGCATGGATGAGCTGATTTAATTTAACTTACACAGTGTTTTGTGAAGCATATTGGAGAAAAATAAATGGCGTTAACTACAGAAAAAAAAGCGGAGATAGTCAAGGAATTTGGGTCATCAGATGATGATACCGGTTCCTCTGAGGTTCAGATAGCGCTCTTAACGGCGAATATTGAAAGTTTGCAAAAACATTTAAATGATCATAAGCAAGACCACCATTCTAGGGTCGGTTTGCTGAGGATGGTAAGCCAAAGAAGGAAACTGCAAGAATATTTGAGAAACAAGGATGCGGAGCGATACGCAAAGCTAATAGATAGGTTGGGATTACGTCGATAGTGATCAAGACCAAGTAAGAATCGGAGAAAAAATTGATACGTAAAAAGTTTGAATATGGACAGCATGAGGTAATCATTGAAACTGGTAAGGTTGCAAGACAGGCAACTGCTTCGGTTTTAGTCAATGTATCGGATACTGTTGTTTTAGTGGCAGTAGTTGGACAAAAAGAAGCTCGTTCAGGACAGGACTTCTTCCCATTGACTGTTAACTACGAAGAGAAAATGTATGCGGCAGGCAAAATTCCTGGGGGATTCCCAAGAAGAGAGACGCGCCCAGGGGAAAAAGAAACTCTGACGTCAAGATTGATTGATAGACCCATTCGACCTCTTTTCCCAAAGGGCTTTATGAATGAGGTACAGATTACCTGCCAAGTTATTTCGGCTGCGAAGGATATAGATCCGGATATTCCTGCGATGATAGGCGTATCAGCAGCATTAGCCATTTCTGGGATCCCATTTGCAGGTCCAATTGGAGCTGCTCGGGTGGGCTTCACCGAAAAAGGTTATCTACTCAATCCTGGATATGATGCGCTAGAGGAATCTGATCTTGATATGGTAGTGGCGGGAACGGAATCAGCAGTATTGATGGTCGAGTCTCAGGCAAATCAGCTAACAGAGGATCAGATGCTCGGTGCTGTACTTTTTGCACACCAAGAGATGCAAGTAGTGGTCGCGGCTGTGAAAGAGTTGAAAGCTGAAATTGGTAAGCCGTCTTGGGATTGGCAGCCCCCAGAAGAGAATCAGGACTTACTGCAGGGTATAAATAATGACTTTGCGGATCAAATTGCTTCCGCTTACCAGATCGAGGAAAAGCAGGCTAGGCAAGATAAGCTTTCAGCTGTTAGAAATGCTGCCATTGAATCTTTAGCTGACGAAGATGTTATTTCTGCCGAAGATGTTGCTGAAGCATTTGGCATGTTAGAGAAAAAGATCGTCCGGAGAGCAATTATTGATGGAAACCCTAGAATTGATGGTCGAGACACTCGCACGGTGCGTGATATATCGGTTGAGGTAGGAGTGCTTCCAAGAGCTCATGGATCAACACTGTTTACTCGTGGTGAAACTCAGGCATTGGTAACGACGACGCTAGGCTCAATGCGCGATGCTCAGATTGTGGACGCATTGAGAGGGTCCTATCGCGACCCCTTCTTTTTACACTATAATTTCCCCCACTACAGCGTTGGTGAAACGGGTTTTTCTGGAGCGCCCAAGCGTCGCGAGATTGGCCATGGACGTTTGGCTAGAAGAGGAATTGCCGCTGTACTCCCAAATACTGAGGAATGGCCCTATACTGTAAGAGTTGTTTCTGAAATCACAGAATCAAATGGTTCGTCCTCAATGGCGAGCGTTTGCGGGGCAAGTCTTTCTCTTATGGATGCTGGGGTGCCATTAAAGGCTCCTGTTGCCGGCATAGCGATGGGTCTTGTAAAAGAGGATGATGGTTTTGCTGTGCTCACTGACATTTTAGGTGATGAAGATCACCTCGGTGATATGGACTTTAAAGTGGCAGGGACTGAGACTGGAGTGACTGCTCTTCAGATGGACATCAAGATCCAGGGTATTACCGAGGAGATTATGGAGACAGCGCTTGCGCAAGCAAGAGAGGCTAGGTTACATATACTTAGTGAGATGAATAAGGTTCTTGGTCGATCCAGAGATGCCGTTTCAGAAAATGCTCCTGCTATGGTTACGATGAAGGTTGACGCAGATAAAATTCGTGATGTTATCGGGAAGGGTGGCGCCACTATTCGGAGTATCACTGAAGAAACTGGTGCAACAATTGATATTGAAGATGATGGGACTATCACGATCTTTGGAGAGGGAGCCGAATCTAGGGATGCTGCTATCGCTCAAATTGAATCTATCACTGCAGAGGCAGAGGTTGGAAAAATTTACACAGGCAAGGTCGCCAAAATAGCTGACTTTGGTGCATTTGTAACAATTTTACCAGGGAAAGACGGTTTAGTTCATATATCGCAAATCGCGCAGGAGAGGGTTGAAAAGGTAAGCGACTATTTGAGTGAGGGGCAAGAGGTTCAAGTTAAAGTTCTGGATGTGGAGCGTGGACGCATTAAGCTCTCAATTAAGGAATTACTTGAAGGGGATGAGACAAAGGAGGCGGATGAGGGCGCGACAGAGGATGGGGACGGCTGAGCCCAGTTTCCTTATAATGGGTAGACTTGGTTAATCATTTCTAAGTCTACGATCCGCTTACCCTGTTTTCTATTAGATCTTTAACCACACTGGGATCAGCTAAAGTGCTAGTGTCCCCTAAATTATCAAGTTCATTAGCGGCTACTTTTCGTAATATCCTTCGCATTATTTTACCTGATCTCGTTTTTGGTAAACTCGGGGCCCATTGAATGAGATCAGGCTTTGCGAACGGGCCTATTTCAGATCTAACTAAATTAACGAGCTGTTCTTGCAGTGCAGGACTACCTTCCACATCATGCATTAACGTTACAAATGCATATATTCCCTGGCCCTTTATATCATGGGAGTACCCGACCACTGCTGCTTCAGCGACTGCATCGTGCAGGACCAAGGCGCTTTCTACTTCAGCTGTTCCCATACGGTGCCCAGAAATATTTAGTACATCATCCACGCGACCCGTAATCCAATAATATCCGTCCTCATCCCTCCTTGCTCCGTCTCCAGTAAAATAATATCCCTTATAAGTTGTATAGTAGGTGTTGAAGCACCTGTCATGATCTCCGAACACGGTGCGAATTTGACCTGGCCAAGAACCGCTAATAGCAAGGTTGCCCGATCCAGCACCTTCTATTTCGTTCCCATCGGTATCCAATATGACTGGCTTTACTCCGAAAAATGGAAGTGTTGCCGATCCTGGCTTTAATGCTGTGGCTCCAGGGAGAGGAGAAATCATAATGCCACCTGTTTCGGTTTGCCACCAGGTATCGACAATGGGGCATCGACTTTTCCCGATAACCTCGTAGTACCACTCCCAAGCTTCTGGATTGATCGGTTCGCCGACTGTACCCAAGGTGCGTAATGTTTCCCTCGATGAGTTCTCTACATATTCATTACCCTCGCTCATCAGTGATCTTAGAGCTGTGGGAGCAGTGTAAAAGATATTAACTTTATGTTTATCTATTATCTCCCAGTACCTTGACGCATTGGGGTACGTGGGGATTCCTTCGAACATAAGCGTAGTAGCGCCATTTGCGAGGGGCCCATAAACGATATAAGAGTGTCCTGTAACCCAACCGACGTCTGCTGTGCACCAATAGATATCGCCATCATGATAGTCAAATGCATATTTATGGGTCATTGCCGCCTGGAGCATATATCCACCGGTTGAGTGCAAAACACCTTTAGGTTTACCGGTCGATCCAGAGGTATAAAGGATAAATAGTGGATCCTCGGAATCCATAATTTCAGGATCGCAGACGCTTTCTACTTCTGTAGTTGCTTGGTGATACCAAATATCTCTAGAGTCTTTCCAACCAACCTCACTGGAGGTTCTTTTTACGACGATCACTGAGTGTACATTTGGACACTCGACTAGTGCTTGATCAGTATTGCTTTTTAGCGGGATAGTTTTTGAGCCTCGAAGGCCTTCATTTGCTGTTACAACAAGTTGGCAATCCGAATCAAGTATTCGGTCCCTCAACGCTTGTGGCGAAAAACCACCAAAAACAACTGAGTGTACTGCTCCAATTCTCGCGCAGGCTAGCATTGCGAAAGTAGCTTCCGGTATCATTGGCATATAGATACACACTCGATCGCCTTTTTTGATTCCTCTTTCTTTGAGCACATTTGCAAGCCTACAAACGCTTTCATGTAGTTCATTGAAGGAAATATACTTGTGTTCTTCTGGGTTGTCTCCCTCCCATATTATAGCCGTTTGATTCCCCCTTGACTCTAAATGTCGATCAATACAATTTACAGTTGCATTGAGCTTTCCTTCGATAAACCAGCTCACTTTACCCTTGGTAAAGTCTTGCTCCATCAATGTGTTCCACGGCTTAAACCAAGATATAAATTCTTCAGCTTTCTTTGTCCAAAATTGCTCAGGCTGATCTATAGAGGCGTCGTACATGGCCTCGTATTGCTCTTTTAGGATATGCGTGCGCGCCTTCGTTGCTTCTTGGACTGGATAGACTTTTTCTTTACTCATAGATGATCCATTTAAGTCTGGAATATCGCGAAAATAGATTTTGAGGCATAATACGGTTAATGATTCTTTTACAAAATTTCCGGTAAAGGGTTGTAGTAATGACGCCCCTGTTTGCTTGTTAAAATTAAGCTTAACAGTTCTTGATAATCCTTGTCGTTACTTACGGGATCTATAGCTGAAGAATTGACAATTAGTAAAGGCGAGCTTTCATAGTGATGGAAGAACTCAGTGTATTTGTCGACAAGTCGGTTTACGTAATTTTTATTCATGTTTCTCTCGGCCCTGTTTCCCCGCGCATTTATTCTTTCAAGTAATATCTCAGTGGATGCTTGGAGATAGATAACTAAATCTGGACGCGGNGGGTCGATATTTAGATGTTGGTATATATTTCGATACAGTTTAAGTTCGTCTGGATCAAGATTTAATGTCGCAAAAATGCTGTCTTTCTCGATTAGGAAGTCTGTGACTCTCAAGTGATTGAACAAGTGGGCTTGTCGCATTAGATCCAATTGGCGTGCCCGTTCGAATAAGAAGAATAATTGCGTTTGTAATGCAGCTTGACTCCTATTCTCGTAGAACCGTTCGAGGAAGGGGTTTGATACTGAAGACTCCAACCACGTTTCGTAGCCTAAAGTCCTTGAGAGCAGCATCGCAAGGCTGGTTTTACCGACCCCAATTGGGCCTTCTATGGCAATAAATTTTGGTAGGTCTGCGCTTCTGATATCCAAGTCTAAGTCATCAAAATTAATTAATATTAAATTTACGGTTTACTTCTGTGCTTTCGCCGTTTTCCTTTTTTCCCCATTGCAAGTCTTTCTGCTTCGTCTTTATTCTGATAAAGCGTCCACCATTCTCCAAGATTATTGAGCTTTTCTCCAGCTTGCTCTCGTAAAAGAAGAAAATCGTACGCCGCTCTAAATCTTTTATGCCTCAGAATCGCTTCTGCCTTTTTTCCATGCCTATTTGATAGCCTAAACTGTATATACCAGATATCCCTCATGGGCACAGAGAATCTCCTTGGTATAGACGTAAACAGTTGCTGTTTGGCCAGGACATTATTTGAGGCTTCATTATTTGCCTCAATATGGCTAGATCCTTCTTTTTCTAGTCGTTTTTTCTCGTTTACGAAGGGATACCATAAAAGTGCTGCATAAATAAAAGCAGGTGTAACAGGCAGTCCTTCGCTTACACGTCTATCTGTGCTTTCGAGAACGGCTTTAATAAGTTCATCAGNCGGATAATGAGCCATGGTTCTTTGACTGTCTGGAAACANCCAACCGAAAAGTTCAAAATGTTTTAGCTGTTCGTATATTTGCGCAGCACAGCCTGTCATTAATAATTTTAATAGTTCCTCGAATAGTCTAGCCGAAGATATATCTTGGAGGAGATACCCCAGTTTATGTATTGGTTGGGCAGATAAATCTTCGATTTTGAAATCAAGCAAGGCCTTAAATCGAACCGCTCGAAGCATGCGAACAGGATCTTCTCTATAGCGACTTTCAGGATCACCGATAAGCCTTAGAGTATGACTCTTTAAATCCNTCTTCCCGTCAACAAGGTCAATCAGAGCGTTACTAAAGGTATCGTAATATAGGGCGTTAATGGTGAAATCTCGGCGAANAACGTCTTCCTCGATTGTTCCATAGACGTTATCAACAATTAACATACCACTCTCTGATTGCTGGATCTCATGAGTGTGGCTTTCGTTACCTTCCCCCTTTTCGTTTTCTACGACAGAATTAGCTCTCCCAGCTCTGAATGTTGCAACTTCTATAATATCTCTGTCAAAGCGCACATGAACAATTTTGAAACGCTTCCCAATCGAACGAGAGTTACGAAATAGCTCTCTCACTTGGTCAGGACGCGCATTCGTTGCGACATCAAAATCCTTTGGGCGATGCCCCAGCATTAGATCGCGAACACTGCCGCCAACCAGATAAGCCTGATATCCTTGACCATTTAGCCGCCGCACTACTTTGAGTGCATTCAGGCTGATATTCTCCGGAGCTAGAGATGCTTCAGTAATTTCATGGATAGTCATATTAAGATTACGGTTTTCTAGCTAAGACCTTTAAATTTTTTCGCTATAAAAGAAAATGGGAAAAGCGAGGCTTTTCCCATTTAATGAGCCAGTTGTTGTTCTTGTTATTATGTGCACTGTTAATACCAGTACAACGAGATTTTTATAATTGTTCCTCGCCTAAGAAGGTTATCTAAAAGCTAAAACTTCTGCAAGCACGATTACTTTGGGCTATACATATAGTGGGTCTCTGGCACTAAGTGCCTTCCCCAGTCATTAATTGCGTTTGTTAGCAATTCTCTAGTATTAGTTGCATGTTTTTGAGGGTCTTGTCCCAAAGCCCNCAGCGCNAATCTCAGCATGTAAAGAGGTGANTTCTTATCGATTGGTTTCGCATGAGATTGTTTACTGAGTTTTTGCCCTTGCTTATTTACTACGACCGGAATATGGCCATAGCTGGGAATTGCGAGAGTAAGTTTTTTAGCCAGAAAAATTTGTTTTGCTGTGCACGCTAGAAGATCACTACCACGAATTATGTGGGTTACGCCTTGGAGCGCATCATCCGTAATTACGGCAAGCTGATAGGCAATCAGTCCATCTTTTCTTCTGATTATAAAATCTCCTATTTCCGTTCGACAATCATAAGATCGAAATCCGTAAAAGAAATCTCGAAATTCTATTTGNGAATCATCCATTCTTAGTCTTATTGCGAAGGGTTCGATAGATGACTCAAAGGTATTTGTGCGGCAAAGTCCTGGATATACCTTTGGCGNCTTTTTTCTGATGCATGTGCAGGGATAACAAGCTTCCTTTTCTGAAAGCTGTTGCAAGTGNGCATGATACGAAGCCNTTCTTGAACTTTGGTATATCACCTCCCTGTCCCATTCGAGTCCGCAAGAACGAAGTTGAGCCATAATTTCCTTTGGGGCCCTTCGAGATTCTCTGGGAGGGTCAAGGTCCTCGATACGAAGCAGCCAAAGGCCTTGGTTATGTCGAGCATCTAAGTAGCTTGCGAGAGCCGTGACTAGGGAGCCGAAATGCAATTCGCCCGTTGGTGAAGGCGCGAATCTGCCGATGTAAGGTTCGCTTGCCATTCAGTATTTAGCCGTTAATCTGCCTTTCCTTTATTTCAGAGAGAGTTTTGCAATCTATACACTGGGTTGCAGTTGGTCGAGCTTCCAGGCGTCTAATTCCAATTTCAACACCACAAGATTCGCAGTATCCATAATCATCCTGATCAACTAGATCTATAGTCTTATCAATTTTCCTGATTAGCCGCCTTTCTCTATCCCGAGTCTTAAGCTCTAAACTAAATTCTTCTTCTTGGCTAGCACGGTCNGCTGGGTCTGGGTAGTTAGCTGCCTCCTCTTTCATATGACTTACAGTTCTATCTACTTCTTCCATGAGCTCAAATTTCCAGGCATTTAGGATGTTTCGAAAGTATTCCTTTTGCGATTCACCCATATATTCTTCATTTTTTTTTGGCGTATAGGCCCTCGTTGATTGATGTGAGTCACTATCTACCGATACCTTGGGGCTTGTTTTTATATCATTGGTAGTTATTTTTTGTTTTGTCCCGACTGCTTTCCTCTTTGGTGACACACTCATTGAANTTGAAGCGGCTTTTGATTCGTCTTTAGTGANCCGATTTTTCTTATTACTCGCTTTCGTCTTTGCTTGATTTCCACTTTTTGTTTTTAAGCTAGATGCTACTCTTGGCCTGCCTTTGACTTGTGTTTGCGCAGTCATTTTTGAACCAGTTTTCACCTTGATCTTAGTTTTGGCCTTGGCCTTAGTTTTAGCCTTTGTCTTGGTGTTGGTGGTGGTTTTAGCCTTGGCCTTGGCCTTAGTTTTAGCCTTNGTCTTGGTTTTGGCCTTGGCCTTAGTTTTAGCCTTTGTCTTGGTGTTGGTGGTGGTTTTAGCCTTNGCCTTGGNCTTGGAGTTTTAGCCTTGGCCTTGGCCTTGGCCTTGGCCTTGGCCTTAGTTTTAGCCTTGGCCTTGCTAGAAGTTTTTACTTTAGGCTTTGTCCTTGCGATAGAGGAAGAGGCTTTGGGCTTAGCTTTTTTTTGTGTAGTTCTTGTACTTTTCCTCTGACGCTTAAGTTTTTTCTCTGCCATAGCGTTATCCAATAATGGTGCGTTGCAAATTTTGACCTGTAAAACGAGCGCGGAACATTACCAGATCATTACCAAAACGCCAAGCGGGAATTAAGTGGTTGCAAGTTGAAGTTATTTTAGAGGTGATTTGTTCTAACCTAGGCTTAGCTCAATACCATTTAATCGTCGAAGATCAACCGTATACCATCTACGTTTCTTTCGGTGGATTTTCTTAAGTTCTGTTCACAATTAACATAAGGAGTTGAGTTGACGGTATAGAGGAAAGCATACTATTTTTTTAAAAGCCCAAGGCTAGGATACTATTGACTGTCATATTACTAGATTGCAGGCTCAAAATAGATGGATGTACGAGGCGTCGCTTATAGCCAACTGCTTTTACGCTGCCCATCGGAGGACTATCATGCTCGCCTCACTTTGCTTGGGAAATTTAAATGCTATTAAGTAAAGCGGGATATGTTTTATGTTCATGCTAGTTTCTAGAGGGGCTTTGGCCCGAGGTTAAAAAATTGTCCGGGGCATTACGAAAAAAATGAAGGGGTATATCAAGGCCCGATTGATACGCCGACATAAACGTTTTCTGGCTGACGTCTATCTCCAGAATGGTACTAGGATTACGGTCCATTGTCCGAATACTGGTTCCATGCGGAATTGCTTAGAGCACGGTGCCTCTGTTTGGCTAAGCCACTCTTCCAATCCAGGGCGGAAATACCAATATACTCTTGAGTTTTTGCAAACTAAACGAGGACATTATATCGGTTTGAATTCGGGCCGAGCGAACAAACTAGTTAGTGATGCAATTAGATCTGGCGTCATAAAAGAGTTGAGAGGGTATAGTTATCTAAAGCCTGAGGTTAAATATGGCGTCGAGAATAGCCGAATTGATTTTGTGTTAAGTGAGAAGGGGAGACGTGACTGTTATGTTGAGGTGAAAAGTGTGACATTATTAGAAAGTCCCTTCACTCGTGGGGAAGGATATTTTCCTGATTCGGTTAGCATTCGCGGTCAAAAACATCTGAGAGAGCTTTCAACCATAGCTCTGGGTGGAGCAAGGGCTCTCTTACTTTTTTGTGTGCAGCATTCAGGTATTCGACGGGTTCGCAGTGCGGATCATATTGATTCGGCCTATGGAGAGAGCCTCCGGACTGCTATCGAGGCTGGCGTTGAGGTAGTAGCATATAAAACCCGTTTTGGGTCCTCGCATCCAAGGATATGGAGGCCAATTCCTTTTGAGCAGTAACAAGGCGATTAAATTCAGTTTACTAATCATTTTTTTAGTAGCATGGTCCGTGATATCGCTGAGTGTCGGCGCGGCACAGGTCTCCATACCAGACATAATTGCGGTACTACAGGGCTTTAAAGTTGATAGTTTGCAAAGCACTATAATCATAGAGATTCGTTTGCCACGCATTCTGTTAGCGATATTTGTTGGTGCAGGTATAGCGGCGAGTGGCGCTGCGATTCAGGGTCTGTTTCGGAACCCTTTGGCAGATCCTGCGTTAATAGGGGTGTCCAGTGGCGCGGCTCTATTTGCAGCCCTTTATCTAGTAGTTAGTGGTTTTTTTTTTAACGTTTTGTATGGTTTAGCTGCAAGCGCTTTCCTTGGGGGTTTGCTGACGACTTGTCTAGTGCTTGAAGTTGGTCGCCGAGGTGGGACAAATTCAGCAATGTTACTAGCGGGTGTGGCAATTAATGCTATCGCGATAGCATGTATAGGCTTTTTGTCCTATATCTCTACAGATATGCAGCTTAGGAGTGTTGCATTTTGGGCTCTGGGAAGCTTGGGCGGTGCTGATTGGAATAAAATCTACGTTGCGAGCTTGATTCCTTTGATAATCATAGCCCTATCGCTCGAAAGTGCGAGATTGAATGCTATTACATTAGGAGAAACCGAGGCGATTCATTTGGGTGTTTCTATAGGATCCTTTCGGGTTCGCATAATTTTCTTAACGGCTTTAGCTGTTTCTATAGGGGTCGCACTTACTGGGGTTATAGCCTTCATTGGGTTAGTGGTACCTCATTTAGTTCGGTTAACTATGGGTTCAACCCATCAGACGGTGATACCAGCCTCTGCTCTAGTCGGAGGGTTATTATTACTAGTGGCAGACACGGCAAGTAGAATGTTGTTCGCTCCTGCGGAGTTGCCTGTTGGAATATTAACGGCTCTCATTGGAGGGCCATTTTTCGTTTTTTTGATTATGAGAAGCAAGGGAAGCTTGGGGATATGAGCCTGAAATTGACGGATGTTAGTTATACAGTAGATAGGAAACGCCTCCTCTCGGATATAAATGTATCTATACAACCGGGTAAGATAAATAGTTTTATTGGGCCAAATGGAGCGGGTAAGACCACTCTCTTGCGTGTCGCCAGCGGAGCTCTGAGCGCTCTTGGTGTTACGCTAAATTCCATTCCCTTGACAGAGTTCGCTCTAGATGATCGGGCGCGTAAGGTCGCATGCTTGAATCAGTCCTCCGAACTGGAGTTTCCGTTCAAATGTTTTGAGGTGCTTCGCTTGGGAAGGATTCCTCACCGAACTAGCCGAAGATATGATGAACGGATAGTCGAGGAAGTGATAAATAGGCTCGGTCTCGATGGTCTTGCTGACAGAATCTATACAACTATGTCAGGTGGAGAGAAGCAGCGAGTGCAAATTGGGAGAATATTATGTCAGGTCTGGGATAATATTGATTCAGCTTTCGTCTTTTTTGATGAGCCAACCGCCGAATTAGATCTCGCTCACCAACTGGTTTTTTTCGATGTTATAAAGATGCTCGCTGCCAAGGGAGCATCAGTATCTTTGGTGTTGCATGATATAAATTTAGCATCTCGGTTTTCTGACGACCTAGTACTATTGAAGTCCGGTAGGATCTTGGCAATGGGTCACCCTCGCGAAGTAGTTACTAAAGAAAACATTAGGCTTACATTTTCTGTAGAAGCCGAAGTGCAAAATTTATTTTGTCGACCGACTATTCAGGCCATTAGTGTAGTAGCAGATTAGAGCTTACAAAGGTCCTCCATACCTTTGGCTGAGAGTCTAGCACCATAGAACTTGACTAAAGTTGAGGCTGATCGATTGGCATATAACGCGGCTTCTTTATGAGTAAGTCCCTGGCATAGCTTGGCTAGGAACGCGCCAGCGAAATTGTCTCCTGCTCCGGTTGTGTCCACGGCGCTAACCTCAAACCCTGGGACATGGCATATTTTTCGTCCCTCTGAAACCAATGCACCGTCTTTCCCACAGGTAATCACGGAAGTCGGGCATGCTTTACTCAGAACTGCGGCAGCCCTATCAATTGTATGAGCATCTGTCCAAAGCATTCCCTCTTGGGCATTACAGAAAAGTATATCTACACCATTCTTNAACACGGCATCAAAGGCGGGTCTGAAATTTTCTATCATAACCTTATCTGATAGAGTCAANGCTACTTTAACTCCAGATTTCTTGGCAATCGCCTGAGCCTGCAAAACTGCATCAAGCCCGTTCGGGCTACCAACTAGATAACCCTCTATATAAATAATCTTAGACTCACAAAGTGCGTTTGGGTACAGTTCGTTCACTGAGAATTCCTCACTAACACCGAGATTTGTAACCATAGTTCGCTCGGCATCGGGGGTAACCATCGATATGCACTCGCCTGTATAACCACCTTTCGCTATAGCGTTAGATTTTATCCCATGATTGGATATTTCTTTCAGGAAAAATCTTCCTTTATCGTCGTTTCCTATTTTGCAGCTGTAGTAAGCTTTACTACCAACCTGTGATGCAGCTACTACAGTATTGGCTGCTGAACCACCGCCTGCTAATTTCAACATTTGGTATTTATGCTCAACCTCCAATAAGTGGGTCAGATTACGTCGATTGGTTANGTCAGTGAGCGTCATATTCCCTTTCGGGAACCCAGTAAGGTTTAGGAACTCGTCAGAGACCATGTATTCTGAATCGACGAGAGCGTTCCCAATGCCATAAATATCATAATTCCTCATTATGAGTCTCTATTGTGAAATCACTGAAAAAGCGATAGAAGCAGCTTTTAGCGTTTCATTAATTTCTTTCTTTCCGTGCGCGTTAGACAGAAAGCCTGCTTCAAAGGGAGACGGTGCAAAGTAGATTCCTTGTTTCAACATTTCAACAAAAAATTTCCTAAATAAATTTTCGTCTGCACTTAAAACCTGATTGAAGTCGCGGACCGGATTAATCTCCGTAAAAAAAATACCGAACATCGCGCCAACTTGATTGGTGGAAAAGGGGATGTTAGTGCTATCGGCTGCACGTTTCAGTCGGGTTACGAGGTCCTTGGTTTTTAGAGTCACTTCCTCAAAAAAGGAACTGTCAGAGATGAGTGTTAAGGTTGTGAGGCCTGCTGCCATTGCTATAGGGTTACCAGACAAAGTTCCCGCTTGATAAACGTCACCAAGCGGCGCTACTTTCTCCATAACATCTCTCCGACCGCCGAAACAACCGACGGGCATTCCTCCCCCTATAACTTTCCCCAAAGTGGTCAGGTCGGGACGGATGTTGTACAAAGTTTGGGCTCCCCCAAGGTGTACCCGAAAACCAGTCATGACTTCNTCAAATATAAGCAAACTACCATAATGGTCGCAAACTTCACGAAGACAGCTTAAGAAATTCTTAACGGGAGGGATACATCCCATATTCCCTGCAACTGGTTCTACAATTATTGCTGCTATTTCATTTCCCTTCTGGGAAAAAAGAGATCTCACTTTTTCTGGGTTGTTATACTCTAGGGTTAGGGTGTGTTGGGCAAAACTTGCGGGCACCCCGGCAGAATCCGGGGTACCCAAGGTTAGGGCCCCGGAACCGGCTTTAACTAGCAGGGCGTCTGAGTGGCCATGGTAACAGCCCTCAAATTTGACTATCTTGTCTCTGTTCGTGAATCCCCTAGCTAAACGTATCGCGCTCATGGTTGCTTCAGTGCCTGAACTGACCATTCGCAACATCTCCATGGAAGGCATTAACTGCGATATTTTTTCTGCCAAGTGTGTTTCGACTTCAGTTGGAGCCCCAAAGCTTAAGCCCGATTCCGCAGCTTTTTGTATCACGCGCACCACTTTCGGGTGGGCGTGCCCAAGAATCATAGGACCCCAGGAGCCCACNTAATCTATATACCTATTCCCATCAACATCACAGAGGTAAGCTCCTTGCGCCTTGTCTATGAAGATAGGTTCCCCACCAACACGACGAAAGTCGCGAACTGGGGAATTAACTCCTCCAGGCAGTAGAGTCTTAGCTTTTTCAAAATTTTCTTGGGACTTTGTCATGGTGCGTCCGTTAATGAATCTAAATTTAAGCAAACATTNTGCATGGTGGATAGAGTTATCCTGATTCTTCCGACTGTTATTACGAGAAAAGAGAGAATTTTGGATCCGAAATTATTAGAAACTAATAGTTAAAAGGTTAATTGACATTCAAGANCAGTAAGTTTGGGTAACCATAAAGCTGCACTACTGGCACTGCAATACTTTTCTTCTCCTCCATTGCAGTAAACGACGGTCAGCCTTTCTCTAACCAAGCTTGATCGATAATCGCGGAGGTTTCCTGCTACAGCAACCTCTTTGCGAAGAGGCTCTTTATCGGGCAAGGCTATTCAAATTTGCAAAGGTAATTCCTATCCTNTCTCCTTTGAAAGCTCGTTTCTGTTTGTTTTCTGCTAACATACACCAAACACCAATATTTTATTTCTTGGAAATAGCTTAGCATGGCAGCGGTTAAAGGTAGTAAACAGCACCAAATGGTAGTGGTTCCGCATCGCCCAGTATACAAGGCGTTTATCTTTTTTGTATTTCTAATTTTAATGGCAATTTTTAGCTGGCTGACCTACCACTACGGTAAAAGCCAGGGAATTGCTTTGAAAGTAGAGGTTGTTCAAGAAAGAGANGATATTCGTACTCAGCTAGAAGATGCTCGAGAAACTATTCAGGAGATGAGGAGCGCAATGGCAGATCTTAAGCTCCGCGAAGAGGTAGATACCATTGCAACCGAAGAAGTCAGGCAGACAATAGAATCCTTGCAGTCTAGAATTGCGCAGTTGAATGAAGAAATACTATTCTATAAGGGCGTCATGGCTCCTAATGTGGGAGATAGGGGGCTGCGTATCGAGCGATTTANTTTGGAGAATACCGGTCTTCCCAGTCGGTTTAGGTACAGTCTGTTGTTAACTCAGTTGGTAGACAAGCACGAATACGTGCAGGGTGGTGTTAGAATTAACGTTGGTGGTATCGAAGGTCAGCAGGAAAAGGTTTTCAAACTGAGTGAGTTAGATAGCACTAAAAAGGAATCTGTTAGGTTTAGGTTCAAGTATTTTCAGAGTATCGAAGGAGAGTTAAGTCTGCCGAAAGATTTTCAACCNAGAGAGATTATAATCTTGGCTGAATCAACTGGACGAAATAAGCAGCGTCTCGAAAAAAAATTCGATTGGCAGGTAANTGGAGGTAAGTAATGTTTGGTAAAAAAAATCGCGATGAGGCTGGTGTTACCCTGGTTGCAACTAATTGCGAGTTAGTTGGTGATATACATTTTAATGACCAGTTATTGATAAACGGTGTTGTTAAAGGAAATATTTATGCTCAGAGCGGCTCAAAGGCAACAGTCACAGTGAGCGAAAAAGGGCGCGTGCGCGGTGAAATAAGAGTCCCCAATGTAATCGTGAATGGAAAAGTGTTCGGTGATATTAATTCTGATCGACATGTCGAGCTCGCAGCTAAAGCTGAGGTTAAAGGGAATGTCTATTACAACTTTATCGAGATGGTAATGGGAAGTTGGGTTGATGGCCATCTTGTCCACATAAGGCATAATGGCAATGAAGTAAAATCGACAGAAGATAAGCAAAAAGACAGTGATGATTTAAAAGGGCCATCGCAGGTCGCAGCTTTGAATACTGGCGTCCAGTAAGTTAATTAAAGAAGACAAACCGCAGGTACAGAATGAGTAAACTTTCATCACCCCAAATGTCGTTCACTACTGCTGCCGCGGCGAAGGTAGCTCATTTAATCGAACAGGAGGGTAACCAGGATTTGAAACTCAGAGTCTTTGTCACTGGTGGAGGTTGTTCAGGGTTTGAATACGGATTCACGTTTGACGAGGACATGGAAGAAGATGATACTGCGATCGAAAAATCTGGCGTGGTGTTATTAGTGGATCCTCTTAGTTATCAGTATTTAGTCGGTGCAGAGATTGATTATAACGAAAATTTGCAAGGTGCAAGATTTGTGGTCGTAAACCCCAATGCGTCAAATACATGTGGATGTGGTAACTCTTTTTCTGTTTAACGCACTAAAGCCTTAATGCACGCTTTGTCTCCTTGGCATTATCGAATTCTAATACTTTGTGTCCCCCTGAAAAATAGAGTTCCCTATTAATTTTGAATCGCTCTCGTGAAAGTTCTGTAATGGTGATTCCTACATTGGTAATGCTACGGATAGTTTTAAACATTACGGGGTACGACTTATGTCATTAACTAATAATTCATAATTTAGGCGGGAGTGATTTGCTAAACCAATTGAATTAACGTACATACTAGTTGGCCTCGCACCAACGAAACGCAAGGTTTAATGGCTGCAGCGAAATTTGATAAAAGTAGATATTGGGTCGCGTATTAGTGGCCTCAGAGCAGCACCAAGTTCCTGCTTTGGGCATCACTCGAGCCTGCCCCTGTATTATATCACCTGATGCTCTAATCAATAGTTACTTGTTTGGAGGTCTCCGAACCGAATTTTCGGCCAGAGTGACTAGCTCTATCAAAGCTTGGAGTCTGGAGGAAGGAACATCCGAGCGATTAAATATTCGCGATAGAGTTTTTCAAGATTTTATTCTCACCCTGAATCAAGGTGTTGAACTAATAGTTCGGTTTAAGTCTAGTCCTGTACTTTTTAATCTGGTGTTTGCTGGAGGCAAACTAGAAAATTGTTCAGCTATTTTTGTTTGACTCGCAGTACAGTGATTACCACGGTCAGAATTATTATCAAATTGATGCCAGTTTTGATTCGAGATTTTATTTAGTGGTGCGTAAAGTTACCGAGAATATGCACTTTGACTGAATATGCTGACCAGCTGAGGTATTAATTAGAAAAAGAGTGCTAATAGGATATGTCCTGTCCGTAAGTCTTAGGTAGTGGTCTTGAGGAATTGGCGACTCTTGTCGATAGCTTGTAGCTACTTGAGTATAATATGTTTTCGCTAATTGCAATGACCTTAGGGGCTAGGAATATTGCAGGGGTCTATCGAAGCTCACAAATGTATTATTGAGGTGTAATTGCTATGCAACAGATGTTCCTAGAACACTTGAATACACTTGGTCTAGTGGTACAAACGAGTGCAGATAGCGATCTGGCTTATCATCTTTCAAGTGGCTCGCGGACAGTGTATTGTGGTTTTGATCCTACGGCAGATAGTTTGCACGTGGGGAACCTGGTGCCCTTGTTAGCCTTGAGGCGGTTTCAGCTGGCAGGACATCGTCCTATACTTCTCATCGGTGGTGCCACTGGTTTAATCGGAGATCCNAGTGGTAGAAGCGCCGAGAGAGAACTTAGATCTTTAGACGAAATAGAGAAAAGTGTTGCCAAAATCCGGGCCCAGGCAAGTCAGTTTCTTGATTTTGAGTGTGGATCGAGCTCTGCTTTGGTAGTTGATAATTCAGAATGGACCAAGGACCTAACTGTCATCGATTTTCTTCGAGACCTTGGGAAGCACTTTAGTGTGAATGCCATGATAAACAAAGAATTTGTTCGTAGTAGACTAGAAGAAGTGGATTCCGGGATCAGCTACACAGAGTTTAGCTATATTTTACTTCAGTCATATGATTTTCTAGTTCTGAACCAAAAGTTTGATTGCACTATTCAGATGGGCGGTAACGATCAATGGGGAAATATTACCAGTGGATTAGATCTTATTCGGCGGGTAGAGCGGAAACAAGCTTTTGCATTGTCCTATCCTCTGTTAACCAAAGCGGATGGAACCAAATTCGGGAAGAGTACNGGGGGTATCCCTTGGCTCGATCCAGCAAAAACTTCTCCCTATGCTTTCTATCAATTCTGGCGAAATTG
>NHBG02000009.1 GCA_002167855.2 Gammaproteobacteria bacterium TMED1
GTATATTCATTAATCCTGGTAGGAAAGAAGTCCAACGTGACCAGCGTAGCAACCAGTATCTTCCTGTGAATGACGTTTATGCGCGTTTTTTGATAGAAGAAATCCTTCCAGAGGTCAGTAAGAATTACAATCTCGTAACCGATGCATCGGGACGAGCGATCGTTGGACAGAGCGATGGCGGGCTCTGTGCGTTTACGGTGGCATGGCATCGCCCTGATGCCTTTTCGAAAGTGATCAGTCATATTGGCAGCTTTACGAGACTTCCAGGTGGGGCCGAATATCCTCATCTGGTTCGTTTGACCCGCGGAAATCCGAAACCGATACGCGTGTTCCTCCAGGATGGTGAGAATGACTTTAACGGTACGATAGGAAACTGGCCACTTGCGAATGCTCAAATGGGTGCCGCGCTAAAATTTGCTCGGTATGACAGCAAGCTGGTAATGGGTTCTGGAGGACACGAGCTTTCGCACGGCGGTGCCATTTTCCCGGATACGCTTCGGTGGATCTGGCGAGATTATCCTGGGGTAAAAGGCGCTAGTGATGTACCCGATCTGAATTCGGTGGTGGGCCAATGGGAAGTCCATGCCAACGTCATGGGCGATGTCAAGAGAAGTGTGCTGACGGTGATAGTGCAGGATAATATGCTTTTCGCAACATTGCTCGACGAGGACAGCGGCTTTATCCCTGTGACTGCTATTACTTTCGCGAATGACATCCTGAGCTACGAGTATCCGATATCGCTTACTATTAAAGAACAACAGAGCAAGAAGAAAAAGAAAGTCAAAACAAAACTTAGTAATGATAAAAGTGGTAAGGATAAGTTGGCTAAGAAATCGTCACCTACCATGAAGGTCTGGGTAACTATTAACGGTGATACTTTCGAAGGCGCATTGAGCACGACGTGGGCGTCTGATCTTGAATGGGACTATCCTATTCGAGGTAAGCGAACTAGACAGTTGAAGTGAACCACGATACGGTGCCGGCAATTTCCAGACTAGTACACCTTTCGGCAAGAGTTGTAGATCTTGTCTATGCCTTGGTAGATTCGCCTCTGAACTTATAAAAGTCGGGAGTGGCTATTGGTCGAGCTTATTTAATAAAATAATAATACCAAGGTTCAAATTCACGTTGCGATGACGTTGGTTTTTGGTCATTCTAAGTCTTTAATCAGGAAATTGTGTATGTGGTGTAGATTGCCAACTCGTATTTCAAGCAGCGCAATTGATGCGATTCTAGAGAGGGCTGAACGCCTAATTTCAGCTTCTCAGAAAGATACGTCCATCACCTTTGGCAAGGACTTCTTTGGGGGTATCGATGCGGAAAACAATAACTTGGACTTGTTGCAGCAGCTACACCAGGAGTTTTGGCCACAGATTACTGAGATTGTAAACTTGAATGTACCGGTTGTAGATGACGCAATTCTGCTTATCAAAGGTGCGGGAGCGCCGGGGACGGCGCTGCATCAGGATAGGGCTTACTGGGTGAGCCGTGACCCGATACCCACCATTTTTTCTGTTTGGATTGCGCTTGAAGACCTGACAGAGGAAAAAGGTGGTCTGGTGCTCTCTCCTGATAATCAGGTAAGCGTAAGTGAGATGTCATTGTTCAATAAAGGTAGCCTCCTCAAGCATGAAGAGGACTTCGTGCAGTCTAGTCACTTCCCTATCACGATTCCAAAGGCTGCCGCAGCTGAGATGAAGAAGTCCATGGAATTTATCAGTCTTGCTAAAGGAGAAGCGTTAGCATTCGACAGTTTCGAACCTCACACCACGGGTCCTAATGAAACCTCTACACCTAGACTGGCCATGAAAATCGCATACTCGGATGGTTTAGATAAAGATCGTTACTTAATTCAAACCGAAGAACTGGAAAACTATTTTCCATCCTAGTTGGGTCATTAAAGCGACAGCTCCAATTACTTTGGGGAGCATCCGCTCAGTGATAAACTGAGTGCGCAACGTCTGCGGTCCAACGGCTTGGTCGTATGCCTTTGGCTTAGATTCCTCTGCGCGCTATGCTGCGTGCCGCCGCATTTAATTTAATTAGTTTGGTTTTATCCGAACTTTAATGTGGTCGTTTGCAGAGGCAACTTTTTCGGGGTGTTCCTTTGTTAATCGAAAACCCCATTTAGTTCTTTCGTCAGCAGCCTTTGCTCTAACTAAGACTGGCTGTTGTAAAACATCCTTCTGGGAAGGGCATAGGTGCCTCATCAGTGGTTGCAGGTCTAGAGGAAGCGCTTCAAACTCCTTTTGCGAAAGAGGCCGACAAACCTGATTTACTGAGCTCGCAGGACCTGAGGCATAACCATCCACTGCAATCCACCATGGGCTCCAGCGATTCACAATGGCAATACGTTTCTCTCCGTTATTGTGCGTCGGCGATGCATGCCAACAACGGGAGTCCTGAATAAAAACTGACCCCGCCTTTGCACTAATCTGCATGTCGCCCGAGATAGGCGATCCAACACTGATACCGTCATTTGGACCCCTCGGGTTTCTGGGGTCACGATGAGAACCTGGCACGACAAAAGTTCCTCCTGAGTCTTCATCTACATCTGTCAAATACCAGATCATTGTTAACCCCAAGGTAACATCTGGAAAAGGCTGTCTGATACAACCAACGTTGGTATCAGGATCGCCACCCCCGTAGGCGCTTAGATCATGTGGCCAATCTGTATGCCATGCTCGTAAGTCAGGTCGTCCGGTCCCAAACCATCCCCCAGGCGATCCGTCCTCAGAGGTGCCGGAAATATGACGAAGATGTAACTGTCCAATCCTTAAATGATCGTCCAGAACCGCCTTCGCGATAGCTGTAATCCTTGCGTTAGCCAAAAACACCGCATACTTGGGCAGCCAAACAATATCATTTACAATTTTGGGTGGATAACCACGTCGACATACTGGACGTAGTTCAATTCCATCAAGTTTAGCAAGCTCCTCAAGAGATTTGCCTTGCTTCAGTCCCTCTCGTACGGCTCTAGCATTGCCTTCAACACGCTCCTCCGCTTTTTCAGCCTCTCGTTTAATCTCTCCAATGCAGTCAATGGGGATGACATTATCGACTACACAAAAACCGTAGCGGTCGATAGCATCACTACATCCCTGTACTACTTCCTCAACCGGAAGTGCAGCATCTATTGCGTAAGCCCGACTTTCTTTTAAAGCCTCTGCTGTCGTTGGAATACCGCGCCTAAGATCAAGTTCGTAATCAAGCTGCCTCATTTCTTCGGCTAATCTGGACTTTTCCGTTTCCAATTCTTCGATAGATTTAGTCATAAGGGTGCAACAGAGATCTTCTAAGTATGATGGTCTGGTTTTGTCTTCAGCGAAAGTTGACGCAGGGTAAATTAACACAAAAAAAATCTTTCATGCAATTAGTGGAGATGATTCTAGGTATCCCGCGGGCGGACTTTGCGGACCTATTTGCATTTGTAGCTTAAATATCCAGTAGGACAGTAAAGCATTAGGTCACATAGCTGGATTCTGGGGGTTCGAGACTCCTCAGGCGGACCAAAATAAAAAACCGATCTTAGGTTAGTTTTTTTATCAAAGGGTGGTTGCGTCCGTATATGAAAGATCATTCTCTATAAGCTACAATTTACAAAATAAGTTGCGATCGCGATAAAACCTCAGCTAGGCCGCACTCGAATGAATCAACCAAATATCCTCCTTATTATGAACGATGATATGGGTTACTCCGACATAGGATGCTATGGTGGGGAAGTCCTTACGCCGAACCTAGATCAACTCGCCGGTAACGGAGTGCGTTTCACCCAGTTTTACAACACTGCCCGTTGTTGTCCCACCCGGGCATCAATTCTTACCGGTCTGCATCCACATCAGACCGGGATCGGCTGGATGGTTACAGATCTCGATGAAGATGGATACCGAGGAGATCTAAACAATACATGCGTTACGATCGCTGAAGTATTGAAGTTGGCGGGCTATGCCACTTACATGAGTGGAAAATGGCACGTTAGTCGAAATCAGGCCGCTGGCGGTTCAAAACATTCTTGGCCTTGCCAACGTGGTTTTGATCATTACTTTGGTATCCTTGGCGGAGCAGCTAATTATTGGCAACCGAGCTCACTCACCCGGGATAACGAGCTAATAGACCTCGCGAGCCTTCCCGAGGACTTCTTTCTTACCGATGCAATCAGCGATGAAGCCGGCAACTTTATACGAGAACACGCCGTTACTGATAGCGAGGTTCCATTCTTTCTTTACACAGCTTATAGCGCGCCGCACTGGCCATTGCACGCGCCCGAAGAAGACATTAGAAAATACCAGGGTCGATTCTCGGCGGGCTGGGACCGTTTGCGGGAAGAACGCCTTGAACGTATGCGCACTATGGGTATCGTCGATGAGGCTTGGCCACTTACCAAACGTGACTGGTCGCAATTGCCTTGGGACGATGCATCGGATAAAGCATGGCAAGAGCGTCGGATGGAGGTATACGCTGCGCAGATTGACCGTATGGACCAGGGTATAGGTCGAATTGTAGCGGCCCTCAAGGAAACTAACCAAATCGACAATACACTGATTCTGTTTCTGGCAGACAATGGTGCCTGTGCCGAGGAATTTGCTCCTGCAGCTAAGCCGCTACCATCCAACAACCCCGCAGGGATCACCCATACACGAGACGGCAAAACCATTCTTCGAGGTAACGATCCCTCAATTATGCCTGGTTCCGAGGATACCTATCAGAGTTATGGGGTACCGTGGGCTAATCTATCGAATACGCCTTTCCGGGAATACAAGCATTGGGTACATGAAGGGGGCATTGCGACACCTCTGATTGCACATTGGCCCTCTGTCATAGATCAGATTGGTACCTTACGACACCAGCCGGGTCAGCTTACAGATATCATGGCAACTTGCCTCGACGTGGCGCATGCTGAGTACCCTAAGGAACTGAACGGCAACGATATATTACCCTTGGAGGGCACCAGTCTTGCGCCGATTTTTCGTGGTGAGCATAACCATAAGGAAGCTCTGATCTGGGAACATGAGGGCAACAAGGCAGTGCGTCAAGGACATTGGAAACTGGTGTGTAAGCACCTTGGCGATTGGGAGCTTTACGACCTTTTAGCGAATCGTACGGAAACCAATGATTTGGCATTACAGCACCCAGATGTGGTGAAGGAACTCAGATCTATTTATGAGGCGTGGGCGGAGCGTTGCTCAGTTAAGCCATGGGAGGTAATTGCAGAGAAGTTGAGGCAACGCAGAGAAAAAGCCGACCTTATAAAAGATGAGGGTGCGATCGATCGACGCGACTAAGTCTGACGCAAATGCATGCGAAGAATTGGTATACAGTCGTTTTAGAGTAGGCAACGAGAGTCATTTTTGTCTCCCCGTCTATTTAGGGGGTTTGTATATGTTTGATAAAAAGCATCTTTTTGAAGCGAGAACAAAGGGTTACTCGACCTATCGCGTGCCNGGGATCTTGACGACTCAGTCCGGAGTGGTCATTGCCACTGCNGAAGCACGTCGTGGGAAGGGGGGCGACTGGGATGGGAGCGATTTGGTGATGCGTCGGAGCAATGATGCGGGTCAGTCCTGGGCCGATATGCAGATAGTCTTGGCTTGCGACACTTACGGTCCTGGGCCAATCAGTAATTTTGTGATGATCAGTGACCAAAAAGATGGGCACGTGCATGCCTTATTCTGTCACGCCTATTCCCGTGTATTCTCTACTCGAAGTGTCGATGACGGTGCAACATGGTCTGAACCGATCGATATTACGAAGACATTCGCGCCTTGGCGTGACGACTATCCTTGGAAAGTGATTGCAACCGGCCCGGGACACGGGGTTCAACTTACGAATGGGCGTTATATCATCCCGATCTGGATGTCGGACGGAAGTGGTTCGGAATTCGGGCTTGGCAAGCTAGGACATCGACCCTCGGTGGTTGCAGGGACGTATAGCGACGACAATGGGAAATCCTGGCAACTCTCCGATATTGTTTGTCGAGACGGGGTGGGTGATGTGATCAATCCGAGTGAAACGTTGGCTTTGCAGTTGAACGATNGGCGTGTCCTATTCAACATCCGTACGGAATCGAAGCTTCATCGCCGGTTTATTTCTATAAGTGCTGATGGTGCGACGGGGTGGTCGGATCCGGAAACGGATGATGATCTCCTCGAACCCGTATGTATGGCAAGCATCCTGAGATTGAGCGACGGGAGTGTGGTATTCGCCAACTGTGATGCGTTGGAGCATGAATTCACCTCGCCCATTCAGGCTGCTCACGATCGAAAGAACCTCACTGTTAAAAGAAGTACAGACGACTGCAATACGTGGTCCTCGTCCCGCACGATCGAGCCCGGTCCCTCGAGTTATTCGGACATGTCAGAGAATCAGAATGGTCAGGTCTGTTGCATCTATGAAGATGGAAAAATCGAAGGTCAGTATGATGCAGCTTATGTGAGCGTGTCTCGTTTTGACGTCGATTGGATAACGAGGACAGAATAGAAAAGGTCAAAGCCCTTAGGGAAGACCTGTTTATCAATTTTAGAGCCGATCGCGACATGAAGTGCGGTCCTGTCTGGTCTAGCATCTTGTTCGGCGACACCCCATAGGATTGTCTCGCAATATCTTCAGCCACCAACGAGGATCGTCTTGCTGATGCGCGCGAGTNTTAACAGGAGTAGCTTCCCTTATCCGATTTCGAAAAGTTAAGTTATCCGAGGACAATCTTGACTAATATCATGCTAAGCTGCCGCGCTTATTTTCTCTAGGTAACATAGTTGATTTCCGTTTCTTGGCCTTTCCATCCCAGAAGAACTCCGTTTTTTTATGGCTGGGTGATTTGGGTTTTTTCTGCTTTTGGTCTTCTTTTAAGTGTTCCTGGTCAAACTATGGGAATGGCAGTTTTTACCGACTATTTTATAGAGGTGTTTTCTCTCTCTCGAACCGAGCTTTCGCTGGCCTATCTCTTTGGTACGCTTGNATCGGCTCTTTTTCTNACNAGGGCAGGNCGATGGTTTGATGTTTATGGTGCNCGAATGATGGTCCCTCTATCTGCCTTTTTCNTAGGTTTGATGGTTNGTTATTTTAGCTTTGCTGACAAATTTATATCCTGGGTCGACGGTCCTTCCTGGATAACTATTTTATTAGTCGTGGTTGGTTTTTTCGGAGTCAGATTTTTTGGTCAGGGAGTTCTGACCAGTTGTTCTCGGAATCTTTTATTGCCTTGGTTTGTAGCCCGAAGGGGGCTAGTTAGCGGGTTACGCAATGTTTTTGTTTCTTTTGCGTTTTCTATTGCTCCTTTGGGAATAGCCGCTTTAATTACACTCTTCGGATGGCGAGAGACGCTGTGGGGAATGGCGGTGATCGTTGGCTTAATTTTTTCAGTCCTAGCGCTTATTTTTATAAGGGATAACCCTGTAAGTTGCGGCCTCTTTCCGGACGGGAAGAAATATAATGCGAAGAAGGCGGTTTTCGGCGCACGGTTATCCCTAAGTCTGAAGGAAGCCAGGCGCTCGCCGGTGTTCTGGGTTTATTCACTAAGTCTTGCCATTCACGCATTGTTTGGCACGGCTCTAACCTTTCACGTCGTGGCTATTTTTGCAGAATCGGGCTTATCAAGGGAAGTAGCGTTTAGCTATTTCCTGCCCGTAGCAATCTTCTCGACTTCGGCCAACCTGTTAGCGAGTTGGTTAGTGGACTCGACCGCACTCAAACCTTTTTTGATTCTTATGCTTGGAAGTTTCATTTTAGGATCTTTTGGATTTATTTTCCTTGATTCTACATGGGGGTATTGGGCTTTAGCATTTGGTTTTGGGGTCGGTGGCGGCCTTTGGCATGTCGTCTCTAACCTCGCTTTTATAAGGTTTTTTGGACCCAATCATATCGGAGAGGTGAGTGGGTTCAGCACATCGATCTCGGTCTTTGCGAGTGCGCTTGGGCCATTTGTCTTTTCTGCAGCCGCGGACATTTCCGGTAGTTACGGAACTGCTGCTATGCTGTGTTTGTTTGTATTGATATCTTTATTAGGTGCAGCTGTGATAATCCCTCAACCAGAACTTACTCCAGCTCGTTGATGATGTNTATTAGCAGCGTACATTTTATTGAAATTGATTGGGTCATCGAGGGGTGAGGTCTCGATGAAGGTCTCAATGAATCTCGATACTTTGGGGCGTTGGGCTGCAGCATTAAAACAAAATATTTTCACGCTTTATCTTGCTTCTAGAGATTCCCGCACACCAGGAGTAGCAAAGCTTATCGCGATTCTAACAGTTGGCTACGCGCTAAGTCCTATCGATCTTATTCCAGATTTCATTCCAATCTTTGGATATTTGGATGACCTACTTCTGCTTCCTGCGGGTATTTGGCTGGCAATTCGACTGATCCCGGTTCTAGTGTGGGAGGAGTGCATAGTACGAACTAAAAGCGAGGCTTTTGCTTTACTGCAAAGTCGTACTGCTGCTGTGGTGGTAGTTTTGCTATGGTTGTTACTAAGCTTGTGGGCGCTATCTTTTTTTTGAGTCGAAACTGCATGATTCGGGTTACACAAGGATTGATNTTCATTGGTCATGTCCAACCATTGCACAGCTTTCGAACTCGAAGGCGACTCTTTACTTTTCTTTCAAAGCCAATTGAGAATTAGAACGATGAAATAACTGGTTTATATTTTAGGTTCTAACAACTATTGGGGTTCGTAATCTAGTTGGGCCAAAGGTCTTCCCCGACTGTATCAATGCTGTCGCCCCTCTTCGAAATTAGGGGGGGATGCAGTAAATTTAGTAGTCAACAATGCGTTTGATCGCACCAGTGTCGGACGCAATATAGAGGTATCCATCCGGCGCTTGACGTACATTGCGTACTCGGCCGATTCCCTCAATTATTACCTCGGCAGATGTAATGGTTCTACCCTCTACCTGGCACAAAACTAAATAACCAAACTTCAAAGAGCCAACCAGTATGTGGCTTCGCCAACGGGGGTAACGATCACTAGTAACAAAAGCCATACCTGAAGGGGCTATCGAAGGATCCCAGTACCAGATCGGTGACTCATACCCCTCGCGCTCTGTCCCTTCAGCAAAACTTGTTCCCCAATAGTTGATACCATGGCTAAGTATTGGCCAGCCGAAGTTGGCTCCACTCTTGATGATGTTAACCTCATCGCCACCCCTTGGACCATGTTCGTGGATCCAGATCTCCCCAGAAACAGGGTGTATAGCCATACCCTGAGGATTGCGATGACCCCAGGAATAGATCGCAGGTTTAGACCCTTCTAAAAATGGGTTATCTTTCGGTATACGACCATCATCGTGGATACGATAGATCTTGCCACCGTCTTTGTTGAGGTCCTGCGGATTCTCTTTACGATTACCTCGATCGCCGATTGAAAAATATAGGTAGCCTTGCTTGTCAAACTCGAGACGACTGCCATAGTGCTGACCCTTTTTACTATTAGGTTCAGCTTTATAAAGGGTTTCGAGATTTTCAAGGGTGTTGTCTTTTAACTTTGCTCGTACTATCGCAGTATTGCTGCCTTCTCCTTCTCCTTCACTACTCGAATAGGAAAGGTAGAGCCAACCATTATTGGCATAGTCAGGGTGCAACTCTATATCGAGTAATCCCCCTTGGCCGTTTACGTGCACCTTTGGTACTCCACTAATCGTACCGATGATTTTCTGACCACTTACGCGGTATATCTCTCCCTGGCGACTCGTTACTAGCATGTCACCGTCTGGTAACCAGGTCATGCCCCACGGAATACTGATTCCCTCTATATAGTCCTCGACGCGATAGTCACCATATCCACCGGAACAAAGCGCAGAGAAGCAAAACAGCATCACTAATCGTTTTAACTGCATATTTTATCCCAGACATGGTGTTTATCCATTTTATGGATTCGGCCTCGACACGAAGATCATGCAAGTTTAAAGAATAGTGAAAGAGAGCGAAAGAAGATTAAAGAAAGAGATGCGACAATAAAATTCGGCGTATCTCTCAGACAAAAGCTACAGTGAATTTATGCCGATCAAGCTATAGCAAGGGGGTGTCGAGATGGTGGCAAAAAACTTAACAACGTACCAAAGTAATTTTTATTGTTGGAAATTGTGACTGCATTGAAAGTCGGCTACCATTTTAAAAAAGTAGCTTGTAATGCGCATGAGATTTTCTGTTTTCGTCCTTTTTTTGCTATCTATTGAATCCAGCGGATCCGTTCTCGAAGAAATTGTTGTAACTGCAACGCGGTTGAATCAGCAGACAGGAAGTCTTGCCACAAACATTGCCACTATCAATGACATTCAGCTGGAACGCGTTAACCATACTCACTCGAATGAAGTATTTCAAAGGATTGCTGGCGTCTGGATTAGTCGCGGCAATGGTCAAGAAAGTTTGACTGCAATCCGCTCTCCAGTACTTACAGGCGCTGGTGCGTGCGGTGCATTTTTGATGACCCAGGATGAGATCCCGTTACAAGCATCCGGATTCTGTAATGTTAACGAGCTCTTCGGCGCCCAGTCTGAGAACGCGTCCCGTATCGAAGTGATTAAGGGCCCTGGATCCGCTCTTCATGGATCGAATGCAATGCACGGTCTAATAAATATCATCACGCCACCGCTTTCAGCCCAACGTGGTTCCCGTGTCCACTTTGAACGAGGTCCCCATGACTACAACCGACTAAAAATTAATTACCAGCGCGATCTCTGGCGATTCGATATGAGCTCCACGATCGATGGGGGTTACAAAAATGACTCCGGTTTCTATCAGCAAAAGGCTATATTCAAGGTGGCTGGTGACCTTGCAGGTTTCAATGCGATTACGGCAATTGCCTTAACAAATCTCGAACAGGAAACAGCAGGTTATATCGAGGGTTATCTATCATATAAATCAGCACCGCGTAAGCGTGAAAATCCCAATCCGGAGGCTTATCGGGATGCTTTTACATTTCGCGCGTACTCCCGCTTACAACGGCGACTCCCGAGTGGAGGTCAGATCATGCTNAGACCATACTTTCGGCACATTGAGATAGATTTTCTGCAGCACTATTTGCCTGGCCAAGCGCGTGAAAAGAATGGCCATAGCAGTGTCGGTTTGCAGGCAGTCTGGTACAGCGCAAACGGCGCTGCCATGGGTTTTGATCTAGAGCNTACCAAAGCTTTTCTTANAGAATCGCAGGCCAAATCGATCATTGGCNNTAGTTTTCTGGCANNGACGATCCCTNAGGGCCGTCATTACGATTACGAAGTTGNCGCNACTTCTCTGTCAGCCTTCGTCCACAAGGATCACAAACTCTCACAGAGAACTAACCTTATTTGGGGCGCTCGCTACGAANTAATTAGTTATGATTATCACAATAAAATGATAAGCGGGCGTAGCCGGGAGGATGGAACGGCTTGCGGATTTGGTGGTTGTCGTTTCAATCGACCAGCGGACCGTAGAGATTCTTTTATTAATTTTTCTCCGAAGGTCGGTCTAACCATTAACCTCGGCGAAAAACATCAAGTTTATACTCGGCTAGCTCAAGGTTTCCGGGCGCCTCAGGCTACGGAACTCTATCGACTGCAGAGCGGACAGTCGACGGCAAAGATTGACTCGGAAGCTCTTACCAGTCTCGAGCTTGGGGTCCGAGGGGGCGATAAGAAGTTTTCCTACAATTTGTCTACCTATGCCATGCGCAAAAACAATGTGATATTTCGCAACACCGATAGAATGAACGTTGACAATGGCAAGACTCGGCATGATGGTATCGAGTTGTCATTATTAAACTCTTTCGGCGAACAGTTTTCGGCAAGCCTTACTTTCAGCCTGACAAATCACGAATACGCAAATAACCCCGAGCGCGTGATCACTGCCATCAAGGGTAAAGAGATCGATACTGCACCTCGTCTGGCAGGCGCAGCTACTTTTCATTGGCATTTTAATGAAAATGCCAATGCGGAAATCGAATGGGTTCATGTTGGCGCTTACCATACCGACCCNCAGAACACCGCAAAATATGAGGGTCATGTNCTCGTAAACCTGCGCACTGAGTTGAATGTGTCCTCTCGCTGGTCCTTGATGGCTCGGCTGCTTAATCTTACCGATAGAGACTATGCGGAACGGGCGGATTATGGCTTCGGTAATCACCGCTATTTCGTTGGAGAGCCACGTAGCTTATATATTGGTGTTCGATCCTCGATATAACTTCTCTATCGTCTTGCAATTAAACCGGTTTGTATGAACCACTATTTGTTTATTGTTTTAATTAAAAGATCGATTGTTCTTATATCCTCAGTAAAACACTGAATGAAAATACCTCCTTTGATCTCCCTGGAAGTTACCTATACTAGGAGCCATAACCTCCCCGTAACTAGTTAAAAAGAAACACAGTGGATTAATTAAAGTATTCCCATAACTATTGGCATAAATGCATAATGAGCGAAGCTTATCGTTGAAGTGGATGATATTTAATGAAAAACACAGACTCCTATTGGAAAGCAAACTTGAGGTTGATGATTTCGCTGCTGGTGGTCTGGTTTTTGGTGTCTTTCGGCTGCGGTATTTTATTTGTGGATTATTTGAATCAGTTTCGTTTATTTGGTTTCAAGTTAGGTTTCTGGTTCTCGCAGCAGGGCTCTATCTATATATTCGTGATTCTTATTTTTGTGTACGTTTGGCGAATGAACAAGCTTGATAAACGCTACGGCGTTGACGAGGATGGCGAGTCATGAGTGCGCAATTTCTGACCTATTTGTTCATTGGGCTGTCCTTCGCTTTGTATATTGCGATTGCGATTTGGAGTCGTTCTGCCACGACGAACGAATTCTATGTAGCGGGCAGTCACGTCCATCCTCTCCCGAATGGAGCAGCAACCGCAGCGGATTGGATGTCAGCAGCATCCTTTCTTTCAATGGCCGGTATCATTGCCTTCGAAGGAGCAGATGGCGCACGTTACTTAATGGGTTGGACGGGTGGTTATGTCCTTCTGGCTCTTTTGCTTGCGCCGTATTTGAGGAAGTTCGGGAAGTTCACCGTTCCGGATTTTGTCGGTGATCGCTATTATTCTCAGGCGGCAAGACTGGTTGCTGTCGTTTGCGTGATTTTTATCTCTTTTACTTACGTCGCAGGGCAAATGCGCGGCGTTGGTATTGTTTTCTCGCGTTTTCTTGAGGTAGACATCAACACCGGTGTGGTGATCGGCATGGCGATCGTGTTTATTTATGCCGTGCTGGGCGGAATGAAGGGCATTACCTATACGCAGGTAGCCCAATATTGTGTATTAATCTTCGCTTATCTCGTGCCGGCGATTTTTATTTCTTTGCAGTTAACAAGTAATCCACTTCCAATGCTGGGGTTTGGTAGCACCATGTCTGATGGCGTCTACTTACTCGACAAACTCGATGGGCTTTCTGCTGAGCTCGGTATAGCCGCATTCACTGCAGGCAATAAATCATCAGTAGACATGTTTTTTATTACGGCGGCCTTAATGGCGGGTACGGCGGGCTTACCGCATGTCATCGTACGTTTCTTTACTGTACCCAAAGTACGGGACGCGAGGATCTCAGCAGGTTATGCGTTAATCTTTATCGCTTTGCTTTACACTACTGCCCCCGCTGTTGCCGCATTCGCGCGGCTAAACATAATCAACAACGTGGATGGCATGGCTTATGAGCATGCTCCGGAATGGTTTACCAAGTGGGAGGATTCGGGATTAATCGCCTGGCTTGATAAAAATCATGACGCTAAGGTTCAGTATCGTGGGGGTGATGCCCTGGTACCTGTCAAACCCTTGTTTGACGGTACAAGACAAGATTTAGGCCAGCGTGCACTTGTTAATACGGCGAGCGCAAATGAAAACGAGCTTTACATCGATCGCGATATCATCGTGTTGGCTCACCCGGAAATAGCGAAGCTACCCAATTGGGTTATTGCACTAGTCGCTGCGGGTGGTCTTGCAGCGGCGCTATCAACTGCCGCCGGCCTGTTGCTGGTGATGTCGACCAGTATTTCGCATGACCTGTTGAAGAAATGTTTGATGCCTGGTATCAGCGAGCGCCAGGAATTAATGTTCGCCAGAATCGCGGCAGCGCTCGCGGTTTCTGTTGCCGGTCTACTTGGGATATATCCGCCAGGATTTGTGGCGCAGGTTGTAGCATTCGCCTTTGGGCTAGCGGCAGCGAGCTTCTTCCCAGTGCTGCTGCTTGGCATATTCTCGAAGCGGATGAATAAGGAAGCGGCTATTGGTGGAATGTTAACTGGTCTCACCTTTACCTTCGCTTATATTGTTTATTTTAAGTTTGTCAGCCCAGAGACTAATAATGCGGCAAATTGGTTATTTGGTATCTCTCCGGAGGGCATAGGCACACTAGGGATGCTGCTTAACTTTGGGGTGTCCCTCATCATTATGCAGATTACTTCACCCCCTCCCGAAAGGATACAAGAGCTGGTGGAGCGAATCAGGATACCACGGTAAATGCTACTGGACCACAAGATTCGTCTTAGGGAGGGAGGGGTCGTTCGTTCAAAGCTCTCCCACCGTCTTTAATTGTTAGATGATCAATTGCTATCGCCAACGACCTTACTCCTGTATAAGGGCGCCATGAGAAACTTAACGCAATTTCACCCGGCGAGTGTGTTGTGATGGACTCTTCGTTCTCCAATCTGGGACTAGCTAAAGGACAACTGGCCAATTTGCATAGCCTCGGCTATTTAGAGATGACTGCCATTCAGAAAAAAGTTCTACCGCTGGCACTGCAGGGCAGAGACATCATCGCCCAGGCCAAGACCGGTAGCGGAAAGACTGCTACTTTCGCACTCCCTTTACTCGCAAAAATTAATCCGCGAGACTTTGGGGTCCAGGCGCTGGTTCTATGTCCGGCTAGGGAACTGGCCACTCAGGTGGCGAGTGAGGTCAGAAGGCTGGCGCGGCACCAACAAAACATCAAGGTAGTCATATTGTGCGGCGGTCAGTCCATTGGCCCACAGATCGGTTCTCTTGAGCATGGCGCTCATGTCATTGTTGGTACCCCAGGGCGAATCAAAGACCACCTCCGAAAAAGGACACTAAAGCTTTCCAGGGTCAAGACGTTGGTTTTGGATGAAGCGGATCGTATGTTGGATATGGGATTCATGGAGGATATTGAAGCCATCATCAAACAAACACCTCGCGGCCGGCAGACGGTATTATTCTCGGCAACGTTTCCTGATAACATTGAATCGTTAAGCGCTCGCTTTCAGCAATCACCAGTAATGGTTAGTGTCGAGTCACTGCATGACAAAGGGCAAATCCGCCAGTTGTTTTACCTGACTCAGCGAAGCCAAAAACTCGACAGCCTAGTGAAACTGCTCTGTTACTATAAGCCCGCGAGAGCGGTCGTGTTCTGCCATACGAAAGATACAACGCGTGAGGTCAGCGCACATTTACAAAGTAAGGGAATCATAACGCTGGCACTTAACGGCGATTTGGAGCAGCGTGATAGAGATCAGGTGCTCATTCAGTTCCGACAGCAGAGCTGCCGTATTCTGGTAGCCACCGACGTAGCGTCCCGGGGTCTCGATATTCCAGACCTGCCCGCGGTCATCAACTATGATCTGCCAAAAGATCCAGAAGGTTATGTGCACCGAATCGGGCGAACAGGTCGGGCTGGAAAAAAAGGACTGGCGCTGAGTATGCTGACAGATCGAGAGCGGCACAAACTCGAGGGCATTGGAGAATTTCAAGATCATCACTTGAGAGCAGAGCTAATCGAAACGCTTAAAGAATCTTCAACCATGACGCCACCGGATTTTGTCACCCTGTGTATCGCAGCGGGGCGCAAAGATAAAATCAGACCAGGAGATATCCTAGGTGCCGTCACCGGAGAGGTAGGAATTCCTGGGTCCTCCGTCGGAAAGATAGATATTTTAGAGTATGCCGCCTACGTTGCCATTCATAAAAATGATGTCGCAAAGGCGTTGGAGGGACTGCAGCGTGGGAGGATTAAAGGGCGGAATTTCAAGGTTCGAAAGCTCTAAACTATACCAGGCGTATTGAAGTCAGATAGAGCAAAACTTTCAAAGGCGTCTGCTTGTGTCCTAAACTCTTGTGTTCTTAATGCTGGGAGAGTGAGCCCAAGGACCTAACATAGTCGGCTAGGATTTGGATCAATGGGCCTAGGGAATTGGCGCACAGCTCTCACGCCTCCTCTATACGCGCACCTATTTTCTTTCCTGACTAATGAGCCATTCAATAAAGTTATTGGTCTCAAATGCTTTTTCCTGAATGCTGTGGCCAATGCCTTTGAACTCAGTGTATTGAATATTGCCACCGGCTTCTTTGATCCATGCAGACATTTTGCGTCCCAGTGCTGCTGTGCTTATGCCATCTTTTTCACCTTGAAACATCCAAATGTTTGTTGAGGCTAGGGCTGGCGCATCTGCTTGAATTGCAATGGCTGACCCNGCGATTGGTGCTATTGCGGCAAAGCGNCTNACATTAAGNGCACCATAACGGATTGAACCTTCACCNCCCATTGAGAATCCTGTCAAAGAAACCTTATTTTCGTCAACAGAAAATTGACTGATCACGGTATCGATNGCTTCGGTAATGTGATCCGCTGCATCTGGAATCTGCTCACCAGCCCCCCTCTGTGTGCGCCAAGCCGACATAAGAACATCCGGGCTTACCGGGGCCCATACNTTTCCCTTTGGGCATCGGGGNATAAGGACAATAGCGGGCACTTTTTTTGAATTCCTGAAAATTACACTGGCAATTTGCGTTTTCTTCGCCCAGGCAATGGCCTCTCCATTGTTGTTACCGCCTCGTCCACCACCATGAAGGTAAATCACTAACGGCCATTGTTTTGATCCGTCGTAACCATCTGGTAGGTAAAGTCCAGCCGTACGATCCATACCATCCACCGAATACTTCAAATTGAGAAATTCTCCAGCTGAGGATTTTGCTACAAATAGCAACAAACAGGCAAAAGCCATAATNGGTTTCATAATAGATCCTNGCAAATGTACAGTGGACTTTACGNNTNNACCAACTGACNCACGTTCCGTTATAAGTATGAGTATTTTCAAAACGTATTTTTAACATTAGTAATCTGTAAGGTATATAAGAGGAAGAAGGTCCTTAAACCGAATCACTCGCCCGAATTACGAACACATAGGTAATGGAGAAATTCNAAACTTGACGTTCATGGTGCTTCCCAGTAAGAATCGGGAGCCGAGATATCGGGAATTATTTAATGGGAAATATATTGCGTTGGGGTATTTTGGGGGCTTCAAAATTCGCGCTTGAGCATATGCTTCCCGCTATGCAGCTTGCCAAAGGGACAAGGTGTGTGGCTTTAGCAACTTCAAACNACAACCATGCAAAGCCCTTTTTAAGCATCAATCCAGAAATAGCNGTATATGAAGACTACGAGCTTCTTCTTCAGGACTCTTCNATAGATGCGGTCTATATACCCTTGCCAAATCATCTGCATGTGCATTGGTCAAGAAAAGCTATTAAAGCGGGGAAGCATGTGCTGTGTGAGAAACCTATCGCGCTTCAGGCCAATGAAATAGATGAACTCATTGAAATAAGAGATACCTCGAATCTGCTCTTGGCCGAAGCCTATATGATATTGCATCATCCACAGTGGCAATGTGCCAAAGAGTTGCTTCAGTCAGGTGTAATTGGAGACTTGATGCAAGTGGATGGCGTGTTCTCCTACAATAACAGCAGCGATCCAAAGAATATCCGTAATAGCGCTGTGACCGGTGGGGGGAGCCTGCTTGACATAGGCGTTTATACCTTTGGCTCTACCCGGTTTATGACAGAGGAAGAACCGGAAGCAATTCTGCATTCTTCAATTCTCTGGGAGAATGATGTGGACGTTTGGGCTAATGTGTCCGCACAGTTTCCATCCTTTCGTTTCGTAGGTGTAACCTCAATGAGGATGCAAAAGAGACAGGAAATGAACTTCCAGGGCACAAATGGTTTAATCCGGCTGACTGCCCCCTTTAATCCGCAAGTATTTGGTCAGGCTGAAGTCCATTTGTTTAAGGAGGACGGTACTCTTAAGACCTTTAGTTTTCCAAGTGAAAATCATTATATTAACCAGCTAGAAGCTTTTTGTTCGTCAGTTAATGACGGTGCTCATTATCCTTGTTCGTTAGAGTTCTCAAAAGGAACTCAGCGTATGATTGATATGGTTTTTGCAAGAGAATTATCAGAGAGAACTTAAAAAATTCAGTATGAGCTTCAATTTACGAGTGCCGGCGTTTTACACACCAACTTCACCTAGGTGTTATTACTTCACTGAAACTAAGCTGGCCTTACTAAGTCAGTCTCTCTTGCATTTGCCTAATTAATTGCACACTATCAGTCGCTTTGACGACAACCCATAAGGCGGGATGGATGTTGAGCTCATCAATACTTACAATTCGTGTACCCCTGCTGTCGTTTCTTCTCGCGACCCTACCCCTGCCTGCATTTTCCGAGCGACCAAATATTCTGTGGATTGATATCGACGATCAGTCTCCCTGGTACAGTGTCTATGGAGACAAGACGGTCGGTACCCCCAATCTGGATGCATTGGCGAACGAGGGCGTTGTTTTCGAGCGCGTTTATGCAGCAAGCCCTATTTGCGCACCCAGCCGATCAGCCATGGTTACAGGCGTCTATCCTATTCGCGCCGGTACCCATGATATGCGCGCCGGGCGGGTCCCCCAATACCAGATTCATCTGCCTGAAGAGATCACTACAGTGCCAGAGATGATGCGTAAGGCAGGCTATGAAACCTATAATGCGCACAAGGATGACTACAACTT
>NHBG02000013.1 GCA_002167855.2 Gammaproteobacteria bacterium TMED1
GTTACAAGCGCGAGTGCGCTATTTATCATAGTGTATGCAGCTAATATTAATCAGCTTGACCTTTTGATAGCTGGCTTCTTACTATTGGGTCTTGGATGGGGTGGAATGATTCCACTTCAGGAAGTGATCTGGGCTTCATTCTTTGGCCGTCGCCACATCGGAGCAGTAAGGGGAGCCGCGCTACCTTTTATGATCTGTCTTGGATCAATCGCACCAATTGCGACCTCTTATTATTACGATATGTGTGGAAACTACGACGGGGCAATCATTATCGTGGGACTAGCAAATATTATAAGCGCAATCATTATTTTATGGATAAAAACTCCAGAGAAAGGCCGCAATCCCTCGTAGAAAAGATCTTGATCCGAGGTGACATATGTTAAGCTTTGGGAGTTTTCCGAGTTTTTACTTGCCACCCTAATAAAAGCTGCGCCACGAAAAGGTTATGAGAGGAGAAATTTATGGGGACCCCTGCGAAAGTTGTTGTAGTGCCGAAAGAGCCTGGAGAACTAAAAATTATAGCTTTGGAACTGCCCGATCCCGGGCCATATCAGGTAGTTGTTAAACAATATGCTAGCGGTATCTGTCACAGTCAGCTGCACCAAATGCATGCTACGCGAGACAACCCGGTCATCCTAGGACATGAGTCGACAGGAGTAGTAACAAAGATAGGGTCGGAAGTAAAACATGTCTGTCCCGGGGATACCGTTCTCGTCACCTGGGTTCCAAGAAATATGACAGAAGGCTCGAGAACACCAGAACCAGCTGTTCTTGAGCTTCCCAATGGCGAAACGGCATATTCAGAGAATGTATTCACATGGTCAGATTTTACGATTGCAGATGAGCAATACGTGGTAAAGGTAAGCAGTGAAATAGATAAAGAGGTGACTTCAATTATTGGTTGCGCAGTCATGACTGGTGCTGGGGCAGTCGAGAATACAGCAAATGTAAAAGCTGGTGATAGTGTTGCGATCTATGGAGTTGGTGGTGTTGGTCTGTCTGCGGTCGTTGCCGCAAAAACATTGGGTGCTAACCCAATTATTGCCATTGATCTTGATGAAGAAAAACTCGCTTTTGCACGCCAATTTGGTGCCACTCATACGATAAACGCGGGTGAGCAGAACCCAATCAGAGCGATCAAAGATTTAACGACAAGCCAAACAAAAAAGAGTATGACTGCTCGTCCTGTCTCTGGAGCCGATTTTGTATTTGATTGCATCGGTCTCAAAAAAACTATGGAACAAATTGTCCCCTCGGCAAGAAGTGGATTTTTTGGGGCAGAGCCAGGTGGAACAGCAGTCTTAGTGGGGGTGCCAACCACGAGTGTGGAGTTGAATGCGCGCGATATCCTCCTCAGCGAGAAAAAATTTATTGGTAGTATCGGAGGATCCTGCTCACCCGAGCGTGATTTCCCTAAATATATAGAATGGTTTGAAAAAGGCTTACTAGATCTTCATCAATTAGTAACAGAGAGATACCAGCTTCAAGACATTAATGAAGCAACTGATGCTTTGCAGTCTGGGAAGATTTCTGGTCGTGCGATTATGATTTTTTAAGCACTACTATAGCTACCAAGAATTAAATCCCTGGGACTGGGAAACGTTCACAGAACTTTTTGACTTCACCGCGTATCTCTCCTAACAAATTCTTATCTTGCGAATTTTTCAAACACTTCAAGATCCAAGCACCCAACTGCCGCATATCCTCTTCTAACATCCCGCGAGCTGTAGCCGCAGGAGTCCCCATTCTAATGCCGCTTGGACGAAGTGGAGGATTGGGGTCATCAGGGATTATTTGTTTATTAGTCGTGATATTGACTTCGTCCAATACTTCTTCGGCTTGACGTCCATCTAATCCAAAACTCGAGCTGGTCTCAACAACGAGCATATGATTATCTGTTCCTCCTGTTACGAGCGACACGTCAGCCTCTAGGAAGGTTTGAGCTAGAGCCTTTGCGTTCAACAACACCTGGCGGGCATAATTTCTGAAGTCATCGGTTTGCGCTTTCAATAAGGTTATTGCTATAGCTGCTACAGCATTCATATGCGGGCCTCCCTGTAATCCAGGAAATACTGATTTATCAATTTTAGAGGCAAGCGATTTAGTACAGAGAACCATGCCACCTCGTGGCCCACGGAGCGACTTATGTGTTGTTGTCGTCATTAGATCAAATCCAAAATCGAATGGATTCTTCATCGCACCACCAGCAACCAATCCCCCGAAATGCGAAGCATCAGTCATCGTCAAGGCTCCTACCTCATCAGCAATATCTTTGAATGCTGCATAATCAATGTCTCGAGGATAAGAAGTATATCCACACAGAACTAGTTTAGGTTTCGATGCTAATGCATCTTTCCGGACCTTGTCGTAGTCGATAGATCCATCACCCGGGTTGGTCACATAACGAACGAAGTTAAATAATTTACCCATATGAGAGACGGGTGCGCCATGGGTCAAATGCCCCCCATGAGAGAGATCCATAGCCATGATAGTATCACCAGGCTCGAGCAAACCAAGGTAAACAGCTTGATTCATAGCAGACCCTGATAGAGGTTGAACATTCGCATGTTCGCATTTGAATACTAACTTGGCACGCTCTCTCGCTAAGGTCTCAATCTCATCTGTGTATTCCTGTCCACCATAATACCTCCGTCCAGGATACCCTTCTGAATACTTGTTGGTAAAAACACTCCCTAGAGTTGCAAGCACCTCAGGGAAGGTATAGTTTTCTGATGGAATTAGCTCGATCCCTTCGCGCTGCCGGTCTTCCTCGCCTTTCAGGGCAGCGTAAATAGCTGGATCGTTTTGTCTCAAAGTTTCAAGATTGTCAGACACGGGTACCCTCCGGTGATTAACCTAATTAAATTCCGAATACCCAGGCGAGCGGCTTTCCTTAATCACACTTCCCGGTGGTTGATTCCACCCTAGTCGCCAGTCATGTGACAGTGTACAGTTTATACTTGCTACGAACCGATTTAAACATTATTCAGGAATACTATGGCTATTAGTGAACTTTATTTTCAACCCTCACCCCAGAAAGAAGCTCTGGATACACAAGAACTAGATAGCTTGATGAAGGAGTTACCGCAATGGGAGATACAAGGCCTATCTGTTGCCTGTCTTGTTCGAGAATATAAATGCGCTGACTTCTTGAGCGCGATGGCGTTCGGGAAGCAAATCACTGACCTAGCAGAGCAATACGATCACCATCCAGAGCTCACAATTCGCTGGGGAATACTGGGTGTTAAGTGGTGGACTCATACCGCCAATGGCATAACTAGGAATGATGTTTTCCTCGCACATCAGTGTGAACTGTTAAGCAAAGATGACAGCGAGTAAAGACTGCGTTTTTATCAAAGCTATATTCATTAACATGACCTAGGGACTTATTCGAGTTCTGTTATCTTTAGGTAGCCAAGAGACTTTTTAAAATCATAGGAATGAAAAAAGCCGTGGATTTCAAACCCAGTTAAAGTAACACGAAACCTATTACTTGAAGGGTAAATCAGTCAAATCCACATTACCCCCGGTGAGGACAATCACCACTCGCTTTCCTGAAAATAAGCTCTTGTTACGAAGCAAACCTGCTAATGGAGTTGCACAGGAGGGCTCGACAATAATTTTGAGGCGGGTCCACAATAGGTACATGGCATCCACAACTTCTTTGTCCGAGACGAGCAAAATATCTTTTACGAAATCTCGAATTATTGGAAAGTTGCGCCTTCCAAGTGTTGTTCTCAGCCCATCACAGATGGTATCAGGACTGTGATCTATGACTCTCTTACCAGAATGTAATGATCTGTAGGCATCATCAGCCCCCTCCGGCTCAACACCATAAGTAACAACGGGGCTTCCAGAGAAGCCTAGCAAGCAACCTGAAAGAAGTCCTCCCCCACCCACAGGAATAATAGCTATATCAGCGTCCTCCACCTGCTCTAGTATCTCTAGTGCAGTTGTACCCTGACCTGAAATCACTTCTTCATCATCGTAAGGAGGGACGAAATAGGCCCCTGTATGCTTCACCAATTGGTGAAGAGTCTCTTCTCTCGATCTAAGATTAGCGTTACATTCCGTAATTTTACCGCCATAATTTAGAATGGCATCCCTCTTGACCTGGTTCGTGTTCATAGGGACAACAATATGAGCCACCAAATTACGCAAATTAGCAGCCCAAGCTAACGCGGCGCCATGGTTTCCGGAAGAATGTGTGGCCACACCATTACAAATTTTATCTTTGGGTATACTTAGCACAGCGTTAGTTGCTCCGCGAGCCTTGAACGCACCAGTCTTCTGAAGGTTCTCACACTTAAAAAATAGCTCCGCTCCTGACAGATTATTCAGAAACTCACTCTCCAGGATTGGGGTTTTATGAACGAAAGCCCGAATCCTTGAATGCGCGCACTTTATGTCCTCAATATCAAGCATTTCATCGCAAAGACTTTAGTGCAAAAAACATCTTAGACCAGTCTCCAAAAGGCATATATTGTGTTCCTGGCAGGCATTCTTAATCAGCTCATCACGAACAGACCCACCAGGATGAGCGACAAATTGAACATTACTTCTGGCTGCGCGGTCTATGTTATCCCTAAATGGTATATATGCATCTGAACTTAGACAGAGTTTGTCGAATTCACGAACCCAAGCAACTTTCTCTTTTCTTGATATCGACTCTGGGACGATTTTTAGTTTCGAGATAACATCTTTTTGCTCGAGATAGGATAATTCATCCCAAAGCAAATATTGATCCACAATATTCGCCTTATCCGGTTTTGTTAACCCTTTCTCAAACACCAAAGCTTGGACTTTTGGGTGGAATTGCATCATCCATTTATCTGCCTTATCGCATGCGAGACGAGTACAATGAATTCTTGACTGCTGCCCGACACCAAGACCAATCACTTGGCCATCGTAGGCCACACAGACACTGTTCGACTGCGCATATTTCAATGCTATGGTCCCAACCAATAGGCTTTCAGCAACCTCCGGGGAAGTCCCCAAAAACAGATCTTTAGAAATCAAGACTGAATTCCTTTCCTGCTCGAAATTGAAGCCAAATAGCTGTCTCTGTTCTGTTGCAGGGGGTTCATAAGCTGGATTCATCTGCAAAACAATGTAAGCACCCGATTTCTTTCTCCTAAGGATATCTAGCGCCGTTTCATCATACTCAGGAGCGATGATCAAATCGGACACCTCCGATTTCAGCAGTAACGCGAGACTTTCATCGACTTTTTCACTAACCGCCACAGCATCCCCAAAAGAGCACATTCGATCTCCACCTCGTGCCCGAGCGTAAGCAGTCGCGATTGGCGATGGATCGCCAGAACCAAGAAATTGAGAATTGAGAAATTCCGAAGACAATGGTGCTGCCACAGCAGCACCGGCTGGAGAGACATGTTTAAACGAGGCGGCAGAAGCTTTCCCGGTAGAAGCTGCTAACTCCATCACAAGTTGCCAAGCTGTTAAGGCATCTAAAAAATTGATGTAACCGGGGGTCCCGTTCAGGACACGCAAATCTTCTGATGAATTTGAAATAAAGGCCTTTCCCTGGTGTGGATTCACACCATACTTCAGTGGCGTTTTCATGGATAGGTACTCATTTCTTGAAACTTCTGGTTTCTTCGCCGCATAAAAAGTTAATATTTCTCATCATTGCTTCTGCTCAATTTTTGCCCACGTATCGCGAAGAGACACAACACGATTAAAAACTAATCTTTTTGGTTTAGAAAGTTTACTATCCAGACAGAAGTAGCCCTCGCGTTCAAACTGAAAACTTTGGTCCATCGTAGCGGTAACGAGATTTTTCTCTACAAACCCCTCACAAATTTTTATAGAGTCAGAATTTAGTAGTTCTAGCTTATCCTGCTCACTGGAATCTGGGGCTTCGATATTAAACAGTGGTTCGAATAAACGGATCTGTGCTTGCAGGCACTCTGTTGCTGAGACCCAATGAATGACGCCACGAACCTTTCTACCCTCTGGATTTTTACCCAACGTACTTGGATCATACGTACAGTAAACCTCAGAAATCTCACCCTTTTGATCCCTAATAATCTCTTCAGCCCGAATTACGTAACCGTACCTCAGGCGAACCTCGTCACCCATCACTAGTCTTTTATATTTTCTATTTGCTTCTTCCCGAAAATCATACCGATCAATATATACTTCACGGGTAAAAGCTAATTGCCGATAGCCCATCTTCTCATTTTTTGGATGATTTGGGGCATCCAACATCTCAGCCGAGCCTTCCGGAAAATTTTTTATAATAATTTTGAGAGGATTCATAATTCCCATAACGCGGGGAGCATTAATCTCCAGATCATCTCGGATACAACTTTCCAAAACTGCAAGCTCAACATTATTGTCGCTTTTTGATACCCCAATACGGCGGCAAAAATCTCTAATGCTCCTAGGCGTGTAGCCTCTACGACGTAATCCGGCTATGGTTGGCAGCCTAGGATCATCCCAGCCATCAACAACGCTCAAGTCAACAAGTTCCTTGAGTTTTCTCTTGCTCATAAGCGTATACTGTAAATTTAGGCGAGAAAATTCTATCTGTTGTGGATGCGAGGGCATCTTTAACTCATCAAGAACCCAATCATATAAAGGTCTATGATCTTCGAAGCTAAGGTCACAGAGAGAATGCGTAATTCCCTCGAGTGAATCTGAAAGACAGTGGGTATAATCATACATAGGATAAATGCACCACTTATCTCCGGTCTGATGGTGTGCTACGTGCCTGATTCTGTATATAGTTGGGTCACGCATATTAATGTTAGGGGAAGACATATCTATTTTCAGACGTAAAACCAGTTCTCCATCGGAAAACTCACCTGCCCTCATTCGTCTAAAAAGAGAGAGACTTTCCTCAACGGCCCGATCCCGGTATGGGCTATTTTTACCGACTTCTGTAAGCGTGCCGCGATACTTTCGAATATCCTCTCCACTCAAAGAGTCAACATAGGCTTTTTCATTCTTGATAAGGGTTTCAGCAAGATCATATAACTGATCGAAATAATCTGAAGCATACCGTTCCTCGTCCCACTCAAACCCTAACCAGGCTATATCTGTTTTGATTGCATTAACAAATTCAACACTCTCTTTAAGAGGGTTGGTATCATCGAATCGTAAGTTTGTTTTTCCACCAAAATCCTTCGCCAGACCAAAACTGAGACAAATGGCTTTCGCATGCCCAATATGAAGAAATCCATTGGGCTCAGGTGGAAATCGAGTAACGACTGCGCCACCATTTTTACCAGAAGCTACATCTTGCTCCATCATATGACTAATAAAGTTCACAGGATATTTTTCTAGATCATTATTCATTATAAATCCTAGTTCACTAATGCTCCTAAACAAACGAGAATGGCCATAACCAAAGTGAACCACTTTAACGTTTTATTTGAAACATTTAGCGCAAACTTCACACTAATTATTGTTCCACTAACCGTACCTACGGCGAGTATTAACCCCGGAATCCACAAGACTTGATTTCTTAAGGTGAAAACAACCAAGGCCACAAAACAAAATGCGCCGGTACACACCATCTTTAAAGCGTTAGTTCTAAGCAAGTCATAACGCAAACCACCAGCGAGAACAAAGATTAGTATAAAGCCCACCCCAGCTTGAACAAAACCTCCGTAAAAACCCGTAGCGAAAAGACCAAAAATCACCAACGCACGCTCCTTCAGTTCGTATGGCCGCGTTCCATCAGGCGGAATAATCATCGAGGGAAAAAAGATGATCGCTAGGGCCATTGAGATCATCGATGCCAACAAAAATGGTTCCAACAAAAAAACCGGTAAATAAGAGGCCGATAATGCACCGGTAAGAGCACCAATTAATGTTGGAACCAGTACAGGGAAGATCGCGTGCGTATCGAGATATTTATTACTGTGGAATTCTTGGACCCCCACCAAAGAGCCTAACAGCACACCCACGCGGTTAGTCGCATTAGCGATATCAGCGGGCATTCCCATAAAAAGTAGAGCCGGAACTGTGAACATAGAACCGCCACCCGCGATAGTGTTTACAAAACCGCAAACCACACCCGCTGCTAACAGCAGAAACACACCCAGGGTAGTGATTTCATATTCCATCTGGAGAAGTATCCTCGATAGTTGCAGGAGATATGCTCAAGGGTAACGGATAGTATAGCTGACTGTACCAATGTGAAAGTGACATTAGATGTACCGCAAAAACTTGCATTAGGATGTTTTACCGCTATTATGATAGTTATGCATTGTAATGACCAATTTAAACTTTCCAGCCCACGATCCAAATTAGCCCTAAAGCAATTTCGGTTTTTCTGTCGGCTGGGTTACTACTTTTTTATAAAGTTTTAAACGCCCTGTACATGGGCGCTAGCCGCCTGATAGAGAACCTCGATAGGCGGTAGCTGAATCGGGGTTTTTTTTAAGCTAAGAAAAGACAGATTTTAAGGAGATTAATATGGCGGAGTTAATAGTGGATGACCTAAATGTATTAAGTGAAGAGACCTTAATCAATCCTAATCAATTAAAAGAAAGTATACCTGCATCAGCGGATGCGCTTGCGACAGTAGCTCGAAGCAGAACAACCATAAAAGAGATTATTGAACGTAATGACCCTCGCCTCCTCGTAATAATAGGGCCCTGTTCAATACATGACGTTGATTGTGCGATGGATTACGCATCCCGATTAAAGAAGCTTGCTGCCGAAGTATCAGAATCGCTATACCTAGTGATGAGAGTTTACTTCGAGAAGCCGAGGACTACTGTTGGCTGGAAGGGCCTCATTAACGATCCACACCTTAATGACTCGTTTAATATTGTCGAAGGTCTAAAAATAGGTAGAAAACTCCTAGTCGACCTTGCTGAATTAGGCTTACCTACATCCACTGAGGCCCTTGATCCTGTCTCTCCGCAATATCTACAAGATATGATCAGCTGGAGTGCCATTGGTGCACGGACCACGGAATCTCAAACACACAGAGAGATGGCTAGCGGTCTTTCGTCTGCGGTCGGATTTAAGAATGGTACTGATGGAGGACTGGATGTTGCGATAAATGCTCTTCAGTCAGTATCAGCTCCCCATCGGTTCCTTGGGATTAATCATCAGGGGGCAGTATCGGTTATTCACACAAGGGGAAATCGCCATGCCCATATAGTCCTTCGCGGCGGTGGAGGCACAGCAAATTATGATAGTGTGAACGTATCTGTGTGCGAGAGGCAACTGCTAAAAGCAGGAATTCCAGCAAATATTATGATCGATTGTAGCCACGCTAATTCTAATAAAGATCATAATTTGCAACCATTGGTAATGAAAAATGTTGCTAATCAAATTATCGATGGGAATAGATCAATTATCGGCTTAATGGTTGAGAGTAATATTAATGCCGGCAATCAATCCATTCCCGATGATTTAGGCGATCTTCAGTATGGAGTATCTGTTACAGATAAATGCGTAGATTGGGAGACCACAGAAACAATGATCAAAGAACTTCAGCAAAGTGTAGGCAAAGTTCTTCCGTCTAGGGGAACCCTTGAAGAAGCTGATTTAGTCAGCTGATAAGTTTGCTACGAGTTTATTTAAAGTAAGCATTTTCTCGCGAGGAATGATCGGTTACGTCACTGACACCTTCGAGCTCTGGTACTCGTTCCATGAGGGATTTTTCAACACCTTCCTTTAAAGTCATGTCAACCATCCCACAGCCTTGGCAACCCCCGCCAAATTGCAATACCGCAACTTGATTCTCGGTCAACTCCACAAGTGTAACCATGCCACCGTGTTCTGCTAGAGAAGGGTTGACCTCACTTTGTAGTACGTAATTTATACGATCTTCTATGGAACTATCATCCGACACCTTCGGCACTTTCGAGTTTGGAGCTTTGATTGTAAGCTGCCCGCCCATTCTGTCTTCGGCATAGTCTACCAAGGCATCCTGTAAAAATGGCTGACTCCTATCATCTATCCATGCATCAAACTCATTGTACTCCACTTTCTTATCGCTCGATTGCTCTTCCCCTTCAGCACAATATGCAATGCAGGTCTCTGCCATTGGCGTGCCCGGATCAGTAATAAAGATGCGAATACTGACATTATCAGCTTCTTGGCTATCAAGCAGCCCACGCAAATAACTTTGCGCTGATTCCGTTATTTCGACCATGCCTTTCCCTCTAAAACCATTCCCTGAGCCATATTTAGTTTACTCCAGCTGAAGCCTCTAAACCACGAGAAATTAACTTCCGTTGTGACGGAAAAGGTTACGTCTATGAATACAGTTCATTCAAATCTTAAATGATCTTCAGATTATTAATAAGAAAATTTTGTTAAAATCCCCTGATGAACGATAAGAGAACGAAGAATTCCACTCGCCTGAAGAAAGAGCTCGGGGAAAGGATCCTAGTAATGGACGGCGCTATGGGAACCCTAATCCAGGAGCAACGCCTTTCGCAAGATGACTATCACGGAAAACGTTTCTCGGCACATCCTTCAAGCCTGAGTGGAAATAATGAAATTTTGGTTCTAACCCAGCCAGAATTAATCGCCGATATTCATCGCCAATACCTAAATGCAGGATCGGACATTATTGCTACTAATACTTTCACCGCAAATAGGATTTCCCAAGCAGACTATGGCACAGAGGATTTAGTTTATGAAATCAATTTTTCGGCAGCCCAGCTAGCAAGGGATATCGCAAATGATTTTGAGAGTACTACCAAGCCGCGATTTGTAGCGGGCGCGATCGGACCAACCACACGTTCAGCTAGTCTTTCCCCCGATGTCAATGATCCCGGGTTTCGAAATGTTACCTTCGACGATTTGGTCACCGATTACGGTGAAAGTTTGAGAGGACTCATAGATGGCGGCGCAAATATAATTTTAATCGAAACGATTTTTGATGTGCTGAACAGCAAAGCTGCAATCTATGCCGCTCTATCCATTATAGAAGAACGTCAATTAGATCTGCCTATAATGATTTCCGGAACGATTACGGATGCAAGTGGAAGACTTCTCTCCGGACAGACCACAGAAGCCTTTTGGGCTTCAATATGCCATGCAAAGCCAATTAGTGTCGGCTTCAACTGTGCTCTAGGCGCCGAAGACCTAAGATCTTATATAAAATCTATTTCTGATATCGCAGAATGCTTTGTCAGCGCTTATCCAAATCGAGGTTTACCAAACGAATTTGGTGAATACGACGAAACCTTGGAAGAGATGGTGACCAGTATTGAGGATTACATGGCAAGTGGTCTCGTCAATATAATCGGGGGTTGCTGCGGAACAACAGCAGAACACATTTCAGCTTTTTCGGAATTGGCCAAAACTTATCCCCCAAGACCAAATATAGTAGCCACTGGAGAGACTCGCCTTAGTGGGCTAGAACCCTTCAATATCAATAACGATAGTCTCTTTGTTAATGTCGGGGAACGAACTAACGTTACAGGTTCTGCAAGATTTGCTCGTCTCATCAAAGACGAGAACTATGAGGCTGCCCTAGAAATTGCTCAACAGCAAGTCGATAACGGTGCACAGATTATCGATGTCAATATGGACGAAGGGATGCTTGACTCTAAAGCCGCTATGGTCACGTTTCTGAATCTTGTTGCTGCGGAGCCGAATATTAGTAAGGTTCCAATTATGATCGATTCCTCGAAATGGGAGATCATCGAAGCGGGTTTAAAGTGTCTTCAGGGTAAGTCTATTGTTAACTCAATTAGCTTAAAGGCCGGAGAGGAGGAATTTAAAGAACAGGCTAAACTCTGCTTAAAATATGGCGCATCCGTAATCGTAATGGCCTTCGATGAAAAAGGTCAGGCCGAGAGTCTAAGCAGAAAGAAAGCGATATGTGAACGCTCATATAATATTTTAGTAAATGATATTGGCTTTTCACCACAAGATATCATCTTAGATCCAAATGTATTTGCCGTGGCAACTGGCATAGAAGAACACAACACATATGGAATCGACTTTATAGAATGCTGTCGCTTCATAAAAGATAATCTTCCAGGCGCACTAATTTCTGGCGGTATTAGTAATGTTTCATTCTCTTTTCGGGGTAATAATAAAGTCAGGGAAGCCATTCATGCAGTATTTTTATACCATGCAATTAAAGCCGGTCTGACGATGGGTATCGTTAATGCAGGACAATTAGAGATCTATGAAGAGATCCCCGAAGATCTCAAAAAAAGTATAGAAGATGTAATTCTTTACCGAAGGCCAAACGCCACAGAAGCCTTAATAGATGTTGCACAACAATACTCTGGAGAAAAATCAAAACTCAAGAAAGAGGACCTTTCCTGGAGGACATTACCGACCAACGAAAAACTCTCCTATGCACTTGTTCAGGGTAATAATAAATACATAGTAGAAGATACAGAGCAAGCTCGCCTTGAGGCTGTGGAGCCAATTGAGGTTATCGAGGGCCCACTTATGGATGGAATGAACCGAGTTGGTGATTTATTTGGTGCGGGCAAGATGTTCCTCCCTCAGGTCGTGAAAAGTGCCCGTGTTATGAAACAAGCAGTTGCCCATTTAATACCCTATATCGAGGCAGAAAAAGATGGAAAAGTTCGCAACAAGGGAAAAATTCTCATGGCGACGGTAAAGGGTGATGTGCACGATATCGGTAAGAATATCGTAAGCGTAGTACTCCAGTGTAATAATTATGAGGTAATTGATCTTGGTGTTATGGTCCCTGCGAATAAAATATTGGAAGCAGCAACAAAGCACAAAGTTGACCTGATTGGTTTGTCAGGCCTAATCACGCCCTCGCTTGACGAAATGGTTAACGTTGCAAGTGAAATGCAGCGACAAAATTTTAAGCTACCTCTACTAATCGGAGGTGCTACCACCTCCAAAGCTCATACTTCTGTAAAAATTGAACCCTGTTACCAAAATGACTCTACAGTCTACGTCCCTGATGCATCGCGCGCTGTAACAGTAGCAACTAAGCTATTGAACGAAGAAACTAAGGTTATTTTTTGCCAACAGGTCCACGATGAGTACGAATTCGTTAGAGAGCGAAATAAGAAACGACGCCCCAAAAGCAAAGTACTGCAATATCGGGAAGCTGTTGCAAACAAACAACATCTGGACTGGAAAACTTATACTCCGCCAACTCCAACGTTTACGGGAAGAAAGACGCTCTTAAACTATTCAGTTGCCGAACTTCTGCCTTATATAGATTGGACACCTTTTTTTATTACTTGGGAGCTTGCAGGGAAATATCCAAAAATTTTAAATGATCAGATTGTTGGCGAAGCTGCAAGTGCCTTATTCGAAGACGCAATGAATATGATTAATCAATTAATGAAAGATAATATTTTGAAAGTAGAAGCGGTGATAGGCTTCTGGCCTGCAAATTCTCATGGGGATGATATTATTTTATTCGAAGACCTAACTCATTCTCGAGAATTGACTCGATTGCATCACCTCCGGCAACAAACAAATAAACCCAATAAACAAGCGAACCTGTGCCTATCCGACTTTGTTGCCCCGTTAGACACCAAAGTAGTCGATTTCATCGGTGGTTTTGCCGTAACGGCAGGCAAGGGACTTGAAGAGATAGTCGCAGACTATGACACCCAAAAAGATGACTATAATGCAATCCTTGTAAAAGCAATTGCGGACCGTCTGGCGGAAGCTTTTGCTGAGAAATTACATGAAGATGTCAGAAAAAACTATTGGGGCTACTCCTCGAGTGAACANTATTCGAATGAAGCGTTGATAAGAGAACGATATCGAGGTATTCGACCAGCACCCGGTTACCCTGCTTGCCCAGACCATACCGAGAAAGAGGCGCTATTCGCATTGTTAAATGCGCCACAGGAAATAGGTTTAAAACTGACCTCTCACTATGCCATGAGCCCAGCTGCATCCGTCAGTGGATTCTATTTCTCTCACCCTGAATCTCGTTACTTTGGCGTAGGGAAAATCGATAAAGACCAAGTCATTGATTATGGTCGTAGAAAGATGATGTCACTTGATGAGACAGAAAAGTGGCTTCGTCCAAATCTCTTATACAAATGATCTTAGTCAAGAAAAAATNGCTTTGTGCCATTAGTGTGGGTCGTAAAATAGATAAGCAACCTGTTAACCCTAAACGACTCTGAAATCAGCTAACAATTGAAAGTTAATTGAGGTACTTGAGTGAAGACTGGTATAGTTCTCTAATCCTTTTTGTGACCATTGAAATATGTACACGTATGACCCACACGATCAGAAGCTAGTCGACGAGAGGGTAGCCCAATATCGAGAGCAAACTGAACGGTTCCTAGCGGGGAAAATTCCCGCGGAAGAATTTCAACAGCTGCGCCTAAGAAATGGTCTTTATGTGCAGCGACTTGCACCTATGCTACGGATAGCAGTCCCCTATGGAATGCTATCATCGAAGCAATTACGAAAAGTTGCCCACATAACCCGTTACTACGACAAAGGGTACGGTCATTTAACCACGAGACAGAACATTCAACTTAACTGGCCACACCTTGAAGAAGTTCCAGATATCCTAGAAGAACTCGCGAGTGTCCAAATGCACGCTATTCAAACTAGTGGAAGTTGTGTCAGGAACGTTACAACAGACCAATATGCAGGATCTGCCAAAGACGAGATCGAAGATCCTCGGCCATGGGCTGAACTTCTTCGTCAATGGTCAACATTCCACCCAGAATTTAATTGGCTACCCCGAAAATTTAAGATTGCGGTATCAGGATCACTTGAAGATCGTGCCGCGATCCAAGTGCACGACATCGGTCTTCGGATTGTGGAACGCGATGGAATACGAGGGTTTCAGATTCTAGTTGGAGGAGGACTGGGTAGAACGCCAGTGATCGGTAGTCAGATCAAAGACTTTCTGGACCAAAAGCACCTGCTTACTTACACCGAGGCTATTTTACGAGTTTATAATCGATATGGGCGTCGGGACAATAAATATAAAGCAAGGATAAAAATTTTAGTTCGTGCTATGACGCCAGAGGTTTTTAGAGAGAAAGTAGAAGTCGAATGGGCCTCAATTAAGGATGGACCTGGTACTTTAACCGTAAAGGAAGTAAATCGCGCAAAATCAAGTTTTTCCCCTCCGAAATATGATGCGNTGACAGATATAGACCCGGAACAAGCTTTGATTTCAGGTGATGNAGCCTTCAAGAACTGGCTAAAACAAAACGTACTGCCTCATAAAATGCCCGGTTATGCCATCGTAAATTTAGCTGTTAAAGCAACCGGTATTGCTCCAGGCGATATCACTGATGAACAAATGGAACTTATTGCAGACCTTGCTGATGCTTATAGCTTTGGTGAATTGCGCGTCACGCATGAGCAGAATATTACCCTCGCTGATGTGAAGCAAAAACACCTTTACGCCCTGTGGCAGCGATTGGTCAGTGAGAACCTGAGCTCACCTAATCTTGGACTTTTAACCGACATGATTTGCTGCCCGGGCGGTGATTTCTGTTCCCTTGCCAATGCCAAGTCGATTCCAGTAGCAGAAGCAATACAAAGGCGGTTTGACCAGTTAGATTACCTGCATGATCTAGGTGAGCTTCATGTCAACATATCTGGCTGTATGAATGCATGTGGGCATCACCATGTAGGAAACATAGGTATCCTGGGTGTCGACAAAAAGGGGCATGAGTTCTATCAAATATCTATCGGAGGGAGTGCCAACTTCTCAGCCGCGATTGGTAAAATACTCGGACCGAGTTTCGCACAAGAAGAAATACCCGCGGTCATTGAGACTATAGTGCAAGTCTATGTCACCAACAGGGAATCCGAAGAACAATTTCTTGATACCCTTCATCGAATCGGTATCGAGCCCTTCAAAGATGCTGTGTATCAAACAGATGACTAAGATAATCAAAAATGGAGAGGTTATAGAATCTGCTTTCACAATCGTGAAGGACGAAAATNTCAATATAGGTATCGCTAACCAGTTACTGCCTCTCTCGATATATTTGAAAAATCAAGAGAATCTTATGGGAAGAAACGATTATGGTGTATGGCTAGATAGCAATGAAGAAATCGAAGTGCTATCAGGGATAATTCACTTCAATGTAATCGCACTCAACTTTCCATCCTTCAACGATGGACGCCCTTACTCAAATGCGAATCTTCTTCGTGAGAGACTGAAATTTCGTGGCGAAATCCGAGCTATTGGAGATGTCAGAAGAGACCAACTAGAGCAAATGGTGCGTTGTGGTTTCAATGCTTTTGAGATGGCAGAAAACGAAGACTTAGCAGCCTCGCTCGATAGTCTTCAAGGCTTTTCTCTGAGCTATCAGGCAACTGCAGACAGACCAGAACCACTATTTCGGAAACGTTAATTAATAACTCAAGAGCAAGCTCCCCAGTATTGATGAGTATTTTGTGGACCCATTGATCACATCTTTTTTCCTGATATTCGCAGCTACAGCTGTGCTCGCGACACTAGCACTTTATACTCGACAGCCACTGATAGTTGCCTATATTTCAGTAGGTATTCTTCTTGGACCTTCTGGGGCATCCTTAATTGACGACCCTTCCTTAATTAGTAGCATTGCAAAAATTGGCATCATCTTCCTGTTATTTTTACTAGGACTTGACATGCAACCAGCAAAATTGATCAATACGTTGAAAAATACAAGCGTAGTGGCCTTCGCAAGTTGCACAATCTTTTTCCTCATCGGTTATGCCGTCAGCCAGTTACTCGGCTTCGTCGGAAACGAGAGCGTTGTCATCGGAATAGCGATGATTTTCTCAAGTACTATTATTGGAATTAAATTACTCCCTACCACAGTGCTTCACCATCGACATACCGGCGAACTCGTGATTAGTCTTCTCCTGCTTCAAGACTTAATTGCAATTATAGTCCTATTGGTATTAACCGGAAATATTATNGAGTCTGATGGAGCTAGGAAATTAATTCAGCCACTGTTAAGTTTGCCCGTAATCACTTTATCTGCAGTTTTATTTGTCCGGTATATTTTGCTTGGATTATTATCTAGATTTGATTCATTCCACGAATACATATTTCTTATTGCAATTGCCTGGTGCCTGGGTCTCGCAGAAATCTCAGAAAGAGCAGGTCTTTCTATGGAAATAGGCGCATTTATTGCTGGCATCTCTCTTGCCACGAGTCCCGTTGCCTACTACATAGCAGAAAACCTCAAACCCTTAAGAGATTTTTTCCTCGTGCTATTTTTTTTCTCTCTTGGCGCATCTTTTCAACTCGATCTATTGGCAGAAGTCGCTGTCCCTTCGGCAGTTCTGGCTTCCTGTATTTTGATATCTAAACCAATAGTTTTCCGGATCCTACTCCGTAAGGTGAGTGAATCAGAGAGTACCAGCTGGGAAATAGGTTATCGATTAGGACAGATTAGTGAATTTTCCTTGTTAATCGCATTTGTAGCGACGACTCAAGCTATCATCAGCCAGTACGCTTCCCACTTAATCCAAGCCACGGCCATTATTACTTTCCTTATTTCATCTTATTTAGTCGTGATGAAATATCCAACGCCTATAGGCACCTCTGATAAGCTCAGGAGGGACTGAAGATATCTTGCCTTTAGGAAGTAGTTCCTTATTAACCTANGGCCCTAAAAATCGCTGTGATAACGTGTCCAAAATTCGACCTGAAAAACGCTCCATTAATCGATCAATCTTACCTTTATGAAGCACATATTTGACGAGGAAGACGTCCGAGTTCTGACATTTACTCGTAATAAACTCGTCACTAGTCATCAGATCATCTACCAAATCATTCTGGATGGCTCGCGTTCCATACCAAGCCTCGCCAGTGGATACTGAATCTATATTTACTTTCGGACGGTTATCTGAAACGAATTCTTTGAATAACGCATGGACGTCCTCCAGCTCCTCAACGAACTTCTCACGTCCCGTTTCTGTATTTTCTCCAAAGACAGTCAATGTTCTTTTGTGTTTACCTGCTGTCAAAACTTCAACATCGACATCCCTATTTTTTAAAAAGCGATGAAAGTTTGGCATTTGGGCGACAACACCAATAGAACCCAAAAGGGCAAATGGTGCTGCAATAATCCTGTTACCTATACATGCCATCATATAGCCTCCGCTTGCGGCCACTTTATCTACGGATACCGTTAAATTTATGCCTTGGTTTGTGATTCTCCTCAACTGCGAGGCAGCAAGCCCGTAACCGTGAACAATTCCCCCAGGACTCTCCAACCGAAGAAGAACCTCNTCTATCTCTCGAGCAACTGAAAGTATTGCCGTCACTTCTTCTCTGAGGGACTTAACACCAGAGGCNTGCATATCACCGGCGAAATCGATCACAAACACTCTATTACGATCATTGACNCCACTCTTTGCGTTTTTACTCTCAGCCNTTTTCTCTTCTTTCTGTCGTTTTTTGTCCTCTTTTGCCTCCCGTTTCCGCTGGTGCGGCTTGAGCACGAGCTGCTTGAGACTAAAGGATAGATTGTCGATTGTTTCGTTCACATTCTTAACCTCAATATGACCGCCTTCGTCTTCCCTATGCCTTTGACTTACTCCAGAGATTATTAATAGCAGCAATACCACTGCCGCAACTAAAGTAAGTGCCTTCGCTAAAAATAAACCGTAATCAAATAAAAACTCCAATGCTATAACCTTAAAAATCTAAAAGAGCCATGGTAACAGATTATCTAGCTTACCTGTTGAGTCTCAATTACTATGTTAGTGTAATCGTATGACAGCACTGACGACCAAACTCAAACAAAAAACACAAAATCTGAAAAAACGCTTTCGCCCAAATTTTCTAGATCACGATCATGTGTGCTTTCAGTTCTTGTTCTCAAGTGACCCTCCCTTCTATCTTGTAGCTAATCATAGGGAATTTAGTTTTTTACCAGGATTGAACCCAGAACCAACAGTTAAGTTTAAAATTGACAACCACTTTACATGTTGGAGTTTGCTCGAGGGGACACAGCCTAGCACCAGAGCGTTCATGGAAGGCAAATATTCTTCTGATGGGCATTTAATTCTAAGTCACAAACTGCTTAACCTCTTTAACTCGTGATGCAGTTATGCAAAGCAACCTATCGGGTAAAGAGCAAAGCGTCGTTTATCATCTCATATTCATTTCAGTCTAAGGACTTCCATACACAACCAGATTTGGATTCAAGCTCTAACTGCGCGAGCTTTTCTTCATGACGCTGAATTTCGTCAATAGAGGCATTTATAACTTTCAAGGCAGAACGCTCCTTCCTTAGCACTCGCTCCTTACTTAAGACTTTTACGGAGGAACTTGTTTCACTCAAGCTTAGAGAGACTTGTCCGCCTGTCATCATTAGATAGACCTCAGCTAAAAGCTCAGCGTCCAAGAGTGCTCCGTGCAGATCCCTCTGGGAATTATCCACACTGTATCTTTTACACAGCGCGTCGAGGTTATTTTTCTGTCCCGGATGTTTTTCCCTTGCTATCTCCAAGCTATCAAGAATACGACAGTGATCACTGAGTTCACCCGGATCTGTTACGATATTTTTCATCTCCTGATTAATAAACCTTACATCAAATAACGCGTTATGCATTATCAATTCTGCTCCACTTATGAACGCTAGCAATTCTTGCCANATATCCGAAAATAATGGCTTATCCTCGAGGAACTCTCGACTGATTCCATGAACCTGAAATGCACCATCATCGATGTCTCTTGCAGGATTGATATACTTGTGGAAGCGCCGATGAGTAAGACGTCTCCCAATTATTTCTACACCCCCAATTTCTATAATCCTATGGCCATCATTGACATCTAGACCCGTAGTTTCAGTATCTAGAACAACCTGTTTCATTGGCTCACCTCTAAACCATCAATACCTCGATTAGCTAACACATCCGCTATTTCATTTTCTCTGTGCCCACTATGACCTCTTACCCAATCCCAGGTAATATTATGGTTTTGGGAAAGTTCGTCTAACTGCTGCCAAAGGTCCTGATTCTTTACCTGTTGTTTATTAGCAGTCCTCCAACCTTTGTTCTTCCAATTTGTAATCCATTGGGTAATACCATTCCTTACATATTTGGAATCAGTCGTAAGAGTCACTACCGAACCCTTTTTTATAGCTGTCAATCCTTTTATAGCCGCTGTTAACTCCATTCTGTTATTCGTTGTATTGTATTCCCCTCCGCATAACTCCTTTTCATTGTCTCCAAATCTCAGCAGAACTCCCCAACCGCCGGGCCCTGGGTTACCCCTGCATGCTCCATCGGTATATATCTCCACTCTCTGCGAATCAGTTTCTTTCATTGAANATAGCTCCCCTCGATACTGGTGGTATTGCGGGGTTCAAGCGCCCACCTTGAATCAACTTAAGACCCCTAGAGTGCCATGGTTGCGTTATAGCAGTCATTGTACTTTCCTGTTTTCTCGCCACAAGAACATACACAGCACCAAGAGGTAAATTAATATNACGACTGAGTTCCCGAGNGGAATCGCTGGTCCTCAAAGAGTTTGGACTGATCGGCAGCCCATAAATGCAATACTGAACTCGGTCGATTTTGAAATTAAGTGCATTTAACCAATCCATAAGCCTACCGGGTCTTATAAACTTACCAAACCAAGGTGGTTTACCATTCCAGCCTGCTGCGCTCTTCCAAAGGCCCCATAGACTAATGGGGTTAAAACCGATTACAACAAAGTATCCCATCGGCAAAGATACTCTGGCTAACTCTCGCAATGTATCTAAGGGACGATCCAAAAANTCTAGGAGATGATGCGAAATAATGACATCAATACTATTGTCTAGAAAGGGAAGCTCCGTCGATTTTGCTATAAGTGGCGAGCTGTCTGAGGTATCTAGCCCTAAAAGGATTTTATTTCGAATGGGACTAGCATCATACAGTGCTTGCGGAAAGACGCCGGTCTGGAGAAGGTGATACCCAAAATAGCCGCTAAGCAACTGATCGAGGATCGACCCCTCGATTTGCATAACGTTCTGACCGAGTGCAGAATCAAACCAAGTTCTGACGTCCCTCAGAGATTTTAAAGACTCCGTGGTAAGAGTNTTTACCAATTAACCATCCCATTTGCAAACNCTGACATTATATCCCTTGATCCTGAAAAATCAGAATTTCTAATGAGATCTTTTTTATAAATACCCTTATACTATGANTTCTGGAGCAGGTAGATATCAAAAAAATGAAAACTATGCGTCTATCACTGCAACTAGGAATCATATTCCTTATTGCAGCCTGTCAAAATGCCCCTGAAAGAAGTTCAAATAATCGGTCTTTGTCAGCGAATGATAATGTGGTGAAGCTAGTTGAGAAGAGAAGCGATGAAAACGCTTTTGCTAGTGACATAGAAGATGCCGTTCATAGTGCGAAATATCTGCATAATCTCAATGATCCAAACATTGACCTTTGGGAGCTTGTAAGACAAGGCTTTAAATTGGATCACTCACTAGACCGTAAACGCGTCCAAGACGAAATTACTTGGTTTAAGAGGCACCCTGACTACATTGAACGAGTAACCAAACGGGCTGAAAAATTCTTGTATCATATAGTTCAGGTGCTGAGTGCCAAAGATCTACCTATGGAGTTTGCTCTGCTACCAGTAATTGAAAGCGCTTATGATCCATTTGCGTATTCCCATGGAAGAGCTTCAGGGTTGTGGCAATTTATACCAGCCACTGCAAGGTCTCACGATATTAGAATCGACTGGTGGTACGACGGTCGCCGAGACGTTATCGATTCAACGGACGCCGCCGCCAGGTACCTCGATCATCTGTACGGACGCATGGGCGAAGATTGGCTACTTGCTCTCGCCGCATACAATACGGGAGAGGGCAAGGTTCGATCCGCTATCAGAAAAAACCAGCGTAGAAAAATACAGGCAGATTACTGGGCACTTAAACTTTCCAGAGAGACTACAGCATATGTACCAAGATTACTCGCCATATGCGCTATTGTTGCAAATCCAGAATCATTTGGTATTGAGCTCAAAGCCATTAAAAATAGTCCTTACTGGNAACTCGTAGACATAGGTTCCCCCCTAGACCTGAGAAAAGCATCGGAGTTAGCTGATATCGACAGTCGAAANCTACATCAGCTAAATGCCGGCTACAATCAATCGTCAACTCATCCAGAAGGTCCCCACAGNCTGATTATACCTANTGATCGTGTATCGCGTTTCACCTCAGAACTTAAGAAATTAGATANTCGGGACCGCTTAACCTGGACCCGATATAGGATAGTGCCGGGAGATACACTTGGAGCCCTAGCAAAGCAGTTTAACACAACCACAAGTGCCCTCCGCTCTNTTAACAACCTTNGTGGCAGTTTGATTATTGCCGGTGATTCGCTATTAATTCCATCTAGAAACAATAAATCTTCATTTGGTAGTCAAGCCGCAAATACAAATAACAANCACCACATAATTAAACGCGGAGATAGTCTGTCGAAGATTGCTCAACACTANAGCTTAAGTATCAGTCAACTAACTAGATGGAACGGCATAAACAGATCTCAAATTCTCTACCCTGGCCAAAGACTAATAATCTCAGTGGCGCNAAATGACCTTGTAAGAAAAGTGAGTTACCGTGTAAAGCGTGGCGAGTCATTCTCGAGAATAGCGAATAAATTTAATCTCTCAGTGGCAAGCGTGATGGCATGGAACCAAAAAGCGGCCAGTGAAAGATACCTTCATCCTGGCGATAATTTAATGCTTTTTATTAATGTAACGTCCACAGAGTAGCTATTCTGTATGTTCTACACTGGCATCAGCTAGTAAGGAACCCTCGAGCCGATTGAAATCTATAGACCCCTGCTTACTCCCCAAAGCTCTCGATAAACTTGCCATTTCCTCACCCGAAACCTGGGCCTCTGGATAATTAGCTACATTCGTTACACTTATTACAGCAACATTTCCCGCGTCTAAAAACGCATAACCTAAAGACTTCCCACCCTCTATCGGTCTGGGTAGCGCAAATGCTTTCTCCCTTATCTCATCATCAAGTTCAAGAGACATACGCTTAACTGCTGCGACAACGGTCCAACTTAGATCGAACTGGTCGGCGACATACCGGGTGAGAGAACCAGCCTCAAGCATCTCAATGATTTCTTTGGCTTGATCTTCCGCCAGCTTAACCGACTTTTCCCTTAAAAATTTNNCTCTAACTTCATTAATAACCTCGTCAAAGGATCTAATTTCTGCCGGCTCATACTTTTTAACTCTAATTACCACATGATGATCTGTGTTAACTTCGATAACATCGCTGTTGTTACCCTCAATGAGTATATCCTCGCTAAATGCCATATTGATGATCTCGGGATTTGCTGCTATCCCCTCAGTCGCTGAGTAGCCCACGGGACCGGTTGTTTTAATTGGCAAATCCAGCGCAGTTGCCGGACCCTGAAGGTCATTTGATTCAAAGGCTAACTCACTTAACTCAGACGACCGTGCCACGAACATTTCGTCCGACATATCTTGCCGATATGACTGCACAACCGAATCCTTCACTTGATCAAAAACAGGGTCAACAGAAGGTNCAATATCGAGTACCTTTATTAAATGGAATCCAAATTCTGTCTCTACAGGTTCAGATATTTCGTTGAGTTCTAAACTAAATGCCACTTCCNCAAACTGAAGATAACTCTCACTAGAGAAGACTCCTCGAGCTGAAAAGCCCAAATCGCCCCCGTTTTCAGCAGACAATGGATCGTCGGAGTTTTCTTTTGCAAGGGTATCGAACTCAGCACCATCGATAATCTGTTTGTACATTTTTTCAACGGCAGCTCTTGCATCCCCATTACTCGAATACTCTTTAAAGATATGAGCTAGCCGTCGCTCCTCCGGCCTAATATACGCCTCCTTGGTATCTTCGAAATAATTCAAGAGTTCTTGTTCTGAGGCGTCTACTAGTTCTAAGAGATCTGACTTCTTAAGTTCTACATACTCGATATCAACGGTCTCTTCCGTTTCATATTCCTGAAGTGATTCCTGGTATGAGACCAGTAGCTCCTGATCAGATGTCTCTACCTGCTCAGATAGAGTTTCTATCTCAATGAGAAGATAAGCTACGTCTCTAGTTTGACCTGATATACTACCAATTCGGGTTACAAGTTCATTTGGGAGAAAGCCGCTTCCAGNAATCGCGGTAGCGATTTGGGCAAGCTTTTTTTCCTTTCTCAATTCTTCTCTGTAGCCTTGGGGAGAAAAGCCTGCGCTTCCAACCACTAGCGAAAACTGTTCAGGATTATAAAGACCTCCAACCTGGAATGCAGAGGTCGATCTTATTTCTTCGTCCAATAGCGCATCGGGATATACTAAATTCCAATCATCCGCCAATTGCGAGAGTAATTTTCTGGAGATCAACNATTNTAGAACACTATCACGAAGGACATCTTCATCTATAGAAAGGGGATCAATATCCTGAGCAATCATCATCCTTCGACTTCTCTCAACGGCTGTTTCCATCTCTACCTGAGTAATATCCTCCCCATTTACTTCTGCCACTTTTGGCGTTGGGGCAAGAAAAGTTGTAATTGAGCCCANTCCAAACATGGCAAATACAATGATGATAAGACCAACCAGTATCTTTGATGCGATGCCAGTGGAACCATCCCGCAGACTTTGCATAGACATATGCTTTTTTACCTCTTTGACACCGGAATAACGAAAATGGCGCATCCAAGATGCGCCATTATTCAAATATTCTAAACTATCCTAATTTAAGAATAGGCACTTTCTAAGAATTTACTGCATCCTTGAGAGCTTTACCTGCCTTAAATGCTGGAACCTTCGCAGCTTTAATTTGAATCTCCTGTCCAGTTTGGGGATTACGCCCCGTTCGCGCCGCGCGGCTACGAACCGAAAACGTCCCAAAACCAACGAGCACAACAGAATCATCTTTCTTCAAAGAATTAGTGACCGAATCTATTACTGAGTCTAACGCTCGCGCCGCTGCAGCTTTTGTTATGTCTGCGGAAGCAGCTATATTATCAATTAACTCTTGTTTGTTCACAGTGAAAACCTCTTTATTATAGTTAAAAGTGTCGCAATCAAATTCGTTCTGAGAATTGCGCTTGTCAAACTCCTTTCATTCGATGAACCTTATACCAACTGGTCAAAATGGCTGTCAAGGAAAACCGCTAATGAGCTCGAATTCTAGGCTCTTCCTTCGTTTCTGAGGAGGTTTCTGTCTCTATTACAGAACTCTCGACTTGTGGTTCAGGCATTCGTTGGAGAGCAATTTCAAGAACTTCGTCTATCCATTCTACTGGCTTTATCTCAAGATCGCCCTTAATATTTTCTGGTATTTCCTTCAGATCACGCTTATTTTCCTTCGGAATTAGTACTTCTTTTATGCCACCTCGATGGGCTGCTAGTAACTTTTCCTTTAAACCCCCAATGGCCAACACCTGCCCCCGCAAGGTAATTTCACCGGTCATAGCAACGTCTGACCTCGCGGGAATACCCGTGAGCACAGANACAATAGCTGTGGATAGAGCTATACCNGCACTCGGACCATCTTTAGGAGTTGCACCTTCTGGCATATGAATATGTAAGTCTGTCTTTTGATGATAATCTTTTTTTATTCCTAACACAGAAGCACGACTTCGAACGACTGTTAACGCCGCCTGAATTGACTCCTGCATTACATCTCCCAGCGATCCAGTTTTCGTTGTAATCCCTTTACCCTCAACTGCTACAGCTTCGATTGTTAAGAGTTCGCCACCGACGCTCGTCACAGCAAGACCCGTCACTTGTCCAACTTGATCTTCGTCTTCCGCTTTCCCAAAGGAATACTTCCGGACCCCGGAGTAAGTCTCAAGGTTCTCTGGACTAACCAACAATGTCTCGTTGATCTTATTATCTGATAGCGCGTGCTCTTTAACTATTTTTCGACAAATCTTCGCAATTTCCCTTTCTAGACCCCGCACACCGGCTTCCTTTGTATGGTAACGGATCAAGTCNATGANAGCAGCATCAGATACTTTCAGTTCACNCTCGTTAACTCCATTATTACGGATCTGCTTGGGAACCAAATAGCGATTTGCGATATTTACTTTCTCATCCTCGGTGTAGCCAGGGATGCGAATAATCTCCATCCTATCCAGAAGTGCCGCAGGGATATTCATTGTATTTGAGGTGCAGATAAACATAACTTCTGACAAGTCATAATCGACCTCCATATAATGATCATTAAAAGTATTATTCTGCTCAGGATCCAATACTTCGAGCAAAGCAGAAGCAGGATCACCACGCTGGTCTTGTCCCATTTTATCAATTTCATCAAGTAAGAATAATGGATTGCGTACACCAGCTTTTGATAATTTCTGAATAATTTTCCCTGGCATAGAACCGATATACGTTCTTCTATGTCCTCGAATTTCAGCCTCATCACGAACGCCCCCAAGGGCCATCCTGATGAATTTGCGGTTCGTTGCCCTCGCAATAGACTCACCCAAGGAAGTTTTTCCGACACCAGGAGGTCCTACTAGACAAAGTACAGGACCCTTTATCTTCCGGATTCGCTTTTGAACCGCAAGATACTCAAGGATGCGGTCTTTTACCTCGTTGAGGCCGAAATGATCAGCTTCTAATACTTTCTCTGCTTCAACGATGTCTCTTCGAACTTTTGAGCGCTTTTTCCATGGTGTACTCAGCATCCAATCGATATAGCTTCGAACTACAGTGGCCTCCGCAGACATTTGAGACATCATTTTTAGCTTGTTGATCTCATTACTCACTTTCTCCTTCGCTTCTTTCGGCATTCCCGAGCTTTCAAGCCTTCCTTGCATTTCTTCAAGCTCACTGGGGATGTCCTCCATATCACCCAACTCCTTTTGGATTGCTTTCATCTGCTCATTGAGATAATACTCACGCTGACTCTTTTCCATCTGATTTTTTACACGACCACGGATCCTTTTATCAATCTTAACAAAGCCTAATTCTGTTGATAGTAAACGCAGCATATAATCAAAGCGATCTTGCAGAGTGCTAATCTCGAGTATCTTCTGTTTTTGATCAAGTTTGAGCACCAATTGAGCCGCAATACTATCCAATAGACGACTCGGCTCATCAATCACTGACAGAGACGTCATCACCTCTGGCTGAACTTTCTTACTAACCTGAACATATTCTTCAAATGCTGACATCAGGGCTTTAACCATATCTTGCGAAGTATGTTCATTAGGAGACTTATCTGCAATTAGTTCAACATCTGCTGAAAGAAAATCCGCCTCTTCTTTAATTGCAAGGATATCAGCACGGCTGAGCCCCTCGACTAAGATTTTTACGGTCTTATCAGGCAACTTGATTGGTTGCAAAATCCTGGCAAAAGTACCAGTCCTGTAGAGATCTTCGACGCCGGGATCAGTATTATTAGGGTCAATTTTAGCGACCAATAAAATTACATTTTTTTCGTCACTCTCTTGAGCAACCTCAAGGGCCCTAATGGACTTTTCCGTACCGATAAAAAGGGGTTGTACGCCGCGGGGATAAACCACCATATCCTTTAAAGTAACGATTGGTATATCTTTTATCTTAGTCATAATTACCTAATCCCTCCTCTTTATCCTGTCTTNTAAACAAAAAGGGGCCCTATAGCCCCTTCTTTCATCCAACCTCTTTTTGCAAGAGTAAAGAGTGAAGCTCTCATTCTGGCAATATTTTTTGCTTGTCCTGGTTTTCATATATCAGCATGGGCTCTGAAGACCCTGCGATTACATTTTCGTCGACGATAACTTTAACAACCTCCGCTTCCGAAGGGATCTTATACATCACTTCAAGGAGTACGTCCTCAAGGATAGATCGTAGGCCTCTAGCCCCAGTTTTTCTATCCATGGCCTTCCTTGCTACCGCTTTAAGGGCGTCGTCGCGAAAGTCTAGCTCTACGTCCTCCATCTCAAATAATTTCGCATACTGCTTTGTGTAGGCGTTCTTTGGCTCAGTCAAGATACGAATTAGGGCTTCCTCATCTAATTCTTCTAGGGTAGCAGTTACTGGTAATCGGCCAACGAACTCGGGGATAAGACCATAACCGACAAGATCCTCTGGTTCCACTGCTCTCAGAGTCTCTCCCAAATTCTTTTTATTCGAGTCTGTCCGNACCTCNGCATCAAAACCGATGCCACCTTTGTCTGACCTGTCAAGAATAACTTTATCAAGACCAGCAAAAGCCCCACCACAGATGAACAAGATATTCGATGTATCTACCTGCAGGAACTCTTGTTGAGGATGCTTTCGTCCACCTTGAGGAGGTACAGAAGCTATAGTACCTTCTATCAATTTCAACAGCGCTTGTTGAACCCCTTCCCCTGAAACGTCCCGAGTAATTGATGGGTTATCCGACTTCCTTGAAATTTTATCTATCTCATCAATATAAACTATTCCTACTTGAGCTTTATCTACATCGTAATCGCACTTTTGAAGGAGTTTCTGAATGATATTTTCGACATCTTCCCCTACGTAGCCCGCCTCAGTGAGAGTCGTTGCATCGGCAATTGTAAAAGGAACGTCTAGTAGCCTTGCCAGGGTCTCCGCAAGTAAAGTTTTACCAACTCCAGTAGGGCCGATTAAGAGAATGTTGCTTTTTTGCAACTCAACCTCGTCTTTCTTCCCTGAAAAATTAAGTCGCTTGTAGTGATTATAAACGGCCACGGATAAAACTTTCTTAGCCCANTGCTGTCCGATCACATACTCATCAAGAATATGCTTTATTTCAGCGGGAATAGGAAGTTTTTTTNCCTCTGCTTCCTGCGCACTCTCCTGGAGTTCTTCACGAATTATATCGTTACACAGTTCTACACATTCATCGCAAACATAAACTGAGGGTCCAGCTATGAGTTTCCTTACCTCATGCTGGCTTTTACCACAAAAATTGCAGTGCAGCAGTTTACCTTCTCCGTTACCGCCATCCTGATCATCAGACATACTTATACCTTAATATGCTCTTCNAACGCCGTTATTCTTCACCAACCATTATACCCAGATTNAACGAACTGCCTAGTTACCATTAAGTCTTCGAAGAACTCACGGCAGCTAGAGCAGTGCGCGTTTCATTTATCTCATCTACGATACCGTACTCTAGGGCCTGTTGTGGTGTTAAAAAATGATCTCGCTCCGTATCGCTCGCAACTTCTGCGGCACTCTTTCCAGTATGAAAAGCCATAATCTCATTCATCCGGGTGCGGAGGTACAATATTTCTTTAGCTTGAATCTCTATATCAGAGGCTTGGCCTTGCGACCCTCCACTTGGCTGGTGAATCATCACCCGAGAGTTCGGGAGACATGAACGCTTGCCCTTCGTTCCTCCCGCCAAGAGCAGAGCACCCATACTAGCCGCCTGCCCTAGACACACTGTTCTTACATCACAATTGATAAATTGCATCGTATCATAAATAGACAATCCTGCAGTGACCGAACCTCCGGGAGAATTTATATAAATACGAACTTCTTTATCCGCGTTCTCATATTCAGCAAAAAGCATTTGAGCAACTATAAGATTCGCCACATTATCATCGATGGGGCCAACCACGAATATGATCCTCTCCCGCAGCAATCTTGAATAAATATCGTAAGACCTTTCGCCCCTCGCAGTCTGTTCCAGCACCATCGGGACCAGACCCAATCCCTTAGTTTCATCACTAAAATTCGTCATCTGTCTCCTCTAAATTTACTGGACTTCAAAGCTTTACTAAGTANCTANTCTGATGCTGGNNCATCTTCNGGCTGTAATGATTTNAAAACCTCTTCGTAACTCATAGTCTTCTCTTCNACTACCGCCCTTGCAAGCAAGAGATCAACAACTTGCTCTTCTAAGACCATACTCCTTATTTGATTCTGTTGCTGTTCGTCCTTACTGAAAAATTCTATTACTTGATTCGGGTCCTCATAAGAACTGGCCATCTCCTCAATTTTTTCCCTCACTCGCTCTTCATCGATTTCGACCGACTCCTCTTCGACCAACGCATTAACGAGTAACCCTAGGGTAACTCGGCGCAGAGCCTGTGCTTCGAACATCTCCGTAGGCAGTATTGAGGGATCGAACTTGTCGCTACCGCCATATCTTTGCACTGTTTCCTGGCGCAGCCTTTCGATCTCCCTTTCGACAGGAGCTCTGGGNACATCAATATTGTGCACCGCAAGTAGGCCATCCATTACCTGATTTGATACGCGCTGTTTGACTGCTTGGACCAATTCTTTATCCATATTCTCTCGAACTTTTGTCTTGAAACGATCTAAGTCATTCTCCTCCAATCCAAATTGTTTGAAAAAATTCTCATCGAGCTCAGGTTTTACAGGTTCATAGACCGCATTGATCGCGAGTTTAAATACGGCTGGCTTGCCCGCAAGGGCGTCAACATGATAATCATCGGGGAAAGTCACCTCAAGCTCCTTCTCAATGCCTGCGAGGCAATCTATTAACCCATCCTCAAAACCAGGAATCATGCTGCCCGAACCAATGACGATATCTGACCCCTCGGCCTTATTCCCCTCAAAGGGCTCATTTTCTACAAAACCCTCAAAATCTATATTTAGCTTGTCTCCCTCTCGAGCTTCTCGCTCAACTTTGTTATATTCAACACGCTGTTCGCGCAATTTTTCAATCATCATATCTATATCGTCCCCACTGACTTCTGCAACGGGCTGTTCTATGACCACCGTGGAAAAATCACCAGGATTTATCTCGGGGAACACCTCAAATAGAGCGGTATATTCAAGATTTTGCCCGGGCAACATAACGACATCCTCAATCTTGGGCGGACCAGCTGGGGCAACCGACTCTTGCTGAATCGCTTCGTTGAAAGTTTGTTGTACTAGCTCAGAGGAAACTTCTTGACGAATACCAGTCTCGAATCTTCTTTTTACTTCTCTCATCGGGACTTTGCCGGGACGGAAGCCTTTCAAGCTAGCTCGCTGAGCCGCNTCTTTTAACTTTTCATCAACCTTCCTTTCAAGTTGATCTGCAGGCACATTAACCCGCATTTTTCTTTTTAAGCCTTCAGTTGTTTCGAGCGTTACTTGCATTAGATTCCCTGTGCTTACTTTAGTTTAGCGAAGCTGCGGTAAAAAAATAAGATTGCCGGTCTCTCCGGGCTCCGGAGGATAGCACAACTAGAATGATTCTCTAAGTGCACTTTCTCTGGGCATAGCCAATACTGCTAAACTATAGATTCACATATTACAAGGCACGATGAAAATGTCGCTTGGGACAAGACTTGGGGAGAGGGACATAAGCATAATCATTTGGGGTAGACGTAATTCAGTAAATGTCCAAAAAGTCATGTGGGTAATTGGGGAGCTCGAGATTTCTTACGAGCGTTATGATGTAGGCGGGTCATTTGGGACAAGTGGCCAATACGCGCTTATTAATCCTCAAAAGACGGTACCGACAATTCAGGACGGCGAACTTACACTTTGGGAATCAAACGCCTGCGTCCGTTACCTCTGCAAGCAATACGGCGATAAGTTCCTATGGTCGGAAGATCCAAAGCTCCGCGCATTGGCTGATCAGTGGATGGATTACCAGAGCAATGTTTTTTCCTCCGCCTTCCTATCAATATTTATTAACAAAGTTAAGCTCCCTCCACAGGAACAAGATCCTATTCAAGCCGATGNCAGCGCATCACATTGTGGCGTTTTGATGACTACCCTTGACTCCCACTTTGCCGATAAGAGATATATAACTGGAGAAGAGATTTCAATGGGTGATATTCCCCTTGGGGCTTGCATGTATCGCTATTTCAATATGGATATAGAACGGCCGCCTCTACCCAACTTAAAGCGTTGGTATGAGGCCCTATGCGAACGCCCTGCTTACCAAAAACATGTAATGATTCCGTTTGGTAGCGACTTCAAGACATGGCAAGCGCAGGAACTAAGTAACGCTGGCGTACAATAATTGCGACGGCAATCTCTAGCACGCGGATCCCTTGACTTCATAAAACCAACTAGTTTGAAAGCTTATCTCAGCTAACAGATCAAGCAATATCTGACTCAGCTTATTAGCAAACACCCTCAATGATTCCAGGCATCAGGCTCTTCCGGAGTCGGCCGTCGAACATCGATGTAATCAAAGTACGTAACACAAAGTAATAATCCAAACGTACGTCTCGGGTGAATAAAGCCCATAGCCCCGTTGGCAGCTAATTCCCATCCACCCCCCGTAACTTCTACGCGATGTTTGATTTCGGGAAGATCAGGCGTATGCACGGTTGCCATATAAATGCCACCGATACCTTTCGTTTTTGCAAGAAATCGGCCTGCGGCCTTGCCCTTCTCGTAAGGGTCTAGATACTCCAAACTATCCAAAGGGGCGCCTTTAGNGGCTTCGAACCAAGTGATTGCGGCATNATAACCCCATAGCTCGCTAGAGTAGAAGTTCGTCATAGCATCTTCGATAGCAAACAGATTGCTGTAGTATGCAAATCCAGCATCAAGGTCAGGCACGGTATAGGTGATTTGCCATATCTTATCCATCAAGCCTACTCTTTGTTCCCGACTAGCGACAGGACTTAGGATTACGCCAGTGCCTCGGAGATCTTTCGGATAAACAATAAATCGATCGCCTTGCTGGTGCACTTTGATCCCCGCTTTATCCATTCTTTCAGCAAGGGCTGCAGGATTCTTGAGCGCAAAACCACCCGCGAATATTCCACGTTTACCACTATCAATAAAATCGGCAACAGGACCTGACCCCTTGGGCTCAAACAGCTCAAGTTGATCACATCCCCACTGGAGAGTAACGCGCCTCGCATTTGCCTCGGTGTCTGCGATATCATCGATGACGACACTATCAAAAATTTTATTCAAGCTAGTGGCCGCCTCATCGGCATCGGTCACAGCAAGGGCTAAACGATCAGTCTGTTGAAGCATTGTTGATTCCTTTTCAAGATGGCAAAATTTGTCCAGAAAGAACTATCTTCGAGCATTATCCCATAATACGGTAGCATGTCATTTGGCTCCAAAACATCGGGATGGACTCATTGAACTCAATTCCTAAGACCGACGGTATGAACTTACGTTCGCGATCAGTAGGACAATAAATGCGCCTTGTTATTTTTGGACAATTTCTGTTCAGTGTCCCTATCTTAATGTACTCTAAGCCCTCTTGAGAAAAACATATAAAAAATCTAGAGGGGAATGTCGCGGATGAGTAACAGTTTTATTTTACCTATGGATACTACCAACGACTCGTTAGAGTTGATCGGCGGTAAGGGTCGATCATTGGCCAAGATGTCTAATGCGGGCTTTGATGTCCCCTATGGCTTTCATCTAAATGCTGATGCCTACCGATCATTCATAGCGGAAAATAATCTCCAAGACCAGATCGTTGCCCTTGCCAAACCTGCGCTTGAAAATAATTGGGCAACCTTCGAACCGGCATCAGCAGCAATACAAAAATTAATTACAGCCTGCGAGATCTCAAAAACAGTGGCTGACCAGTTACGAGAAACGTACGCCAAACTTGGCGGAAACCCTCCTGTTGCTGTTAGATCATCAGCAAATGCCGAGGATCTCCCAGGATTATCTTTCGCCGGACAACAAGAGACTTACCTTAATGTTAAGGGTGAAGAAGCCCTGATCGAGGCAGTACGCAACTGTTGGGCTTCTCTCTGGACCGCCCAAGCTATCAGCTATAGACATGAAAACGCGATCGAACAGGGATCAGTAGCTATGGCCGTTGTGGTTCAAATCATGGTGCCTGCAGAAGTAGCAGGAATTATGTTTACAGCAAACCCAGCAACTGGCGAACGTAACGAAATGATCATTAATGCAAGCTTTGGGCTTGGAGAGGCTGTCGTCGGAGGACAGGTTACGCCTGACACCTTCATCATCGATAGGACAAAAGATGACGTAAAAGAAACGCTGATCGGACCTAAAGAACAAATGATTATTGCAGACGGTGATCAGGGAACCAAAATAACCGACGTACAATCGGCTGATCGAGACCAATCTTCTTTGTCCGATACGTTATTGAATGACTTAATTCAGCTTGGAAAGAAAGTGGAGAAAAACTACGAAGGTTTACCACAAGATATTGAGTGGGCGATAGTAGACGGTAAGATCTCTCTTTTGCAATCCCGACCGATCACAAACCTACCTCCCCAACCGCTTGAAGTTGAATGGACTCCACCTGACGGAATCCCCGCTCTCGTTCGGCGTCAGATCGTGGAAAATATCCCCGATCCAACGTGCGAGCTGTTTGATGAACTCTATATTCGCTATGCACTGCGTTGGGATAGGTCAAAATCTGAGTCAATGTACTCCAGTTTGCACGGTTTCGCGTTTCAAATAATGGATCCCCACGGAATTACAGGAACCAAGGAAGATTGGATGGCTGAAAGACGTGCCATGCTTGATGCAAAGTTGGCTACCCCAGAAGCGATGGCGGTTGAGAAACATGATTTAGATCTCTTTGTGAATAGCCTCTCCGATCAAGATCGCACAGATTTTCAGGGAATGGCTGATGAACTCAAAAGCGATAATCTAGCGCATGCCGTAACCTCGCCAGACATAGTTGATCCTACCTTTGGTGCATTCCACCAAACGGACACTAATGATGCACAACATCTTGACTGGCGAGAACGTGCCATGCCAGAACTCGAAGCAGCGACAGCAAAATGGGCGGCTCTAGAGCTAGCATCCGCTTCTGACGGAAAGCTCATGGAAGGAATAAAAGAACTTACAGAAGCAGAAGGGTGGTATTGGTCAGGTAATGGCGGCCATACCTTTGGTGTTGCAAAATCGGTTGACGACCAGCTGCAAGCTTTTTTGCGAAACACCCTCCCCGATCACCGCTTTACCAGTGGGCAGTTCCTAAGCGGATTCAAGTCACGAATTATGCAGGCGAATGATGATCTCTTTGAAATCGCGAAAGTAATTAGGGCTGATCAGGAATTAAAACTATTGGTACTTGCAACCCCTGCGCAACGCCTCATGGGTGAGTTACAGGACCGTTCAGATACCAAACAAATTCTTAAGGATATTGATACTTATTTACAACAATATGGTCATCAGGGATACAGCTTAGATTTCTGTGAGCCAACTCAGCAGGAAGATCCCTCAGCTTTGTTTGTTACCCTGAAGAATATGGTACGTAGAGAGGACTATGACCCAGTCCAGCACGAAGAAGAAGCAAATAAGAAAAAAGAAAAGGCTTTGAAAGACATCCGTGAACTTCTCCATGGATTAGAGTACTGGCAGTTCCGGTATCGTCTTTGGTTTGCTAATCAATATTATGCTATGCGTGAGGAGTCCTGCTTCGTTCTTGGTATGGCCTGGCCAGCGCTGCGACCCATGGCCAAAGAATTGGGTCGTCGAATGGTTGATGTCGGCACATTCAAGCTACCAGATGACGTCTTCCACATGTATTCGGCAGAACTCGAGGAAGCTATGGCACTTCGAGCAAACGGCAAATCGAAACCAGAGCTAGGACAACTTGCAGAGGAAAGAAGAGAGCTACGAGAGCGACGGAAACTCCTGCACCCTCCTGGGACATGTCCTCCTGAGGCTAGTGATAGCCCTGGTATCGCGTTCAAAGAAACGCAAATCAAGAATGATGATTCCAGCGACACCTTGATGGGAATTCCAGTAAGTCCGGGAACTATTACAGCCGAGGCAAGCGTTATCATGAATCCTTCTGAATTCAGCAATATGATCCCTGGCTCAATTTTGGTATGTCCGATGACATCTCCTGCCTGGACGCAGCTTTTTGCCCATGCGCAAGGGTTGGTTACTGATATTGGTGGAATTCTTGGTCATGGCTCCATCGTGGCCCGTGAATACGGTATCCCAGCAGTTGTTGGAACAGGAAACTGCACGCAACGTATCAAACACGGTCAAATGATAGAAGTCGATGGCAATGGGGGGACGGTGAGGTTACTAGATGAGGATTGAAGGTCAAGTACTCGAGTAGTTGGTATTGATCGCGCACTCACTTCAGTGAACGAACACCAATCTCGAACCAAGCGTTGCCTCAACTAAGGCAGCAATACCTGTTATCGTTAGGCGAGGCTAATTGCGTCGCCTGACCTCACTTTCGTTAGTGACATTAATCTCTAGGTCTCCAAGGCTTTGCTCTTGTTCGAGAATTTCTAGACTGAGTTTATCCTTTAACGTCATGATATAAGCTGAACCACTTAATACTAAAACTGCTCCAGCTTCTGCGAGTAATATCAAGGGTTCCATTTCCTTGCTTTGCATCACAATCAAACGACATAAAGCGGTGATAGCAATAACAATTGGAAGGGTAACCGGTATTCGATTCGTGGAATAAAATGCGCCAATCATCCCAATAATCTCTGCAAAAATAAAAAGGAGAAACAGATCGGCAAGAGTTATTGTAAAGGCCTGATACATCCCCCAAACATATTCAACGCTCGCTAGGACAGTGAGGATGCCTATCACCGCTAATAAGGTCTTCTCGCTCACGATCGTGGTCCAGTGCAGCCTTTTGTTCAATCGGTTTCTTTCAAGCAACTTCTTAATCATAACTGTGACCTACTTTTTTAAGTGGTAGGAGCTACCACGATAATTTAAGCAAACAAGCACGCCGTTTAGCTTGTTAAATAATGAGAAAAGAGCATTCCAAGACTCAATGCCGCCCCTTAATGAAAGAGCATATACGGCGTATTCCCGCGATCAACGCCTAAGTTACCTGAAATGCTAACAGAATGTTCCGCACTGCGCCAAATGTCACATATTCATGGGTACATAGTGCGTCCACTTTCATTCTCTCTCAAACCGTGGCATTGTGATTTTCTTTTTCGAAACTCGTTCTAGCCACCTTCACAACAAACTCGAGGCGTAGTGGGACTATCACTGGAAAAATAGTTAGCTCTGTTCCCCGGGAACAAGAAAATCTTGATGTAGGATTCAGTATAAGGGAGGTATTTCTCCTGCTAAAGCGCTGCTGGCCATATTACCTTAGCCAGTGGAAACATCTGCTTATCCTCTTTAGCTTTACTGCAATTTCAGGCGTTTTTGTATTTGCAGTTCCAATTATCGGTTTGGATTTATTTAATAACGGCGTTCTTGTTGGAGAACCAATCACTAATTTTCAAGCCCGTTTACTTTTCCTAGACTCATCTTACATTTCTACAGGCGTTGAAGGGGAACTACTCACTGAGATGCAGAGAAAAACATTGCGTAACCACTGCCTTGTATGGGCGGGCTTGCTAGCCATCTTCAGTTTAGCCTTGTATGCGGGTGGTTTTTGGTACATGACTTGGATATACGCGCGTATCAATCAAACTCTACGCATAGTTATGATGGAAAGAGCTGAACACCTCTCTCTTAAATATCACAATGATGCAAGGACTGGTGATGCGATGTACCGGATATACCAAGACAGCGCCACTATTACCAACGTTTTTCTAGTGCTCGTTCTTTCTCCGACTCGAGCAGTCTTATGGTTGCTCTTCGCTATTGTCGTCATTACAGGTTTCAACCCTCTGCTCGGGCTTGTCTGCCTGCTTACATCCATACCGATAGTGTACCTTTTTTATATTCTTACCCCTGCCATTCGTCGCTGGTCGCGTCGAGCAAGGCGAACCAATAGTGACCTAACATCGCGTGTTCAAGAGGTCTTTACTGGAATCAAGATCATTAAATCCAGTCGTGCCGAAAAGCAAGTTCTGGATCGCTTCATCTCAGACTCAAAAAATGCGCTGGATGCCGCTTTTCATCTGCGATTACGTATAGCTGCACTTCAGGTCGGTGTTACTGTGGCACTAATGATGGCAACACTTGTGATGCAATATTTTATGGCAAACTGGACAATTACAGAGCAAGCAACCTATCTCGGTGGCACAGTGGCAATAGTGGGGTTTGTTATTTGGAATCTAGGTGCTTATCAGGCAGCTTCGGCACAGTCGAATAATATCTTACGCAACCTTCGGGATCTCGTTGATTACTGGGGTGTTGGACAGGATCTAATTATCGGTTTAAAGCGTGCTTTCTTCCTTTTGGATCTTGAACCCGAAGTGAAAGAAATAGTCGAACCGGCCGCCTTTCCAGCGATAGTCCAAAAGATAGCATGGCATGAGGTTAATTTTTCTTACAACGCTAGCTTGCAGCGCATTTTAAAAAACATCAATCTTGTGTCCGAGGTGGGCACGATCACGGCTATCGTTGGTAGTACCGGTACCGGAAAATCTACACTAATGTCCCTGTTATTACGCCTCTACGATCCAGATAAAGGCGTGGTAATGATTAATGACACCGATATTAGTCAATTAAGCATTACCGAGCTTCGCAAAAATGTGGCAATTGCACTGCAGAAAAACATCCTATTCACCAGAACTATTGCAGAAAATATTGCTTTTGGTTTCCCCGAGAAAACCCGAGAAGAGATCACGGCAGCTGCTCGAGTTGCCTGTGCGCATGATTTCATCATCGAAATGGATCGAGGCTATGACACAGAGCTTGGTGAGAGAGGCAGTAAACTCTCCTCCGGTCAGCGCCAGAGACTATCTATCGCAAGAGCTATTCTTCGGGGTACACCTATTCTGATACTCGACGAACCCACAGCATCACTCGATGCCGTTACTGAGCATGAAGTGCTGTCTAATCTACGAGACTGGGGAAAGAACAGAGTAGTTTTTTTGGTCACCCACCGGCTTTCCACTATTCGAACCGCGGATCAAATTGCCTTCATGGAAAACGGCACTATTCGTGAACTTGGCTCCCATAAGGAACTCATGAATCGAGAAAATGGCCATTACAGGGGTTTCGTTGAAACGGAGATTGATGGCGCGAGTAACCCGGCAAACTAAAACTATGAATGAACGAGCGAGCGCGGACAGTAACCAGAGATTTGATGATCGAGTAGATATCAATACAGAAATATCTTCCCTAGAAGCTCTGGTGCTCATGGGACGGTCTTTTAGATTGCTCCGCGATGTCAAGATACTTTTTGCAGTAAAGTTTCTTCTGGGAACCATCGCCATTTTCCCTATTTTGTTAGTTCCCTGGCTGGGAAAAATTATCATTGATCAGGTCCTGCTGCAAAAACCATTTGGGGAGACGGAAGTAACCTTCCCTCCTTTTATGGACCCTTTACTTGCAATTTATGCACCCATGGGACCCATGGAAATCATGGGCAGTATAGTCGTTCTCCTTGCAGTTCTCATTACGCTTTTCGGTGTCATAGGTGGTGGCACTGGAGTCCGCATGAACTTTACACAGGGACAGGATAATGCCACTCAATCAGAAGCTGCACTTAGTGGTGGCGGCAGCACAGCAGGGGGGCTCCTTGGCATAACTGAGATGATGGTCACCATCAGACTAAGCCAAAACATTGCCAACCGTTTACGCACCTGTTTGTTCAAGCAATTGACTAGGCTCTCGATGCAGACACTTGATGACCATCGTATTGGTGATTCTATTTATCGGGTCATGTATGACACTCCTATGATACCGGAGATCTGCTACAAACTATCCTTTATCCCCTTCATAACAGCGCTGTCTATCGTTATCAATGTGGGACTCATGCAATATAGTTATGGTGCTGTAGCACCTGAGCTTGTCTGGATCGCAGCACTGATGGCGCCTTTAACTCTGGTGGTCACGCTGCCTATGTCGGGGTTTGCGAGACGAATTAATCAGAGAAGTAGAGCATCAGGAGCGGCAACCACTAACGCCATGGAGGAAAGTATCGACAACATCGGCGCCATACAGAGTCTGAGCGGCATGGATCAGGAAAAAGAACGTTTCAGTAAAAAAAGTTCAGAATCCTACAAACACTTTCTGGCTGCATTCCTCTTCGAGATGTCCTTATTTGCAATAGGCTACGGGTTGGTCATTGCTGTGGGCCTCTATGTGGCGATATACATTACCGATGGAATTATCTCGGGCACCATGTCTGCTGGTGACTTTTCGGTAATGTTCGGCATATTTTTCTCGCTTGGAATGAGCTGTATGACTCTGGGTAAGTTCTGGATTGATCTTCAAACAAACGTAGCGGCTGCGCGTCGCGTATTCTTCTTTATCGACTTTTCTACAGAAGATCTCAATCGGGATGAAAAGCCGGATAAAGACTTCAGTACATCTATAAAGTTAAAAGAGATCAGCTTTCGGTACACCGACGGAAACTGGGCTTTGCGAAATATTAATGTCGAACTCAAAATTGGCGAGCTGATTGCCATAGTAGGTCCGACTGGAGCAGGAAAAACAAGTCTCGGCTACATGTTACCGGGGTTTCTGAAACCCACCGAGGGCCAAGTCTTTTTTGATGGAAAAGATATTGCGAAGATGAACACCGACTGGCTTCGCAACCAAGTTTCTTATGTTTTTCAGGAGCATATTCTGTTCTCTGACTCAATCCGTGACAACCTACTAATAGCTAATCCACACGCAAGCGAAGCCCAGATGATCCACTCACTGAGAACAGCAGGTGCTTGGGAATTTATCCAAGAATTACCAGAGCGCCTAGATACTGTTCTCGGTAAAGGCGGGAACACCCTCTCGGTAGGACAGCAACAGCGGCTTTGCATCGCGCGTGGGCTGGTGCGCGACACGCGTATCCTTATTCTCGATGAACCCACAGCAGCCCTGGACCCAGACACAGAGAATGCCCTCGTTAATTCCCTAAAACAGGCCGCAGAAGGACGTCTTGTTATTGTTATTGCCCATCGCCTTTCTACTATACGACAGGCTACAAAAATCCTATTTCTTCAGGATGGTGAAGTTCTGGAACAAGGCAGTCATAAAGAACTAATGGCGGACAAAGCTGGACTTTACCGGCGATTTGTAGATTTGCAAGCAAATCCCGATTATTGATGGAGCTGCCAGAAAAATATAAGAAGTGGACAACAGCACAGGGTAAGAACAAACCTGAGACACGATAAAATAGAAGGCTGTCCAAAAAAATTACATAACGAGCAATCTATCTGGAACTTTAGGTTATTTGGTTCAAAAGGAGAAACTCGAACTTTCAATGGGGTCTTCTATGCAACGCCTAGCAGCGAATATTTAACTTTTTTGAACATCTTACGGTTAGGAGTTAATAACGATTGTTGCCGGGGATTACTGGAAGTTCCACATTTATGCGCAACCATGCGCAAAACTTCCGGCACCGTTATCTCCCATGGCATTTGTCAGGAATGCGCGAGTGACCTTTGCCCCGAATAATCAGGATCAAGACTAAAGCTACCGTTGAATAAGATTAACCCAGTTGCCGTCAGGGTCTTCCACCATGGCAACCCTGATGCCGTCGTGTATCGCCATGACCGGCACAGGTATTTTGCAACCCGCTGCCTCACAGGTCGCAATCGCCTCATCCAGATTATTGATGGCAATTGTCCAATAGCGATAGCCCGTAGCCCCCACTATGCCACCCGGGGGTGCATCAACTTTCGGGGGGTGTTTCGCATAAACAATAAGCTTGATAATATTTGGTCCACATTTCAGACGAGTCTGGTGCACGCCATTGGCCATAGGCACCTCTCTTTCGAACTCGAGCCCAAGGATATCCCGATAAAACTCGAGCATGGGTCCGGCGTCGCGGGTGACAATGCCCAATTCAATCCCATCCTGGGCGATATCGACTGACATCTAACTAGTTCCTGACCGTAAACACCTAATTTTGCACTTGGAGAAGCGATATTCCAAACGAAATCATTAAAACAACAATTACCTTCAAAGAAACTCGAGGCACGATCACGTAATAGGGCATTCACTGGAGGGATTTTTACGCACTTATGCTCGTTGGATTGATGCAGATAAAAGCGCTGCACAGGCAAAAATCTGGGCAACGATAAAATAAAACTCTGCGCAAACCCTGCGCAGATATTTTTTCATAACAAAAAACCTAAATCTTTCAATAGGTTAGATGGTGCGAAAGGAGAGACTCGAACTCTCACATCTTTCGATACTGGAACCTAAATCCAGCGCGTCTACCAATTCCGCCACTCTCGCAACAAACTAAAACTTCTAGATGCCTAATAGAATTCTTTGAGTTCGTTCAACGTTCTAAACCTCAAAGTATAAATAGTAATGTTTGTTAGAACAACTTGTCATAGGATAACCCCCTCGTTTCTTAACGCTTGGCAATCACCATCACTAAAACCAAGGGAAACAAGAATTTCGTCGGTGTGCTCACCCAATTTTGGAGCAGGTCCTTTTATTTCCGAATTGGTTTCACTGAATCTCGCGGGAGGGCTTGCCTGCCGCACCTCACCAAAGCCATCGATCTTTGTTCGTAGAACAGTATCATTCGCGAGGATCTGTTCATGATCTAGTAATTCTGTCCGCTTTAGTAAGGGAGCACTTGGCACCCCTTCCGAGTCTAGCCGATGTAAAATATCATCGGTTTTCCAACCCTCTATCTCTCTTGCAGTTATCTCTTTTCTAATATCTGCATAACGAATGCGATCAAGTGATGTGAAGAAGCGCTCATCATTCATAAGTTCGTTACTATTAAGTGCTCTGCACATCCCCTGCCACTGGGCATCGGTTACGGCACCGGCCGTGATAAAACCATCCTGAGTTTCGTAAACAAGATCCATCGCCCCGGTGGCTTTGGCCGGATCAAATTCACTATCAGCATAAACTAAGCCAGACATCCCTTCTGGCCATAAAAAAGCAATCATTGCATCAAGCATTGACAACTGGATGTGCTGCCCCTTACCCGACCTCTCTCGCGCCAATAAGGCAGCAGTGATTGCTTGCGCTGCGCTTAAAGCGGTAACTTTATCTGCAACAATCACTCGAAACATCTTTGGGCGAGCTGCTTTCTTATCTGCTTGAATGTCAGTGGCACCGGACAATGCCTGAATAACAGGATCATAAACGCGCTGATGTGCATAAGGCCCGTTATCGCCAAAACCACTGATCGAAACATAAATTATCCTCTGGTTGATCTCCCTAACGGTATCCTCTCCAAAGCCCATACGACTCATAGCCCCTGGACGAAAGTTCTGGATTAACACGTCATTTACCTTAATTAACCGTTCCAGGATAGACTTCCCCTTAATTGATTTAAGATCAATAGCTAAGGATTTTTTCCCCCTATTACAAGAGTAGAAAGTTGGGGGCACACCATTAAAGGGCTTCCCCATATGACGCATCTGCTCACCTACTATGGGCTCTACCTTGATAACCTCTGCACCCTGATCAGCTAGAATTGTTGCTGCAACTGGACCAGATACCATTGCAGAAAGATCGAGTACTTTGATGCCTTCAAGCGGACCCATAATACCCCCTTTTAATTTCATAATTTTTAATCAGCGAGGGATTTAATCCTCCCGATACCAAAGAAACCCAGGTGCGAGGCGCTAATTGCTTCAGAAGTAACGACAAACCCAGCTGTAGCTCTTTGTAATCATGGGAGATACAAACTAAGGCATCATCCAGCTCTGGCGACTTGATTATAGAAATCGCTTCTGGCTCGACGGCGGTTGAAACATTCTGCTCCTCTCGGCAGAGATTCTCCTTATTTTAATATATCAAACAGTGAAATTCGGCCTAAACATCCAGACTCTTGGGACCCGGAATATCAAATCCTCGTGATATAAAATCTCTTACGAGACGATCGAATTTTGGATTATTGTCCACAGTTTTTGCTAAATAGCGCATCAAATCAAAACCAAAAAATTGCAATTAGTTTAAACCAAAGGATTGTCGAAAGTTGACAACGTACAAAGAAAAGTTGTGTCGTATGGAATAAAAGTCCGCGTTTTAATAGTATTAAGGAAACCCTGACGGTCTTACCCGCCAGGGTTATGCTACTCCTAAAGATAGGGGGATAGGAGCAACGTGCGATTTTTATCATGGTGCTTTCATTAAATCAATCGATTTAAACCAATGATCTATTTTTTCTATAAAAATAGAATTTTATAAGCTAAGGAGAGCTAGCTCTCGGTCTAAACAGGTGATTAAAACAGAAGATACGCGGCATCGGATACTTATGACCGCAATGGCCATGTTTTCAGAAGATGGTATTGATGCTGTTACACTGAGAAGTATTAATACCGCGGCGGGATGTTCCAACACTGGGGCTGTACACTACCATTTCTGCAATAAAGATGGCTTAATCCAAGCAATTATTGACTTTTTGCAGAAAAAGATTTGGCAACCCGCGTTTGCTGAGCTAAACGTGCTTTTATCTCAAGATCCTAGTCTACGGGAAATTCTTGAGACGGCACTCTGGCCTGATAGGAGGATATTATTCGAGGAAAGATGGGGCGTCGATGCTACCTCATTTTGTTTCGAAATAAGTACCGGTTCACATGAGAACTATCGGAGTGCTCTTAAAAAAATCTATGCACCCCATTTTGACCTACTTTATGAAACTTTGAATAAACGCCTAAAAGACCTGCCCGAGGCTGCTTTAAAACAGCGGGTAAAATTCCTTTTCTCTGAAGTAATGGTTGGGCACTGGGCCCGAACGCGCGTTCAGAGAACTCTGTTAATAGAGTGGAGCAAGGTTTCGCAGGAAATCTATTTCAACGACTATATCGACTTCGCTATCGGTGGATTACTGGCACCTTGCTCGAATCCGGTCAAAAATTGACTCAAAACAAAATCTAAAGACTCGACATCATTCTGAGCACATCGCACACCCGATTAGAATAACCCCATTCGTTATCGTACCAACTTAGTGCTTTGAGAAATTTCTTACCCGACACCTGAGTAAAAGAAGCGTCATAGATTGATGAGTGGGGATTTCCGATAATATCGGAGGAAACGATAGGTTCTTGCGTAAACTCAAGTACGCCCCGCATCCGATCCGAGGCCGCCGCTGCTTGCATTGCCTGGTGAACTCGACCAACGTCGACTTCAGTCTCCAATTCAACAAACAAATCGACCACTGACCCATCAGGAACTGGGACACGGGATGCAATACCATCCAGTTTTCCCTTTAATTCAGGTAGCACCTCTCCGACGGCTTTGGCAGCGCCAGTTGAAGTGGGAATAATGTTTTCCGCCGCTGCGCGACTCCTTCGCCAATCCGAGTGCGGCACATCTGCTAAGCTCTGATCATTCGTGTACGCATGCACAGTGTTGATAACCCCTTCCCGAATTCCGAATTCATCGTTCAACACCTTTGCGACTGGCGCCAGACAATTTGTCGTGCAACTGGCATTTGAAATTATCTGGTGATCAGCAGACAGTCCATCTTCATTAACCCCAAGAACTACCGTGTAGTCAATCTCATCTTTTGCCGGAACCGTAAGCAATGCACGGGCGGCACCTGCTTTAATATGCTTGCCAACCTCATCTCGACTTCGAAATACGCCTGTCGATTCCACTACCGCATCAATACCTAAATCACCCCATGGCAGATTTGCAGGATCCCTTTCCGCAAACATAGTTACCCTTGAGCGTGGTGTAACCATTTGATTATCCTCTATATCGACATTGCCCTCAAAACGCCCCATGACGGTATCGTACATAAGGAGATAACGAAGCGCGTCGTTATCAAATAAGTCGTTAACGGCAACAATCTCGATATCGTCATTAGCCTCCGCAATTCGAAATACGGCTCTCCCAATACGACCAAATCCATTTATAGCAATCCGCATGTTAAGAAGCCTCCTTCTTTGTGTCATTACCCATATCGGCATAAACGCCAACAACATCTAAGATTCGTTTTGAGTGTCCAAGTGTTTCATGCCATGCGAGCATCTTCATCATTCGATTGCCCGCCTTCATAGTTCCTAGCAAATCGACTAACAAACTTTGGGATATTCCTTTGACATCTGATGAAACAATGGGGTCGCCAGTCGTTTTTAATAATGCAGGCCTCTCTTTCTCAGCAGAGATAAATAACTGATTGAAAGAGTTAACATCAATATCTGGTTCGCTAAAGGCTATCGTAAGATCCAGCATCGAGCCCACCTGAACCGGCACATTGAGGGCATAGGCGCTCAATTTACCATCTAACACAGGCAGAACCTGTTGAACCCAATGAAGCGCGGGAGTAGCGTTAGGGATTATATTTTCAGCGCCAGATCTGCTACGCCGATAATCTGGGCCGGCATAATCTTGTAAGCTTTGGTCACTGGTGTAAGCGTGTACCGATGTCATAGTTGCTTGTTCAACGGGAAATGCATCTGTAATTATTTTTAGGACTAAAGCGGTCGCTGAAGTCGATGCAGAACCAGCAGATATAATTTGATCACCGGATTCTGCATCTGCCTCGTTGACACCATACAGAATGACTCGATCTACTTCTTCCTCTGGCAATGCAGAAAGGACTACGCGGGGTGCCCCGTTTTCAATATGTGCAGTCAGATCAGCTAATGAGCGGAAACGTCCCGTTGCTTCGATCACAACGTCTACATCGAATACATCCCAAGGAGTTTCGGTTGGTCTATCAACCGACATCAAACGGGTTCGTCCTCTTTCACTTACCAAGTGGTTATTTTCCAGCTTAACATCGAGGTCATGGTCCGTTTTAGTTAGAAGATTGTGCAATATTCCAGGACTCCCGATATCAGATATTGCTACTACTTCAAACCTCTCATCCTGAACGGCTAACTGATATAGCTGACGCCCAACACGTCCAAAGCCCATTATACCCAATCGAATCGGCTGCATTAGAACAAACCTCCTTACTGATCTCTATTTTTTGCACCAGGAATATATCGATAAATAATTACTATTGGAAATTATCTCAAATTCAGAAGAAAAATTCGAAATTATCTTGCTTGATTTGATTAGTGATACTTGTAACGGGATCAAACTACCATTAAGTAGAGTTCTGATACCAGTACGAGAAAGCTAAGAATCTAGTGGGGATTATGTTCCAGTGGGTTTCCAGGAGTCGGTTTAATCCCAGAATGCAAAGCGTCCGAATTACGCCACAATAAAGTAGCAGTAGTCACTGGTCCCTCCGCGCCAACAATTCGATTTGAATGTATTAGCATGTGAAAATCTCTAACTCTCAATTTTGGGAGCTCTATCTATATGAACATCAGTCAATGCTGTTGATAGCGATAACCAACGAAAACCATAAAAGCGCTGCGCAAAGCCTTTAAATTTCTTTTTTTATATTGCTTATAGTTCTAGAGTTTTGTTTACGGTCTTTAAGACAACAAAGGCTCCTTCCACCAAAAGCCTAGTGATAATATTCAGAATAAGGAACAGTGCTCGAGCAAATCATAAGCAATACCTAATAGTTCGATTACAATAATAGTTGTGGGATACTATTATTCGAAGAGAGCTCATGAGCACACTTGATGGTGAAAGATAACAACAAGTGCGGTCTGTAAAATCTGTTATGGGGAAGTTTTATGGTAAGAAATACTCTTCCGAATCCCTATCGGGAATTGGAATATAAAGACTGGTGGCATCCGGAAAAGTTGTCTCCGGAGAGTCCATTACTGAATGAGAAACAGCTTTCTCAGTTTCGTGAGGATGGCTTTATTGTCGTCACCGGCCTCTGGCCAGAAGACACCATCGCACAAGCATCAAAGGAAGCAGCGATTCTGCATCCTGCTGAGAATGTAATAGAAAAACATCAGTCCTTCACTCAAATGCCCTTCTTCGAGGACAAAGGAGGCACTGATGACAGAGGACCTGATGCTGCCGCTAACCAGATGACAATTCACCCCCGAGCACTCGCGTTAGTCGCCCAGCTTATGAATACGGAAGAGATGAATCTTCGCCTGAGTCAATCTCATATCATCGCTAAATATGGCGCTCAAATAGATAAACCTGGAGATCCAAATCATGGCCATATCACCGGAGATCAGGAGCTTCACGTGGATTACGGTAACAATACGCTACTAGTTCCTCCTCTAACTACGTCACCCGAAGCCATCGCATGTCTCTGCTACTATAGTGACGTCGATGAATGTGGCGGGGCAACGCACTTTGCCAAGGCTCTCCCAGGAGAACTCACAAGCTACGATCCCAAACGATTCAATCCGCCAGGATTCAACGCTGTCAATGGCAGTCGGGATAATCCAAGCCCAAGATCAAAAGAAAATATTGATCGGTTGTATGAGGAAGAGAAGCCTGTCTACTACAAACCAGGTACGTGCATCCTCTACGGGCTGAACGCGTGGCACCGAGGCACACCTGCCGCCCTTGGTAAAGTCAGATATACCCATCATCATGTTTGGCGACATCGAGATGCGGAGTGGGTCAATTGGCAATCAATAGCCCCAAAAATGTATGGCATGCCAACTCGCTACCTGGAACAGCTCAGTGTTTTGCAAAGAACTGTACTTGGTTTTGCAGCCCCAGGAAATGCCTATTGGACAAAGGAAACAATTGATGCAGTGGGGCAACGTTATCCAGGAATGGACATGACTCCTTACAAGGAAGGACAGAAAAGCTAGTTATTGCCCAATAAAAATTTTAGTGGAACATGCAGGCGTGCATTCCAAGACTTAGGAGAATGATCCGCACCATCAAAACGCTGAGTCATGAAGTCGTTTCCTTCGATAAAGCCCTTTCCCCGCAGGACTTCATTCATTTGAAGCTGAAAAGGCTCGTAATAAGCTTCGAATCCTTCAGTCCCATAATCATAGTAAATACGGTTTCTGCCAGGCTCAGGCCAGTGATCACTAAACCATCTCGCTACAGCCCCATCACCTTGGGTCCAATCCGTTGACAGGCAAGCAGCAGCACCAAAGACATCGGGATATTCCGCGATCGCGTAGGCAGAGATCAAGCCACCCATACTAGAGCCCATAATAAAGGTATTGGGTTGGTCCATCAGCGTAAGATAGGTACCATCAACAAATGGTTTAAGTTCAGTAACGATAAATTTTAAATACTTATCAGATGAGAGGGCTCCAACACCTGATTTCGCACGCCATTTCGAGCTTTGCTCCTGCATATTTCTCCACACTTCGTCAGTCACTGCCTTTTGTGGCATTAACTCAAGCCCTCGGTCTCCTTCGGTCCAATCTGCCATCCAGATCGAAACAATAATCGCAGGCCTTACTTCGTTATTATTTACCAAGCGAGTCATCACTTTATCGGGATTCCAGAACACATCCATTCCTGCAAGGGAAGAATCAGCATGATGAAATATCATCTGCCCATCATGCATATAGATAACTGGGTAACGTTTATTTGAACTAGCATCGTACCCCTCAGGCAACCAAACATCGACAGGACGAGGACGAATTAACTTCGAAGGGAAGTCTTTGTAATGAGTAAGGGCACCCTTCAAGGGAGGTATTGGGATTCGAGCAATATTGTTTTTTGCCTCCTGACTCTCTTTCTCCATTTTTTGTTTTGCCTCTTTTGGTGTCATCATAGTAGCCGCTTCCGTTTTATCATGCCCTCGAAACTTATTGGATAGAGTATCATTATCTGCCTTGATTGATTCTGAGCTCATGTTTACCAGAATTAAATTCACAACAAAAAAGGATCGGCCAGGATAAAAAAGCCCCTTTGTTCTCAGTTTCATAATATGCACATAAAGATACACTTGTGTTCCTGGTCCCATAATAGTAAATCTACTGATAAAAAATATGGTACTTATCAATGCGAACAATTTATCTACTAATACCTATTTTTCTCGGTGTATTAACATCGTGCGCATCAACCAAGTCTCATGAAGAGTTTAACTCTTTAAGCAAGGTAGAGCAGAGCTATCTCGTCTGTGACAATGCTAATCTTCAGAAAGTAATGACGCGAGAACTACGTGATAAAGAACGCTACATCGATGACTATCGTCAACTATTAGCCAATGAGCAACAAATACTTCAGCAAGGCTATCGGNTAGTCCAGAGTTGCGAGACACAGTATAGAGAAATAACAACGTGTACCGAGAGAAGCAACGGACGCGTGCAATGTATTAGACAAAGAGATCCGGAAGATTGGTATGGCACTAGGGTATGCAAAGATGTGCCCGTTGCTATTGAATCAAGCTATGTTGAAAAAAAGATTAGCGAGTATGAAGGCGAGCTAGCAATAGCAGAGATAGCCATACAGGGCGATATGCAAAGATATGATCAGGCTAGGAGAAATTGTATACAACGCGTGCACCAAAACATGTCTGTTTTAGAAGCATATGAGGCCTATATTCAAGGGACTGGACCTTTTGAATAGATCACTGCCCCTCTCTATAAGGCTCTAGCACAACGATCTTCAGGTTATTCAGAAGTAACTTACTTGGCTGAAGTAGAAAACGAATAAGGATAAAATAAATATCAAGATCCATTGGGTGCTGGACGTGCCTAACATCCTGATTAAAACTTTCCTCAAGGGGCAGCCTTCCAACTTTTGGTANATAACCAGCATCATATAGCTCCTGATCATTGTTAATCTTAGACAAATAGCACCAGCGATCAATCAGATGAAAGACGCAATGTTCATTGTCATTCGCATCCCTTTCTTCTACCAAAATAGCNGAGTCCCATGGCCAAATCTTTAGTTGATACTTTGCAATTGCANGATTAAAACGATCGTTATATTCAACAACAGGTTCGTCCCCACAACAGGCNCCTCGACACTTATTTAACTGTGTCCGAAAACAAGGTTTAGACTCTAATTTTCTGGTTGTCTTCTCCAACCCGAGTAACTGATGGCATAGAGAGTATTCATCCGCCAACTTTAGTAGTGCCTCCTTTGCTTGTCGTGGAGACCTAAATAAACCGACTCCAGACACCTCCTGTTGGGAACACAAAGGAATAACCTCTAGCTTGCTGTAGCCTCGAAAATCATTATTCTGCTGGAACTGAAATAGTTGCTTCGCTCGTTTTAGTCGCCGATTGTATAGTGGCTCAAGTAACTTGATCTGAGTACTTTCGAGTAACTGGGCGCCAAAATCCGAGGGTGTTCGATCAAACTCTATCGTAGCTATTTGTGAATTGATACGCCTATCATTTGTGGTCCGGGAATCCTGACTAAAATGACTTAATACACGAGCTTTAATATTTACACTTTTACCTACATAAAGTAATTTTCCTTTTCTATCTCTGAAATAATAAACTCCAGGCCTATTTGGCAGCTTGTCAATTTCACCTGCATTCAACGTAGCAGGTAACGTACTGGTCTGCATAATACTTTTACACGCAGATGATATCTCTTCGCTACCCAACAATACTGACGACTCAAGAAAAAAATCATAAATAACCTTTGCATCATCAAGAGCTCGATGACGGTTTTTGATATCGAAGTTAAATCTTTTAATGATTTGACTCAGTCCATGGCGGGGAAACTGCGGATACATAAGCCGGCTAAACTTTACCGAACAAAGTGGTTTAGTGCTGTATTTCATACCAGCCCGCGCAAACTCTGCCTTCAGAAAACCGTAGTCAAAACGCGCGTTATGAGCGACAAGCACCCGTTCTGTTAAAAACCGTAATAACTTATCTGCTATGTCACTAAAAAGAGGTGCTCCACACAGGTTAGCCGGGCTAATACCTGTGAGAGTCTGTATCGTTGTAGGAAGCGGACGCTCAGGATCACAAAAAGACTGCCATGTTTCTACTATTTTNCCATTTTCAATAACGATCAATCCAACTTCGATAATTCTATGNTACTTCGCGCTACCCCCAGTTGTTTCGCAGTCAAACAAAACCATCTTTNCTGGAAAGCTNTCCGAAAGAGCCGANGCTTCCTCTTGTAACCAATTAAGCTGCATCTNGACCTTCTAGTAGNAANGACTNAANCTTCNTTATAGTGTACATATNTACAGTACTATTNTCAAAAAGACTNGTCTGGNGAACAATCAGNANCCCCGGTGNACTGGTGACATAACTTACGCTGCCTGGCTCATGGGAGATGATATNGAAATTGNATTNGACCGTCTGACCCCTATTGNCCTNAGGGANAGNACAAACCTCTATTCGGAATANAGCCCGAATAGAATCAGGGGNTACACAACGAAGATTCCGCTTTCCTATCTTTCTGNAAGCACTGTTTAGACAACAATTGTCCCAAGCCATTGTACTGTTCAAGAAAGCCAGTCCTCTCCCCATCCTTATAGCTCTCTCGACTGCGCAGTTGGCCATTACTATGGAACTCTTCGCGTAAGCCATCTTTTTGACCATCAATAAAATTTTCTTTTATCTGCAGCTGACCATTTTCATAGAATTTCTCTTGGAGGCCATCTCTCATACCCTCCTTATAGTTTTCTCTACGTTGCCAGTTTCCATTCTCGTAATGAAAAATCTCTGAAATTCCATCTCGTCTGCCATCCTTGTAGTTTTCAATTGTCGCTAACTGACCATGCTCATAGTATGTTTGCACAACGCCAGTGATAGGCTCATCGGTATTTTGGTCAAACGTAACCCCTTCCCTGACCAAAAACGGTCCAGAAATTACCTGCGATTGCTGCGCAACTGTCTGAGTGAGAAAAAACGCGATAAAAAGAGAAGAAAAAATAGTTAACAATAGTTTCATTAGCAGACAAATATGACATTTCGGTAGAACAAAAGTTACTACGCGAATCAAATAATTTCATCAATACATCGGTTTTTCTCTAAAGAAATTTCTCAGGCGCCCGACTTTACCTNTATCGGCAAGGAATTGCCGATANATGCGGCAAGAAAATGCCGTTTAGANTATATTGCTAATCTTTTTGACTTCTTTGGAGGGGTCCTAAAAAGGCGGAAACGATTGGCTTGTACAACGATTATTTAAGGGATCGTAGTATGAGTTTTGTCGTAAACACAAATATTGGAGCAATGAATGTTCAACGTTCTTTGCATGCCAGTAGCCGGGAACTCTCCACGGCCATGGAACGACTCTCCACTGGGGTCAAAATCAATTCAGCCGCTGATGATGCGGCCGGCTTTGCCATCGCAGAGCGAATGACTACGCAGGTCAGGGGTCTGAACACTGCTGTCAAACTTGCGAACGATGGTTTAGCCATGACCAGTATCGTCGAAAATGCGACAAACGACGTTACGGATATCTTGCAAAGAATGCGAGAGCTGGCGATACAAGCCTCTAATGGAACGAACTCTGAATCTGATCGAGCTTTCCTTCAAACTGAGCTCAATAGTCTTACTCATGAAATAGATAGAATTGCAGCATCAACAAAATACAATAACTTTTCGGTGCTCGATGGATCTTTTTCAGGTCATATCCAAGTTGGAGTAAATTCTGGGCAGACTATCAGTTACGATATAGCGTCCGTTACAATTTCAAGCCTCATTTCAGAAGCAGAGATAGCGACGGCAGGACCCTCAACAGCGCTAAAATCCGCGATGACTAGCCCCTCTTCCATTGGTGAGATTCCAACTTCTTTACAGTCCTTTTCTCAAACTGGGTGGGTGGTTAATTCCAATAGTGGAAATGCCTCCATCACCGTGCAAGGCAATGCGTTTAGCGAGCTTCAGGGAAAGGGTGGCTTGCAGGAAAATGCAACTCTCACTATCGGTGGCCAAAGTTTTACTGTGAGTAACGTGATTCAGGAAGGCAGTACTTATACTTTTGATTTGGACGGGGATTTATCAGCTGATCAAATCAATGTTGGCTCTGGAACACTCTGGGGAACTATTGATGGTAGCGGAGATTACAGTCTTTATGATACGGACTGGTACGAGACAGGTCTCCAACCCAGTGATGGTAACTCCGACTACGAAATTGATTTTTATAATCATACGGCTCCCGCCTGGGTTTCCAATATCGCCGAAGGAAGCGTTCTGCAATTACAGTCAGATACGCGCGGATCAGGACAGGCTCAAGTTGTCGAGTTTTACCACTACGAGGAAGATGGCGATACTTACATCTACTTGGATGCCCTCGATGACTCTACAATGTCGATACTTAACGACCACTACGATATGGACTCGGTATTCAATTTGGGTGGTCCAGATCCGGATACCCTTGCGCCAACCTCAATATCGATGGAAGCACCTGTATGGGGCAGCATCACCACACAAAGAGGGGATAAGATTTGGGGAGAAAACAACGACCAGCTACTCTCAAGAGACCTGAGCTTAGACGGAAATACTCTAGTGATTGGTACCAAAGATGCGAATGGACGCGCAGGTGAAGTATTTGTTCTCGATTGGGACGGATCACAATGGCAGCAGCGTGGAAGTGCAATCCAGGGACAAGAATCAGAGCGGTTCGGCTACTCTGTCTCGATCAGTGATGATGGAAATTCTTTCGCCGCCTCCTCCAGTCAAGGCACGGGAACTAAAGTTTTTGATTGGGACGGAGCTCAATGGCAGCAGCGCGGTAATACTGTCGAGGGTCAAAATAGTAATGAGCGTTTTGGACACAGGATCGCGCTCTCAGCAGACGGGCAATCTTTTGTAGCGAGTGCACCCTACGCAGGTGATAACGATAATGGTGAGGTTCGAGTTTATGATTGGACCGGATCGTCTTGGTCTCAACGGGGAGTATCAATAGCAGGGATTAGTGATTACGATAATTTAGGTCATCGCGTATCGCTGGCGAATAATGGCGACACGCTTGCTGTCAGCGTACCCTATTCAGATGATTACTCCAATGGGGACATGATGGAAAATATAGGTCATGCCGCTGTTTACGACTGGAATGGGAACAACTGGGCACAGCGTGGTAACTCCGTTCAGGGTGAGGATAATGGGGAAAATTTTGGTAAATCACTAGCGCTAAGTGCCGACGGGTCCACAATGATCGTGGGATCACACTATGGCAGCTTGGAGGGCAGTGCGCCCTACAGTGGGTATGTAAAGGTTTTGGATTGGGATGGAGATAGCTGGGCTCAACGCGGAGCGGGTCTAGCCGGAACAAATAGGAATGAATATTTTGGTATGGACGCGGATATTAGCGATGATGGCAACCGTATCGCCGTTGGTGCCCAAGAGGACGATGGAAGCGGAAAGGTAACTCTCTATGAGTGGAATAATGGGTCATGGCGCCAAATCGAATCCATTGACAGTGAGGGAACGGCGGACAGCTCTTATGTAAACGCCTGGCGCGTTAGTCTCAGCGGTGATGGGAGCACTCTCGCCATCGGTGCACATAGTGATTCCATGGAGGATGACGATTCAGATGATAGAGGGAGCGTGACCATTTATGATATTGGCGGGACTGCTTCAGGTACCGCTTCTAATAATGGCGATGAGACAAGCGAAGCGCTCACCAACTCCTCAGCTTCGAATGCTATTGCCAATACGAACACTGCCTCTCAAGAAGGCAACCCCTCGCAAGGTGCTAGGTTCGCCAATTTGGATTTAATCAATGGAGCATCTGGTGCCATCACTACAATCTCTGTAGCGATCGATAAAGTATCAGCGCAGAAGGCGGAACTGGGGGCATTACAGAATAGACTACAGTACACCGTATCAAATCTAATGAATGTCGCTGAACATACTGCAGCAGCACGATCTCGAATACAGGACGCCGACTTTGCCGTTGAAACCGCGCGGTTAGCGAAATCTCAGGTTTTACAACAAACCGGGATCGCAATGCTGGCACAAGCTAACGCGGCTCCGCAACTCGCCTTGCAGCTCATCAGGTGATCGAATGTCTTGAACTTCACTAGGGGTCTGATGGAGTTCAAGACATCGCCTAAAAAAATGCACATTTTTCCTAAAGTTCTTCCAAAAGTATCCGATCATACTTAAATACGGCAAGGTTTTGCCGCTTTAGGGAAATAGTAGACAAAAATAAGCCAGAAAATTTAGCTGTCTTTGGACTTCTTTAGAGGGGTCTACAACAAGACCAAGGATCAGCTCATTAACTTGACATAAAGGAGTCAATAATGAGCATGATCGTCAATACCAATATCGCATCGATGAATGCCCAGCGTTCTTTGTATGCCAGCAGTAAAGAAGTCTCTACTGCCATGGAGCGCCTTTCAACAGGTCTTAAAATTAACTCTGCAGCAGATGACGCCGCTGGTTTTGCTATCGCAGAAAGTATGACTGCTCAAGTTCGTGGACTTAACATGGCCGTAAAGAATGCCAATGATGGTCTTGGGCTTGTAAAAGTTATTGAAAACGCCTCCAACGATGTAACTGATATGCTGCAGCGCATCCGTGAGCTAGCAGTACAGGCATCCAATGGTACCAACAGTGTCTCAGACAAGCAGAACCTACAAAATGAAGCGAGAGCCTTGATCGATGAAATAGACCGGGTCGCGACGACTACACAATACAATAATGAAAATGTGCTTGACGGTTCCTTTGCCGACAAGAAAATACAAGTCGGCTATAACGACGGCGATAGCATCAACTTCTCGGTTAGGTCAATTACCTCTTCGCAATTGGGTTTAGGCTCTCAAACTCTTAGTCAGGTCGGTGAGTTATCAGCCAGCACTGTATCGACGGTAAGCAGTGAATTTGCTCCCGACTACATTGCTACAGTTTACATGACTGCTAGCAGCGTTGAATTGTCCCAAGGTGATGTTATTACTTTTGGTAACAGTGCATCCTCCTACATCGTCGATAGTGCTCATGAAGAAACAAATAATGATACGGGCGTAACTGAGTATCGAGTGAACCTTTACGGATCACTCAGTGACGAGGACAAAGTCTCTATTACTACAGGAAATACCTCTGTCTCCATCAATACCTCAGCCACGACTTCACTGCTTGACTCGAGCGGTTGGGCAGTCACTACGGGCGACAATGGTGAAACTCTTGTTTCTGCCGAAGGAAACGCTTATGACAGCATTCAAGCGGCAGGAGGCATCTCAGAAAGTGACATCATCGTGGCGTTTGAATGGCTTGAGGAAACTGCAATCTGGGTACCCAACAATATAGTTGATAATGGCACATCAATTTCCTTCGCACCTCTAAATGCCTCGGGTACATCCGGTCCGAATATTGATCCCGCAGATTTAGGTTCAGGTAGAACCTTATTCAAAGCATCCTCTGAGGCTCTAGAGGATGTTGACCTAGTCAACAATGCTTCCGGTGCATTAAACATCATTACAACAGCAATTGATCAAGTCGGCGCACAAAAGGCTGAACTTGGTGCCTTCCAGAATCGATTGGAATACACCGTGTCAAATTTAATGAATGTTGCGGAGTTTACCGCTGCGGCACGATCCAGAATCCAGGACGCCGACTTCGCTGTCGAAGCCGCCCGGTTAGCAAAAACGCAAGTCTTACAACAAACCGGGACCGCAATGTTGGCACAAGCTAACGCAGCACCACAACTCGCCTTACAACTCCTGCGATAATATACTAAGGTCCCTGTGCCTTAGATTGCCTGATAATAGCAGGCAAGCGATAATTGTTTACAATACCGCCGGTTATAAAGGGACTTGTATGACGTCTAAAGCTCTGAAGGTTAGACTTGTCGGTACAGGCGGAATATCAAAACACCCTTTACCTGCTTACGAACCAGTTAAGGATAATACCAATGCAACATCAAACATCTCTAGTTAGTGCATCGATATTCTGCTGTTTACTTTTATTACTCGGCACAGAGACACAAGCAAAATTGGAGACATATGAGATCGACTCTAGCCATACCTATCCGTCATTTGAGGCAGATCATATGGGTGGATTGTCTCTCTGGCGAGGGAAGATTAATTCGAGCAAAGGGGAAATTACGATTGATACCGAGCTGAATACGGGTCGCGTTAAGGTCGTCATGGATATGAGCACGATAGATTTTGGGCACCAAAAGATGAATGCCCACGCAAAACGGGATGATATGTTTGCTGTCGAAGAATATCCAAACGCCATCTTTGAAGGAGAACTAGTAGACTTCGTTAATGAAGCCCCGACAAAAGTAAAAGGTCAGTTAACGCTAAGGGGCATCACTCAGCCACTTACGCTCGCGATAAAAACCGCTAAATGCATGCTTCACCCGTTTAAATTAAAGCAGGTCTGTGGAGCTACGGCAGAGGGCACTATCATGCGAGACGATTTCGGAATTGATTACGCGAAGTTCATGGGCTTTGATATGGAGGTGCGTCTTCTTATTTCAGTTGAAGCAATCAAGGTGAGAAATAATGCCTCTAAGTGAATTGCTTCACTAAGCCATTCATCCACGGAAACTTAAGGCATTGTAGAACCAAAATATTAATCAATACCCAATAAAAAACGAAGAGGAATATGGACACGCTCTCGCCAATCCTTTGGCCCGTGACCTGCCCCGACAAACCGACGCGTTACCCAATCTTTGCCCTCTACGAATCCATGCTTACTCAATGCATCGTCCATTTTTTTCTGGCCTGGCTCATACTTCGCATCAAGCTCTTTTGTCCCGTAATCAAAATAAACTCTATTTCGACCTGCGGTAGGCCAGTGGCTGCTTAACCACTCTACAATAACATCATTATGCCATTCTGATGTGGCACCATCCATCGCTGTCCATGCTGATGACAGACACGCGGCACCACCGTAAACTTCTGAATACTCAGCAACAGCATATGCCGAGATCAACCCACCCATACTAGAGCCCATAATAAAAGTATCCACTTGACCCGTTAGTGTTGGATAAGTTTTATCAATGAAAGGCTTAAGTTCATCAACGAGAAACTTCAAATAGTTATCGGACGAAATCACATAGCCCTCCTCCTCGATCCCACCAATATCAGTCGGCCTAACCTCACCTGATTGCATGCGGCTCTTTAAATTTTCTTCCACCGGCTTCTGGGGCATGTACTCCGCACGCCTTGCATCTTTCTGCCAGTTCTCATGGCTTCGATCTAGAGCTGACGCTACGGCCACTACAATAGGCGGCCTAATCTCGTTATTTTTCACTAATCGGGTAATCGCCTTGTCCACATCCCAAAAATAATCGCTACCAGCAAACAACGATTCAGGATAACGAAACATCATTTCGCCGTCCTGCATATAAATTACGGGTAGTGACTCTTTTGATTTCTTATCAATGCCCTCGGGAAGCCAAACGTCGACGAGTCTTGATGGTACAAACCTAGAGGCGACATTCTCGTGATGAATGATGGTTCCATTTAAAGGCGGAACTAACACCTCTCAAAAATTCTCTGCACGATGACACCACTCTTCTTTCTTTTATTATACGACAACTTAAAATCCCACTAATGAAACGAGTCAGTCTGCTCTTATCTTAACTTCAATATGCTTATTTGCGGAGGCAACTTTCTCTGGGTGACTATCTAATAGATCGAAACCCCAGAAAGCTTGTTTTTTAGCTGCCTCAGCTTTATCTAAAGCCAATTGTTGCAGCGTATCTTTTTCAGTAGGACATAAATGTCTCATCATTGGTTTTAAATCTTCGGGCAGAGCATCGTATTCTCCCTGCGAGAGGGGTCGACAGACTGTATTGACAACCCCTCCCGGAGCGTAATCATCGACGGCAATCCACCAGGGACTCCAGCGATTCACAACAGCAATTCGTTTTTGGCCGGTATTATGCATTGGAGAAGCATGCCAGAGTCGAGAGTCCTGAATAAAAACCGATCCTGCCTTAGCCGTCACCTGCATGTCGCCGGAAACTGGTGACGTAACACTCATGCCATCGTTTGGGCCTCTAGGATTTCTCAGGTCTCGATGCGAACCCGGAACAACGTAGGTTGCACCAGAGTCCTCATCGACATCCGTCAGAAACCAGATCATCGTCAAACCAAGCGTAACGTCTGGAAAGGGTTGTCTGACACTACCAACATTAGTCTGCGGATTACCTGCTCCATAAGACATCAGATCGTGCGGCCAATCCGTGTGCCAATCTCTGAGGTCCGACCTACCCATTCCAAAAAAACCGCCCGGGTCTCCATCCTCCGATGCTGCTGCAATATGCCGGAGATGCAACTGCGCTATTTTCAAATGATCATCAAGAACTGCGCGTGCGATACTCGTGATTGATGGATGAGCAAGAAACTTTGCATACTTTGGCAACCAAACGATGTCATTGACGATCTTTGGACTATAACCGACTCTGCGAACCGGCCGAAGCTCTATACCAGGGGTCTTCGCAAGCTCGTCAAGAGACTTGCCTTCCTTCAACCCATTAACAACCTGCCGACTGTTTTTCTCTACCAGCTTTTCTGCTTTTTCAGCCTCTTGCTTTAGATCGCAAATCTGATCGCGAGGAATCACGTTATCCACCACACAAAACCCATAGCGTGCAAGAGAATTCACGCATCCTTCAAGCCTCTCACTTATCGGAGAATAAGCATCAAAGGCATAGGCTCTGCTATCTTTCAGTGCTTTCGTCGTCAGCGGAATGCCCCGTCTATTCGCAAGTTCCCGCTCGACCTCACTAATTTCTGCAACTAACCTGCCTTTTTTTAACTCAAGCTCCTCAATCGATTCCGTCATTACCTTGATAAGTAGCTCATAAGAGAGTGTGATTATATGGGAAAATGAAAAAAAATACTTTCGCGGTTTTCGGAAAACGCAATGGTAAGAATGGAAGACCTCAAACAGATCCTGTTAAGAGACGAATATGAGGGACTATCGCGCCTGAGAACTTTTTTCAGTCACCCATGCCCTTTATCAATCTTCCGAATTTCTGGATAAAACAAACCCAGAATAAACGTTGACACCAGCATCATAAGTGAACCAAAAAAAAGTGCAGTTTGAATATTAAAAACTTCCGCAATAATACCAATTGGTATAGCACCAA
>NHBG02000006.1 GCA_002167855.2 Gammaproteobacteria bacterium TMED1
TTCTGTGCTAAATGCCCCAAGCTGGGCGTAATAATCCGATGCCCTTATTGCCGATACAAGTGGCTCAACCTCGGCCTCTTTTAAAACTAAAACCTCGGATTCCTCTGCCGCACCTTCTATTTGCGAATTTGAAGCACTGTCTTCCTCTGTCCTTTCGGGCTGAATTAATATTGATGGAGCTCTCTCTAAGTCCATCCGATCAGCAGTTGCCTCCACAACCTTAGGCTCTTGTTCTAACTTTGAGATCTCAATAATTTCTTCTGGGTACTCGGGCGATACTAGATTTTCACTTCCAAATTCATTTTTTTCTCCCGAAGTAAACTCAGGAGTCTCGTTCTGGGATATGGTAGCCTGACGATACTTTCCTTCGGAAAAAAGACTTTTTGTTTTCTGGTTAACGAATGCAGATAGATCTCCAGCAGCTTTCTCAAACCAGTCAAATTCGGAATCATTGATTAACGCAAGTGCAGCAAATATCACGATAATAAAGCCAAACCCTATTGGCAAAAACATTTTATACAAAGAAGGTTCTTCTGATTTTACTCCAACCGACTTCGGATCCGGTTTTACGCTGTCTTCAGAACCCTCCAAAGCCTCCGCGATAAGCTGATCTTGATATTCTTTAAGATCTTTTGGATTAATAATAAAATCCGGCTCCTCATACACTTTTTTGGGAATCGAAGATCCAGTATTAAATTGTGAAATACTATTCATAATATCATTCACGGCCTCTTCTGCAGTAGACTTAGAAGAAGTTTCATCCTGACTGGCATCCGGCGATAACGTATCTAAAGATTCTAGCTCATTAACTAGCAGCCTGGCTTGGTTAACTGCACCCATCCTCGATTCCTGAGCTAAAAAGGCCTTCATCGCTTTCGTATCAGGTAGCTCGAACCTCCAAACGGGGATGCTCAGTCGACTACTCCAACGTTTGAACCTCGGATTATCCGCAATTACTGATGAGCAACTTACCAACATACAGATACCGGCCTCGCCGAATTGTCCGACCAAAGTTTGTGCCAATTTCAGCAAGTCAAAATCCTCACTACCTTGAAGATCGAGTAGCCAAATTTCCGAGGGGTTGAAATTTCTTTTATCTGCTGAAGCGCTCGTTTTTGCATTCAAAACTTGATTCATTCTGTTGACCATCGAATCCCGCTCCTTCTTGCAGCGATGAACGGTCAATCCAGGATGATGTAAAAAGCTCAACGACAGAATTTGCTTGACGTAATGATCACGAAGCGCATGGTTCGGCGACTCAATAACCACGACATCTCCTGAACGCCTCAAACGCTGCGCGGCCTCGTTAATATAACTAGCATCTCGCTCACCAAAGGCAGAGACCTCCTCACTAGGCTTCGTATTCGAATTTAGGTATTCGTCCATCTAAAACTCCTCAACACTCAAGTCTTATCCAAGGGTCTTTGACCAAGTTCATTAAACTGTAATTCCTTCGGCACCTTAGGCTTTGGTTTTGTTGGTTTCTTAACTCCAAGCCCAACCTCATTTAAACTAAATACATAGGCGATCACCTGAGCTACCGCCATATATAATGCAGCGGGAATAGCTGCTCCAATTTCTGTTGTAAAGTAGATTGCCCTAGCTAAAACAGGCGCCTCAAATATTTGTATCTTGTGCTCACTAGCAATTTCACGGATCTTTCCAGCAAGGAAACCCTTACCTTTCGCGACAACCTTTGGTGCATCTTCACTTTCCTGATCGTAGGATAGTGCTATCGCAAAATGTTCCGGGTTAGTGATGATTACATCTGCCTTGGGAACATCTTGGAGCATTCTTTGCTCTGCCATCTCTCTTTGCTTTTGCTTTATCTTTTGCTTAACCTCGGGTTGCCCTTCCAGCTCTTTCATTTCATCCTTGATCTCTTGCTTAGTCATGCGAAGTTTCTTAATGAACTCGAAGCGCTGATAGGGAACGTCAATCGCAGCGATTATGACAAGAGCAAAACTGGTTAGTAGGGCACCAAGTAGTACGACTGAGAACCCACCATGAATCGCGGATACAATGTCAGATCTCGATAACTCAATCAGATCGCTAAAATTTAAATAAATGTAAAAGCCGCCGATTCCTGCTACCAGAAGAAACTTCATAAGTGCTTTGAAAAGTTCTACCAGTGCTCTCAAACCAAATATCCGGGCTATTCCACTAATTGGATTTATTTTCGAGGCCTTCGGCGCAATACTTTTCCAAGAAAAAACAAAACCATCCAAGGCACATGCACCTGCGATTGCCAAAATAACAGCGACCGCAAAAAGAGGGGAAATTACTATGCCGACATCCATGATCTGGCTGGCGAGCTGAACTACCATTTGATTCACTTCAAACGCTTCGTAACGCTCAAAGGAAAAGCTTCGCGCTAAAATATCGACATATTGAGGACCCAGCAAAGAGCCCACCGCATAGAGGGTAGCAATAAAGCCGGAAGTGACTACAGCAATTGTGAGGTCCTGTGATCGAAGTACTTGTCCATCCTCCCGAGCCTTTTCCAAACGTCGGGCAGTAGGTTCCTCTGTTTTATCGTCCTGTGGAGTATCTTCTGCCACTTATCCGCCTCCCTGCAAAATTCCGGTCATCCTGTTGAAACCTAAGAACCAGAGGTTTTCAACATGTTCAAGCCAAATAGCCATAGTGATCAGTAACATCGCTAAACCAACCGGAATAAGGGCCGGGAAGCCAATTGCAAACACATTCAAACTCGGTGCCGCCCGCGAAACTAAACCAAGTAACGAGTTTATGAGCAAGAGGCCCGTCATAATCGGGAAAGCAATCATAGCCGCGCCGATAAACATATGAGAGGACCAAGTGATTAAAGACAAAATCATATCCGTACTAAACATTCCGGATGCTATGGGTAGTAATTCAAAGCTCGCAACAAGTAGAGAGATGATTATTAAATGACCACCCAATGCCAAGAATAGTAGCGTACCAATAATTAAAAAGAATTGAGCTATCGTGGGAACATTTCCGAAATTAGGGTCGATCATATTNGCCATACTTAACCCCATACTTCCAGCAACTGCCTGCCCCCCAACGACTAGAGAAGCGATNACTATCTGTAAGGTTAAACCCATCAAACCCCCTACAANTACCTCATGCAAAATACCTGTAACAGCACCAAAACTAAAAGGATCAATATTTGGTACCTCAATCAAGGGGTATATCATCCAGGTCAAAACGAGAATAATGGAAATCCGGACACGCAAACTCACGGCCGCTAGAGAAAAGAAAGGTCCTGCTAATAAGACAGCGGACACTCTAACGAGAGGCCAAATAAATTGGCCAAGGAGTTCGACTAGATGAGCAATGAGAAGTGTCATGATTAAAAGGTGATCGTTCTGACACGTTCAAAAATAATCTCAAAGTAATCAACGAGCAAAGCGATTTGCCATTCACCAAAAATGATGAGCGCGATTACCATGACTGCCAACTTAGGTATGAAGCTCAGGGTCATTTCCTGAATTGAGGTTGCTGCTTGCAAAATACCAATTAACAAACCAGTTCCCAATGCTGCACCAAGGATAGGCGCTGCTACGAGTATCATTACCATAATAGCTTCAGTAGCAATATCTAATACGAAACCTATATCCATTAGTCGATCATCCGAAAGTAGAAACTAAAGATCCTGTTATCAATCCCCATCCATCAACGAGAACAAATAACAGAAGTTTAAAAGGCATTGAAATCATCATTGGCGATAACATCATCATCCCCATGGACATGAGTACACTGGCAACGACGAGATCGATAATCAGAAAGGGAATATAAATNAGGAAGCCGATCGTAAAAGCAGTCTTCAATTCAGAAGTGATAAATGCAGGCATTAGCGTAGCCAGCGGAACGTCTGCTTCGTGCTCTACAGGATCTTCTTCAGCCATCTCCATAAACATTAGTAAATCCTTCTCGCGAACCTGACTCAGCATGAAATTTTTTATCGGCGGCATAGCTTTCTCTAGACCTTCCTGAAAAGAAATTTCATTTGCCTCAACCGGCAGATACGCCGAATCATAGACCTGATCAAAAACAGGTTTCATAACGAAAAAAGAAAGAAAAATAGCAATACCAACGAGCACTTGATTCGGTGGTGTGGAGCCCACTCCCAGGGCTTGCCGTAAAAGAGACAGAACAATAATGATCCGAGTAAATGATGTCATCAGAATAACCATTGACGGAATCAGGCTCAGCATTGTCATCAAAACAAGAATTTGGAGAGATACCCCGTACTCTGAACCAGCTTCGTTCGCTGTGATAAGCGTGAGAGCAGGTGCTTCGACGCCCAAGACGTTTTGCGTTGGTAAGCAGCACGTCAAAAAAAGGAGTACAGTGGATCCTCCTTTACATAATCGGCTCTCTATAATTCTTCTACTCAATTGCATAAGCTCTCTCGCACACAAGCANNGTGCTCTATTGATGAGGTCTTTCATGCAATTTAAAGGCCAATAGTAGAACCCATATAAATCAATGGTTTATGGGGTATAGGGCTGTTAATTTCATTTTTCTGTCAAAAATCCGACACTAATCGAGAAAAAAATGAACAGTAACTTTTTTAAGTCTTTTAAGAATAATCAAACGAAAGCATTCGTCATTACCCACCTACTTTTATTTACAAATATTTCGAACGCGTCAGACGATGACTTTCCTTACAGAAAATGTTTCGAGAATTCTGCCGATAAGTATGGGCTTGCACCGAGTTTCGTTGCTGCTGTGGCGAGTGTAGAAAGTAGTTTTAACCCCCGTGCCCAATCATCATCGGACGCTTTGGGCTTAATGCAGATAAAGTGGCCGCAAACCGCAAAAGAACTCAACATTGAGGAACGCTCCGAGCTTTTCGATCCATGCAAAAACATAGATGCTGGAGCGGACTATCTGTCAAGATTGAAGCGGCGATTTGGGAGCAAGCTGATGGCCCTAGCTGCGTATTATCAGGGTCCCACAAAAATAGGAAGAGAAAAAAGTATACCTTTGCTATCCGTTGGATATATCGAGCGAGTACTTAGAGAAGAACAGCTAATCTCTGCTTCACGAGAGCTAAAGGGAAATAAACAATGCGAGATCTCGGAGTTTCAACAAATTGCAATGTTTACTCACCATCCAAAGGAACGGTTTAACAAAACATACACCTGGCTGAAAAAGTATCAGAAGTTATGTTCAACACCAGTGTTACTACGAATTCGTAACCGCCTACCGGAATTAATGGGTACCGCCGATACCAAGGGAGCGCTGAGAATTATGATTGACACCACGATTCAAGAAAAATCTGCCGCGAAAAAAGTAAAGCCGGGGTTACCCCCGGCTTTTCCGAACTCCTAAAATAAACCTATGTTATTGAAGGAGCTGGAGGACCAACTGTGATCGGGCGTTGGCTTGTGACAGCATCGCGGTACCCGCTTGCTGAAGCACTTGCGCCTTCGCTAGATTAGCTGATTCGAGAGAATAGTCTGCATCATTAATTCTAGACCTAGAGTCAGAAGTATTTTCTGCAATATTCATTAGATTGCTGACTGTGTGCTCGAGACGATTCTCTACTGCACCCAAATCCGCTCTCATAGAAGAGATCTTCTCTATAGCGCCATCAAGGACCGTAATGGCCGCACCAGCGCCTGCTGTTGTTCGCAGGTCAACATTTGATACCGTGCTAAGCGTTGCCGCTTGGGTAACAAAGTAGTTATCGTTGGTAAGACCACCTGTTGCAGTCGCAGGATCCGTTACGGCACTGGTTTCCTCAGCACTTTGCGTCACTGAGAACGTTTTGCTTGAGCTTAGCGAAATTGTTCCCTGGACAGTTGCTGCATCATTACTAGAGCCTCCAGCGGCAAGGTGAACATCATAATTATTAAGTGTTCCCGTAACGTTGGATGCTGTTGGTGTAATATCAGAACCACTTGCGGAGAGTGTAAAGGCTCCGAAGTCGGCAGGGCCGTGGATATGAACAGTAGTGGCTGTAGTTTTGTCGGCATAGGCACTAAACCCACTTAGACCATCCACTGCATTGAGCGCGGCTGCAATATTAGTTGCAGCAGTCGAACCCGTTCCGCTACCAGTAAAGCTAAAGTTATAGCTTTCACCTGTGGTGTCGTTGGTGATTACCCAGCTCAATGTACCCGAGTCAGCGATGAGAGCATCAGCGAGCTCAATGTGGTGCCCAACACCTGAGAATGTTTGCTTTTTTGTCGAATCAGTAATATCGGTACCCAAGTAGATCTCGAAAGCTCCGAAAGACTCAGTAGCCGTTACCGCGTAATCAGTAGAATTCGAAGTGATAGCGGCAACCTTGAATCCGGAAATTCCAGTTATACCGTTTATATCTGCTTCCAATTCGGCAGCGGTGGGCTCTCCGGTAGTACTAGAGGAGACGGAAAACGCGTACTTCTGCCCAGTAGAGGTTTGAACCAGAGTATAATCTCCATCCCCTGCACCCAGCTGCACACCAGCACCAGCAGTGATATCTGCCGTCGCACGATGCCAAACCTGTGAAGGCTGAACGCTCGAACCATCGTGACTCACTGACTGAATTCGGAGAGCTGTTTGGCCTGCAGTCTGATTCTCAACTAGGATATCTGCCCCGTCTTGAGCATAAAGACGTACCTTATTGTCGGTAGTGGACTGTGCACTTACACCAGTTGATCCGCTTATCGCATTAATCTTATCAACAGCATCAGTCACATTTGATCTAGATATCACAAAAGATCCTGTGGTGACGTTGTTTACCAATAGGCTGTATGTTTGATCAGTCGCATACTCACTATTCAAAAACGCGTACGTTTTAGCCGTTGCTGACACACCAGTTTCACCAGAAACAGCATTGATCTTGGCTGCAGTGTTTTTTGCCGAATCGGCTGCTGCAACGTCAATCGTTTTAGAAAGGCTATTTCCGTTAATAATGATATCATCGGTAGCGTCGGTAATGTTCGCATACGCGCCAGCACCGTCACCTAGCTGGGCCTCTATTCGATCACCCGTGATGGCATAAGAACCGAGCTGGTTAGCAGACACTGAATCCACGGACATAGTGATTACCTCACCACCTTCCGTACCAACTTGAAGTTGCTTATTCAGAAATGTGCCGTCTAGAACTAACTGGCCATTATAGCGTGTGTTTGAAGATACCCGCGAAATTTCAGCCAATAGGAGGTTTACCTCTTCTTGAATAAAAACCCGATCAGTATCTGTATTTGTAGCATTCGCCGCCTGGACAGACAGCTCACGCAATCTTTGCAACATGTCCGATACTTCTACTAATGCACCCTCAATTGATTGGGTCATAGCAATACCGTCATTTGCATTTTTGATGGCCATATTAAGACCATTAATTTGAGCGGTCATTCTTTGAACNATCGCAAGTCCCGCTGCGTCATCAGACGCTCTGTTTATTTTGCTGCCCGTTGCAAGCCTCTCCATAGCCTGATCCAGCATATTACTAGATTCAGCTAAAGATCGTTGTGCCGTCAATGAGCTAACGTTTGTGTTAACTATCATAGACATTTTAAGTCCTCCAATTATAAGTTATTTGCTAAGGCGACCAAGCAGGTACTCCTTCTTGATTCGCTGGCCGCCTATTAGCGACAACTTGATTGTCGTCGGACTAATCGCTGACTTTAGAGAGATTACTGAAATTGAGAGACTTCAGCCTTTTTTAGGCAACTTGTGGCAAAAGGTGTCACATCGGGATTGGTTTAGTTTTTTTTTACGGTGGACAGTTGCCGATAGTTAAAAACAAATTGCCGATTCATANAGCAAATTAAAAGCAGGCTTCACNAGAGATANCACACCTTTTTATTCAAACCGGCAAACTCGTGACGATAAATGCCGTATAGGAACGTAAAAGCGGCAATCAATGTTGCGATTGAACCCTCAACAACTAGAGAACACTAGTGGAACCTCTTTAGGAACTATGAGAATCGAAACAGCTGATATAAGTAGCTAAGTAATTTTTTAAGTATGGCGCGGCAGAGAAGACTGGACAATCACTATTGACCTTCCTCTAACTGGGACCCGAGATATTCCTTGAAATCCGCCGATGCCTTTGCCTGATCAACAGGCGTAATCGATATATCGGACGGTGATGTNCCAACCAGGAACCGAATACCATCTACCTTGACCAAGACTAGTTTATGGCGGGAATCAATTTGTACGCGGCTAAGAAGCTGCAGCTGAGATCTATCCTCCGAACCTATTTTAGGACCGTTTGTCTTAAGCCACCAGTAAACAGCCCCTAATACGATTAAGATGAATNCAAGCGATGCAAANACTCGTAAGAATAAATCTGAACTCATTCCGTCCAATGCAAAAAACCTTTCTAGCCTTCTCGGATTCTTTCCATTGGACTAACAATTTCCAGAACTCTTATTCCTAGTTTATTATTTTCTACGGTGACGACCTCGCCTTTTGCAATAACAAAGTTGTTGACTTTAATATCCATCAGCTCACCGACCGAGCGATCTAACTCGAGGACCGTGCCCTGAGCTACTGCCATCAAATCCTTTAATTTGAGCTTTGTCTTCCCGACTTCAACATTGAGGGTTATGGGAATCGATTTAACAACATTCTGATTAATACCATCGAGAGAGACGGAAGATGTTTCTTCCTCAGAAGTCTCCGCTGCTTGAGTGTCTTCTTCACTCATCTATTTATCCTCTTCCAAAACGTTATCTAAGACTTGAATAGCCACCTTCTTACCTGACTCACCGACTTCAGCATTGTAAAGCGGGAAATCATTCACCCTGACTTCAGCCAGGGCTGGGGGATTAAAGGCTAATACCTCTCCTACTTTAAGGTTCATCAGCTGATCAACACTAAGTTGTAACATACCACCGCTGACAAACATACTAAAATCTATTTCACTTAACGACGCATGCAGTCGCTCTAACCACTTNTGATCTGCTTCCTGAGTTTGGATNCGNCTGCTCAACATATCTCTCTGAAGATTTAAACTTTGGTAGGTATATACAATATCTATGTAAGGCTGAATCTCTTCATCCCTTAGACGAATCGAGAATCGATTAACCACCACTGACTCTTCATCACCAGCGATGTTTGCGAAAAGTGGATTAATATCNCGATTNACGAGANTNATATCAATCTCGACATAAGGNGACCAAGCCTCCTTCATAGANGTAAACATCAGCTCACAAAGTCTATCAATNATGGCATTTTCATTNGCGGTGAAATTCCTCTCCCCGTCCACAATGAGAGGACGCGCCTGTCCACCATACCAATTATCCAGGCAACTGAAGACCACCTGCGGGTGAATCACAATCAGTGTTTCNCCTTTGAGAGGATCTANCTCAGTAACATTAATCGAAGCAGGCGATTCAGCGGTCCTTATATATTCGGAATACTTCATCAATTGGGGCGTAGCCACCGACAACCTAGCATTATAGTCGAGCTCGGTAAGTAGCCTTGTCCTGAAAAATCGGTGAAATCTTTCATTTATCTGTGTCAAGGAGCCATAACTAACTCCGAGATTTTCTTCATTACGTGCAATACTGAATTTCTCAGCAACAACGTCTGTGTTGTATGGCTTTTCGTCGAACTCTCCACTAGAAACCATATCCTGAATTGCGGATAATTCATCTGGTGTTAATAAGGGCTCGTTGGTGTCAGACATTATTTATCAGCCTCTACTGCACAATAAGTTCTGTGAAGTACACTTCTTCTATAGGAGCAGAAGTTGTCTTCTCATGTCGTTCCAGTTGCTCATTAATAACAAGCCTCACTTCCTCTAATACTTCAGCCTCACCACCAACCCCCTTAATCTTTTCGTCGGTCACATTTCTAAGTACTCGTCCAATAGCAGCTCTAATTCCGACCAAGTGTCGCACTATCCAACCCTCAGAGCCCTCTTCCGCATTGAACATTGTATCCTTATCGAAGTAGGTTGAGACCCCTAATTTAGCCTGCATGACCTTTTTCGAACCTTTGAGGTTTACAGTAAACGCCTCCTCAAAAGTATAGTAACTTATCAAAAATTTCTGCTCTATCTCTGCAGTCATAGGGCCCGGTGCGGCCTCAATCTCGCCTTCTGTTTCCTCAATCTCTGTCTCAAACTCCTCCAGTGTTTCGTCTGGATCTTGCCCTTCTTCTGGTTCGCTAAAAAATCCAGTCGCAAACATGGTCCCCACCGCGGTGGCCACCATGAGAAGGAGTACAACCANCACAATAAGAATGATCTTAACTAGACCACCGCCCTTTTGTTCTTCTTCTTCTTCTATCGCTGCTTCTGTCATCTTCCACTCCTAAAGTTCATCAATCGCGTACCCTACGGATTAGTCCAAGAATATTACACGAGTATATCCAACCCAACCATAGAGCTTAGCTCTGGATCNAGTGTNNGNCCCNCNANNACCTCTGTTTCAAAGTTTANCTCNTCAATNACATNNGCNGNNGCNNGNNNCTCNGGNCTANCNTGCCCATTTGANTGATCAAANTNACCAANATCTAATTTCAANCCATGNCCNCCCTCTAAAATTTCCCGCAGAGCGAGCCGTAAACGCGGGAGAGTATCCTGAAGTAATTGCCGAGTGGCTTCCTCGCTAGCAGCGAATCGGCCCTCTAGCCCTCTCTCACTGAAGTCTATTTCAAGGGATATTTGACCCAAAGATGCTGGATTCATTTTTAACTGTACGTTCCAGTTTTCTTGACTGATATGACCG